>JAIDQZ010000067.1 GCA_029062005.1 Muribaculaceae bacterium | reverse complement strand
TTTGTATTTCATCATTTGAGAATGGCGTTGCTCATTTGATAGAGAAACGTTATTCCGATAATGGCAACAAACAGTTGCCGATAGAAGATGTCAAGGCGATAATTGATGAATTATCTGCCGCCCCTATGATGGAGCCTTTCATCAACGATGCTAGAACAAAGATGGCATCCCGTGATGTCGCATTCCGTGACGCATGGCATGGTAATCTCGCAGAGTATCTCAGAGCTGTTACTCCTGACGAGTTCGATAAGTTTATCGGTGATGCTTCGATTGACTTTGACAATATCCTTGAAGCCAACCGTGAAGTTCTTAAACGCCTGAAGCAAGCCGATGACGATGAGTGAGGAATTGAAATACATCAGTTATGATGAGGCTCTGGTGGTCTATGCTAAAACAGTAGTAGCCAGTGGTGGCGGACTGCAAGGAGTAAAGGATGAAGGCGGCATTCGCAAGGTTCTTGACTTCGTGCAGAATGACCTGTATTATCCCACTTTCGTTGAAAAGCTAACATATCTTGTATTCGGCTTATGTACCGGTCATTATTTCGAGGATTCCAACAAACGTGTAGCATTGACTATCGGTGTCTGGTTTCTCGTTCATAACGGCTACTACTGGCACGCCTACAACTTCATGCAGTGTATGGAAGCAATAATCTACCACGTCGCCGCCGGACGCATAGACAAAGACCTCCTCCAGCGCATCATCACCTGCTACATGGCAAATGAGGACTATCCCGAAGACCTCAAACTCGAAATCATCCACGCCATTGACGAACAAAATACCGCCAAAGATATTTAACTGAAACGAAAGGATTTATTTGTCTCGGGAATATTTTTACGGAAAAGATAACCAAAGCTGTCTCACTTTAAATAACTACACTCTCAATTTATTATTTCAACGGCTCCGGGCAAAACTTTTTTCGACCACATGTCCGGCAGTAGATGCCACTCCATACTGAGTCGAATTGTACGGTAGCAGCTTCGACCAAAGTTGACTCATTAGTCAGGATGCCGGTTTCAAAGTTCCGACGGTCGCTGCTTTTCATACCGATCCCTGCTCCTGTCAGATTGGCAGAGCCGATGTAAGCCGTTTCAAAATCAAAAATTATCATTTTGAAATGGACACGAGGACAGAGCATCCGCTCTAATCCCCTGCTTAAAAGCGGATATCGGTCGAAATCTTCTCTGAAAGCGAATCCAGGTTCCTTGGCGTGGATAAGGCGAATCTCCACTCCTCGACGTATAAGGTTGGCCAGTACTCCAAGAAAAGGCATATTGTTCATTCCGACCTTTACGTATACATCTTTGATGTCGGCAGTCCCAATCCAAAGCGACCGTCTCGCACCGCCCGCCCTGGAAAGCACGTCGTTGTAGTGTTCATCGTTGGCAATGAACCGAATGAAAGATCTTTTATCCGTCATATTCAATGTAGTGTTTAATATCACGATCAGCCTGTAAGAAGCGATTAGCGGCATGACGGATTGTGTTTCTCGCACCATCTTCTGGTGCGAGTAAGTCGGTATGAGTTGCAAATGCTGTCAGCATATTAAAAACAGACCATGCCGAAAGATCAGTTTTAATCAACTTGCTATTTCGTTTGATATCCACACCGCGAGCAGTGAAATATTCTTCATACTTTCGAGTCGGTAAGAACGAATCAACAGTTTCAGGTAACAGGCCTGCGTTTCTACCGGTCAAATAAGATGATAAACCTTGTAATTCGGCGAGTGAACATTGTGTTTCCATTGCCTCAATGGCCTTCCGCTCGTAGGTTTGAAATCCGATTTTGGGGAGTTCTCGGCTTTTGGCAAGCTCAATCATTCGATGCACCTCTGAGGGATTGAATGAATGCATTTTGGTCTGTTTCTTTGTTACTGTATCTGTTGCTCCATTAGTGCAGACTAAGCGTATATAATAATTCCCAAGTTCAATTTGGTCACCGGTCCAACGCAGGTAAGCTCCATCCGTCACTGTATCTTCTCCCGTAGCAAACTGCCTGACTGTTGGATTTCGACTTTGCAGATATAACATAATGTCAAACCGCCCATCGCTACGCGATTCCATCTTCTCGAACTCATATCCGCTTTCATCCATAAACAGTTGTGCAAAATCAAAAAATTGACGCGCGGGGATAAAATCGTGACGAGGAATCAGAACATTTACCACACGGTGCGTATCAGGTGATGCTATTAGCACGACATCCTTATTATTGGCGAAAGTAGCTGCGTCGGACAAGAAGTTGCGGAAATTTACCTGACCGACATCGCCGGAAGCGTGGCGAATCATATCAAGTTGGCTGCGACTTGTCCCAATCTGGCGGTTGAGGGCATCTGCTACCGATGGTTCAAAAACGAGGTCTTTTCCATTAAGATCAAATAGTGGCCCATCAATTTGACGGAGGTCTCCGAGAGATACTTGCTTGTGGGGAAAGAGCTTTTGCTCTATTCGTTCTGCTTGTGATATGAAATTTGTCATTGTTGTGGATTTGTACCTTGAGGGTTTGAAAAAAGTTCATCGAAACGATCAGCATATCGGCGGAGATTATTCGCAACCTCAACTTGCATTCGTCTGATCCGGGCATCTTTCTCAAAACGTTCCTCATCAAACCGAACATCTCCTGTTGCACTCAAATCATAATATAGCTTTACACCGACATCGCCGCGACGATGTTTCGAGAAAACAACATAGCGGTCTGAGAACACATTTCGCGGATTTTCAAAACGCAGTTCCATCATCGCTGTAATACTGTGTTTCAAGCGATTTGAGCCTATGAAATTCCCGGATTTTGTAACCTGTTGTATGGTGAGGAAAGTAGTGTTGATGTTCCTTTGATTCTGAGCTTTATTATTTCTCTTAATCATGGCCAGCAAGCGATTTTCAGCCTCCTTCATGCGCATATTTTCCTCCTCCTTGACAATACCTTGCAACTCATAAAAAGAGTCGATTGCAACGATATCCCACCCTTGATTGAGTACAGACTCTATTTCAGTAAGATTGTGAGAATTGTCTTGCTCTGAAAAATCACTTTCTACAAAAAGTATATTGAGATACTGAAATTTGGGATAGCGATTTACATACACTGCCAGATCTATCTCATTCATCTCTGCACTGACAAAAAGAATTCGCGCCGAAGGATAATGCTTCATCACATTTGCCAACAGGTCAAGAATTATTGTGGTTTTACCCGATCCAGGGTCGCCAATTATCATGTAGTTGACTCCCTTTGGTAAACCATTATAACTACAAAGCAGTCGATCGAGTACCGTATGTGTATCGAAATTTTCGAATAGCGACTTATCGAACGTTAAGTCGCACATTCTCACTATACTATTAGTATGAGTGTTATCAGTCATAATGGTATAATAGATGCACCCGGCTATTACAAGTCTTAGTCTTAGTATATTACACAGATAATCTTATTTTCATTCATCATCGCCCTCGTCGTCAAGGTCCTCTATTTCGCTGTACATGGGCAACGCAAGAAGTCCACTATTTTGCCGAATGTAGGCGATCTGGATTACTGCCGGAACTATGACGCGGTATGCGGGCCCGGCGATGTCGTAAGCGGTCCATGCGGCAGTCAGTGCCCAGCCAATAGGACCGGTCAGAACAGAAAGGCTACGTGAGAGTACTGTGCCGGAGGCGAACGTAGCTATTCCTCTTCCGATTGCCTGACGTGCAACTACATTGGCTACATTCATCGACCAAGTCAACCCGTAAATACCCCCGCGACGTATTGCGACCTGAAGGGCGGCTATTATTACCTGACGGGAATAGCTTAACGGCTTGACGCCAAATTCGCGCGCCATAGTGCGGAGCTCTTCATCACTTAGTCGGTCTGACATATCGTCAAACAGCTTTTGCAACATGTATCCTTCAATCACTTCATCTGACTGCGAGTCTCGGAAATTGACTTTCAGTCGTTTTGCGACCTTGCGTAAGATAGTTGAGTAGTCAGCACCTTCTCCTTTGAAAAAGTTTACCACAGAGTTACCACCATACAGCCCAAGCTCTCGTACCATCCCGGGTATCAGAGTTGCCATCCGGTGTGGATAGTTGCGCTTATAGCTTTCAGTTTTGGTCAGGCTGTCGCTGATTCGCGGAGTCCCATTCTTGCCGAGTGTGATAATGTCGCACAAGGTCTTCAGATCGTCATTGTCTGCACGTTCAAGAACGCTGATTATTTTTTCATTCATAATTTGAGATACTTTTGAGTTTCTACGGCAAAATTATAACTCAGGTCGCCGATGATTTTGGCGACCTCTAAAGAATTTTGAAAAATGTTATACTCGCCAAGTTTCTTGGCGACCTTATCATTTACTTTGCATAAACAAAGGAATATCAAAGGAATTGACTAATTTTGTATCTGAAAGAATAAAGACATGGCCTCGATTCCGTCTTTTGCAACTTAAATAAATAATGGTAAAGTTATCGACGTCGAGGCTTTGCTCTATTAAAAAACTATTATGGCAAAGAATCAATTGAAGAAGTGCCTCTGGGTACTTGATACGATATATCGCACCGGCGGTATCAGCTATAAAGATATGGCTGACAGATGGGAACGCGAGCATGGTCACGATGAAATGGGAAAATTGAGCAATTCAACTTTCCGCTATTATATAGGTGTGCTACAGGATCTATTTGATGTAAATATCGACTGCATCGCAAGTGACGGGTATAAGTATCGGATTACGAGTGAGCATGATTTAGACAGTCGTCAAGCCAAAAGCTGGCTTCTGAGTGCGTTTGCGGTGAATAACATCCTCAGCGCTAATCGCACGCTTGAAGGGCGTGTCATATATGAAGACATCCCATCTGGTGAAAAATTCCTTTTACCGATATTGGACGCTATGCGCCAAGACAAAGAAATCGATATTTTTTATACTCCGTTCTATCGCTCTGATCCAAAGTTTCATCATGTTCAGCCATACGTGGTAAAGGTAAATCAACGTCGGTGGTACTTACTATGCAAAAATCCGCAGACAAACACGATGTATCATCTCGCACTCGACCGTATTGTAAAAGTCGAGCTTACTGATATCCCCTTTACGATTGATCCCAACTTTGATGTTGAGTCATACTATGATGCAGCTTTTGGCGTAATCACCGGTATGGAAGATGAGTATGATATTGAGAAAATCCGCATCAAGGTATATAACGACTACCATCGAGCCGACTATCTTCGCACTCTCCCTCTACACAAATCCCAGGTAGTTATAGACTCGACACCTGAATATACCATCTTTGAATATCGTCTTCGCCCCACAGATGACTTCCTCTCTGCAATCCTTGCCCTCGGAGGCGATGCCGAAGTCCTCTCTCCTGAATGGTATTGCGAATATGTCAGAGATGAGATTGTAAGACTTCAACAAAGATACGACAAAGTATAACTCACAATATATTGATATTACTATTTCGATATTCGCCTAAATTGATTGAAAAAAAGCTCGTATTTTCGGGTAACCTGTCAGAATATCAAGATTTTTTACTAATTTTGCATCTCAAACATTTAACTGAATTCCCAATGAAGAAAATAGTATATATCTCGTTAATGGTCTTGGTTGGTATTATCGCGTTAACATCATGTTCTAGTGATGATGCTGAGAAGAGACTTGAATTTGCCAAAATAGTAGAGACTAGAACAACTCAAGATTTATTGAATGATTTATATGTGGGGAGTGATGCCGATGTAGAGGCTATTGCCCGCATTATGAATGTTACCCCTTCCTCAATTGAAAGAATTCGTAAGGGAGAAACGGAGCCCACAGCCCAATTTGAAGAACGGATTCACGAAGTTGCCGTTTACTATATGCAGAATGATCAATCTTTCAGCAAATTACAATCCGTATTAGATCCTGAGTATGGATGGTATGATACATTTTTGAATGCCCCATCTCATCATCCATGGTGGTTTTGGGGAATTAACATTGGGTTATTAGTCCTATCTGCCTGTGCATTCTTTCCTCCTGCCTCAATTGTTGGTGGATTAGGTCTTTTACTTGAACTTTTGTTTTACTGCGTTGTGTGGATTTCTGCATGGATTTGCTCTCCAGATAAGATTCAAGACTCTTATACTGAAACGATTAATCCTACAATAGAGCAACTCAAATGAATAAATTAGTTCTGCTTACATTGCTCGCAATATTGTTTGTTTCATGTAATAACAATGAAGCTGATGCATTGAGAGAGCACATACAGTCAGACTATACTGTAACTATAAATGCGAATAAGCTATCCTCTGGTAGCAAAGCGCAATATATTCAATTAGAAAAATCTATAAATCAATCATACACAAAAGATCTTGATTCACTAGTCAACACTGCTTTCGAAAGACAATTAGAAAGATTTGAAGATAAGGAATTGGGAGTGTGGAATAGCTATATGAATATGTTTTCTTGGTTGTTTAAAAGCAAACAATCTTGGAACGATGAAATGAATATATTGTCTAATCGATATTTCAATTCGCTTGATATCCATCAGGAACAGCATATTTTGTATGAAAATTACCTTAAAGGTATAAAGAATATTCGGCAACAGTTTATTTCAGGGAAAGGTCTTCCTGCTTATACACAAATTGACCTCCCATCTGAAAAAATTTCTTTAGACACCCTTTCTGAATATTCTCGAAATAATATAGTAATCGAATTTGGGACCCAGCTGTTTGAATGGTTACTTACTTTTATTATAATTCAGATTGTGCTATTGTTTGTGGATAAAATCGCTGGGCCCTGGGGATGCCTTATAGATATTATCGTATTCCTTATAATAATTGTAATCTCTATGATATTGGCAAATTCAAATGATTCAAAATTGATTGATAGTTTGAGAGAACAACAAGCACATACTATTAAATACGATACAAAAAGTATTACAACTTCGTTAGACGACAATACCGTTAGGTTTTATGAAAATCTTTAGAATTGTTACTCTGGTTATTTCAAGCTTACTCATCGTAACTACGAGTTCTTGTAAAAAGAGCAGTAAGGAAGTCTTAGAAAAAATCACATCTGAGACTGTTGAGAAGACGGCGAAAGAAGTTTCACAAGAAGCAACAGAAAAGACATTAAAAAATATCACAAAGAAGGAACTTCACTCACTTGATTGGAGTGAACTAATTAAGCTTATCCGAAAGGAAAATATAAATCTTGCTGAAGCTCTTAATAGATTGGACAAATCTTTCCAAAAGAAGATTGGAAAGGCTATCCAGTCCGATTATGACTTTTATTCAGCGCTAGTATCTTCTAATTCATTCGTTGATGAATTTGTCGTATTTACTAAAAATGCTCCTAAGGCAGCAAACAATGTTAATATTTTTAAATACTTTGTAAAGTGCCGAGATTTAGAACGTCGATTTGGCGTGAATAATGCTTTAGGAGACCTATGTATTAAGGAAGAAACTGGAATCGTCAAATTCTTTAGGAAGTCTGATAACTCTTTAATAGGCGAAATGCGAGATGGGATTTTCTTGTTGAATGAGCCATTTAAGACTGGGAGTAATCTACTTGATAATGGCTCGGTTTTGAAGAAAACTTTGATTCCGAACTCCGTATACAAAATTAAGGGTGCTAATGGTTTAACTTACCTATATCACGTTGATGATATAGGAAGATTCTCAAAGATAGAAGCAAAGAGCGTAAGCACTAACGAGCTTATGTCTAATGTTATATTTGCAAAAGAAAATTATAATCTCGGATCAGACTGGACATCAAAGCTAAGGAAGGTTAGCCAGACATCGAAAGGTAATGATATTGATGCGACTTTAGTATTGAAATATGCTGACGACGGGATCACTCCTCTTACTGTAAAAGCTGATATAAAGGCAAATAACAAAAAGATCATTTCAGAATCTTTTGAAAATATTGATAACCTTTCTCATCGAATGTTCACAACTGCAGATAACGCTTCATTACTTGATAGAGTTGCGTCCAAAACTGGATTGTCTATTAAGAAGAAAGCTGATTTACTCAATGAAATGGGACAAGATGATGAATTGGCCAAATTGATACACTCTCAACCGGAGTTTAACATCAAGAGGTGGTTGATTTCAAGGGAAAAGCCCAATAAATCGTTAATTATAGCAAGAAAATCAAATGGAGGTATGCCTCCAAATTGGGAATTTTCGGGTAAATCATATTATCTACACCCTAGTCTTAACCCTAAACTAAAAAGTAGATTTAAAGATGGTGTTATTGAAATAAAAGGATGTGGGAAATACACATTAGAAGATTTTGCTAAATGGGATAAATTATATCCAGAAGGAATTCCATTTACAAAAGAAGGTTTTGCTGATTTTTCGAATGTAGCATTTAAAGGAAAAGACGGCAAACCATTAGTGGTGACTCTTGAAGAACTTACCGGCGATAGTAAAAAAGATATATCGCTTGCAAAAAGAGCTGCTTTCAAACTTGGTTACCCCGATAATCCAGAGTTTACATGGCATCATATAGAATACTCCACCTCTTTAATGCGAGTTCCTTATGCTATTCATGAGTTAGTAAGGCATGCTGGGGGAATGAGTACTCACGCCGCACAACAGATCATAAAACAAGCAGCATAATTTTCAAAACTAATCATTATTATATGGAAAAAGAACCTTTCTATTGGATTACCATGTCATATGCAGGTGTCTTTGATAATGTAAAACTCAAAAGAGATTCGGCAGAGGAAAAGAATCTTGCAAATAGTCTGTATTTTAAGGAAGATGAAATAGAGGATGCATACCATTTGATGAATCTTATCAAAGCAACAATTAAAGCGAATTACAAAGGCGCAGAAAGTTGGTATGACGATTTACCAAAAGACTATATTGATTTGATATCACAACTAAAGATTGATAAACCGAAATAGTAGCACAAGCAAAGTGGGTTAAAGAGGTTGTGAAAGAAATGCTAAAATCACCTAAAGTGCTATGGATAACACTCTGGATAATAAGGATCATAAATCGGAAAAGGTTGATTTGAGACAGTGGATGCAGGAACATCCGCGTGAATATGGTGATGTGGCAAGAGATATGGGGGAGGCGGACTTGTTCAGTGTGTTTCTTATGGGACAGGCGGCATTCATTGCTTCTCCGGAATTTCAGAAGCGATTGGAGGATATGATTGACACCGACAATGTGAATGTAGATGAACTGGTAGAGATTCTTTATAAGTCTGGTTTTACTGAAAAAATGCTTACTAAGCCGGGCAAAGATGAGGACTGGGAGAAGTATCGTTTACCTTTTGCCGCTTGGCTGAAACATGGCCGATCTTCGGAAATGGTGATTGAGAATATTGAGGAAGCAATCGCTTTGTCTGATAATAGACAAGCCAAATGGCAGCTTTCCAAGTTTCTTAAAGATGTCATGAAACGTCTTGTCGGAACCAAACAGCGTTCACACGAGGAATTAAGCAAGTATCTGGATTATAGAAAATGCCTTGAAGATGGTAATATCGAAGAATGGGCGTTGAGAGGAATAGATGATAAAGAAGATAGAGTTTCACCTGTCAAGTCAACAAAAACGGAAAAGTTTATTGAAGATTTGGTAGCTCTTGTTGCATCACATGATAGGTACATGGTGAACCGTATCGGGGATTGGTTGAAGTATAATGGACGTGGAATTGATATAGCGCGGTTATACATTGCACTTATTGAGGCTGATGAAATCAAGGCGAATCTCACAGTTACCCGGTTTATGGATGCACTGAAAACCTCTTTCCCTGAAGTCAAAATTGTGGGAACACGGCAAGTTCAAAAGGATGTCAATACTCTCCAAAACATGTTGCCTCGCGGAAAAAGATATGGAAAAGATGAGCCTGAAAATCGTTTCGCGATTGACAAGATAAAGACCGATGTTTTGATGAAGAATCCTGAAAACCTCGACTGAAATAACCCCTTTTATATTCGTTTGATTCGTTCCTGAGTTCGCGAACTTAACGAACAGCTAATTCTTATTATTTCAAGAAATTCCGCTATACTTTTGCGCCATCGTTCCATTTCGGAGCGGTGGCGTTTCCGTCTTAAGTCGTCAGCGGAACTGTCCAAACAATGACGGCAACAGAAATAAATATGCAAGATCTCTTAGATATTCTCAACGAGGGTCGGGCCCATGTCAAGGTCGAGATGAGTGCCGAAGACCTCAAAGCCTTTTCAGATGATCTAATCCGCCGTGCAAAGGATGAACTCGGCTCAATGGTCGAGGCTGCAAAGAAGGAACGGCTGCTCACTAAGACCGAAGTCAAGGAACTATTCGGTGTTTGCGATGCCACACTCTGGCATTGGGCTAACAAGGGTATCCTTAAACCTGTCAAGACCGGGAACAAAGTTCTCTATCCTGAATATGAAGTCCGCAAGGCTCTCGGCAACCGAAATCTTAACATTTGACTGCCATGAGAAACTATAACCCCAAGAGACCACCTATACCGGCCTGTGGCTTGATAGAAGATGATCCGGAGGAATTTGAGGAAGAAACTTTCTTGTCTGATTCTCCTACTTTTCCTCTTGAGGTTTTCCCGGATGCAATCAGCAATATTGTTGAAGCCTTTGAAGAATATGAGAATTTTAACGTAGACTTTACATCCGCTTCATTCCTGACGGTATTTGCAGCTGCTATGGGAAACACATGGTCAGTCCGTTTCATGACCGGATGGATCGACCGTCCGATAATCTATATGGTGCTCGTCGGTTCACCAAGCTGTGGCAAGACACCGCCGCTGCAACAGGCTGTCGCACCACTGTTAAAGATCGACAGTGAATATGACCGGATATATTGCAAGGAGATGGAGGCATACCGCAAATGGGAACGCATTTCAGCCAAGCAACGCGAGAAAAATTCACTGCCTGAGGAAATGGCTATGCCTATCCGTAAATGTCATGTGGTCGTGGATTCTACACTTGAAGCACTTATCGGAGCATTGAGGGATAATCCGCGTGGAGTCCTCACATACAAGGACGAGATTGACAGCCTACTCTCCAACTTCAACCGTTACAACGGTTCTGATGAGAGCTACTTCCTAAGTCTCTTCAGCGGTACACCATTCAAATATAGCAGAAAGTCAAACAACGAGCATATTTTCTTGTCGAAGCCGTATTGCTCGATAATCGGTACTACGCAGCCTGGACGTCTCGGTGAACAGTTTGGAGGTAAACGTATGTTGAATGGTTTTTCATCACGTTTCCTGAAAGTGTACCCCGAAATCAACGAAATGCCGGCATGGAATGACACTGATATGCCAGATGATATATTGGCACAATGGGAGACAATAATCCGGAAGGTGGTAGGCTTTACTCTCAAAACAGACCAAGAGGGAAATGTAATCTCACATGAGCTTCCATTTTCTCCAGAAGCAAAAATCCGTGTGAACCGTTGGAAAATCGAGGTGAGCAATGCCGAATATTCCGCCACCGATTCAGATACCATCAGGGCACTATGTGGAAAACTTGAAACGTATCTGATACGGTTCTGCCTTGTTATCCAGATTATGAGAGGTATTTGTGATGGCGTATCTATGGAGATAATCGACATTGAGAGTGCGGAACGCGCAATACTG
>JAIDQZ010000066.1 GCA_029062005.1 Muribaculaceae bacterium | reverse complement strand
AGCTCAATGAGATCGTGATTCAGGCACCAAAAGTAATCCGCAAGGCTGACATGGATGTCTATCATCCGTCAAAGAGTGCGGTTGAGAACTCAAAGAATGGAATCCAGCTGCTCGACAATCTGATGATCCCTACTCTGACGGTGAGTGATGCTCTTGGAACCATTCAGACGGCAGGACAATCTGTACAGGTCCGTATCAATGGACGCGAATCATCGATTGAACAGGTACGTGCGATATTGCCTGAAACCGTCAAGCGTGTAGAATGGATCGACAATCCCGGACTTCGCTATGGAGGTGCCAACTATGTTCTCAACCTTATAGTAGCGAATCCGACAGTAGGCGGATCTTTACAAACAGAGGCTCGTCCGGCTCTCAATACGGCATGGGGCTTCTTCACTGCTGACACTAAGTTTAATGTGGGTCTCTCGCAATGGGAGGTCGGGGGTAATTACAAACTCACCAACAAAATCAAGACTCACAGGGACTATTCCGAAACATTTACATATAAAGACGGGGCATCAATTATCCGGGAGGAGACCTCTCGTGGAGGTACACTTGACAACTCAATGGCGAACATCTGGGCTTCATATAATTATATAAAGCCTGACACTACTGTATTTATGGCTGAATTCGGTTTCCATCAGAATATAAATGAATGCTGGACATACAACGGACTTCTGTCTTTAAGCAATGGAAGTGACGACATTCTGCTTACTGATACAAAAGGCGCAGATGGAAGTACTCCATCCCTGTCTCTTTACTGGCAGCAGAATTTAAAGAACAGGCAGATGCTTGTCCTTAATTTCGGTAGCTCGTTTTATAACGGACATTCATTCTCAGATTACATCGAGAATTACATCAAAGATGAAATGGGAGGCAGAGCGATTACGGACATACATACAAATATTACGGACATACATACAAATATTAAGGACAGAAATCTAGTTTACGCTGCTGAGGCAGACTATATGAAAAACTGGAGTAATTACCGTTTTACAGCCGGAGTTTCATATACAGCCAACCGTAACCGCTCCGAATATGAAAATCTTGGAGGTGAGATATTCCACCAGCGTCAAGACAAACTGTATTTCTTCGCAGAATACTTCCGGCGTTTTGGAAAATGGTCTGCAACTGCAGGTATGGGTGTGCAGTATACCGATTTTCTTTTCAAAGAATCGAATGAGGGTAATCATTCATGGAGTCCGCGTCCGCAAGCAACAGTGACTTACTCCCTTAATCAAAACCATAACTTCCGCCTTAACTTCACATCATGGCAGTCCGCCCCTTCTCTGGTTGAAACCAACACGGTGCCTCAGCAGATTGACGGTTTTCAGTGGCGTGTCGGAAACCAGAGTCTTAAAACGGCAAATTCCTATATGCTCACATTCCGGTACGGCTTCAATCTCCCACGTGTAAACGGCACTTTCGGTGTCAGAGCCTTTAAATCCCCGAATGCCATTACCCCGATTCTTTACTGGGCTAATGACCGACTTATCACAACCTATGAGAACAGCAGAGGACTAAAAAACCTGTCATTCTTTCTGGCTCCTCAGATTGAGATAATTCAGGACTGGCTGATGGCAAGCGGTTATATACAGTATAGAATGGAGAAAATGCATGGTACAGGCTATACACTTCACAGCAATTCATGGAGCGGCAACGCTTCAATAAGGCTGATGCATTGGGGATTTGTGCTTTCCGGACAGTATGTCAGAGCACAACGTGACCTATGGGGGGAGAAAATATCTTGGGGCGAAGATCTCAACATATTAGACCTCAGCTATAATTGGAAGTCATGGAGATTTGGAGCTGGAATCATCATGCCATTCGGGAAATATGACCAGGGTAGTAAATCTTTAAGCAAATGGAACCGAAATGAACAGCATATACGACTTGGTATGCGTATGCCTTATATCTCTATAAGTTATAATCTTAAATGGGGTAGACAAAAAGGAGGTGCGGATAAGTTCTTAGAGGTTGATGCTAATGTTGATCGTTCAACGGCTGGAGGAAGATAATTAGGCATCGGTATTTCTTCGGTTGAAAAATTGTAGCAGAAATTGTTTCTAAGGAATAGGACTTTTCTTATATACTTACGTTTTACTAAAGAAACAAATATACAATAGTTCGGAAAAAACTGAGGTTGTACAGCACCGGCTAAGCCGCTAAGTGAG
>JAIDQZ010000065.1 GCA_029062005.1 Muribaculaceae bacterium | reverse complement strand
GTATCTCGAATTTCTGAGGTGCGCTCCATGATGCATCGCTTCGTCTGGAAGTGTAGATCTCTACTGATGTGCTCGATGTCTCAGAGCGTTTGGCAACGGTCAGGTACATGGTCTGTCCGTCAGGCGAGAACGATACGATACCTTCGTCGGCATCTGAATTTAGTTCTCCTTCCACCGGGGTCGGTCGAAGCCATTCCCCCTTTTCATTTTTTTTTGCTATCCAGATGTCGCCATTTTTTATTCCGGTGATTTCTGATTTGTTTTCACCGGTCACCTTCTCGTTGGTCGTAGTGTAATACAGGATGTCATAGTTATTGTCAAGATACATAGGCGCGTAGTCGGAGCGTCGTGAGTTAAATAGTTTTGACTGCTTCACTACATATCGGCTTTTCGGGGCTTCCTTTGAAGCCAAAGCTATGTCGCATCCCCTTATTCCTGATCTCGCCACTGCGTCTTCTGGCTTCCATTCGAGGTATTTCTGATATTCCGCGATAGCTTGCTGATATTTTCCGGAAGCCTGCAGCATCTGTCCGAGACGAAGATAGATCATTGAATCTGTCTGTCCGTATCGAAGTGCATTGTTGTATGCGGCGACGGCATTGGCAGGTCGGTTCAGACGTTGATAGCATGATGCAAGTTTATAGGCAACTTCTCCGCGGAGGGGACGTTCCTCCGGTTTTGTGAGCTTGTTGTAGATCTTTCGGTACATATTGGATGCTGCGAAGAATTCTCCTCTGGCGAGAGTGTCATCTGCGTCCGAAAGCTTGACTGATTTGCACGACGGGAGCATCGCCGCAATCAGCAGGATATACAGCGCAGTCTGAATAATATGTCTTTTCCTGATATTATGGTCAATCATATTGTTAGAACGCGCGCAGCCGTCTCTTTATTGTCGCCGTCGGTCTTGATGGCTCAGCTTAGTGAGTCTGAAAGGGTTGCAAGGCATTTCTTGACCTCTTCATCGGTCTTGAAAAGCTTGTCTTTGCAGATTTTAAGTAGTTCCAGCGCTCTTGTGGTCAGTGCTCCGAGCGAGTCGATGTCGCAGTCTGCACTCTGCATCTTTGCTGTTATGGCTTCAAGTTCTGCGATAGCCTCGGAATATTTCAGGTCTTTCTTTTCCATAGTGGGCATGTAAATGATTATGCAAATTTAATCAAAATATCTATATTATTAAGGTTTTCTCCCTTTTTTTTCTTAATTTTGCATTATGAAAAAGATAGCAAGCTTCTCCATAGATCATCTCTTACTTCTTCCAGGAGTCTACGTCAGTCGCAAGGATGTCACACCCTCGGGAGATGTTGTCACAACTTTTGATATAAGGATGACTGCACCCAACCGTCAGCCGGCTTTGTCGATTCCTGCGCTTCATGCTATGGAACATCTTGCGGCTACATTCCTCAGGAATCATCCTCAATGGGGGGATAGAATTGTTTATTGGGGTCCGATGGGATGCTGCACAGGCAATTATCTGCTGCTTAACGGAGATTACAGTAGTTCCGATATAATCGGATTGCTGAAACAGACTTTCAGTTTTATCTCTGATTTTGAAGGCGAAGTGCCGGGTGCCTCACCTAAGGATTGCGGCAATTATCTTCTTATGAATCTCCCCGAGGCCCGTATGGCTGCCCGCGACTATCTGAAGATTCTCTCCTCTCCTGATCTCCCATTGAGCTATCCCGGCTCTTGACCCTTCACTCTTGATTATTAAAAAATAATGGCTCAACTGTCTAAGCGGGGTTTTGAAATGCCCGCATCTCCTATTCGCAGACTCGCTCCTCTTGCAAATGATGCTGTAAGGCGCGGCATCAAGGTGTATCGTCTAAATATTGGGCAGCCGGACCTGCCTACTCCCCCCCAGGCTTTCGAGGCTTTGAGAAATATTGATCGCGATGTTCTTGAATACAGCCCATCTGATGGCCTACCTTCTCTCAGGGCTAAGCTAAAGGAATACTATCACCGTTTCAACATTGATGTTGATGTAGATGACATCATCGTGACTTCAGGTGGATCGGAGGCGGTTCTGTTTGCCTTTATGGCATGTCTTGATCCAGGAGATGAGATTATTGTGCCGGAACCAGCCTATGCCAATTATATGGCGTTTGCAATTTCCTCCGGTGCTAAGATCGTGTCGATCCCTTCTTCCATTGACAAGGGATTCGCTCTGCCTCCTATTGAGGAATTTGAAAAGCTTATAACTCCGCGCACGAAAGGGATACTCATATGCAATCCGAATAATCCGACCGGATACCTTTACACAATCAAGGAGATGATGCAGATCCGTGATCTTGTGAAGAAATATGATCTTTTCCTCTTTTCTGATGAAGTCTACCGCGAATTTTGTTATACCGGTGCTCCCTATGTGTCGGCGTTTCATCTTCCCGGTATAGAGGAAAATGTGGTTCTTATCGATTCCGTATCCAAACGTTATAATGAGTGTGGCATTCGTATTGGCGCGCTTATAACGAAAAATAAGGAACTTCGTGCAAACGTGATGAAATTCTGTCAGGCACGCCTCAGCCCTCCTCTTATCGGGCAGATTATTGCCGAGGCTTCTGTGGATGCCGACCGTGAATATATGCTTGAGGTATATAATGAGTACGTGGCGCGTCGTAATTTCCTTGTCGACGGTATAAATAAAATTCCCGGTTGCTATTCTCCAATTCCTATGGGCGCATTCTATACTGTGGCAAGTCTGCCTGTGGAAGATGCCGATGAATTCTGCGAGTGGTGTCTGAAAGAGTTTTCCTATGATGGTGCCACTGTCTTTATGGCACCTGCCTCGGGTTTCTACACAACACCTGGCAAAGGAAAGAATGAAGTGAGGTTAGCTTATGTCCTCAACCGCGAGGAACTTGGCAAGGCACTTGTGGTGCTCTCTAAAGCATTGGAAACCTATAATGCTAAAAGATCTCTTGAAATTGATAGGAACAAGGCATAAAAAAAATTGATTGTCATCGCGACAACCAATCTTCTGTTAACCTTAAAATCTAATACCATGAAAAACTCGATGCAAAATTAGTGATAAATTCCGAAATGATGTTGTAAAACATAAAAAATCTTTCTGGATTTAACATTATTTAACAGAAGATGACAAAAAATGATATAAAAAGGGGCACCGGGATAATTCTTCTGTGCGCTATAGTCTGCACAGCAGTTGTATTTTCGTTGGCTTTTCGTCGTCAGGGCGAGGAGCGGCAGGAGGGACATAAAGTTTCAGATGCAATGGCATGTGGTTGGTCTGACAGTCTGACCAATGAAGTTTCCGATTGCAGGGAATTGATGTCGATGGACCGCACTATCGAGCGGTTCATTGCAAGGTGGAACATTAAAGGAATGTCGCTTGCAGTGACACGCAATGACTCGTTGCTTTATGCCAAGGGATACGGCTGGGCAGATGTAGAGGAAGGAAGAAGAATGACTCCGCGGAATATCATGAGACTGGCATCTGCATCAAAGCTTGTCACTGCAATTGCGATAATGCGTCTGGTAGAGGACGGGAAACTGAGACTTGATTCAAAGGTGTTTGGTGAAGATGGTATTCTTTGCGACACTAACTACACAAATGCAATAAAAGATAAGAGACTATATGATGTCACGGTTGATAATCTGCTGCAGCATAAGGGTGGCTTCGGTTTGGGAGCAGGTGATCCGATGTTTAATACAAAAGATATCATAGCTGCCAGGCATCTTCCGGGTCCACCTACCAACGAGGAACTTACTCAGATAGTATTGGGCAGAAAGATCGCATTCACTCCCGGTCAAGGGTTCCGTTACTCTAATTTCGGCTATATGCTCCTTTCATTGGTGATAGAAAGGATCACCGGAAAGTCATATTGGGATTTTGTGACAGAAGAAGTGCTTCATCCTGCCGGATGCTACCGTTTTCGCGCCGCGACCAACTATTATGCCGACCGTAACGAAGATGAAGTGCGTTATTATGGACCGGATACAGTTGCGGTTGAAGAGTATAATGGAAGTGGCAGAATGGTGGAGCGCGTATATGGAGGAAGTAATGTCAACGGTCTGCTTGGGGCGGGAGGATGGTGTGCGTCTGCATCCGATCTTGCGCGTTTGGTGGCGGCTACCGATAAGTATCCTCATGTCAGGAATATTCTAAGTAATGCTTCGATCGACTCTCTTACAGCTTTTGCTAAAGACGACAAAGTGTCGAGGGGATGGAGTGAGATCGATGAGCGCGGCAAATGGAGACGCACCGGCACTCTATCCTCTACGCATACATTGATAGAGCGTTTCCCTAACGGTGAGTGCTGGGTGATGATTACGAATTCGGGGGTATGGACAGGTCACAATTTTTCACGCGAGATGACACGCCTCATCAGTGATCTCAGGGCAACGTACGGTTCTTCATTTCCCGGACGAGATCTTTGGTGATAGAGATATATGTTATACAACATATTGAATGAGTGTCTAAAAATGAACCAATGTCCCTATGTAATAGTTATATGTGTAAGGTAGAATTCACTGCCTGAATTAATCGATAATACCATGACATATAAAATTGCAGAAATTGAGGGCATTGGAGACACCTATGCCGCAAAACTACAGGAAGTAGGAATCAAGACAACAGAAGATTTGCTGAAGGAGTGCGCAACTCCTGCAGGACGTAAGAAAGTGGCGGAAGAGACAGGAATCAGCGGTAAGTTGATTCTGAAATGGACAAATCATGCAGATCTTTTCCGCATCAAGGGGGTTGCCGGTCAGTTTGCCGAATTGCTTGAAGCAGCCGGTGTGGATACTGTAAAGGAATTCCGTCATAGAGTAGCTGCCAATCTGCACCCGAAGATGGAGGAAGTCAACAATGAGAAGAATCTCTGCAACCGAGTCCCATCCGTTGCCGAACTTCAGAAAATGATAGATCAGGCAAAAGAACTTGAGCCTGTAATTACCTATTGAATAGTAACCTGTTCCTTTAGGTGTATTTATATTGGAAAATGTCATTTAAATGCGGATTGCAATTGCAAATCCGCATTTTTTTATTACCTTTGCATAATTGAAGCATCATGAAATCAATCCACTATCTTTAAAGATCAATGAAAATCTATTTATTCATCGTGTCTCTTCTCTCTGTGCTGTCATTATCAGCCCGTGATATTGTATGGTATGACGGTTCTTCTCCGGTTGTTATTTCTTTGCCAGGCAATGCGGATCCCGTCGTTTCTGTAGCTGCCGGAATGTTCGCTGAGGATATTCAGGCTGTCACAGGCAAGAGGGCTGCGGTCAGTGATCGTCAGAATGCGGTGATACGTCTATATCAGCTTGACTCCGCCTCAGTTGATGAGATCAAGGCTGCAAAGTCGGCAGGTATAGATATAAAAAGGCTCGGCAGACTTACTGATGGATTTGCGATAAAGGTCAAGGATGGGGTGATACATATAGCCGGTGCAAATGGCAGGGGTACGGCTTACGGTCTTCTTGAAATGTCTCGGAAGGCGGGAGTCTCGCCATGGATATGGTGGGGGGATGTGGTTCCCGCTAAAAAGGATATGCTGCTGATCGAAGATGGCTTTTCTGATCTGCAGGGAGCCTCTGTAGAGAGACGCGGCATCTTCATCAACGATGAGGACTGGTCGCTACGCCCCTGGAGTCACATTAACTTCGAGCCGTCATCCAAAACTGAAATCGGAGCAAAGACCTATAGAAAGATTTTCGAACTTCTTCTTCGTCTGCGTGCCAACACATTATGGCCTGCCATGCATGAGGGTACCACAGCTTTCTTCAAGATGGAAGGAGCGAAGGAGCAGGCTGACAGTTGCGGGATAATAATTGGCACCTCGCATTGTGAGCCGATGCTCCGAAATAATGTGGGCGAATGGGATGTGCGTAAGCGAGGTAGATTCAATTATAAGACAAACAAGGAAGAGGTAAAGAAATACTGGAAAGAGCGTCTTCATGAAGTTAAGGATTCAAAAGGTGGTAATATCTACACCATAGGTATGCGTGGAATACACGATAGTTCAATGGAAGGATACTCGACACTTCAGGAAAAATTCGACGCCCTGCAGGAAGTGATCGACGATCAGCAGGCGCTTCTGGCTGAAAATATAGGAGATCCTGCCACGCTGGATCAGATTTTTGTGCCGTATAAGGAAGTGCTTGAACTTTATGAAATGGGACTTTCTGTGCCTGATTATGTCACGCTCATGTGGTGTGATGATAATCACGGTTATCTGACCCGCCTCAGCGACGCAGATGAGCAGAGGAGAAAGGGCGGGGCCGGAGTATATTACCATCTGAGCTACTGGGGGCAGCCTCACGATTATCTCTGGCTGACTACTACGCAGCCGGGTCTGATATATCATCAGATGAGGAAGGCGTTTGACAACAATGTCAGGAAACTTTGGATAGCCAATGTCCATGACCCCAAAGTGGCGGGTTATGATCTTGAGCTTTTCCTCGATATGGCATGGAATATCGACTGTGTTGATGAAGCGTCGCTTCGCAGCCACTATAAAGGATGGCTTACGCGGCAGTTCGGTAAGGATGCTGCAGAAATTATCTTCCCGGTAATGCACGAATTTTACCGTCTTTGCGGTGAGCGTCGACCGGAATTTATGGGATGGTCGCAGGTGGAGAAAGACAGGAATCTATATGAACGTCGTCTGACTCCGGTAAGGTCTTCTGAATTCAACCCGAAGGAATTTGGAAATGAACTTCAACGTTATGTCGCAGATTTTGACCGTATTTCATATGTGGTGGATTATGCTACGAAATTCGTCGATCCTTCACTTTACGATGCGTATTATGCGGCAGTCATCTATCCTGTATGTGCTTCGGCTGCGCATGCCCGCTCTTTACTTAAAGCTCAGGAGGCTCGTGAGCTTGCTTCCGGCAGAAATGGGGTGGCGGACCGGATTGCTCTTGAAGAGCGTATCAAACAGGCCTGTGCTGAAAGTCAGCTCGCTTATCAGGAGGTGAGGAAACTTACAGAATATTATAATGATGTGGTGGCTGACGGAAAGTGGAAGGGGAGTATGGACATGCGTCCTCGCGATCTCCCTGTATTTTTCGCTCCGGCGCTTCCTGTTGTCCTTACGGATAAGGAGCTTATGGAGCGTCAGGTGCAGAATTCCCTTCAGCAACTCAATCCTGAGCCCGGAGACGTGGTGGCTGTCAATGCAGATTCTTTCTGTAAGGTTGATGGATCGGCTGTTCCGGTTCCGATGCTTGGACACAGTATGAATGCTGTCGGTCTTTCCAAAGAAGGCACATTGCATTATGACTTCAATGTAGGGCAAGGTGGGGATGGAGTAATAAGGGTTGCCGTGATACCTACGCATCCCATAGATGGAAAGGATGTTCGTTTCAGCGTATCTGTTGACGGCGGTACCCCGGAAATCTTCAATATAAAGGAGCCGTTCCGTTCAGAACAATGGAAGCTGAATGTGATGAGGGGGCAGAATGTACGCATATTCCCCGTGACACTTGATGCCGGCTCTCATACACTTGAAATAAAGGCTCTTGATGATAATGTAGTGATCGATCAGTGGATGTGGGATCCCAAGCCTGACCGGCGCTTTTATCTATTCCCTGTCAGTTATTGATTATCAGCATCCTGCCTATCTCAAGCGCAGCGTTTTCCTGGATCATATTGAGTTGACAAAGTCTCATTACTGAAATTCCGGCTTGTCTGGCGATGCTTTGGGGTGTGTCTCCGACTCTGACTATATAGGTGGACTTCCCTTTGAGCGACTTTGATTGATGTGAATATACCGGGACATGACTTTTTATTATCTCCGGTTCTTCTTGGAAGAATCCGGCATTGCCGTAAAAATCAAATAATATCAGAGGGTCAACCGCCACTCCACCCATTCTTGTTTCAAAATGAAGGTGGGGTCCTGTGCTGTTGCCTGTATTCCCTCCTAATGCTACGGGCTGTCCTGCACTTACAAATTGTCCTTGTGCTACAAGAGCATGCTGAAGATGACCGTAGACAGTCTCCATGCCGTCGGAATGTGTCATAACTACGTAGTGTCCGTATCCGTCAGGGTCGTATGATATGTGCTTCACTGTGCCGCTGACTGCGGCTCTGACGGTATCTCCGATTTGGAGCCGGAGGTCGATACCATGATGTATGCGTTGGAATTGCGGGCGCCATCCGAATCTTGAAGTAATAATACCGGGCACGGGTCTGTAGAACTCCTTCCCGAGTGTCGGAGGAATATATGTATGGTCTTCAATTCCCGATATGTATTCTCCATACATATCGCGCCGCATATTTTGCAACGATTGTCTCTTCATCGATCTGAAGATGCCGTCGAGCATCTCATAATCGATTACCGTTTCTTTGGCAGTCGCTTTATATCGCGGTTTGGAATCGAAGGTAGCAGAAGTTATATCGTTGACCAGCCGGTCTATATCAGATGATGCTGCGACAGCCGCCACAAGTTCCGACAGTTCGTCGGCTCTTGTGGCGGAAGTGCCTGCGGCGAATGCCGTAAGAGAAAGGATTATTGTCTTTATTAACCTCAATTATTCTCGTTGTTTTCTGTATTCTTTTTCTTCATTTCCTCAATCAGAGGTTTTCCGTAAAGTATCCATGCAGAGCATGCCACAAACGCAAGGAAGACAAAACCTATAAGAATCATGGGTTTGCGCGGTGATGTAGGTTTTAAAGGCACAGTGGCAGGAGTCACTGTCGCATATACTGGTGTGTTCTCCTGTACCTTGGCTTTTGCAAGCTGCACCTGTTGCGCTGTCTGATTATATAGATTGAATGCAAGTGTCGCCTCATTCTGCAGACGCTCACGTGTGGTCTGTGCGGAATGAAGTATCAGCCCGTTATTCCTGTCAAGATAGTCAGCATATTTCTGTTGTGCCTTGTAGTAATTGTCTTGGGCTTCCTCATTAAGCATTTCGGCATATTCAAGATCTTTCCGGGCCTTGTTGGTCCTGTAGTCTGTGATATATTCCTGCAGTCGGTTTACGACAGTGTCTGCAAGCGTGGCGGACACAAGAGGATCCTGCATCATCACCGAAAGCGTGATCACGGATGTCTTGGTGTCGACCGAAGCGTTTATGCGGTTCTGAAGATCTTTTACAATCTCATACTCCTTTTTGGTAAGTTTGAACGTGTCGGTCTCTTTGTCTGAGTCTTCGTCATCGTCTCCGCCGCTCAGCATACCGATCAGTTTGAAAGGGAATTTCAATATTACAGACCACCACGGATTGCGCAGGTCATTTTCTACATATTCCTTAACCGTGACAGTTTTCTCTCCGTCGATATCTTCTACAGGCACATTGAAGAGTCCCACCAGAAATGGAACAGAGCTGACAACATCAGGATAAAGTATTGGATTTACCGCGTCGCTTCCGGCCTGGGCTCCACTGCCTAAGCCAACCATAGCCGCCATTGCGCCAAGGCTTCCGCTGATTTTCTGGTTGTTGCCGGCTTCCGGAGCAAGCTTCACGCTGGTGGAATATTCTTTAGGTATGCTGAATGCAACGATGAGTCCGGCTATAGCACCGATCACACACCACATGGCGATCTTCTTCTTTTGTTGCCAAAGTTTCATGGCAAGTTCGAGAAGATCGATCTCTTTTTCCTCTTCTTCCTGATACGGTGCGTGCTGTATGTCTTCGACACCGGATGTGGTCAGCCTGATTTCGTCTTCTTTATGATTGTTATCGTAAGAATTCATGTCTATGTGTGAATTATGTAGAGGTATTTTTCATCGGGATATCGCCACCACTGATGCCGCCATAGAAGCAAGCGAACCAAGAGTTGTGGCTATTGAAAGCACTTTTGTCCAGTCGAATCCCTGGCTTTCCGGTTTTGTAGGCACAATTATCTGGCATCCCGGTTCAATGATGCTGTTGCTTTTCGCTATTGCCACTGATCCGTTCATATATACGATGTAAGCCTTGTTTTTCCTTGCACGCTCACCGTAGCCGCCTGCCTGCTCGATGTAGTATTTAAGTTTCTTTCCCGGCACATATACAACAGTATTTGGGAAAAGAACGTCACCTCCAATTTTTACGGTGCTCTGCAACTCCGGCACAAAGAGCAAATCTCCTTCCTGGAGCACGAAGTCATATGTGCTTCCCGGATTGTTGATTGCCTTTTCCAGGTCTATGCCGACTGTGCTCACATCCTGAATCTCAAGATTGTCTTGCGCGATAGAGTCAGTTGAATTATTCTGGTTGGCTTTTGCAAGTCGCCTGACTTCCTCATTCATGGCGCGTTGTTCAGCCGTCACCCGTCTGCGTAGATAAGCGCCCTTTACGTAAGCACTTTCCAGAAGACCTCCGGCACGCTTGATGAGATCAGATACTCGTTCGTTGCGGGTATCGATTACGTATTGACCCGGAAACAGCACTTGTCCCTGAAGCGTGATTGTTTCCTGTGGACTGTATGTCGGACTTTTTCTTACCTGCACGAGATCGTAGGGTTTGAGTATGAATTCCGATGCCTCGCCGACACCGAGACCGTTTTCGATATTGACCGTGAATATTTCGGCAAGTCGGTTGGTGGCATCTGTGGCATTCTGGTCTACAATGCGTCTCGATATGTCTACGCGGGCGGTCGATGCTCCTTCAAGCAGGCCTCCTGCCTGAAGTATCAGGTCTTTAAGCGTTGTGCCCTCCGCATATGGATATTGTCCCGGCGAGTTTACGAGTCCCTGAATGGTGAATCCCCCCCTTTCTATTATAGAATTTGCATTGATTATGGTGATGATGTCGTTTTTATTCAGACGGATGTCGGCTGCCGTTCCACTCATGATATCTCCCAAGTTGATTGATACTACTTCGAGAGAACGGTCAGGTTTTTCGCGGTATATCATAGCGCGTTCGAGATATGCATCATCAGTAAGCCCTTCGGCTGTCTGGATGAGTTGGCGTAGTGTCTGCACCTTATCGTTGATGGCATACGTCCCCGGTCGATACACGGATCCTTGGATCTCAACCTTGTTGGTGAAGAGATCGGTCACAACTCCTACCGACACGATGTCGCCATCCTTCAGTCCATACGAGGAATACTCATTCTTCCCTACAGTGTTCATTTCTTTCTCAAGTCCGTTGAGTCTCGTGACGCGCACCACATCACTATAGGCGTCTCCTGCGAATCCTCCTGCATATTCGATAAGTTTTGAAAGACTTTCTGAAGGCTTGAGCTCATACATCATCGGTCGTTTTACGTTGCCTTCTATGCTCACAAGCTGATTGTAGGTTGGAACTTTAATCACGTCTCCTTCCTGAAGCCTGATGTTGCCTGCATCCTTACCCTTGAAAAGGAAATCGTAAATATCAATGGTCGAGACGCGTTTGCCGTTCCGGATTATCTCGATATTTCTCATCGAGCCGATATCATTGATGCCTCCTGCATTATAAAGCGCATGGAACGCATTGGAAAAAGGTGATAACCTGTATGATCCAGGGGTTTTCACTTCTCCAAGCACATCGATCTGGATAGATCTGACCTGTCCGAGAGTTAGGTTGATATCGGTGTCGCTTCCCACACCCGCATATTTCCTTGCAAATATGTTTTTCAAGTGTTTGTTGGCTTCCGCTACAGTCATTCCGTTGAGATACACCGGGCCAAGCTGTGAGATTATGATGTTTCCGTCTGGAGATATCTGCTGGCGAATATTGTCTTCACTTACCCCCCATATGTCTATTATGACCTCATCTCCCGGTCCCAGACGATAATTCTGAGGGGTTGCGAGGTTTGAATTAGGCTCGAAGGTAAGTGTCTGGGTGTTGAACAGGTCGTGACCGTAGATATTTTTCCTTGTCTCTGTATTGTCTATATAGATGTTGGTCACTTCCGGTGTCTCCAGACCATCCTGATATCCGGGCAAGGTCTGATTTCCCTGCTGCAATATGTTGCCGGTTAGTCTTTGATTGGACTGATCGTTTTCGGGAACCCTGTCACGAAGTCTTGACCCTGGCTGATTGGCTGTTGCAGTTTTGCTGTTAGCCTGTTCTTTTTCATATTGGGCGCGGATTCTCTTGATTTGTTCTGCTGTGACGCCCTGAGCCAAAAGCTCTTTGCCTATCTGGTTCTGTGATTTTCCTGTGGCTGCCTGAGTCTTTATGTAGGTTATCACTTGCTCATCGGTCAATGCCATGGCTGGCAGTGCGAAAAGCAGCATCAAAGGGACTAAAAAACGGGTTGCCTTCATATCCTTATCAGGTGTTATTGTCAATTGTGGTGTATAAACAGCGCAAAATTAATAAAAAAACTAATCTTAGCCAAATTAAATCTCCAAAGTCTCTTCTTAAACGACTATATTCAGCCCTTCTTTTCCGAGAATGACATTAGGGAAGATGCGCCGGGCTTCCTCAAGAAATGGCGTATTATCCTTATATCTGGATGAATAATGTCCGGTAAGCAACTTTCCGGCTTCTGCATCCAATGCTGTCTGCGCTGCCTGGGCAGCTGTGGAGTGTCCCCGTTCGCGGGCTTTGTCCAGGTCTTGTGTCAGATATGTGGTCTCGTGAAACAGCAGGTCTACACCATGTATTTTTTCAGCAAGTCCCGGGATGTAGGCAGTGTCACTGATATGGGCATAACTCCGTGGTGGCGTCGGATCTTTGGTTAGCACTCTGTTCGGGATTATGGTGCCATCCGGTTTAATGTAGTCTTCACCGGCTTTGATGGTGTTGAATGCCCAGATGGGAACTTCATGAAAGTCGCACATATCTCTGTTGATATGTCGAAGCCGTGGTTTTTCCTCAAATACATATCCTACGGCTGGAATCTTATGGCGTAGAGGTATGGTCCTTATCCGGAGCGCTCCGTTTTCAAATACTACGGCTTCTTCCGGCTTTATGACATTAAATTTTACATCTATCGGCAGCCCACGGTTGAAGTAATCAAAGATTGATGTCAGTATTTTCTTGCCGTCTTCAAATGTGTGTATGGTGATGTCTCCTTCGAGTCCTGACAAAGCCATGGTGCCTATGAGCCCGGGAAGTCCTAACACATGATCGCCATGCATGTGTGTCAGGAATATATGGTTGAGTCGTGAAAATTTAAGCCGCTGTCTTTGGAATTCCTTCTGGGCTCCCTCTCCGCAATCGATCATGAACAGATTGTCCCTGAAATTGACTACAGTCGACGAAGGGTTATGGACTGGCGACGGTTTCGCGCTGCCGCATCCGAGCACGTTTATCTCAAACTTTTCCAATTCTAAAATCTATTTCCAATTATTTGCGAAGCATCTGTTCATAATCTTTTGCAAGACCTCCCGTGCCGGTCTCTTTATATAGCGACGGCAGGTCATGACCGGTCTCTTTCATTACTGTCACCAGTTTGTCAAACGACACCCTGTGGCTTCCATCTGTAAACGATGCATATACATTGGCATCCAGGGCACGGGCTGCTGCATATGCGTTTCTTTCGATGCATGGGATCTGGACTAATCCGCACACAGGATCGCATGTCATCCCCAGATGGTGCTCAAGCCCCATTTCGGCGGCATATTCAATCTGGGCGGGACTTCCGCCGAAAAGCTGCGTCGCAGCTGCCGCCGCCATGGCGCAGGCAACTCCCACTTCTCCCTGGCACCCGACATCAGCGCCGGATATAGATGCGTTGTGCTTTACAATATTGCCGAAAAGTCCTGCTGTTGCGAGTGCATGAATCATCTGTGTATCGGCAAAATGACGGCTTTCCCACAGATGGTAGAGCACTCCCGGTATCACACCGCTCGATCCGCAGGTCGGAGCGGTCACTATCTCACCGCCCGAAGCATTCTCCTCACTGACGGCGAGGGCATAGGCAAATACACGTCCGCGGCTCTTCAGATTGTCTTTATATCCTCCTGCCTTGACGAAGTAAGAACAGGCTTTTCTCTGAAGATTGAGCGGTCCCGGAAGACGTCCCTCCCTGTTAAGTCCACGCTCTACGGCATCTTTCATCACTCTCCACACTTCACGCAGATAATCCCATATCTCAGGTCCCTCGCATTGCTCTACATATTCCCAATATGTATGTCCTGTACGTTCGCAATACGACATGATGTCGCTGATGGTGTTGAGAGGATAGATTTCTCCTGATTCGGTATGGGGCTTCCCGGGTTCTTCCAATGCGCCTCCTCCGACACTGAATACGGTCCAGTTCTCGGTTTCTTCGCCGTTGCAGTCGATGCTCCTGAATTTCATTCCATTGGGATGGAACTCAAGAAAAGTTTCGGGTTGCCACAATATCTCAACCTGTTTGCCGGACTTGGACAGCTCGTCGATAATGGCGATGTCGGTCATATGTCCTTTGCCCGTAGCCGCAAGGCTTCCATAGAGCGTTACTTCATATTTATCCGCCTCAGGATGCCGGTTTCGAAAGATCTCTGCAGCTTTGCGCGGACCCATTGTGTGTGATGACGATGGACCGGTGCCGATGCGGAATAGTTCTTTGAGTGATTTCATATGTGTGTAAGGTTGTTCTTCAAGACGCGGTCTTGGTCCGGACCTCGGTGCTCCGGATATTTTTTTGCAAAATTAATGTTTTATTTTGATTTTTTATGGATATTGCCATTAAAATATTAAGCCAGTCATTATTCAAGCCCGATTTTTTTTATTAATTTTGCAATCTCTTACAGAACATTAAAACTAAACTGAATGAATAAATTAAAAATTTTTTATCTTGCATTGGTCGGAGTGGCTTTGACGTCGTGCGACATGGCTAACCGTGATTCTCATTATGATATGACATATAATGTGGATAATCTGATAGTTGACACGGAGAATTTTGATCAGCCGGCTGTTGTGTCTGAGTCGAAATATAAGTTTTATCACAATCTCAGTAAAAATAGCGTGGATATCACGGCATCTGATGTCATAATTGATAACCGTAAGATTTCTTTTGAGACTGACACAATGGCTCCTGTAAGCAAGACGTTCAGCGAAAATGTGGCTTACCTTGGATTTTCTCGTAAAGGAAATGTCGGAAAAGGAGCTTCTGTCTCAGATTTAAGCGGATATATACCGTATCTTTATCGGGTAGCTTCGACAAATCTGTTCAACTCTAACTATAAGTTCGAATATAATCTTGAGCAGAGCCTTATCTTGAACTATATGCTTGACGGTAAATACAGGATAAGTACTTTCCAGTCGTTCTCGACTTATGTTGGTTCTTCTTATGTCACAGATAGTGGTTCCTCGTTTTCTACCAAGAATACCGGCTATGTAGTGGACATTGATTTTACTAAAAAGACAGCTTTGGTATATGTTCTCGGCATGGAATTGACTGCGGACCCAAAGAGTACAGACGCAAAGGTAATGCTGTTGCAGGATGTCCCTGTCATATTTACTCATGAAGGTTTTAGACTTGAGGCAAGCGCTCCAAAGACTACCATTCCTGGTACAGTTGATAATAAAAGTGCGTTTGTGGAGTCTCCGGATTATAAGGTAAGTGATTTCTCAATGGCTCTTGTATATCCTGAGTTGACAGATACAGAAATCAATTATAAGGTTGCTGGTAAGAATGTTCACTTTAACGGATGCAGCATATTGAAGTCTGTTAATTGATACTGTCAGGTGATGTTTCGCTGAAATAATTCAAAAAAAGTGAAAATTTATTTGGCAGAACCAAAAATAATGATTAACTTTGCAGTCGCAAACGCGAAAAGTTGCGGCTGCAATTTTTTGGAGTGATGCTCGAGTGGCTGAAGAGGCACGCCTGGAAAGCGTGTATACGCCAAAAGCGTATCCCGAGTTCGAATCTCGGTCAC
>JAIDQZ010000064.1 GCA_029062005.1 Muribaculaceae bacterium | reverse complement strand
TTCACAGAAAGTTCGCTCTGGGTCGTTTTTTTGTATTATCTTTGCAGTCTGGAAATAGTCCCCTTGGTGATTACTTTCGGCCTCGCATGCGCTCTGCTTGGCTAAAACAATGAAAAACAAGATGATAAAGAAGATATTAGTATCCCAGCCCCAACCATCGTCAGGAAAAAGCCCTTACTTTGATATCGCGGAGAAATTTGGAGTTGAAATTGTCTTCCGCTCTATGATAAAGGTGGAGGGGCTGACAATAAAAGAGTTCCGACAGGAAAAACTAAATCTGGCAGACTATACGGCTATCATATTCACATCGAGAACTGCAGTCGACAATTATTTCAGGCTTTGCGAAGAGTCAAGAGTCAGCGTTCCGGATACAATGCGCTATGTCTGCACCACCGAGCAGGTGGCTCACTACCTCCAGAAATACATCGTCTACAGAAAGAGAAAGATTGCCTTCGGCACCACAGGGAAGCTCAACGACCCGCAGTTTGTGGCTGCCGTCAACAAGATAAAAAAAGAAAAATTCCTGATGCCGGTGAGTGATGTCAATAAAGACAACACTTCGGAAATTGAAGCCCTGGGCATCGACCTGACAAAATCAGTGATGTTCCATACCCTCACCAACGACTTCACGCCCGACGAGGCGTTTGACTACGATGTGCTCCTGTTTTTCTCACCTTCAGGAATTACTTCCCTGAAGAAGAACTTTCCTGATTTCGACCAGAATGTCAACGGCAAATACATCGGCACATTCGGCCCCACCACAGCAAAGGCTGTGGAAGACGCAGGTCTGCGTCTTGATTTCAGCGCACCATCCCCGGAGAATCCATCCATGACATCGGCTCTTGAAAAATTTCTTGAATCAAAGATGAAAGAATAACATAATAGTGACCAATCAAGCCCCATATATCGGCCCTGACGGCCGCGTGCATCTGAGAGACACGGCTTTTGCAGATCTTATGCAGAAGCGTGTCTTCTCTGTTTTACTTATAGCCACACCTTACGATGCCTTCATGATGGAGGAAGACGGACGCGTGGAGGAGCAGGTATATTTCGAATACGTATCGCTCAACCTTAGCTCACCACCGCGCTTCACTATGGTGGCAAACTATGAAGAAGCATTCTCGATGCTCTCTTCCAAGCATTTCGACCTTATTATGGCGATGCCGGGTGTAGACGTGTCGGAGACATTTACGGAAGCAAAAAGGATCAAGGCAAGTTATCCTGAAATCCCGTTTGTGGTGCTCACGCCTTTTTCAAAAGAAGTGAGGCGGCGCATTGCAAATGAGGACCTTACGGGAGTGGACTACGTATTCTCCTGGCTCGGCAACGTGGATCTGATACTTGCCATAATCAAGCTTATGGAAGACCGCATGAACGCTGAGATCGATATCCTTGATGTCGGCGTGCAGTGCATCCTGCTTGTGGAGGACTCAATCAGATTCTACAGCTCAATTCTTCCACACCTCTTCAAGCACCTGCTCAAGCAGTCGATGGATTTTTCAACAGAAGCACTCAACGAGCACGAACGCATGCTGAGGATGCGCGGACGTCCTAAAGTGCTTCTTGCCAGAGACTATGAGGAAGCGCAGCAGCTCTTCGACCGATACGGGAAGCATATGCTCGGCATAATAAGCGACGTCAGGTTTCCTCGCGGCGGAGAGAAAGACCCACATGCGGGAATGCGTTTCGCGGCATATGTCCATGAGCGTAACCCTTTTATACCAATCATACTCGAAAGTCAGGAAACATCCAACCGTCGCCTCGCCGAAGCGATGAGACTGACATTCCTCGATAAGGAGAGCAAGACCCTGCCTCAGGATCTGAGAAAGGCCGTCGACACGCTTTTCGGCTTCGGAGACTTCATTGTGAAGGATCCGCTTACGGGCAACGAACTCATGCGTTTCCATGAACTGAAGGATCTCCAGCAGGCGGTCAACAACATCCCTTCGGAGGCTCTTTTCCGGCATTGCGCCAACAACGACTTTTCGCGTTGGCTCTATAGCCGCGCTCTTTTTCCTATCGCGGAAGCGCTTAACAGTTTCAGGTTCGAAAGCATGGAGCAGGCGCCCTACGTCAGAAAGATGATCATGGACTGCATCGTGGAATACCGACGCATGAAAAACCGTGGGGTGGTAGCCATATTCAGGAAAGGAAGATTTGACCGATACAGTAATTTTGCACGTATCGGGCAGGGATCGCTCGGAGGAAAGGGGCGCGGACTTGCTTTCATCGACCAGATCATCAAGCGCAATCCGGCATTTGACTCCATCGGAGGCATAAACATCAGCATACCCCGTACACTCGTGCTGTGCACTGACATTTTCGACGAGTTTATGGAGATCAACAACCTCTACCCTATCGCGCTGAGCGATGTCCCGGACGAAGAGATACTCCGGGCTTTTCTGGCGGCAAAGCTGCCGAAAAGCCTGCGGGAAGATTTTGAATACCTGTATGATGTGATCGACAGGCCCCTTGCCGTAAGAAGCTCTTCCCTGCTGGAGGACTCACACTATCAGCCTTTTGCCGGCATCTATTCCACATATATGATACCTCACCTCGATGACCGCGAGAAGATGCTTGATCAGCTGTGCAAGGCAGTGAAAGGGGTGTATGCATCGGTTTTCTTCGCCGACTCGAAACTATACATGAACGCCACAAGCAACGTCATTGATCAAGAGAAGATGGCGATCATACTTCAGGAAGTGGTGGGAGAAGATCACGGAGGACTCTATTATCCCTCTTTTTCAGGTGTCGGCCGCTCGCTCAACTACTATCCTATAGGCGACGAGCAGGCGGAAGAAGGCGTGGTGGAGATAGCCGCCGGGCTTGGCAAATATATCGTGGACGGAGGACTTGCTCTAAGGTTCTCACCTAAACATCCGGGTAAGGTGCTTCAGACATCAACAGTGCAGCTTGCACTGCGTGATACTCAGAAACATATCTACGCCCTTGAGCAGACCGAAGCGAAAGACTTCAGCACTGACGATGCCTTCAACCTTAAGAAAATCACCGTAGCGGACGCATTCAAGACAGGAGCGCTCAAATATCTGGTGTCGACTTTCGACATGAACGACTTCATGATCCGGGACAGTGAGTTCGGCTCCGGACGTAAACTCGTCACGTTTGCCAACGTGCTGAAGCAAGGTGTTTATCCACTTGCGGAAGCCGCCCAGCTCATGCTTGCCACAGGGCAATATGAGATGGGCCGTCCCGTAGAGATCGAGTTTGCAGGAATCATAGCCCCTGATGCCGCCAGAAACGACCGGAAAGGAACTCTCTACTGGCTTCAGATGCGTCCGATCGTAGACCGCAAGGAGATGCTCGACGACTCCCTGCTCGATGTGCCCGACGATGAGCTTATCGTAAAGAGCAACGCGGCTCTCGGACATGGACTCATGGACAATGTCAAGACCGTGGTGTATGTGCGAAGCGAAGGTTTCGACGCCGCAGGCAATGTGGAGCTCGCACAGGAAGTGGATGCAGTCAACCGCAAACTGGTGGCGGAAGGGAAACCATATGTGCTGATTGGTCCCGGACGCTGGGGATCAAGCGACTCTGCCCTCGGCATTCCGGTGAGATGGCCACAGATAGCGGGAGCCCGGGTCATTGTGGAATATGCCATGCGCGGCTACCGCATAGAACCCTCGCAGGGAACCCATTTCTTCCAGAACCTCACATCGTTCGGAGTAGGCTATTTTACCGTGGATCCGGCTGCTGACAACGGATTCCTAAACGAAGACTTCCTCAATGCACAACCTACCGTCTTCGAGAAAGGGCAACTGCGCATAGTGGAATTCGATTCCCCACTCCCTATAGCCATCAACGGAAGAAAAGGAAAGGGAATCGTCTGCAAGCCACATATCAATGATTAATTATGACTCATGAATAGCGGATCGTTAAAGCCATATATGCTTAAGGGCGTGATCGAGGCAGGGTGTGACGAAGCAGGAAGAGGATGCCTTGCAGGTCCCGTAAGCTGTGCTGCGGTGATTTTCCCTCCTGATTTCCATAATGACCTGCTTAACGATTCCAAGCAGCTTACTGCCAAACAGAGGGAACGCTTACGCCCCATCATTGAGCGTGAGGCTCTTGCTTGGGCGGTGGTGATGGTAAGCCCGGAGGAAATCGACCGCATCAATATCCTCAATGCATCCATTACGGGAATGCAGAGGGCTTTGGATGCGCTCGGCATCACACCCGAACATGTGATAGTGGACGGCAACCGTTTCCGTCCATGGCGCGACGTGCCATGCGATACGGTAGTAAAAGGGGATGCCACCTATATGAGCATCGCGGCGGCATCAATACTTGCTAAGACGCACCGCGACGAACTCATGACGCAACTTGCCGCCGAGTATCCCGGCTACGGCTGGGAACGAAACATGGGCTATCCCACACGCGAACATCTGGCAGCCCTCGACACTCTCGGACTGACACCTAATCACCGCCTCTCATTCGGACCCTGCCAGCCCCGGCTCTTCTAACTAAGAGTGACGGACATAGGCTTGAAGAAATGACAAATACGATCTTTTGATTATCTTTATTTACGGATGAAAGATATTCCGACTCAATAGCCGCGCCTTTCGTGCTTCGCAATATGCAGCGTATGCCCGGATCGACAGGAGGTATCGTGGTGCCGACCTTCAAGCACGGACTGACTAACACCATTCCGGGCTTGCTTGCCGCATGGAAGCGTTGGGGACTTATCGATGGAGTTCACTTCGTTGTCGGCAAGAAACCGCCCCGCACCTTTGCAAAGCCGATAACTCCACCATTTGACTACGAACACGTCATTTCTTTCTATAATGGTTCGGTTGCTGTGATTATATCACAAGACCGCCCAGGTTCCTCCAACTCGCTTACCCTTTCGTGGCTGCTCGTTGATGAAGCAAAGTTTATTGACTACGCCAAACTGAAGGAAGAAACACTCCCTGCCAATGGCGGCATCAAGTCGCATTTTGGCAAACACTCCTTCAATCACTCAATAATGATATTGAGTGATATGCCGCAGACCTCAAAAGGCAGTTGGTTTCTTCATTACCGCGACAAGATGGACGTGGAGCTTATCAAGACCATTGAAGCAACGGTCTATGAGATATGGCGTACCAAAGAGCGTATCCGGGCCCTTAACACCAAAGAGGAGTCGGTGCCGGTCCACCTCAAAGGGTATCTGCGCCGTCTGGACCGCAACCTTAACAAGATGCGGTCTGTCGCTGTATATTACAAAGAATATTCCTCCATCGAAAACTTGCAGCTTCTCGGAGAGAACTATATTAAGCAAATGAAGCGCGACCTTACTCCTTTGACATTCCAAACCTCTATCCTGTGTCAGAGGATCGGAATTGCAAAGGACGGCTTCTATTCCTCCATGCGCGAAGGGCATAAGTACAACGCCAACGATAATCAGTACCTCGATTCTCTTGGATATGATTATGACTTCTCGAAACTCGACTCTCGCGCCGACTCTGACGTTGATCCGGACGCTCCTATCTGTATAGGCATGGACTACAACGCAAACATCAACTGGATTGTAGCCGGTCAGCCACGCGACCGGAGGCTCAATGTGATAAAGTCCTTCTACGTCAAGTTTGAGCGGAAGATACCGGCACTCGTCGATGACTTCTGCCGTTATTACTCAGGACATCGTAACAAGACGGTAGTCTATTATTACGATGCAACCGCACTCGGCTCAAACTATGCCGTCAACAATCAGGACTTCCATTATAATGTGGTAAAGGAATTTGAACGCCACGGTTGGCGTGTCGAGTCTGTCTATCTCGGTAATCCGATGCACAAGCACGAGAAATACCTGCTTATCAACAATGCTTTCGCAGGTAAGCAGCGACTCATGCCGTTTTTCAACCGCGAGAATAACGACGATCTCATTCTCGCTATCCAGTCCACAGGCGTAAGCCGTGGACGAAACGGCTTCGACAAAGACAAATCCGGCGAAAAGTTAGCGGAGTCCGAGGAAAATCTGCTCGAACACCGCACGGACGGCACCGACGCTTTCGATACCCTCTACATCGGTTGCGAGAAGTTTCCGTTCCACGATTCTTTTTCGCTCAGTATGAGCGGAGTACTATAATATATGTTATTTAACATACGCTGATTCTTTAGCAATCCCTGAACTTTCACTATCTTTGCAGATTAAAACTCAAATAAAATTAAACATCTGATAAATGAACTTAAGGAACTTCATATTGGGTCTATTTGCAGTAATACTGCCTTTGGTAGTATATGCTTCTTCTGATATTCTGCCTATCGGGGATTCTTTTCCGGAATTGAAGTCTTATGCTGTCACTGACAGAATGGAAAATCTTATGCCACTCCTTGATGGGGAAACAATAAGATTTTCTGGCTTTAAGCCTGATCGGAACATTACAATGTTCGAATATGAAGTTCCTGATACTATTTGGATAAAAGAAAGACCTAAGAAAAATCCCAAGGAAGGTAAGCATTATACCCTACGCCATAAATATCGTGGTGTGACAGTAGAAGAAGGTATATATTATAAATCAACTAAGGAAGTGACTCCTGTAATTGAGTTGGTAGGATCACTATTTTTAGTAACCTCTATTGATAAAATAGGCGAATCAGGTTATTATACTAAACCCTCTTTCAATGTTCACCTTACAAACACGGCAACTGGGGAACGTATAATTTGGTATATCCGTCCAGGGTCAACTTCTTATGATAATGATGAATATATCATTCATTTAGTTGGACTAAATGAACGCTTGGGATTAAAAGGGAAAACACTTTATTCTGCAACTAAAGGAGGATATGGAGAATCCAAATATACAAACGTTAATAAGCATATTTGCACAGGTACAGATGCTGTTATAGATTGTACTTCTTATTCTCCAAAATTTAAAATAATTTTTACTACTATTGATGATAATAACCGAGAAAAGATACAAATCCTTCCTTTGTCTTCTCCTTCATCATATTCTTCCAGCGTAATTTGGTTTGATGAATCGCAAGCAGATATTGCTCTCGAATCAAATAAAATTTACGAAATTGATTACACAATCAATCTTTATACACCAACTGAAAATTTCCCTTTTAGCTTTAAATCTATTTTGGGATCCGTAAGCGATTCTTATAGTACAAAAGTGGGTCAAAAAATTTCTCCTTCCAGATATGGCTCTGACGAACTTTCTCCTTATGATTACATCAAGGACGGAACAGTTTTCTTTATTGGCGACCGAATTAAGGTAAGAGGAACAGACTACTATAAAGGCGTATTAGATGGAAAGGCTTTTTATATACCTGCTGATAAGGTTTATCTTCCACAAGAATCCAATCTTAAACTTGATTCCCTTATGAATTCTTCACAAGCTGTCAGGGATGAATTTTTTGAATTTGCCAAAGCTCTCTCATATTATACCAATTATCAAAAATTAGAAAAATCTCTTAATACAATTAAAGGTTTTTCTTCTAAAGGTATCTCAATTCCCAACTGGGGGGTTTATGATATGAGCGAATACACGGACGGAACAGGTATACGCTTTACTTTCCACAATCCTACAAATAAAACTATCAAGTATGTAAATATAGGTTTTGTTGGGTATAACGCTGTTGATGATAGAGTTGGTAAAGCAATGACAAAGAAATGCATAGGCCCTATTGAACCGGACGAAACCGCCTCTTATGATTTTGAATATGCTTGGTTTACTGATATAGTTGATTACGCAAAAATATCTTCTTTATCAGTACAATATATGGATGGAACCACCAAAGTGGTATCTAATCCCTCCTCAGTTGTATGGTCAGATGAAGTTCATAATGGCCTGAACTCACGTTTGGAAAAATTTAATTCCAAACTTATTAATTCGGATGAATAACGTAGGCCGTTAATCATCAATAAACTCTTGTATGAGAAAATTTCTCGATGTTTAAAGTGTAAAATCAACTTTCCATGTCCGGAGTCCTATAATCATTCGATACTGTATTTAGCAAATCCATCAGCTGTTCACTTGTAGTGGGAGAATCCATATAATTGGATTTTTCCACTTCTTTCATATGCGGCAATTCCAGTTTCGACATTTTCCCTTCTTTTATCCTTTTCCTTGCACTGTTGCTTAATGTCCCCACATCAAAAGTCTTTGTGTTTCCACATTCCTTACACGTCAGCATTAAATATTCGGACGCTTCACAATGGGAAGTTTCCGGTGTGCCATTTACTCCGAACCTGTAGTGAGGAAGATAATAAATCTTATCATTAATGAAGTATTCATGACACCCACACATCGGGCACAACGGTTCATTTACGCTCAATAGATGCTTTAATCCTCCTATCGCATAACGTATCACTTCAAGTCTTTCCTTAGCTTCCTTATTCATATTGACTTTTCTATTTCAAACAACTCTATTTATTTTTATGTTTATGGCGTTGCGCCACCGGCGCCGGGCTATTACGGTAATCCGTCGAGCCTATGGTCTCGCCCCAGGCGGGCTAACTATCCCTAATGCTTCGCAAGTCTCGGAACTTCCGTAAACGGCAGATCCGAGGCTTGCTTCTTTAATAGGAGTGCCGGGAAGGAGTGCCGACTTCTTCACATAAAAGCGGAATCTTACCGAGTCCATATCCATTGAGGGAAGATTTATCACATTCTACCCCTTACCATTTGTTCCGTCAACTGTATTCGAAGACGCAAGTTCCTTATTTCGGTCTCCCTCCCTAATCGGGCTTTACATATAATCTGAACGCTTTCTCCTTCAGTGATTACTTCACGGAAAATGGATTGAATTTGAAGTGCAGTCGGACGTTCACCGCTTCCAAGTCGCTTACCATGATTTTGAGTAAAGCACGTTCAAGAGGATTTAACTGATTTATCGCTCCGGAGCACATCTGATATTTCACTTTGCAAAGTTAGGTCGTACCGGTCTATCGCAAAACAGGCCTCCGGGCTTCTGCAAAATTTTTTATTAATCTCCACCTTGCAGGTAGTATTAAACCGCTGTTGCTTAAAATATTTATTGAAGTTTTTGCGCTTGCGCCCTTTCTACTTCCCTCCTTATCGCACGTAAAAATCAAACGCGCCCCGGCGCACAGTTAAAAAACCTCTTAAACTTCAAAAATCATGACATACGTAAGCAACTTCTTCAGCAGCTCTCTCAACTCCAACCGCAAGCTCAAATCCTACACAGTCGAAGTAATCGCTTTTGAAGGCGAAAGCTACATCTCAGAGGTTGAAGCCCGCTCCTCAGAGGAAGCCCAGGAACTCGCAGCCTCCGAATATGACAACGTTGACTACACAATGGGGCAGGGTTGCTTCGCAATCTGATTAATCTCTCTCCCCTCAAAGGGCTATCCTCTGGGGCAGCTTTTCCAATGTTCATCCTCGGCACTCCTTTCAGTGATTTATTTTTTTTCTTCCAGCTCTTGTGTAATTAACAAAAGTTTATTATCTTTGCATACTCAAAGTAATAAACAATGGATTATTTCAAAGAGCAGAATAAATTTGTGACGGATATGGTCAATGCCTATAATATAGGTAAACTCTGTTCCGAGTTTGCACCTTATATTCAATGGAAAACAGGAAACTACCTGTTTTCAAAAGAGCAAGCCTTCGGTATGTTGAACACCGCGAGCAGCTTGCTCGATAAAATGTTTGACGATGCAAATGCCGATGAAGAACTCCGTTCCTATCTTGAGGGTATTGATTATGAAGTAACCAACATTCTCCCATTACTGAAATGAGCAACGACATTATACACATACGCAATCTTGAGGGGGCGCATATTCTTGACACCTTGAACTGCGCTGCCATTTCGGAGCGTTTCTTCAATCGCTCACGTGCATGGTTTATTCAGAGGTTGAATAACAACCTTGTCAATGGTAAACCTGCATCATTTAGCCCGGAGGAACTTTTGAAACTCCGCACTTCCTTAAAAATTATTGCTTCAGAGATAACAGACTTCACTACTCATATTCCAAATCTTCCTACTGATATGTCTATCAAAGTTTATGTCATTGACGACCCCAACGCAATCGAGTTCTTCGTAAATGATGATCTTGAAGGCTTCAAGCAATATCTTTCAGAAGAAGATATGCTTGACTTCCCCGACCCCGAATACTTCGACACCGAAGCCGAAGCCCTTGCTTTCTGTTCCGGCATCGGTTATGGCACAAATGAACGTGCCACGCCTGACCACTATCCACTTCGTTCAAATGAGGAAGTTGATCGCCCATTCATTGAAGCCATCGAAAGTTACTGAAATTTTCACATCATTTAACACTCGTATGCAAGGTTTGGGCAGTCTTGAACATTAATTTTGCATCCGAGTTCAAAGTCTCGGATTTTTTTCGTAACTTTGCACGTTAATACGCGCACGCGCAGACAAAAGACCGCCCAATGTAAGTAAAAACTTATATCAACATATTAAGGAACTTCCTTGTAGTCGCAAAAGGTTTGGTCGCCTGTCTGCCTACTTGGAAGTTCTTGCTATCTAATGGCTGATGTATTATCTAAAGAACAGCGTCGAAGATGTATGTCGCGTATACGAAGCAAAGACACCAAGCCTGAGATCTTGGTGCGTCGCTTTTTATTTGCGTCCGGCTTTCGTTTCCGACTTTACCGTAAGGACTTGCAGGGAAAGCCTGACATCGTTCTTCCGAAATACAAGACAGTCATATTTATTAACGGCTGCTTTTGGCATGGGCATCAAAATTGCAAGTATGCAACTATCCCGAAAACTAACCGAGAATTTTGGCTTACCAAAATATCGGGAAATATTGAGCGTGATAAAGCCACATATTCAGAACTCCGGCGACAAGGATGGAGAGTTATCGAAATATGGCAATGCCAACTGAAACCAAAGCAAAAAGACCAAACACTTCAAAATCTTATAATGGCACTTCATAATGAGCAAGAATAGACTGACATTCACACTTATGGATATGGGATATAAAAAGGCAGGTCCCGTTCAGATTTTTGATGAACGCACCTGCTATGACGAGGTCAACTTAAACGGAGATCCCGTCGTTATTCCATTTCCTGCACAACTCGCCATTGTTACACACGCACTAATGCTTAAGAATAGTGCGCATGGTGAGATTTATCAGTCTAAAGCAGATCAGCTTATTGATGCTTGGACCAATTCAACATTGCCTCAAAAAGTCAACCTTGATTGCTCCGTCGCTTGTGAACCGCTCAGTCCATTTCAACGCTCGCTGTTTGATGATTTGAATGATGTGCCATTCCCTGGTCCTAAAAATCCCAAATTCACTTTTATTGACCTGTTCGCCGGTATTGGGGGCTTCCGTATGGCTTTCCAGAACCTCGGAGGACAATGTGTGTTTTCTTCTGAGTGGGATGCTCAAGCGCAGAAAACTTATTTTGCCAATTATGGAGAAGTACCGTTTGGTGATATAACTTCCGAGCAGACTAAACAATATATTCCTGACAATTTCGATATTCTTTGTGCTGGATTCCCTTGCCAAGCATTTTCGCTTGCAGGTAAGCGACTTGGCTTCGAGGAAACCCGCGGCACTCTTTTCTTTGATGTCGCAGAAATCCTTCGACGCAAACAGCCTAAAGCCTTCTTTCTCGAAAACGTGAAAGGTCTTTCTATTCATGATAAGGGAAAGACACTCAAAACTATTCTCAATACACTTTATGAAATAGGCTATACTGTCGTTCCGCCTCAGATCGTAAATGCTATGTATTTCGGTGTTCCGCAACACCGCGAGCGCATTTACATTGTTGGGTTCAGAAAAGACCTCGGTATTAACCCAGAAGATTTTTCATATCCTGAGCAGAAGGAAGTAACAAAGCACTTTATCGACATTCGCGAAAAAGACCCGGTACCGTCCAAATATTATCTCTCAACCACATACGTTGATACCCTCATTCGCCATAAAGAACGCCACGAGAGTAAGGGTAACGGCTTCGGCTATGCTATTGTAGGAGACAACGAAGTCGCTAACGCTATCGTTGTTGGAGGTATGGGGCGTGAACGTAATATTGTAATAGACACACGCCAAACTGATCTTACACCTACAACACGCATCAAAGGTGAATACAATAAAGATGGCTGGCGTCGTATGACACCGCGCGAATGGGGTGCATTACAAGGCTACCCTGTATATGACAACGGTGATGGCTCGCCTGTATTCCAAATTCCGGTTGCCGATGCTTCGGCTTATAAACAATTCGGTAACTCGGTAGCCGTACCTGCTATTCAGGCGACCGCACAACAGTTACTTAATGTTTTATCTGACAAAAAAATACTCTCACTATAACATGGCATTACTCTCTTATAATAACGGCGAATGGGCGGAGGTATATATCTTCTTCAAAGTAATTGCTGACCGTAAATTATACACCGCTGATGCTGCTTTTAATCCCATTAAAAATATTTATCTTGATGTACTCAGTGTTATTCGAGAGGAGATTGAGGGTCAAGTATACAAATATAAAACTGGTGATTTTGTTACAATTTTACTCAATCACGAGCCAGTTGGTACAGTTCGTGTTGATGAATTTATTAAATACAAGAACCTTCTCTGGAAACTTCTTGAAGAAAATACTCAAACAACTTTTTCATCTGAGGAGATTGAAAAGTTTCTTAATTCAATACATATCTTTAATCCCAAATCACCTGCCCATATAGTAAGTAAATTTTGTGGAGGAACAGTTGATATTGTAATAGAAACTAAAGACCGAAGCGGCATAAATCGTATTTTGGGATTTTCATGTAAATCCGATTTACGAACTGCAGCAACCCTGCTTAACGCAAGTGGTGAAAATACGAACTTTATCTATGAAGTTACTGGTTCAATGGATGATAACAAGATGGACCATTTTAATAGTATTTTCAAGAAGGTTAAACGAAAAGGAGAGACTTGTTTTGATATAGCAACTACTGATAGGATGCAATATCTTCACGATATAGGATGTGATCTTAACTTTGTAGGCAACGCAAAAAATCAAGCTCGAACTAACCTTATAAAATGTGGTGGTAAAGAGATGCCTGATATAGTAGCTGGTATGCTGAAAAAATATTATTTTAAAAATCTATCTGGACTCACTTCGATGGAAGATTGTGTCGAATATCTTGCGGAAAACGATGTCGCAGGGTATGGCTTTGAAGATTTGAAAGACACCTATCGTGGAAAAATTGCTCAGTTACTTCTTTGTACTTTTACTGGAATGAGACTTGGTTCTCCATGGAATGGTAGGCAGGAAGTAAATGGAGGTTACATTGTTGTTAAAAATAATGGAGATGTTGTTGCTTTCCACTCAACTATCGCAGATGAATTTAAGGATTTCCTTGTCGCAAAGATGATAATGGAGAGTCCTTCCCATAGTCGTCATAAGGATATGGTCATCTATAAAGAAGGTGATAAGTACTTTCTTAAGCTTGCCCTCCAACTACGATTTAGTTTGAGTAGGTAAGCTGAACTATCGTCTTATCCATGTGTTATGTATATATGAATTACCAAGAAGCTCTGATCTCAGTACATAATAATCAACATCTTATAGGCACCTTAAATGAGAAAGGATTTGAGGTGTCAGACATAATAATTGTGCCATCAGATCAAATACATAGAGATGAATTCATCAGACTGTTCATGATGAATAGAGATGCTGTTAAATCTATTCAACCTTTTATAAACAATGAACTTGAAGTTTGGGGTATAGACACCAAACACCTTTTCATGGCTAATGTCCTCTTTTATAAAGTTATCGAACGATAATATTTGGGAAATTTAGAATGAATTTATATAGACGGTTTATAAGACCTTTAAGACTTGCAGATGTATTCACCCCAAATACAACTGCGACTGTTACATATATTGAACGCGTCAAAATTGAAGAAGATTTCCTGAAGAACATAGATATTACTGGTCGTCAGATTATCATCTATGGACATTCAGGGAGCGGCAAAACGACATTAACTCGTAGAATGTTGAAGGTGTCAGGAGTGAATTTTATAATAACTCACTGTGAATCTGCTACGACGTTTAATGATTTACTTCTTTCTGCCTTTGACAAACTTGATAGATTTTATATTTCCCAGAAGGAGTCGAATATTACATACTCTGTTTCTTCTTCAATGAAGGCTGAATATAAAAGTGTATGTGCAGAAATTTCTAAACAAAATTCTACTTCTCATTCTGAAGTCTCAGTAAGAGTGGTGCCACCCCAATTAACTCCACAAAAATTGGCTCAATTTTTGGGTGAAGTTAATGCTGTATGGATAATAGAAGATTTCCATAAAATTAGCACAGAAGAAAAAACGCGACTAGCGGACATATTAAAAATTTTTATCGACACAGCAAATGATTATCCTCGGGTAAAAATTATTTGTATAGGGGCTGTCGGATCTGCTCGAGAGTTGGTTACCTTCGACTCAAATCTTTATCCGAGAATCTCAGAGGTTCATGTTCCTCTTCTAAGTGAAAAAGAAATTAGAGAGATAATTAACCGAGGATGCCAATGTTTGCATATAGAAATGTCAGAATCGCTTATAGATAAAATAGTATTTTACTCAAATCAGCTTGCATCGTTAACTCATCAAATGTGTTACGAGATATGTTTTAAGAATGATGTCAAAAAGACGAAGGCATTTAAAAAGCAACATATAAATGATGACCAATTTAAAAGTGCGATACAGGGTTATATCGATAATAATTCTGATACGCTCAAAGGAATTTATGAATCAATAACTAAAAATAAGCTGGTTTGGTATATCCTTAAAACCATTGTGTCTGTAGAAAAAGAGTCTGTTACATTTGAAGAGATTAAATCGAGAATTAATACAAGAAAACATACTTTTCTTGATTCTGATATAGTTGCTGAGTTAAAAAAATTATCAGATGAAACCGTTGGTATATTGAGATTTGATTCAAATTCAGATAAATACTCTGTTGCAACTCCATTCTGGGGAGCATTCTTAAAAATGCAGTTGGCAATTGAACAAGCTGAACATGACAAAAGACGAAAAAATAAACAAAATAAGAACTTAATTATAAAAAACCAGGATGACATAGATGCTGATGTATATGATTTATTATTGAGACAATTAGAGCTCTTACGAAAATTAGCTCAATCTTAATTTGTGAGAAAGTTTGAGTATATCTGATTGCTCGTATACAAGCTGAAATGTATGAAAGTACAGTCTGTAATGATTTTTGGAGTTCCGGCTTTGCCGTCGAGCTATGGCGGTGAACCGTCGAGCCTAAGGTCTCGCTCCATTCGGACTAACTATCCCTAACTCATTCGACCCTTCGGACACCTCCGAGGGGCTTTCTTTTTATGGACTTGTCGCTTCGGTGATATTTCGCCTGATTAGAAATTTTACCGTTCTTTTCCTCTTCCTTATGGGAGTCGGCAATCCCAAGAATTGAAACAGTGGTGTTTCGTTGGAATCTCCACTGGGCTGCATTTGTTGATGTGCTTACACGGAGGTACGGGTTACACTGTGCAGATTGGTGCTTTCTCCATTGGGGCAACGACCTCTTTTGAGTCGGAGAGTTGTCAGTTTCCGTCAAGAGAGGCTAACGTTATGTTATGATTTTTCAAGACAGTTTTTGAAGTGTGAACCGAGGTCTATTTTTCCATTAGCAAAGTTAGGTCGCCAACTCAACTTCCCTGCGGCTCACTAAAACCGCTCCGCTATTTATACAACAATTTTACGAAAAATGGTACAAGCCTCATTTTTAGTCGTTGCCTTTTCCTCTCTTTCTCCGGATATGATGATAACACCTCGACGGGATCATCATGGACAACTGACCCTGCGGCTCAGAAGCAGGAGATTGACGCGACGCTATATCAACCACGCGCTCTGCAATCTCTTTCTGCCAGAGAGAAAACGAAAAAGGCTGAGTATTACGACCGCATCTATATGGGATGGTGGGACGGAGCGCAAACACTTAACGGCAAACTTCCGCATCCATACGTTGAGAACATAGAGATAGCCGAAGAATGGAGCAATTACAGCAACATCCATTTCTCAATGCGCATCAACAACAGCATACAGAACCGGCGCCGAACGGTACACGCAATAAATTCAAAACTGAAGAAGACCTTTAAGTTCCTTGCCGACACCATTCCTGATTCTCGTGCCGTTTTCTTTATCCGAGGCAAGAAATACCTGTGTGAAAAAATAACCGCGACCTTCACGAAGAACGGAATGTCGCAGTTACTCAAAGGTATTTTCTACCCGATAGAAGAATAAGCCATATTGGTTCCCGGTAACAAAATCTTTGTTATCGGAGTAACAAAAAAAAGAGGTCAATCGACCTCTTTTCTTATTTTGTTATTTTTGTTGGTTCTTGTTTGGTTCTCACTTTCGCTATTGAGCATTGTACTACCTGATTGTCAACACAGTAACATAAATCTACACGGACAACGCAGAAGCCTCACGCAGAACATGTATAACAACACCATGACATGACGCTCACGCGCTATCATGATTGTGTATATACAATCCGCAGTGGCATCTACAGTTGTCTCATTCTCGACTCCAATATGAAATTTTCCAGGTTTCAACAAGCCAAGAAAGAGCGTCAAGTAAACGCTTTTATAAATTCCTTATATACTCTAATTAAAATTTAATATATATGAT
>JAIDQZ010000063.1 GCA_029062005.1 Muribaculaceae bacterium | reverse complement strand
TCCCCTTCAAGCAACCAGTCTTCGCCGTCAATCATAGTGATAACTTTCTTTAGATAGACTGGTTTGTCAATCTTATTCTGGGCTTTTGTGAAAATCGTGCCAATAAGGTTTTCTTGCTTGCTAAGTTTGCTAAGAGTTGACTCATACTGTTCAAGCAGGTCTGTTCCATCAAGTTCGGTCAGGTCTTCCCATCGATAGCCTTCGGGAATGGATGATTCCTCACCAAGTTCACGGTTCTCCATATCCATTTTCAGGAATAGAAGATACGTAAGTTGGGTGATATAATCAGAGAATCCTACGCCTTGACAGGAAAGGGTCGTGGCAAGGGTCCAGACTTTCTTTATTATTGATTGTTCTGTATTTTTTGATGCCATTTTATGCTACGTTTCTATGGTAAATAATAAATCCGGCAAGTGACAAAAGTGCGTCATCAGCCTCCTTCATGTTGCCGAATGCACGGATTAGTTGAGCGGCTTGCGATTTGTCTTCCTCTCGAATGTCGCGTATGGTTACCGAACCGTTAGACGCGATGTACTTAACGACCTGTTTTATGACTTCTAACTGCTTTTCTGTGATATTTCGCTGAATCTGTCCATACCACAGATTGAAATATTGATTGGCAGAAGCACACAGAGAGTCCAGACGGTCGATTTGTCCAAGCGCATAGCGTACGAGTTGGATAATATTGGTCAGTGCTTCTTTCTCCTCCACTGTAGAGCGAGGTTTGACCTTCGAACGGTCAAGCAATGAATAGCAGTTCCAAAGTTGTGAGACATTGAATTTGGCATTAGCAACTCTTAATCGGTCTGCCAGATTTTTCAACATCAGATATGTAAGTGGTTCGCCGGTGTTATTGTAGAGTATCCGCAATGCTTCGATTTCATCGGCATGGGTGCGACAATAACTCTCAAATGCAGAAGCGGTCTCCTGCGCTTCCTCAATGGTAAAGCCCTTTGAAATCAGAGAGTCATCACCGGGAATGATTGTCTTAATAAAGCCGGCATTGAGAATAAGAAGGTATTGACGCGCCTCAGGATTGTTTGCCATCGGAGCGAATAACCCCTTACGTTCAAGATTGGGTTCATTGATGTCGAGGTATGGCGGAAGCATCGGTAATTTATCGGGGTCAAGAGCATTGAAGAAACTCTCCGAGAGTGACTGCATGGAAATACCATGGGTTTTCTCAGTGAATTCGTCTCTTTGAGCATCGGTACATTTGGATGATATTCGTGCCAGACGAGATGCCAACAATTTGAAATATCCATCCGGCAACTGTCCGTGGGTCATTCGTTCAAGCAGTTGCTTCAGTGTTAAAGTCTCATGCGGACCATCATCTTCTCCGGGGACAGGGACAACCTTTTCAGACTCGGTCACGCCTACAGCATCCACAAGATAGAAACAGTCCTTACTGTAAGCATTGGGCGTGACATCGCGAAGAATATCATCAGGAATGGTTCTTGTTCCCCGTCCCTTCATCTGAATATACAGAGGTTCCGAACGCACATCGCGCATGAATATTAACACTTCAAGCGGTTTGACATCAGTTCCTGTAGCTACAAGCGTACAGGTAACGGCAATACGAAAATCTTTGTCATTTCTGAATGATTTTATAAGAGCATTGCTATCGCCCGAAGAATATGTGATTTTCTGAACGAACTTGTCGTCATCTTCTTTCCCGAATACTTCCTTGGCTATTTTTACGATATTATTGGCATGAGCTTCGTTCAAAGCAAATATAAGAGTCTTGGGCAAATAGTCGAAATCCTTTTCTCGCTGTGGCTCTGTAAACATTTCCTCATAAACAACATCCTTGTAGGTCTGAAGAATAAGTTTTATCTGTGCCGGGTTAATTATGGAGCGATTGAGTTCCTCTTTGGTGTAGTTCTGCGTATCTCGGCTGGTGAAGGTCTCAACCTTTCCTGTATAGCGTGTAACCTGTTGCAATTTGTCGCCAACACGAATTGCACCTCCCTCCTCGGTTTCCTTTGTTTTGATACGATACACCCGACAACCAACATTAACCCCATCTACAATGGATTTTTCCAAAGTATAGTTAATAACAATATTACTATTGAAGAATGCCTTGGTAGCCGGAACAGGAGTTGCCGTCAAGCCGATAATACGCGCAGTGTGGAAATATTCGAGAACCTTTTTCCAGTTGCCGTAGATTGACCTATGGCACTCATCAACAATGATTAGGTCGAAATAATCCTGCGGAAGAGTTGGGTTTGGAGGTAATATTACTTCTTCATTTGTATCCTCTGCCTCATCGTTATCGTCATCGCCGGAAATGGGCTCTCCTTTGAGAAACGCAAACAGACGTTGAATGGTAGATATCACTACATTTGCATCCTTTGGGATAGAAGACGAAACGAGACGTTCAACTCCAAAGATGGTGTTGAACGGATCTCCGTTTTCAGTCAATTTATACTTGCCAAACTCGCCATCCGCCTGTTTCCCAAGATTATTTCTGTCAACAAGAAATAAAACTCTCTTCATTTTAGCGTAATTCAGGAATCGATAGGCAGCGGTTACTGCAGTATACGTTTTACCTGCACCGGTAGCCAAAACCATTAAAGCTCTAGTCTGTCCTGTACGGAAGGATTTTTCAAGCCCAGTAATAGCATCATACTGACAATTGCGGAGCCCTCTTTTTCGTAAAGTAGGTAGTCCGGCAAACTGATCTTCAATGCCAAGCAGTTTTGCAATTTCCTTTGGTCTGTGTATTCGGTTTATTTCTTCATACTCGGCATCGGTCTCATTCTGATTCTTGAAAAGGACAGACTCACCATTGGAAAGATAGACTAATGGCAAAGGATTGGAGTGAGTTTGATAACAATTAGGAACAGATCGGGTGTAATGCTCAGCCTGTTCCGCCACATGGTCAGAGGTAATATCAACTTCTTTTCGCTTTGCCTCAAGCACACCAACGGCCTTCCCGTTAATAAACAGAAAGTAATCGGCTTCAAGATTGTTTTGGAGTAACCCCTCCCGTATAGCAACAGCAGTAGAAGTCGGAGAATAGTGGTCACGATCCGTAACCTCCCATCCGGCGTCTTCAAACCATTCATCTATTTTAATCCTTGCCTTCTCTTCAGGAGTCATATTCCTATAATATAATATTATCAGAAGTTGCAGTTAAAAAAACAATTGTAAATCAACCATTTCCGCAATCAGCCGCAGAGTTGTAGGCATTGGCGGATTCATTGGGATTGAGAAGTGTTCTAACATCAATATTCAAACATTCAGCTATATCATGCAGGGTTTCCAGCGATGGCTGAGCTGTGTTAGTACACCACTTGGAAACAGTTGCAGGATCTTTACCGAGTTTTTTAGACAACCATAAGTTAGTCTTGTGCTGCTCGGCGAGGACAACTTTCAATCGATTTATGTATTTTGCCATTGCTTTATAATTTGCGAATTATGCAAATTTAATGATTTATTTTGAAACTACAAAAATTATGTGTAATTTTGCGTTATAATCAAGTAGGAGATACCATTATGTCGGAAGAACAGATGAACAGTTATCGGCTCACGTCGATGGAGGAGCCGGGCGATGAGCGTATGGCTCAGATCATGCGCGAAGTCGCCGAGGATGCCCGCGAAAGCACTCGCCGGGCTGCTGAACGAGTGGCTGCCGGCATAGAGGCTGCCTCGCAAGCGGCACAAGAGAAATGGGGCGATGCCATAAATAAAATTAAGAATGGCAGCTACTGAGCATCGTCCTGTTCTGATTGTTATTGCCAGACCCAATGGATCGGGCAAAACCTCTGTGACCTCTAAGATTCTTCATCATGAGTGGTTGGAGGATTCGGAATATATAAATCCTGACAATGTGGCTCGTGACGTTTTCGGAGATTGGAACGACAGGGAGGCAGTACTCAACGCGGCCAACTATTGTAACGATTGGCGCGAGAGATGCCTTACCGAGCGAAGAAGCCACATTTTTGAGACGGTAATGTCGGCAGGCGATAAGGTAGATTATATAATGCGTGCAAAGATGGCTGGATTCTTTATCAGGCTGTTTTTTGTATCGACCATATCTCCTACCATTAATGCTAAGCGTGTTGCTAACCGCGTCTTGAATGGCGGTCACGATGTTCCGATACCCAAGATTATTTCTCGTTACGACAAATCTATCGCCAACTGTCAACTTTTAGCTCCCATCGTTGATCGCCTGTATGTTTACGACAACTCGGTGGAGGATGTTGATGCAAGGATTTTGTTTCGCATGAGCAATGGCGAGGTGGTGAAATCTTACACTGACGATGTGCCGGACTGGGCAAAAATCATCCTCCCAAAATAAGAATCGACGAAGTTAATGATATTATTCTTTGCTATTTGAAGCCCCATATTTGTACCATATAACATTAAATCTCTGGTTATCATATATGGTTAGATTTGAGGAAGTGAATAATACGTCTGTTAAGAAAATATTAATCCATATTAATGGAGTGTAATCTTTACCGTTACACTCCATTTTTAGTGTGTTTTTTTTCATGATGGTTGAATATTGAATTATTTTCGCTATATTTGCAGACTCTTCAAAAAACAAGTGATTTTTGAAGAAAAATATTAATAGGAAAAAGATTATGAATCTGAAATGTCCGAACTGTAATACGACTTTCGAGGTCGATGAAAACCATTATGCCGCACTTCTCGCTCAGGTACGGAACGCTGAGTTTGAAGCGGAAGTGAAGCGCAGGCTTGGCGAATTGTCTGAAGTGCAGAAGGCTAAGGAAGAATCCGAGAGGGCAAAGGCGGAACAGAAACTCGAAAAAAATCTTTCTGCTAAAAATGCGGAAATTAATGTTCTGAAGACAGAAATAGAGCGTCTTAAAACAGTTGTTGATAGTTTTGAGACTTTAAAAAAAGCAGACATGGAGACGATGTCGGCTAAATCAACACAACGTCTTGCTGAGATGTCGGCTGAAAAAGATAGGGAGATAGCAGATCTTAAAGGAAAGTTGAAGGAAAGTGATGCACGGCATAAGCTTGATCTGACCAACGCTCGTAATGCAAGCCTTGATGAACTGCATCAGATGGAAAAGGAAATCACAGAATTGACTTCGAGACTTGAATCTCAGCAGACAGAGGCTAAGAATCGTGAGCTTGAGCTTCGTAAATCTCATGAGGTGATGATGAAGGCAAAGGACGAGGAGATAGAACGCTACAAAGACATGAAGAGCCGACTTTCTACAAAGATGATAGGGGAGACCCTCGAACAACACTGCCTGAATACATTCAATCTTGCAAGAAGCATGGGGCAGTTTGCCGATGCTTACTTTGAGAAAGATAACGATGCAAGCGGGGGAACAAAAGGAGACTTCATATTCCGTGATTATATTGACGGCAACGAGTGCATTTCAATAATGTTCGAGATGAAAAACGAGGCAGACACTACTGCTACGAAGCATAAAAATGAAGATTTCTTTGCTAAACTCGACAAGGACCGCAATGACAAGAACTGCGAGTATGCAGTTCTCGTGAGTCTTCTTGAAATAGATAATGAGTTTTATAACAATGGTATCGTTGATGTTTCCTACAGATATCCCAAGATGTTTGTAGTGAGGCCTCAGTTCTTTCTTCCCGTAATTGCACTCCTGTCTAAAGCGGCACGACGAAGTGCGGAGACGGTTATGGCTCTGCGGGCGGAACTTGTAGAGGCAAAGGCGCAAAGCATCGATGTAACCAAGTTTGAGGAAAGACGTGACAAGTTTGCTGCCGAGTTCATGAAGTTTGTCGAAGGTCACCGCAAGAAGCATGATGATGCTATGGATGCAATCGACAAGGCTATTGCAAGCGCCGAGAAGCAGATAGATTCGCTGCGAAGGATAAAGAGTCTTTTCGACACAAGTACACAGAAACTTGTTAGGGCAGGGGAAGTGATAGAAAACGACTTCACAATCAAAAAACTCACGCATGGTAATCCTACTATGCGCGCTAAATTCAAGGAAGTGCGTATGAAGATAGATATGGATTCCACTGAACTTGAATAATCTTGACTATATGGAATGTGATAAAGATATTGTGTCTTCGGCAGAAGAGGTAAAAATCGGAAGACATGTGACATGGATCGGATTCTGGACTAATGCAGGATTATCTGTATTGAAGATACTTGCCGGTATTTTCGGTCGCTCATCAGCGATGATAGCCGATGGTGTCCATTCGGCATCCGACTTGCTGACGGATGTAGTTGTGCTTATCGTGATAGGTGTATCGCGCAAGAAAGCAGATTCTTCCCATTCATATGGTCATGGCAAGATCGAGACTTTTGTCACATTCATAATTGCATTACTTCTTGCAGCTGTCGGAATCGGAATACTCGTTGACGGAGTGGAAAGGGGGATTGGATTCTTCAATGGAGAGGAGATATTAAAACCTACTTGGTTCGCTTTGGATATGGCGATAATATCGATTCTTGCCAAAGAATGGTTGTTCAGGTTTACACGGTCAGCGGCACGCAAGATAGGATCATCCGCTATGGAGGCAAACGCCTGGCATCATCGTTCTGATGCATTTTCTTCCTTGGCGACTCTTGCAGGCATTGCCGGTGCCATGTTTCTCGGTCCGGAATGGAGGTTTCTTGATCCTCTTGCTGCTGTAGTGGTAAGCGCATTGATTATTGCAACGGCAGGCAACATGGCTAAGACTTCGGTAAGAGAATTGGTCGAGGCTTCATTGCCTAAGGAGGAATCCGACCTTATCTGCAATCTAATTGCCACAACGCCCGGTGTTAAGGATTTCCATCATCTGCGTTCAAGAAGCAATGGAAATACTAAAATAATAGATTTCCATATAAAACTCGATCCGGATATTACATTGAAATCTGCTCATGATATCGCCACCAATGTGGAGAGCCGGATAAAGGATGAATTTGGGAATGCAGTCGTAAATATTCATATGGAACCATATTATAAACAATGATAAATGATCCATTATCTTGGTTCCAATTTTTATGAGAAGGGATTTTAATGTGAGTTTTTCATGATCCATGGAGATATAAGTGGTACCAATAATTATGTGAAGTGAATTTATTCTGTTTTATGGTTATGGTTTCTGTATTTTGTAGCATTATGTAAGAAATATTTTTGTAAAATATGATATATTGATGTGTTAAATTTATAATTCATGGATATTTGTCATATTTGGGG
>JAIDQZ010000062.1 GCA_029062005.1 Muribaculaceae bacterium | reverse complement strand
CCTTCCGTTTTGCATGTAGGCGTAACCGAAGTCATAGATGGGATCATCGAATGTATATGATTTCCACAGGTCTGTGATGTTGGCGTTGCCGTTAACATCCATTGTATTTGTATTGTAGGTTGGCCAATTTGAGCCCGCCCAAGTAGATTCACTAGCGATTCCCTGTCTTATGATATCGGGAAGCTTTGCACGAGCTGTACTTGATGCGTCTCCTAAACCGGTTGCACCCCATGCGAAGAGGTCAATTATATGATTACTGTCGGATATTCCTTTGCCGTTTATTCCTTTTTGATATAGGTTGATCTTTTCGTAGAAGGAACTTGTACCCGCTACTGTATTGAAATGAGTTTCTTTTTCATAAAGGTGCCAGCTCTGATCGTTCATGTCATAGTAGAGGTTGCCCTTTACAAACTTATATTTCTTGCCGTTGATATCAATTACCGGACCTACTGTATCGTCTTCTGCAGGTTTAGGGTCTACGGTAGGAGCAGTCATCCCTAATTCAATGCCGGAGTATGTGCCGTCACCATTGGCAACACGTACGAACTCGGAAGCGGTCCATGTCCTTGCATCGAGTGTGAAGGAATATTCGGTGCCATCGATTGTGACTGAGAATGTCGGCTCGATCTGTTCTTCTTCCTTTGGAAGGACAGTAAGATAGAACGACGAAGAGTATGAGCCGTCAGATTCTGCGACTGGTTTTACGGTGATAACTCCGTCATTATCATCGGTATTCGAGAATGTTGCAGCTCCGCTCATTGTTACGGAAGCCTGAGTGTATATGCCGGAGCCTGATACTATGATGTCTTCACCTCCATATGTGATACCTTCAGGCAACAGCATCTCGAACTTGCCAAAAGCCAACTGACGGAAAAGAGTTACATTTTCAACACTTACATAACTGTCAGAAATTTCTACATCCTGAGATCCGGTAAAGAAGTCGTTGGCAGAAATCCAATCAAGTGTACCTCCTTGCTCTGCATAGCTAAACACGAACGGAGATGAAAGATCATTGATTTCCTCCTCGGTCTTTGGTCCAAGATATAGGAAACTAAGTTTGGTATTGCCCTGTTCAGACGTGATAATCTCACCGCTGAAAGTAGCATCAACCTCACCGGAACCGGAAGTCAGTTTTAGAATGCCAAGTTTATTACCGCCATTATCAACCACAAGCACAAGGTCAGAGTCTTCCCAGGTGCATTTCAGGTCGCCGTCCTCTTCGGTCAGGATGCTGCGGGTCGCATCGCCCATACGGTTTATATTTACAGTCATCGTCACGTTCCGTCCTTGCCCGGAAGTGAGAGAAGCTTCTTCAGAACAGGAAGCTACTGTCACAGCCATTCCTGCTATTAAGCAGCAAGGAAAAAAGTGTCTCAGTTTCATGTATATCTTACTTTTAAAGTTGTTATTCCTTGTGATCCGGAGAGACAATCAAGCTCTCCGGACCTATAATTTAGATATATTACTTTATGGCAGTATAATCGTATGAATAGGGTAGCCAAGGTTTGATCTTGGTTGCAGTTGCAGTAGGATCCTTTATCAACATTACATTACCTCCAAAGCCAAATGGAGCACAGAGTTCGCAAAGATAAGCAGTTGTGCCACTAACTTCAAGATAAAGAGCACGGCCACCCTTGCCTTTGACACCATCGATAGCATTCTGTTCTCCACTATCACTTGACCAGTAAAGACCAATGGATCCATTTGATGCAAGTTTACCATCATCCTGCATATAGCCATATGCAACTATTCTCACACTGCTTGCATCTGCACTATTGAATATCGATGAGGTAGCACTTACTGATGTCTCTGTAGTCTTGACTGAGGTGATATCAACATACCCACGTGAACCTACTTTTCCAACAGTCCATTTAACGGCATACTTTACACCATCTACTACTTTAATTTCTGCATAGCTGCCATTTACTTCTTCTGTTGATGGGATGAAGAAGGAGAGTTCATCCATGGTAGGAATTCGATAACCGGTGGGTGCAGGATTCGGTGAGCGGTCATACCAGCTTCCGTTATTTGCATTATTATAGATATAATCCAAATAATCATTATTTGTCTGACCAAATACAATCGACCAGTCAATAGCACGCTGCTTATTATAAGCAGAGCTATTACCCATGTAAGCTGCTGTATACTTAACGGGAACACCAGAGCTACCAAGATAACCAACATAGTAATCCAATTTTTCAGCTCCAGAAATAGTAGTATTGCCTGTAGCTGCATTGGACGGGAATCCTAAGAAACGACCCCACTGATAGTAGTAGCAGGTTGTACCTTTTGAAGTCAAAAGACCGTTCACCATACCGTTTGTCATTTCAACAGCCGTACAATAACCACCCATATTATACAAGTTACGAATGTTATTTACCCAACCTGTTTCGGATACAAACTTAGGACTTAACGGAGTAGCAACTTCTGCAATAGCGTCTGCATTAGCTCCCCAATTGCCAAGATTACCAGGATTGTTGGTATCATCTGCACCAGTATCTTTTTTCATCTCAACTGACACAGCCTCGCCGGCATCGTTCTTACGAACAAACTCACCAGATATCCAGTTGTGCTTACCAAGTTCAGCAGTGTAAGTCTCACCACCTTTGACTACTGTAAAAGTCGGGGTTACATCGCCAAGAGGGAGCATGGTGATATAGAAGTCATTGCCAGCGTCAGCCTTTGTCACTGTAATGCTTGTGGATCCGCTATAATTCGTTGCAGTCGGGACATTACCGGCATTCTTGAAATTCACCTTTCCTTCAGACTTCATGCCCTCGCCTGCGATGGTGATTACATCGCCTGCTTCGAGAGTAACGTCGCCACCAAAGTCAAGGCTGAAGTATCCGAATGCAAGCTGACGTTTCATAGTGATTGAAACCTCAACTACACCGTCTCCGGTAGGAAGATATGAGTTATCCTCTACCTTAGCCTCAGCTGTCAAGACATCCTGAGATGTAAGGGAAGCAAGCGTTCCGTCCTGAGCAGAAAGATTGATAGGGAGGTTATTTGCCTCATAATTCTCAGCATTGCTGGCAGTTCCAAGATAAACGAGAGAAACACTGTCATGACCTGTCAGATCAACTTTTCCTTCAAAAACTCCATTCGGAGTGTCGAAACCTTCAACAATGGTAACTACACCAAGTTTGGCACCATTGCTGTTCTGAACCACAAGGAGCTGATCCCCTTCATTCCAAGTGCAGGCAAGATCACCGCCATCGGGAGTCAGGGTTGTTCTGGTGGCTGCATCGCCACGGTTGGCAGAAACACGAAGGGTCACCTCTTTGCCAGCCGGGTTGCCCATCTGTTCCATCTCGTTCTGACAGGAAGTCAGAGCGATGCATGAAAGGCTCAGAAACGCAGCCGCCGAATATATATATTTATTCATGTTTTAAGCTGTTTATTATTATTAATAATCTGAGCCACCTGCCCCGGGAGCTACTATAGAACCGTTAGATGCATCTTTCTTCCAGATAGCGTAAACGTTCTTTGCATCAGGAGTGTTAAATGTAACTGATTCAATCGGAGTTGTTGCGTCTGCTGTCACACCCCAACCTACAAACTTGTAACCTGTTCTTGTTGGAACATCCCAATCATCTGCATACATTGTATGCGGAAGAGAATGGTTTTCAGTCTGCACGCTCTTATTGTCTGTGCCGTCATTGCTCCAGCAATTTACGATGAGGTCATAGGTAGCCTTCTCCCACTTAGCGTAGATGATGGGGTTGAGATTGTCGGCAATCATCACCACTTCCTTCTCGCTCTTGATCATCTTTCCTTCATATTCCCAACCGAGGAACTTATATCCCTCCTTAGTCGGATTGGCAGGATGAACGCTTGCAAGGGTATGAGGAGATGTGCCGCCTTCAAGCTTAGTTTTATAGACTTCGTTACCTACAGCTGGATCATCCTTCCACTGAATCTTCCACTCATACTTCTTTTCGGTGTATACCGGAACTAGAGTCACCTGAGGTTTGTCTTTGGTAAGTTCCCATTCGCCCTTAGCCACCGGTGATTCAGTTCCTTCTTCTTTCCAACCTGCGAAGTCATAGCCATCCTTATCCGGAGCGGCAGGAAGGGTCACGTTCTGAGTGTCTTCGGTAGAAGGCTTGCTGATCTCTTCGGTTTTACCGTCCTCGTATTTCAAGGTCACCTTATAGTCAACAGTGTTCTTTTCCCACTGAGCGTAGAGAGTACCGTTAACATGATCAGGATAAGTGACAATATAATTTGAACCTGCCTCATAAGCAACGCCGTTGCCATCAGCCTGAGTGTTCCAGCTTGTAATCACATAACCTTCTCTTGTGAAAAGATCATAATTCTTAACAACATATGCGTAAGGACTTACAGCTTTCCAAGTAAAGGACTTTTCAGCTTCAGGAGCACCGTCATAATTTGCAGCGTAAGTAAGCTTAAATGTCTGCTGGTCATCAGTGCCGTCTGAATGTCTCATTTCGACAACGATTGGATCACCGTTAGTGTTAGCTGTGTAGTAAGTATCAGCAACGAGGCTTTCACCCTTAGTGCCATCGAATTCATTGACAACAAACTTGAGATTTACCTTTTCAGTTGCAGGGAAGCTTACATAGAAATCGTTGGATTCAGGAGATACTGCAATTGCTCCTTCCTCATAAGTGTAAGATGCGCTCTGGAAATTGAGAGTCGCTTTATTATAGAGCCTACCTGTATTAGCGCATATTGTCACAGTCTTACCATTAAGGTCAATTTCCTCACCATTGTATTTAAGTATGAAGCGACCATATGCAAAATCGCGACCGAAATTAATCATGCCGAGATTGCCGTCCTGAACATTAACGAACTCTCCGGTAGAAATAAGAATGTCATTTTCTGCAAATTTTGCAGTGCCGTCCTGATTGGAAAAATCTACAGAATAGTCGTTTACGGTAAGTCCATCACCGAAAGAAGCCACTCCGGCTGTACCGAGATAAAAGAAATTAAGTTTTACCTTGCCTGCGGGAATAGCAGCAGAGCCTTTGAATTCACATACTCTATGGTCACTTTCCTGAATCTTCGAAACTTTCAGAGTTCCAAGATACTTGCCGTTGTCTGCGTTTACCACTGTGACAACATCGTTCATATCCCACTCAAACTTAATTATGTTTTTGTCGGGAGTCAAAGATGCTCTTGTCAGATCGGAGAGAGAAGCTTTCACAGTTACTTCGACGAGCTTGTCCTGAGCTGTCTCTTTTACTGCTATTGACTCTTCATCGCTGCATGATGTCAGTCCGAAACCCATAAGGGCCGGGATGGCGAGCAGAAAGCCAATTACTTTTTTGTTCATAATGTTTTTGTATTGATTTATTTATAGCCTGACTGATCGGTGTCAGAACTCTATGGTTGTATTATAGAAGTTATTAAAACAGCAGAGCCACCATAGCCATCAGACCATGGTGGCTCTGATATTTTTAGTTCATGGTTCCGGGTTTTACATCACCTGCACTTCCACCGGGATTTTCCGGCTTCTGCGGTTCTTCTACTACGCCGCCCTGATTGCCACCTGCAGTGATATTGGTAGCCCAGATTGCATAGAGAGTAGTTTCCTTCTGAGTGCAAGTGTACTCATCGCCAGGCATGATAGGAGTCCAGAGACCGGCTTCCTTGTGAGCCACACTCATTTCAGGGTCTGTTGCCCAACCGATAAATTCGGGGTTAAGTGTACCTGCAGGAACCGTCGGCTTAACGTTAGGGATTACGATCTTGGCGTCATCGCTCTTCTGCTCAGCGGGGAGGTTGCTTACTGTAATGCCCTCTGCCTTGTTTCCGTCAAATTTCAGGACATAAGCATACTCGTGAGGTTTCAGCACCGGTTTCAGTTCGAGAACCTTTCCTGATTCAAGTTCCACTTCTTCACCGGGGTTGTGTGTTTCACCATCCTGGTCTTCCCAGTTTACGAAATCCTCACCTTCCTCAGTAGCGGGAGCTTCAGGAACAATGAATTTACCAGTGTCGCCTTCGTCGATATCAGTCACGTCGCGGTAACCGCCTTCGGTAGTGATACCGGTGGGCCACTTGGCTACCTCAACATTTGTGTTGAGCCTGAATACATATACTCCGCTCTGACCGCAAGCCACGAATACGAGACCTGTCACCTGATCATACTTAACGAAGTTGCAGGAGTGAGCGTCGGTACCGCCTACGAAAATATTCTTTTCAGGATCCTTAGCGGCATTGCCGTTCTCGTCATAGTTCATCACCTCGAATGCGAAGAGAGGCATGTCGGTGCCGTTATACTTCTCATATACGCGGAGGCCCATGCCGGTAGCTGCGAATACATAGTCACCTTCAACAGACACGGCAGTTGTGTTGTTGCCGTTCTGCCATACTAAGCCGGTGCCCTGATATACGCGGAGACCGTTTTCGCCGTTTGCACCCTGACCGCCACCTACATAACGGTAGTTGCCGTCGACAGCCATTGTGTGCTTGCCGTAGTGAGTAGCCTCTGTGCCATCAACTACGTTCCAACCGCCGTTTTCGGGGTTGTAGACCTCAGCTTTCTTCTCTGCTGAAACGAGAGGAGCGCCTTCATTGCGAACCGTGCCGTCGAGAGAGAGGATCTGCATCTTCTCGTCGTCTGTGCGGAGCACGAGACCGCCGTCGATATACTTACCGCCGAAATTAGCGTCGTAGGGGATCAGTTCTGTTGCTGCCTCGTGGCTTTCAACATCGAAGTCTGCGGGGAAGCTGTAGACACCGCCTGCATAGCCGGAAACGGCATATACGGTGTTGCCGACAACCTCTACGCTGTTGGCTGAAACGCCGGGGACGGAGATAGTGTCTATTGCGAGTGAACCGCGGTTCCAGCGACCTACGAGCGCGCCCTTGGCATAGGAGGTGATGGGAAGGAACAGGTTGCTTCCGCTTGCCACAATGCCGTTGAACTTGGCAGACTCTGAAACGTAGGTGTTGGTAATGGCATTGGCGTTGCGGTCGTCGACGAGAGCGTTGATGTCGATAACGTCGATTGCGCCGCCCCATGCGTCAGCCGCTACGGTAGCCTGATGGTTGGAGTGCCAGGAAACGTAAGCCACGCCGTTGGAGATTGCGATGCCGGTAGCAGACCAGTTGTGGACTGCTGCCTGAGATTCAGCTACGGGAGCGATCTTGGCTACGAGCTGAAGGCGTTCTGATTTCTGACCGCGTGTCTGGCCGGGGAGTGATACACGACCTGCCTGTGAGGCAGCGTCCAATGATGTAAGGTTCAGACCATTCTCTGCGGGACGGTTTGCTTCGGGTCCCTTGAGGTCTTCTGAACATGCTGCGAGCATCAGCATGGATGCTGCGCCGAGAAGAAGATATTTATTTCTCATAACATAAAAATGATTAGATTATTTTCTCTGTTGTTGTTATCTGATTTTATTTATGTGTTCTATCTATTGGCTTTATTCAACTTGCAGCCACAGGCTGCCCAAATGGTTTGATTTTAATGGTTTACGTTCAAAATAAAAAGTTCGGCACGACCACCTCTGTCATAGAGATAGTCTTTCGTTTGCAAAGTTACGAAAAAAAAACCACCCTACAAAGAAATCAAGTTGAATTTTTATTAAAAAATTGTTATAAAAATTACGTGTTTGCTTGCTAATGGTTGTGGGGTTGTTAGGTTGTTGAGTTGTGAGGTTGTGGGGTTGGGGGTTGAGCCTTTGGTAGGGACGCACGGTCCGTGCGTCCGCGTGCGGTTGAATCCGGATTGTGTGCGGTTGAATCCAATTTTCTTTGAGG
>JAIDQZ010000061.1 GCA_029062005.1 Muribaculaceae bacterium | reverse complement strand
AGAAGTTAAACCTTGTAACGCCGATGGTACTGCGAAAGCGGGAGAGTAGGTAATCGCCGCCTTACGGACCGGATCCCCATATCGGGACCCGGTCTTTTTTTATATCGGTACAATTACATTTTTATTAGATTATTATCGTTTTTACGTTAAAAATTATTATCTTTGTATTCTATTTTGAAAAGTAATGAACCGATATATTTATATCATTCTATATATTCTGCTTTCAGTATCTTCTGCTTTTGCTTTGGATCTGGATTGGGAAGCATCAACTACGGTCAATGCCGGGACGGGGCCTTTTGCGCCGTCATTGATTATGGCTAACCGTGCCGGTTTCATTACTCAGTCCAAAGGAATCTATCAACGTGCTGGTATTTTTCATAAACTTGATCCTGACAGACGATTTTCCTATTCCTTTGGCATTGATGCCTATGTTCAGGCAACTTCTCCGGTTGATTATCAGAAATGGAACTCTGATGAATCTCAATTTGAAGAAATCTCACGTCGGCCTTGCACATTTACACTTCAGCAACTTTATGGTGAAATCAAATATAGGTGTCTATATCTTTCATTGGGAATGAAGGAACACGAAAGGACTTTCCTTGAGAATCCTCTTTCGAGCGGCGACCTTACAGTCAGCAATAATGCGCGGCCTATTCCTCAGCTTAGGGTGGGATTTTATGATTATGTAAATATTCCCTTTACTCAAGGATGGGTTCAGATCATCGGTGATATTGCTTACGGTAAATTTACGGATACGAAGTGGAATGAAGACCATTACAATTATTACAATAATTTCCTTACCACTGATGTATGGTTTCATTATAAACGTCTTTACCTGAAGTCCAATCCTAATCAGCGTCTTGTTGTGACGGTCGGTATGCAGCATGCGTCACAGTTTAATGGGATTTTCAAGACCTACCGCAAAGGTGAATGCATAAAAACCTACGAGCCATCACATTTCTTCAAATCTTTTTTTGATGTATTTATACAGACGCAATATAATAAAAGCGAGATTGGAGGTGAGTCATTGAATTTCATAGGTAATCATCTTGGATCCTGGGATGCAAAATTTGAGTATCGTCTTATGAATGATGACAAAGTATGTTTTTATGTAATGAAGCCATGGGAAGATGGGACGGGAATAGGATGGCAAAATGGCTTTGACGGAGTGTGGGGCATAAGTTATAAGTCTGCAGGAAATGCTATTATAAAAGGAGCTGTGTTGGAATATCTTGATTTTACGAATCAGGCAGGTCCTTTCTTGCACGAGCCGTCGCAAGACATACCTTCCAATCCTACCGGTTCGGATGATTATTATAATAATTTCATGTATAACGGATGGACAAATTATGGAATGGGAATAGGAAGTCCGGTGCTAAAATCCACTATTTATAATACGGATGGGTATCTGGGGTATCTGGATAATGCAGTCCGTGGATTTCATTTAGGAATAGACGGCAGAGTTGGAAATATAGACCTGCGGATGCTTCTGAGCTGGAAGGAATCCAAAGGTACGCACCATCTTCCAAGAGCAAAAAAATTGCAGTCAACTTCGATGATGATTGAGGGTAAATATTCATTTCCCAAAGCGGAAGGACTGTCGCTCAAGACACAGGTCGGGTTTGACGCGGGTGATCTTTATCCGGGTTGTTTCGGTGCGCTTCTATCACTGTCCTATAAAGGCAATTTCATAACTAAACGCTCTGGAAAATGAAGAAGACATTTCTGTTGACATTGCTTTTCCTCAGCCTGCTGATGACTCTTGGCAGTTGCACTCAGAATGGCGGATATATAGGAGATATCTTCGGGAGATGGCATCTCACGCGTATAGAAGGAGAAAACATCGAGCCTCCAATTCAGCATGGCGATATATTCTGGGCTTTTCAGACGGATGTGATAAAAATGCAAAGGGACAATGGTCTGCATTCTTTTTCTGTAGCATTCGGTATGTTCAAGATAGACGGAGATATGCTTTATCTTGATTTTCCTGAAGAAGGACAGCCTCCATTCGCCGAGACAGGGCTTGACAGAGTAAGCGAGCTGCATATCCGTAAGATGAATAATAAGGAAATGGTGCTTCTATACAATCCATTGCCTGATGAGTGCCTTATCTATTACTTTCGAAAATGGTAATTATAGGATGGAAACTAAAAAAAATTCCTTTTTATAGGTGATATTCCAATTTATAGTATTAAATTTACAAAAAAATTTGGATCGCCGTCGCAGAACGGCATATCCGGATTCCGCAAACAACGATAGTAAATCAACTAAACCATACTCAAAAATGGGAACTGAAAACGCTGAACGAATACAAACCTCTATCCTCAATAAAGCAGAGAAAAAAGCATTGACATGGCTTGCCGAGAGACAGCCGGCATGGGTCACGTCGGATACACTAACGTATCTTGGAGTCGTGGCTGCGGTGTTATATGCCGTATTTTGCTGGCTGGCATGCTATAATGTCAATTATTTCTGGGCATCTTCATTTTGTCTGGTGCTAAACTGGTATGGTGACAGCCTGGATGGAACCTTGGCGAGAGTACGCGAGACACAACGCCCTAAATATGGATTCTTTATAGATCATTCACTTGATGCCTTGACCACATGCCTTTTCTGCATAGGACTTGGACTCTCCCCCCTAATGCAGCTGAGTATATCTCTGTTTATTATGGGCGGATATCTGTGCATGTCGATATATACCTATCTTACCACAATCGTGATGGGACGTTTCAGGCTGACGTATGCGAGCCTCGGTCCTACAGAAATGCGTCTTATCATAATCGCTGTCTGTATTCTTTACATCTATTTGCCATTGGACAATCTGGCGTTTGATCTCTTCGGCACTGTCTGGACTCCATATGATGCCATCGGTGCAGTAGTTGCTGCAGTTCTATTCATCATCTACATTGTCTCGCTTGCAAAAGATCTCAGGCAGTTAGCAAAGATCGATCCTCCGAAACCGTTCAAAAAATAAAGAAATGACGCCCCCGGAGATAGATTCTTCCATAAAGAATACCAAAAAACTCAGTCGCATCGGAGATAAGCTCCTTCACAATGATGGATTTTTCTTCACATTGTTGCGGTCGAGTGTATCTTCGCAATTGTGCGGCTGGATTGATACGATCACTTCTTTCCTGGTATTCTCTCTGTTAGATCTATCGGCCTGGCTATCTACGGCTATCGGAGCGTTTGTAGGCGGTGTTTTCAATTGTATAATTAACTATCGTTTCACATTTCATGCCTATGGTGTGGATTGGCGGGCCGCACTTGCCAAATTCACTTTCGTATGGGTTGGCTCATTGTTGCTCAATAGTTTTGGAACCCAGATCGTCTATCATTTTGTTGTCGGATGGGACTGGCTGCATGCGACTGTGGGGATCACCGACGATATGACTTTTCTTGCCGCCAGGCTCTTTGTGGCTTTGATGGTGTCACTTTGCTGGAACTTTCTTCTTCAACGCAACTTTGTGTTTAAGGAGACAAGACTCGATCCTTATATAAACCGTTTCCTTGACCATTTAGGAATTGGCAAAAGAAATCATAATAGTAGTACAGATGACCATGCGCAGTAAGAAAAGGGAGAAAGAGGAAATCTTTACCTTTGATGAATATCCCGGCATAGAAGTTCGTCCTTCTGTCATAAATGTGGACGATGTGGAAGAACTGGTTCCTGCCGCTTCAAAATTTCCGGGGCTTGTAAAGTGGCTTCTTCATGTATTCGGTATAGAAGAAGTCAACAGAATCCATTCTACCTGGTGTAAGACTCCGGGACCTGAATTTACAAAGCATCTGATGGAAGATGAATTCGACATTGGGCTTCAGGTGGATGGAATGGATATACTAGAGCGCTTCAAGGAAGGTCCTTTCATTACGGTAAGCAATCATCCATTCGGTCAGCTTGACGGCATAGCGCTTATCTATCTGGTGACACGTTTGCGACCGGATTATAAGGTTATGGTCAATATGATACTTAACCGTATATCAGCAATGCGCCCTAATTTTATAGCTGTTGATCAGTCAGCCTCTTCAGATCCTGAAAAGAGAAAGGTATCGGTGGCGGGTGTGCGTGAGGCACTATCCATGCTTAAGGATGGCAAGCCGGTCGGCTTCTTTCCTGCAGGGGCGATCGGAATGACAGATAAGGACGGCATAATTGTCGACCGTCCGTGGCAACCGGTGGTGCTCCAGATCATACAGAAAGCAAAAGTGCCGGTGATCCCGATATACTTTCACGGCAATAACTCAAGGATATTCAATTTTCTGGGTCATCATTGTGTGCCGCTTCGAACAGCATTACTTGCCAAGGAACTGTTTAAGAAAAAAGGGAAACCTCTCCATATAACCGTTGGTGAGCCAATCACAGTGCAGAAACAAGCTGAATTCGGACGTGATTATGAAGCATTGGGATGGTACATACGTATGCAGATGTACGACCTCTCCGGCAGACATGTGACTACACTGAGCAAATAATGACGGTCATACAAGATGTTTTTTAATATCCGGCGGAACAAATAGCCGTTTTTTCTGTTAGAGATATAGACACAATTGTTACGTAATAGAAATATGAAAAGCTGTCTATATACTGGAACCGGAGATGACGGTACCACATCGCTCGTCGGAGGTGAAAGAATTAGCAAGGTCTGTGCCCGGCTTGAGGCGTATGGCACGGTGGATGAGTTCTCATCCTTCCTCGGCGTGGTGCTCTCAAATCCTGGTTGTCCTTCTGATCTGAAAGAAACTCTTCTTGAGATTCAAAACAGACTGTTCGATGCAGGATGCTATCTTGCCACATCGGTAAAGGATGGAGAATCGCCTTGTTGCGCAGGAATCAATGAAGAGTCTATATGCAAGCTTGAGGGGTGGATAGATCTCCTTGATAGTGAAACGCCAAAAATCAGGGCGTTTGTGCTTCCCGGAGGGTGTGAGCAAGCTGCTCACTGCCATGTTGCCAGAACAGTATGCAGACGTGCTGAGCGGAGGATTCTTGAGTTGGCTATCAACGAATACGTCGATCCTCTCCTGATAAAATGGTTCAATAGATTGAGCGACTATCTTTTCATTGCTGCAAGATATCTTAACCATGTCAACGGAGTGGCTGAACTCACATGGAAATCTGCTTACAAATAATGATCGGTTAAAATATTTTGATAAGTTTCAATTATTAATATAATATTACAACATATGTATTGGACACTCGAACTCGCGTCAAAACTTGAAGACGCACCATGGCCTGCAACAAAAGACGAACTTATTGACTACGCTCAGCGTAGCGGAGCTCCGATGGAAGTGATAGAAAATCTGAATGAAATTGAAGATGAAGGCGAGACATACGAATCTATAGAAGAAATCTGGCCCGACTATCCCTCCAAAGACGATTTCTTCTTCAACGAGGAGGAATATTAAAACGATTATTTCGCGTAAATAACTGATAAGCAATGGTCAAGCAAAAGTATATTTGTTTGGCCATTGGCGTTTTATAGTCTCAAATGGTCTGGTTTGTTTGGCCATATTCGCTTCTTCTTAACCGTTATTATTGATCATTTGTTTCGCTAAATTATATGTATATAAAATTTATCCAGAATATTCCTATTTCATATATAGGAGGATAACGGTCATTTACGTTGGGAATCGCGGGGACTACTGTTTTTTGTGGGATTGAGCCTTGCTCATTCAGGTTCAACATCCTCTAATTCATCAATGATATCAATTAATTTGTTGCCATCGATGCTGAGATTTTCTATTAGCTCCATAGGATTGCGATACGACTCATATTCTTTATTGTAGTTTTCATCGCAAAGTGCTGAGTGATCCGGTTCAAAAAGCAAATGATATTTTTTACCATTATAGCAAAATTCTACATCATAACCTTGCACGGCAAAGTCGTAGAATAGAACCTGTCTCGCGTTATTCGGATAGCCACCATAAGTAGTCCCGAATTTTACCGTATTAGGTGGATAAGCCGCATTGTAGCGGAATCCAAGAATATCTTTCCCAATGTATGGAAAATCGTTTTGTTCTTTCATACTTTAAAGTTTGAAATTTCTAAGTTTCTCAAGTAACGCATTCATGTCTGACTCCAGCGGTTTAGACGTAGTAGGTCGACCATCTTTCCAATCATGATAGTGGGAGCCAAGATTCCACATGATTTAATATATCCTGCTTATTCAGGATAAGGTCAGCAGTACGTGAACTTGTTTTTTTACGTTGCTTATTTTTATTCAGGGAATTTTGTAGCAGATTATTTCCCATCTCATCTAAGATGAGGGAATTGAAACTTTCTTGCTTTCTTTTTAAGAATAAAGTCTATTTTTGAGGTCTATGCTTATTTTCGTGGGTCATGCCATATTGTTTTTATTATGAAGTTTTTATTGGTGTTATGAAGGTCACGTAATTGTTTTAACACTGCAAAATTACTAAATAAAAATCAATCGTGCCCCTTATCCTGCGAAAAGTATGACACCATTGTTATGAGTGTTTGCGCTTTTAATAGTATGAGAATATTTATTTGACCAATGTTTGGTCGGTAAAGCATCGATTTTTTTGACCAATCGCCTCAGATCGTCTCTGATGGTCTGGTTTGTTTGGCTAAATTACATTCAAAAATAGTTAAATCGTTGATTATGAATTAATATAATATTCTTCAACGAGGAAGAGTATTGATCGCTTGCAGGCAGGCAAATAAAAGATAATCAATCGGATAAACAATGAAAATTTGTTTGTCCGATTGATTTGTTTGTATTTTGGCCAAACAAATACAAACAAATCCAATTCCTCAAGTTGTTGGTAGTGAATATGGATTTCCCGGATTTATCCAAAAATTCGGAGTTTGTTTGGCCAAAATACTTGCCTTTTCAGACATTTGTGAGTATATTCTATTTTTTGAGCAGGATAAGGGACTCTCTTTATTAAAAAGTATTATCTTTGCTCTATGAAACAGAAAAACATAAGAATAGTAACGGATGATGGTCAAGAGGTTGAAGCGATAGCTCCGACAATATTGTCAGTTAGTAGAGCAACGGATATTCCCGCCTTCTATACCCAATGGTTTTTCAATAGGCTTGCAAAAGGTTATTGTCGCTGGCGCAACCCCTTCAATGGAACTGACAGTTATGTTTCTTTTCGAAATGTACATTTTATTGTATTCTGGTCAAAGAATCCGGCACCGATTATTCCATATCTCCCAATTCTTAAAGAAAAAGGTATAAATTGTTATTTCCAATACACTCTCAATGACTATGAAGCGGAAGAACTGGAGCCAAATGTGCCCATTCTAAGCGAACGAATAAAGACCTTTCGAGTGTTGAGTCGTTTGTTGGGTAAGTGCGGTGTGGTATGGCGCTTTGATCCGATGATATTGACTGATAGAATTTCTATAGACGATCTCATATTAAAAATCGAACACCTCGGACAACAGCTGTATGGCTATACAGATACTTTGGTTTTCAGCTTCGCTGATATTTCTTCATATAGAAAAGTCAGTTCAAATCTTATGCGACATGGCATACGCTATAAGGAATGGACAGAAGAGCTTATGCTTGGCTTTGCAGAAAGACTTAATGTCTTAAATGATCGTATGGGCTGGAATTTTAATTTGAAGACTTGTACCGAAAGAATCAGTCTGGAAGAATTAAATATCTTGCACAGTCGATGTATCGATCAGGAGCGCATCGCAAAGATTGCCTGGCAAGATGAGAAATTGATGGAGTATATTGGTATGAAAGTGGAAAATAGGATCAGCAATATATTTGATGAGGCCAATATTGTTCCTCAAGGGGCAATAGAATTGGATGAAAACCATTACGCACTTTCAACAAAAAGAAAAAAAGATACAGGTCAGCGTAAATTATGTGGATGCTTTCCGGCAAAAGATATCGGTCAGTACAATACCTGTCCACATGGCTGTCTGTATTGCTACGCCAATTTATCTCCAGGGTCCGCCTTACAAAATTCAGCTAAACATAAAAAAGACTCCGACATAATAATCTAAATTTTGTATTCATGTTGAAATTATAGTAGTGGTGCGATAAAAATCGAACCATTGCTATTAAAATATTAATATTTAGTCAAATATAAGAGTACAATAATTTTTGATTTGAATTGGATTTATTAATCTTATTGTTCAAGAAACATCAAGATTATGAATCAGGGTAAATTTGTGTTCTCCCCGGTAATCGAGTTTATACCGCGTTACCATTCAATTCAAATCAAAATGTCAAAGAATTCTCTTTATTTGATTATTTTTAAACTAACGAGATTTTATCGCACCAGTAGTAATTACTAAATAAAAATCAATAGTGCTCCTTATCCTGAGTAAGTATGACACAATTATCATGAGTTTGTATTCCTAATCATTAAGGGGACATTATTGCGATTGATTTGTTTGCATAAATAAATTTCCGGTTCAGGCATGTGTGAGTATTGTCTGCGGCAATGAGAACCCTTTCACGGATTTATACATTATATTAAGTGATTGATAAGAATTTATATATATAATATTTTTAGCTACTTAATTAAAATATCAATACTATGACAAGAAAAGAACTCACCGATATTATTGCCGCTAAAGTGGCGGAAGTCATTGAAAACCCAGGGGTCTGGGGCGAAGACCCTCAGATAAGCATAATACCGACTACTCTGTTGGTAAGCATTGAGCGACACAATGATGCAGATCGTGCAATTGCGTTCAGCGATTACGCTATTGAGGAAGACGCAGTAGAAGATGGGGATTATTCTGAGGATGCAGCTGATTTCCAATCGGCTTCATATCCGGACCTATACCCTGTAGGCACATTGATTGATTATGCTGACAAAAAGCCCGATATGCAAAAAATCAGCAAACTGGTAGACGAATACATTCCCCAGCGGGAGGAAAACCTTTATGCGGAATAACCGAGGGAATCACTTGTTATATATTCCTTAAGAACCGGACCCATTTGACCCGGCATCGAAGATATAAGAAAACAACCCTATAAACGATCTCAATTTGTTTATAGGGTTGTTTTTATTGTTTGTAAAGCGAATGTTGTATTCTTTTTGAATATTCCCTTGCCAAATTCATATGTTATTCTTAATTTTGCATTTGCCTGTTTAATCAGAGACAGACGATTCGGAAAATCCGTTTTATATTGTGCATTAATTCTTATCAGCGACTTATGAAAAAACTTGTATCATTCGTGCTTTCGATTCTCATATGCCTGCCGGCTGCAGCGCAGACCTCTGAATATTCCGCATATATGGTTAAATCGCATGGCAAGGAATGGTCTGCCGACAAGGCATGGGACTATGTGAGCGGTCTGGTGGCAAAAACCATCCTTATGTATTGCTCCCAGTATCCCGACGAAGATCTTTCGGCTCAGGCCTACGGGTGGTGCAAGACCTACGCTGACAATGCTATCGATGCCGACGGCAATTTCTACAACTTTAAGAAAGGAAGTCTCGACAACATCGCATCAGGCAAGGTGCTTTTCGACCTGTATGCCCGCGAGTCATCGTCAAACCCTTCAGATGCTGAGCGTTATCGTATGGCTGCCGACTACCTTTACAGATACCTTCGCTATGAAAACAAGCGCATCATGCTCGATGATGGAAAGAACTGTTTCATACACAAGGATTCATATCCCTGCCAGATGTGGCTCGACGGTCTCTATATGGGGGCGGCTTTCTATGCCGAATATCTTTCCATATTTGCTCCCGATGATTACGAGGCATGGTCTGACATAGCATTACAGTTCACTACCATACACGATCATACTTATGATGCTCAAAAATCACTCAATTATCATGGTTGGAGCGCCGATCCGTCGGATGCAAATTCATTCTGGGCAAATAAGGTAAATCCCTACAAAGGATGCAGCAAGGAGTTTTGGGGTCGTGGCATGGGATGGTATGCGGCAGCTTTGGTGGATGTTCTTTCCATGATGCCCCGCGAGCATCCTGACTATGCAGCTGTGGCTGATATTTTCACTCAGGTGGCAGACGGTATCCGGCGGTGGCAGGATCCTCATAGTGGTGTATGGTATCAGCTCTTGCAGTATGATGACTCATTTGTAAGCGCACGTGGTCACCGCAACTACCTTGAGGCTTCGGCATCATGCATGTTCACTTACGCCCTTTTCAAAGGCATTAGGCTCGGACTGCTTGACAATGCGGAGTTCTCTCCAGTGGCACTGAAAGCCTATGACGGCTTGCTTGATACATTTATCACCGTAGATGCCACCGGGGTGGATATTCATAGTATATGTCGCTCAGCCGGACTTGGTCCCTCCTACAATTGGGAGCGTAACGGCACGGCAGATTATTATCTTGACGGTAGTGATGTCAATATTGTCTCCAATGAAGGCAAGGGCATCGGTTCGTTCATCATGGCGAGTCTGGAGTATGAAAGATACACCACATTGTCAGTACATCCCGCCATAACCGGTCCCGGGTCGCGGACGATGATATTCGACATCTACGGACACCGATATGATTCGGCGCCCAAAGGCGTCTACATAGAGGTGCGCGACGGGAAGACAACAAAGAAAATAAATATTTAGCCTCCGCCTTGTCTTATCCTCTTATTGCAGTAAAAGTCATGTACGCTACATAGAGAGTCACAAGGATAATTCCTCCCGAACGTCCGATATTGCGTTTTTTCGAGAGCATGGGGAATATCCACAATAATGCGGCTCCCCCTGCAAGTGTAATGAAATCCACAAAACCTATCGAGTCAGCCTTCAACGGAATCACAAGTGCGCTCAACCCTATAGTAAGCAGCGCATTGATGATGCACGATCCCACGATATTGCCGAAAGCAATGCCGCTCGCTCCTTTCACGGTAGCCGTGACCGATGTCACCAGATCCGGAAGGGCATTGCCTATCGCCACTACCGTAAGGGCGACCATCGCCTGACTCATGCCGACCTTAAGGGCCAGACCGCTTGCACCATCCACAACCCAGTTACCTCCTACTACCAACGCTCCGAGACCACCTATTATCATCACCCATGAAAACCAGTGTTTGCCTTTTAACGTTGCAATCTCTGCCTTCAATGCACTACGTTCACTTCTGACTGCATGTGCAGATGATATTCCGACGTTCTCATCGGGCTTTGCAGAGACATCGGTGGATGACGCTCCGTCATCAGAATCATCAGGATCAATCGCCTGCTGATTCTTTGATGAAAGAATCATAAACCACATGTAGAAGACAAATATCAGAATCAGCATGATCCCTGCCGAACGATTTATCACATTGTGATGCGCTCCGTCGAACAGCACGCTGTCGCCTGCAATCCACAAAGCGAAAGAAGCTATGAACAATATAGGGAGATCCTGACTCCTCATTATACCGCTTACCTTGAACGGTCTGACAATACCCATGATGCCGACAACGAGAAGCAGATCAAATATATTGGCTCCGATCACTTCTCCCATTGCCAAAGCCGGCTTGTCCTGAAATGCCGACTCGACGCAGACCACGATGTCAGGCATCGTGCTGCCGAGCGCCACTACGGTGAGACCTATTATTAGATTTGACACGTTAAACCGCCTGGCGACCGCTACGGCGCCATCTGTAACATAATTGGCACCCACCACAAGCAGTGCCAAACCGAGAACAAGGTAAACAATATCCTGAATCATATTTTATTCCTGATCAAAGTATAAAAGAACAAAAAATTCAGTGAATTTTAGTCTTTTTTTTGGATTTATACGTTATTATTGCTACTTTTGCATAGCGTTTTATGAGAGAATGCCTTTATTATGTATTGGGATTTTCCCTGTATCTGGAAACTGATAAATCTACACGTATATGGCCCGGACTAAACTTATAGCCAAGTATTCGGCACTTGACACTCCTGATCTTGCAGACCGCATTCATCACACCATAACTGCCTATATTTCGGAAAAAGGGATCGATGAACTGCCGTTTCTTGAGATCAACGGAAGATGGACCGGCACACTTACCGTTTCCGACGGTGGATGGAGGGGTGATTTCGATTTCCTGTATCCTGTCATAAGCATGTGCAGGGTTGACCGTCACGGAAATGTCTCGGCTGACATGACAAAGATCAGGAAAAGGGTGGCAAACTGGAGGGAGATGCTTCATACCCCACACGAAGATGACAAGTATCTCGGAGTATGCGATGACTCATTCGACCATATGCATTATCTTGACGATGATGCCAACGAATTCTATTCAGCTTCTTATAAAAGTGAGTTGGATTCGTTTCTCAATTCCGAAAACCCCGATATTCAGCAATCTGACAAAGCCTTGTCAGAAATCGACAGTCTGTTTAGGGATGGCACCGAAGATGCATGTGCGGGAAAACAGCGTGTTTTCGGAGAAGGGTTTGCCGTAGAACGCATCAGCAGTGTCGAGGATTTCCGTAAAATCATGAAGGCAATAGAGGCGGATGTGGCAGCCGGCGGCAATTCATCATGGATCAATCCTGATTTCGACATGGACAGCATAGAGGAGATGTTTGGAGAATCATCGAAAGACAACAGCTGGATGCAATGGATCGATGATCTTCGCAACGGACGTTTTGGCGATCTTCCGGAAGATTTCGACGGGCTTGCCGAAGAAGATTGATCCGTGGAATACTTGAATTTCCGAATTATTCCGTTCCGGTATGCCCGAAGGCTCCGTCGCCGCGTTCAGTGGTGTCGATACGCTTCACCGGTTCCCATTCCACATGCACGTATTCCTTTATCACCATTTGAGCGATACGCTCACCGGGAGTGATGGTATATGGCTCGTTTGAGAGGTTGATAAGGATGATGCCGATATCTCCTCTGAAGTCTGCGTCTACCGTTCCCGGCGTATTGACGATCGAGAGTCCATGCTTCAATGCGAGTCCCGAACGTGGACGTATCTGGCATTCATAGCCTTGTGGCAGCTGCATGCGCAGACCTGTCGGAATCAGGCATCGTTCGAGCGGACCGAGTGTTATCGGTTCGGTAATATTGGCGTGAATATCCATGCCGGCTGCTGAATGTGTCTCGTATGTAGGCAACCCGTAGGGGGAATCATTGATGATCTTGACTTTGATATGTTCCATTTCTATAAATATTATGTTTATGAAATGTTAACAATTCATATAGTCCGACGGTTTTTCACATCTTAGTATTTCCCGTTTTCCGCCCGGAGGTCCGGGCAGACGTTCGGTGAGAAATCCGGTCTGCTGAAGCATACGCCGGATGCTTCCTTTGGCGCAGTAGGTGGTAAGCACTGCTCCGGGCTTCATTGCGTCATAAAGTTTTCTGAAGATATCCTCTTCCCACATCTCCGGTTGTTTTTCAGGGGCGAATGCATCGAAATAGACCGCGTCCAGCTTCTTGGGAATATCCATGCTGCGCAGATCAGCTTCTATCTTATGGAGTGAGAAATACGGGTTAATCCGATCGGATTCATCCCATGGTGATTCATTCACCCGGAATAATGACTCTCGATACCCTTCATCCAGTGAGGCTGCTATAATATCGGTTGTCACTTTGGGCAACGGATACAGTTCCACGGCAAAGTAGTCGGTTTGGATCTCCGATTCCATGGCAGCTACAGCTGTAATTGCGGCATTCAGTCCGGCACCGAACCCGACTTCGAAGACCCTGACAGGTCCCGATGTTTCCGATGCTTTGCGCCATCCCGACTCAATATATACATGCAGGCTTTCGGCGACGGCCCCCTTTACCGAATGATAATGCTCGTCTATATCCTCCCTGTATAGGGTCGGAGACCCGTCAGCGGTCATTTCTATCGATAATTTCATCTGGATAATGTGCTTTGACAGCAGGAAAGTAAGGCAGGAAAACGCATGTAATTCAAATGCCGGAATATCCCTTTTGGGTGCTCGATGTAGTAGCAAGAAACAGGCAGCCAAGCCCAGTCCTTCTGCGGCACACCTATACCGGCGACTTTCGGCATGCATACATGTTCCTTGTTGAATGGCAGATAGCGGGTGGTCTTTACGTCACCGCAATGCAAAATGTGTATCTTGATTTTATCCATGTGGGTATCATTCATTGCTATAGGATTAACGCTCTGCAGTAATAGGATATTTTGCTTTCTTCGCCTTATATTTTTTGTGGGAAGAAGTCTTTAGGTAGGATATCTTGGCTTAAACTTAGCATATTTAAGTTGATCTTACGATACGTAAATAAAATATATCAAAGCAAGGATGTAGAAACTCGCATTGCTACATTGCTGTATCCGATGATCAGCATTCTATGATTACTTTCCAATAACCGTTCTTATTACTTCCTTCCCTCTCTATCCATCCAGCTTCCTTCATCTTGGCTATGATCTTCTTCACTCCATTCTCACTTATACCAATATGCTGTGTAAGTTGAATTCGGGTCATACGAGGATTTTCTGACAATAATTTAAGAATTGCCGATTCAGATTTATTGGGTACTTTATTGGGTACTTTATTGGGTACTTCAAAAGACCTGCTTTTTTGGAGTGACTTCAAAATTTCATTTAGCATGAAGTCTATGAACGGTCCGGATTGACCTTCCTTTGTAGATGCTGCAATAGCATCATAGTAAGATTGCTGATTGGCATATACCATATTTTCGACAGGAAGATGTTCAAATATAGGATTCAGCCTACCAAGTATAAGCGATTGCCATAGCCGTCCTGTACGTCCGTTTCCGTCTGAGAACGGATGTATGAATTCAAACTCGTAGTGAAACACACAAGAGCGTATCAGCAAATGGTCTTTAGATTTTGTAAGCCATGTAAAAAGTTCCCCCATCAATACAGGAACATGTTGTGGTGGTGGAGCCATGTGTACCAATCCTGTTTCTCCAAATACTCCAACACCTCCGCTTCGATAACGGCCTGCATCCTTAGCCAACGCTTCCATCATAATACCATGGGCTTTTTTTAAATCTTTTTCAGAGAATGGATTTAACTGAGAGTATATATCATAAACGCGAATAGCATTCCTAACCTCTTGAATCTCACGTAAAGGTGCGACCACAGTTTTCCCATTTATGATATCCGTCACTTCCTCTTCGCTGAGCGAGTTACCCTCTATAGCCAATGATGAATGGATAGTCTTGATCCGATTCGCTTTACGAAGTCTTATATTGTGTTCTCCCTCCACTGCGATATTATGTCGCTCCAACAAAGCGGATATGTCAGCAATTCGATTGATTGCCTCTGCAGATATGTTGAACGGAGGAGTAGTCATATATATCGATTCAGATTATTGTCTGATACAAAGATAAACATATTTTTTCTAATATGCAAAAACTTTTAATCAAACAACAATTCATCCCTATTTTTCAAAAATTATGAAGTTGTTTAAACTTATGGTTTTATTAACTCAATTTTCGCATGAACTTTTACTATCACGCAAAGGCGCAAAGGGGCAGAGCTTCAAATTCTTAAGAGCCTCGCGTCTTGGTTTTGGCAAGCTCGCTGAGGTAACGGTCTGCTTTGCATAGGCCGAAGCACGCGGAGAGAGCTACGCAGTTTTTAGATTCTGAATATTGAGATACAAGTAATTAGAACAAGCGAAACTTGAATTATTAAGATTTTGTCAGGTTTTCGAGAGGATTTTTCTTCATGAAGAAGGATCGATGCGGGCATCGAGACTGAGCGACAAGACCGAAGGGGCCGAAATCGACAAGCGGATAATATGCGAGATTCGCTACTTTAAATGACTTTTTATTATCATTAGTGGACTAATGTGAATGAATATATCAAAAACTTTCACCTGCTTTTATGATAGACTGAGAAAAGGCCGCGAGAAAATCGGAACTCGCTGCTGTTGGTTTTTCATAATGGTATCGCCAATCTATAAAATCATTTTTATTGTCTTCCAGATAGGAATCAATATATATTTTAAATCCTTCTTCCGGTAACTCATCTTTTATTTTATCTTTCAAGTCTTCGGATAATTTATCATAAAGTTGCTTTAAATTGTGATTTTTATTGGGAGCATTTCCCTCTAATCTAATTAAGGCTTTCAACCCAATTTCTATGCTCAAAGCATAGAGAACAATTGAACTCATTAGTGCTGAAATTGATATGTGATTTTCCGCCTCATTATCGGAACACATATATTTTGTTGATGTTTCAGAAAGTATTTGGGCAGACGTTTTATATTCTTTCGCCGCTCTAAGCATAATAAAAGGATTCGTATAATTGTTTGCCATAATTGATGTATTTGAAGAATACCTGACCGATTGTGATCAGGTATTCTTTTATCTTAGATTGATTTAAATAGAGATTTTATAATGCCCTTTTTCGGAAACAATAATATAGATTCCTTTGGGTAGATATTCCAACTCTTGCTTTTTACAATTATTTTTCACTAAGCGACCATCCACTGTATAAACTGAATAAGAGGAGTTTTCATCCGAAATGATATTTTCCACACCATTCTCTTCAGTGACGACAACTGTACAAGTTGCTGAGATATATCCACAAGTTGCCGTAATTGTAGCTTGTCCAAGAGACACACCAGTAACTAAACCATCTTCAGAAACTGTGGCGACTTTATCATTAGAACTTGACCATACAATTTTGTCTGTAGCATTTTCAGGAGAAATAGTTGCAATAAGCTGGAATATTTCTTTTTCTTTTAGAGTAACGGATATTTCATTAAGAGTAATCACTACTGTCCACTAAAAATGGACGGGGTTAAAAATTAAATAAATTCGGTTCACTTGAGCCATAGAGAACATTGAC
>JAIDQZ010000060.1 GCA_029062005.1 Muribaculaceae bacterium | reverse complement strand
GAGAAGTTCGCTGGACTGCATGGCGTCAAATAAGAAATACTGGCTCAACTCCTGAGGAAGATTAGCCTTGATAATCTCTTTTCGAAAGATGGAGGCAGAGCTGCTCTCACAAAAGAGATACCGGCTCTCAATCTACTTATCGGCAACTATGGCGATGCAGAGATGGAAGCCACACTCGACATTAATAGTCGTGCCATAACCAATGCTCAAATCATAATTGCCGGAGCAACCGGTTCTGGTAAGACTAATCTTCTTGCCGTACTTATGCAGCAGATTCGCGCACTTTCTTCAGAAAGTGCATATCCAGTCAACTTCCTCTTGTTTGACTACAAGGGTGAGTTCAGCGACATTCAGAATAATCACTGGCTCTCAAACTTCGACGTTGACCGTTCTTGCATACTCGACCCGATAGAACGACCACTACCGTTCACTCCGTTTAAGGACTTTACAAACCGTCCAATAAACGAGATAAATCTTTATTCGACCGAGATGGCTTCAGCTCTCGCTTCGCTTGACCGCCTTTCGCCAAGCTCAAATATGAGCAACCGACTTAGCGAGGCTATCGTGGAATGTTATAAGCGAACAAATGGTGCTCCTATCACTTTCACGGATATGCTTAAAGAGTATCAGTCGAAAATGAAAGATCCGGATAAGGACGATTCTATCTCGTCTATTCTGAAACAACTCGACCGTGCAAATATATTTGATACTGAAGACAAGGCAGACCTTGTAGCCGACAGTTTCATCGTCAAGATGGACAGCTACCCCAAGGACGGTCCGATTGCAAAAGCAATCGTATATTTCCTGATGTCGAAACTCAACAACATCTATGAGCAGCTTGACAAGCAAGCCGTCAATGACGATGTTGTACAGATACGCCACTTCTCTATAATCGACGAGGCTCACTATATGTTGAGCTTCGACAATCGCCCACTTCGAAACCTTATTGCGGTTGGTCGCAATAAGGGATTGTCTATTATTCTCGCTACGCAGAATATGGCTGACTTCAAAAACAAGGGCTTCGACTTCTACGCCAACGCGCAGTACCCCTTGATTATGAAGCAGCAGACGATAGACGATAAGGTTATCAAAGACCTTTTCGGTGTGAGCGGTCAGGAACTACATAACATCCGCACTGCCATTGCCGGATTGCAAAAGGGAGAGTTAATCATAAAAGACCAAATGGCTTTTGCTCTCGGCATGGGAAACAAGTACAAGAAAATCAATGTAACACATCTCATATAATAAGTAATCTCTGAGTATCATTCTCCAGACCTTCACATCCTCAATAAAGCAAGTCGATTACGACTTGCTTTTTTCCTTTGACGTTCATCTTGATATATACTACTCTTTTCAAATTCAAAAAATCTTTTCATCCTTTGAAATCTCCAATGTTTTTCTTAACTTTGTGGAGTAGAAGCATTATTATGATTAAAAAACATAGCAAATGGCAAAAGGAAGCGTCATCACAACCCATCTTGTAGATGGTGATCCACAAGGAATCCGAAGGGTCTTCATCAAGAATAAGACATGCGAGATGTATATAATTCCTCGTACTCTTCTTTCTGATGCAAAGACAATCAAATCTATAAATCTGAAACAACCAGCTCTTTATATTCTCCTCGAAAACCTTAATTCTCGAATGAATGAACTTCCCAAAGCATACATTGGACATGCAGAAGATGTAGGTGTTAGAATCGAGCAACATTTAAGTGACAGCAATAAGGATTTCTTCCAGATTGTCCTGGTGTTCGTATCAGCCGATCATTCTATCAACAAGGCCGATGTCCAATATCTTGAATACTTCGCCATCAAGGCAGCCAAAGAGGCGGCTCGCTATGATACTTCACCTAATTCCCAAAACGGAACACTTCCCCACTTATCTCCTGATCAGGAAGACGTAATAGATGAATTTCGGGAATTTGTATGGTTATTGACATCCTTTGCCGGTTGTCGAATATTCCAATCGTCTCCTTCAAATAAAATACAAAAATCCAAGCAAAACCCTGTTATCTTTTATCTAAAATATGCAGGGATTACAGCAAAAGCTGTATATGGGAATGAGGAAATGGTTATTCTAAAAGGTAGTGAAATACGCAAAGATACTGTAAAGTCAGCAGATCCAGATAAACGGAAAAAATATTTAGACGATAAAGTAATCCCTTTCAGTAATGAAATTAACGGTAAATATCTCTTATCCAAAGACATCACCGTAACCTCTCCAAGCACAGCGGCATGGTTAGTATCTGGAACCGGTCTTAACGGTTGGAATTTCTGGAAAGACTCTGAAGGAAAAACCCTTGATGAAGTATACAGAAAGAGTGACAGCCAGTGATTATTTTAGTATCGAGATTATATCAACCAAGCTAAAATATTTGCATCGAAGAAAGGAACTCACAAAGCAGCGTAACAAACTGAAGGACCTCCGCGCCTAAGTCTACGAATGTGAGGAACAATACAACCGCCTCGCAGTCGTAGCCGAACGCGGCATAGTCCCCAACCTCGATGACGGCATCATCAATAACCACACCCTCTACGGCGACATCGTTACCAAACTAAAGTAATTATCTATGGAAAAGACATCGTTACTTCTTACAAATTATCCTCGTATATCTCAAACTGCAATGTTTGAACAGGTGGGAGGTACTGATACTATTGAAATTGAAACAGGATACGACATTTCAGGAAAAATTGATAATATGGCTGTAACCAACCAAATCGCGAATGATTTAATCCTTGGCTTACTTAGCTATGAAGAAATTCTTGTTGAGGCATCTCACGTGTGGGATGTCATGCAAGTGTGGGGTTCAGAGTATTTAAAAGAGTTATTACGCTTACGTATAGTCAGAGTAGTGAATGATGCTTCTCTTCTTCCTGTAATGCTAAAAAGGAATGGTGAGCACTGGCATGTAGATTTTTTTAATTATTCTAACGGAGGATATTATCCCAAAACCAACACTAATATAGAATTCAACCACGGAGAATGGAATCATATCGCCAATACTTTCCATAAATGTAATTTTCGAGGTCTGGAAGCGGAAACAATACTAACACTAATCGATGAAGGAGCAAGAAAAATTGACGAGAAAAAGGTAAGAGAAATTGCGTCTCAAGAAACAACTAAAGATTTGAGATCACAAATTTATTGGGATCAGTTTAAAGTTGATGAAAAAGGTTTATGGGGACGTTTATCATTTGAAAGACAAATACGTCTAATGGAATTAAATAAGACATGTGTCATTGCCTCATTTTTGAACGCAGATAGCATAAAATGTGATGGACAAATCAATGGCCTTCTATCCCAAAAAACTGACAGTATCCTAAGTCGTAAGTTCCCTGATGGAACTTCATCACTCAATAAAATTTTATTCGAAAAAAAGTTTCCCGAACTGGGATCTATGTTCGTTAAGGGGTTAATCTCTTTGGATGATTTACTAAAATTGCGAGATAATTTTAATGGAAGATTATTCCGTTACTGGATTAATCAAAATAGGTATGATGAACAGGAAATGCGAGCCGATATTATGAATACTACTCATAGTGTGCTCGGTAGTAACATTTCACAGTTTTTACGTATGATGAGCTGTAATATGCTTGGGCTTCTCGGCTTTCTTCCAGGACTTGCTGCCTCAGCGGTTGACAGTTATATCATCAATAAAATATCCACAGGTTGGCATCCAAATTTTTTCTTAGATGATAGAGTCAAGAAGTTAATTGATGCAAGTTTAGCGCAACATGAGAAAGAAGAGAAGAGAGAACGAGTCAAACAATCCTTACAAGGAGTTGGAAGAAATGACAAATGTCCATGTGGAAGTGGACTGAAATTTAAAAAATGTCACGGAAAATTTTTATAATAATCATCAAAAAAGAAGTTAAGATTATCTATCAATAGTCAATCATATGATAACTAAGGAAGAAGTAAATAGCCTGCGATTCAGCAAGGAGACATCCAGAATAGAGAGAACTATCTCTAAAGGAGATATGGATAAATTTCAAGAAGCAATCTGTGCGTTTTCCAATGATATGGCAAACAGCAGGAAGCCCGGTTATCTATTGATTGGAGTACATGATGATGGTAGACTGTCTGGATTGAGAGTCGATGACAAGTTCTTCATTAAAATCTCGGCAATTCGTTCAAGTGGTAATATTCTTCCATTGCCAGTGATGACTGTGGAATCATATGAGTTTGAAGATGGGGATGTGCTTGTGGTAGAAGTGCAACCATCACTTTATCCTCCTGTAAGATATCGGGGCCGCACATTTATCCGTGTCGGTCCGAGAAGAGATATTGCCAGCGAGGCCGAAGAAAGAATTCTAATAGAAAGACGTACGGCCTATATGCCTACATTTGATACAACCCCTTGTTTCCATGCCAAGCTAACAGACCTTAATACAGAAAAGTTCCGGAACGTTTTTCTTCCATCTGCGGTATCAAAAGAGGAGTTAAAACGTGATGACCGTTCTGTTAAGGAACAGATGGCTTCTGTTGGAATGTATGATTTAGACAATGATTGTCCTACCTTTGGAGCTATTGCATTATTTGGTTACAAACCCAGGCAATTTATGCCCGGACTCTACACTCAGTTTGTGCGGTTTAAAGGGTCGGATGTCACTGATGAAGTAGATGATGAACGCCAGTTTGAAGGTGGATATATAGAAATTCTTCCCAAATTAGAAGCTTTCTTAGAAATGTCAGTAATCCGTAAGCGACCTGTACCTGTTAGTATCCTTAGGGAGGAGATGGTAAGCAATTATCCATACTGGGGTCTGCGAGAGCTGATATTGAATGCCTATATGCATCGTGACCTTAGAGGTAATGGTCCGATTAGATTTTATGAGTTCGAGGACAGGATTGAGATAATGAATCCCGGTGGTCTTTATGGAAATTCCAGACCGGAGAATTTTCCTAAAGTAAATGATTACCGGAATCCCTTGATAGCCTCGGCTTTCAAGACTCTCGGATACGTGAATATGTTTAATCGAGGCGTGAGGGAAGTTCAAACCCAGTTGAATGAGAATGGGAATACTCCAGCTGTCTTTAATGTAGAGAATCTTACAGTTTTTGAGGTGATTATTTATAGCAGTTCATTATCAAAAGGGGACAAGTCGGAGTGGACAAGTGAGGGTACCAGTCAAGATAACGGGTACCAGTCGGAGGGGATAAGTCAAGGTATAAATTGTTTTATTAATCAAGAAGTTAGTATTGCCTCACAGCGAGGTGTACCAAGTCAGGGTGTACCAAGTCAGGGTACCTGTCGGGATACTAGTCAAGATAAAGGGGACAAGTCGGAGAGGACAAGTCAGGCTAAAGGGGACAAGTCAGAAAAAAGTGGAATTTCCTTTGTACAGAAAAGTATATTAAAGTTCTGTACAGATCCAAAATCATTAAGAGAAATCGGTGAATACTTAGGAGTGAAACGACATAGAAAAATCAAAGAAAGATATCTCAACGACCTTCTTGAGTCAAGAAAAATACTTATGACAATTCCTGACAAGCCCACAAGCCGATTTCAGAAATACGTTGCCACTAAGAGATCTGATATGGATTGAGATAGGAAGGACAAAGGGGAGGAGGGAGAATCTTATTAAGAAATAAGTGAAAAAAGTTTCGGGTATAGACGGAAGGAATTGGCAATTTTAGGGAAAGTTTGCGAGTATAGTCGAAACTTCTTATGAAATTTCTTGGCTGTTTCGGTTATATGATGTAACTTTGTAGAGAAGTAGATTTTAAGATCATAAATAATCTTGCGTCTCCTAAAATCAGAAGAAAGTCATGAAGATCATAGCACGGCCAATTTACCTCAATAGAATAATCCGGCAACTTAACCGGGGTATGATGCTTGTGCTTGTCGGGCAACGACGAGTGGAAGTTTCTTGAGAATCTGATTTACTTTCTTGCTGACAATGCCGGCCAGTTAGTATCTGTCAACAGCATAGCCAAGTATCTTAAGTCTCAGGGATCTAAAGTTACTAATGATATAGTGTCCAAATATATCAAGTCCGCTTGCAATGCGCTGATTGTAATATCCTGGAATTAATCATATACATCTGAGGGATTTCCTCAAAATGGAATTTTGAGTTCTGAGCTCGTTTCACCTTCGACAGACCGCCTGCGCGATGAGGAGGTCAGAGGGTAGCGAAGTAGGTCTTCAGAAGATCCCAGTCGTAGAAGCCGGATGCCACCTGGGGAACGTCGCTTATCGCAACCGGAATTTCATTAAGCCTGGGTAAAACTATGACATTGCCGCCTTTGTTTCGGAAGAAGATGAGCTGGAGATTGGCACCCATGGGCGAGATCTCGAAGTTGCGCCATTTCTCTGCGACTTCGTCCGGGTCTTCGAGTTCTATGCCTTTGCCATCAAGGTCGATGAGGGAGACGAGGCGTAGGAGGTCGGTGTCGTGACCGAAGCGGAGGTCGACAGCAACTTCGCCGCAGGCGAGCATTTCATCGGCGCGCTCCACAATTTCTGTCAAAAGGGGCTTGACGCTTTCTGTGCCGGAGTTCATGCTGACGGGAGACTTGGCATTGGCGATATACTGCATGTAGTTGGAGGCTTTCCAAAGTCCGGTGAGCTCATCGATGTCGAAGATGCTCAGGATGTCAGCATCAAGGCTGTCGATGTCCTGCACCGAGATAGCTACATCGTAAAGGCTACGCATAAACATGGGGATTGAATCTGATTCTGGAACTTTCTTGAATAGCTTTGCCGCTACTTTTGGACATTTGGATATGGAATCGCGATATTGACTGAATTCCCACATCCAGGGGGCATCTTCTCCTGTATTGAGTTTGGCTTCTTCGGTATTATGATGAATGAAGTCCATGTCGCCGGGAGTGGCATGTTTCTTAATCGCCAAGCCGGGATTAAGTTCCTTGAGACGATCGCAGAAGGCGCCCATACTCATTATGCAGCGAGGTTCGACTGAACTTCGCGCCACCACGTCTGCCCCGTCAGCGAAAAGATCGGGAAAACGCTGATACATCCTTTCGGCTATGGCCTGATGCTGCCTCTCACCCATCGGCGTCAGTTCGCCAAGATGACCGTTGG
>JAIDQZ010000006.1 GCA_029062005.1 Muribaculaceae bacterium | reverse complement strand
GAAGGCTTTGGGTAACTTCCCGGGAAGCTTCTGAATTTGATGATTGAAGAGTCATTGTTAATATTTAACATTTACGGTCTTTAAGACCATCTAATTTCTAATATATTCAAAATATGCTTAATCGGCTCGGTTTTGGACGGTGCTTTTCGCCAAGTCTCATCAGTCATGATGCCCGCATCATTCCTTCTTCAACTTGCAAAAATCACTCGCCCTAAACCGCCCCAGGGGCTCTGAAATTTTATGAGATGGGGTCTTACTCATTTTGTCATTTCTCACCTGTATTGCCAATTTTGATGCGGAAAAGTCATGATTTTTTTTGTTTGATAGAAATTTTTTATTAATTTTGCGTTTAAGTTGAACATTACCCAGCTAAAACCCAAAAAAATCAACGACAAAACAATCAACAACATATTATGAAAAAATTATTTACTCTATCTTTGGCGGCTGCAATCTGCACATCGATTTCAGCTGAAACCATCAAGACCTTCAAGATCGAAAAGGATGGCATTCCCGGTCAGACCGAACCTGAGTTAATCGGTCTCGGCCTTTCACGCAATGGCAACTATATTTGCGGATCCATCACCAGCGGTATGGGTTTCTTTATCGCAGACTGCATCACCGGCGATGTGAAATATCATGTCACGGAATATGATGAAGGCGCGGAGCTCCGTCACGTCGACAATAACGGATTGGCTATCGGATATGAGGAAGACGGCATCGTATATTCTTTCGATACAGGAGAATTTACCCCTCTCGTTGCTCCCGAAGGCATAAAATACATCCTGGGTGAAGACCTGACCGGCAACGGATCTATGTATGTGGGTTCTTTTGCAGGCGGTGCCTATTCCACTCAGGCAGTCTACTCCAAGGACAAAGTAAACTGGGTGACGCTTCCTATGCCTACTGAGGAACAGCTTGGAAACTATAAAGGCAGGGTCAGAAATGAATCTGCCGCAAAGTTTGTGAGTGATGACGGCAAGGTAATTTTGGGCAATATCGGTGGTTTTGCAGTTCCTGTCCTCTGGGTAATGAACGACAATGGTGAATATGAAGTGGACTTTTTCCCCGCAAGATTAGTAAAACTTACTGAAGAAGACATAGCTGACGATTCGAAAATGCTGTATGCCATTTCAGGTATGTATACGTCATTGAGCAGCAACGGCAGATATGTCGTTATGATCGGTATTGCATCAGAAGAGGGTCTTAATCAAGCTCTTGGTGTTCCCATTGTATATGATACCACCACAAAGGAAATCAAGATATATGATGAGGCTCAGGAAATAGATGAACTCGGAATAGGTCTCTATCCCGGTGCTATTGCTGATGACGGAACATTTATCGGAACAGTCGGACAGCCGTTTTATGCTTCTACCGGCGCTTTCATAATGAAGAAAGGTGAGACACAGGCTGAGTCATACCTGACCGCATTCCCTGAATTTTTTGAAAAATTGGGAGAATGCGATGTTAACGGCAGCAACGTGGTGATAGGTATTTCTGCCGATGCAACCAAGATGGCAGGCTATGTATTCTATTCCGAAGATTTTTATGATGACAGCCCCGCATACTATCTGACTTATCTCATTGACACCTCAAGTGACAATGCGGTGAATGAAATACCGACTCTGAAAAACGCATCATCGATATATTCCATCGACGGCACAAGCCTCAGAAGCCTTGCCAAAGGAATCAATATCGTCCGCAATGCCGACGGCACTGTCAGCAAGATCCTGAAAAGATAAATCCTGAATATCCAATCCCAATATGGAAAAGGCGCGGTCTCCTCCGCGCCTTTTCTTGCATCCCTCGTGCGTCCGCCTTGCATCGGCATTTCACACGGCAATTTCCTTGCTCCGGCTGGCGGACGCACGAGCCGTGCGTCCCTACCTTACGCGGTATCTAATTGATACATATCATGACATCCGGTTCTTGCCTCTTGACTCTTGGTTCTTTCCTCTTTGCGGCGAAGCCGCTAGCGTGCTCCGGGCGATGCGTAGCAGCCCGATCTCTTTGCGGTCATGCCTGAACCGAGTCTTTGATAATTGATCATTGAAAAAATCTTTGCGGCTTTGCGTGATGAAATTGAGCCGTGCGTCCCTACCACACAATTAATAATTGATCATTAATAATTGATCATTGATAATTGATCATTATATAAATCTAACTTCCATAGTTGTCTTCATGACTCTCATTCCCATGGCTTCATAAAATTTCAGCGCCCCGTCGTTCCCGCTCCAGACATTAAGTGTCACATTATAGAATCCCTCTTCCTTTGCATAACGGGTCACATACTCAAAAAGCATCCGCCCCACATGGCTCCCCCGCCGCATTTCATCCACACATAGGTCGTCGATATAGAGAGTCTTGATAGGGCGGAGATTGACGTATGCCGAATGATCTTCAATGATGCAAAAACAATAGCCGGCAATTCCGCCGTCAGCATCGATGGCGACAAACACCGGAGTCTGTGGATCATGCAGAATATCTGTCAATCCCGCTTCATCATACTTGGTGAGTCCTTTGACAAAGATATCCGGTCGCAAACCGGCATGGACATCATTCACCTGCACAAGAAGTCTCATTATCTCTCTCACATCCTTCTCTTCTGCTTTCCGTATTTCCATAAATTTTTTTCTTTGATATATATATATAACAAAATTGCCGGTAAATCTCATCAATACCATAAACAATGATAAATTACAAATGACAAACGACAAACGATATATTATCGGCTGGTAGGGACGCACGGCTCGTGCGTCCGCCGTCCGAAGCACGAGCATATGCCGTGGATATTGTCGATAAAAAAATCGGACGCACGAGCCGTGCGTCCCTACCGAGACAATTTCAATGATAAAACTGACATCACCCAAGCCAAATCAATTCAAAATTCTAAATTCAAAATTCTCAATTACCGCGGTTGGGGCGGGGGCCGCCACCCAGGGGGAAGGCCCCACCCCCCCCCCAAACAACAAAAAAAA
>JAIDQZ010000059.1 GCA_029062005.1 Muribaculaceae bacterium | reverse complement strand
TTGGGAAAGTCGAGGCTTTGTTTTATATTTTGAAGCTTATAGCTAAAATGAGGGTGCGCCATTTTGACACACCCTCAAGTATCGGATCAAAAAAGGGATCAGAATACCACTTTTTCTGACTTGTCGCCTGACTTCTTGATATAGATACCTTTCTCCGGATTTACAACACGACGGCCGGAAAGATCATAGTAAACGGTAGAGTTGCTATCTACTCCTACGACCTCAACAGCATTGTTGTTTGTGCCCTGACGGAATGTGATTTCGTAAGAAGCTGCTGGAATCGAGATCCTCACTACGCAGGTGCGGTCTATATTCTCTGGATTTGGAGATGCAGCGAAAGAAATCTGCGACACTCCGGTGAAGACTTCATTGCCTGCATCATCTATATCAGAAATGTCGATTAAGCTTGTCACCTCAAGCCAATCGCATTCTTCCTCTCCGTTGAAGGTGATCTCGAAGTCGGATGTATCAGTTGAAGAAATAGTAATCAGGTAGTAATCAAGACCTTGTGTTTCAGCAGTTGTAGTTCCGAAATTCGGAAGATGCACATCCTTTTCCTCATTAGCTGCGAAGATCCAGGGATAAGTGACATCTGCAAGAATTCCGGGAACGGTATTAAGTCTCATCATAGACTTGAATGAAAGCAGTCCATAATTGGAAAATCCTGTTTCCGATTCATCAACATATCCGATAAAACCGAGATTACCATAGCCTTCATCCAGGAAATCCAAAGACATGAATGAAGTAATTGCCTGACCATTGCCGAGATTAACGTCATAACCGGTTACCATGATAATTATATCATCATCAATCTCAAGACTATATTCTGTTTCAGCCCCGGTCACAGGATTTTTCTCTTTAAATGTAAATGTCACTACGTCTTCAGTATAACCATCGGTAGCGGGAACAAACGATTCTGAATAAGCCAAAAATTCACCGAGTGAAGCACCTTCTATTACGTTACCCTGACCATCACTGTATTCTTCATCAGCTTTGTCTGTCTTGAATACATAGGCCCTCAAAGGAACATTATTGGGAACCGCACCTGTCGACATATAATGCCACTGAATATTATTTAAAAGATATGGCTTCTCTGGTTTTTCAAAACGAACTGCAGAAGCATTGTAACCATTGCTGTTCGTTCCCATAAGCATACCATATATAGGATTCATACCTTCATAAACATCCAGACCATTCACTGGAGACAAGCCTTCAGCTTCCTGATTATCAAGAGAGAACAATGAATAGAAATGAGATGATACCGGACTGGATGCACCCTGGATTTCCGCTATGCTGCTTGCAACATTCACGCTAACCTTATCATACGGGCTTACAACAGGAACAGAATCTTTATATAGTGTAGGGAAAGCCGAACCTTCACCATATGAAAGCCTTGGTGCAGCACAGGCCTCGCCCCAGATATAAGACACCTTAACGTCTTGCTCCTCAGAAGTGACAGTCTCGTATTTTCCGGTCTTATCATCAACCAAAAGAGCAATTTCCCAAGAGGGAGTTCCTGAAACTCCGGTAGAAATATTCTCTATCTTATATTCGTCCCAAGGTCTCAGACAAAGCGGGGTATACGGAAACCAGCCACCATAGTCGAGAAAGAGACCGGTACCCCAGAACTGACCTGCAGGACGCTTCCAATGCACTTCCGCACCGGGTGCTTTCTTACGCTCAGGCAGATTCTGAATTGTTCTTGTCTTAGGATCGAACGTCACAAAAGAGAAATCCTTTGACGAGAGAGAGACGGCTTGCATATCATTTACAAGCGGGCTTTTTACAACTCTTTGTGGAGTCACGGCAAAAGCTGTGGCACTAAGAGCCAAACCGGCCAAAAGAAGTAATTGTCTTGCCATTAGTTTTTTGAATTAAAATGAATATTGTTATTGTTTTGTATTAGACCGAATGATGGGCAAACAGTTTAAGAGCATAAACACTTAAATGTCCAACCGACTGCAGATGCCCTATAGCATCTAAGGCGCAAGGAAGAAGCATTCTTCCTTGCGCCTTATACATCAATAGACATTTATTGTCAATGCACCGCCGTTGATGTCAAGAGTCATGGACTTCGGACCGCAATCGCTGACAGCAGTGTAGCTGACAGAAGAAGAAGTCAGCAACCTGAACAAATCCTGAAGCGAAGTGTAAGCATTTAGAGCAAGCTGAGAATTATTATCATATGCTTCATCTATGCTTATGCTCAACGATCCATCAGTCTCATTGAAACTTACAAGGAACTTATCGACCTCACTTGACTTATTTGAAATCTTAAGATTTATCCTAAGGACATAAGATTTTTTTGTCTTGTCGTAGTCAATCGCCATATCGGTCAAATTTGCACCCTTGTAATTGTAAAGTATCTTCAACTGACTTACAAATGCATCGACCGCATCTTTGACTGAACCGGAAAGAGAGCTGAGATCCACCTTCCAGTTGACCATATTCTTGTATATGATATCGGTGAAAGATCCTGCATTAAGCAGTGAATTGGTATTTCCTACAGACGCAAGACCGTGATTGCCGACAAAAGTAAATTCATTGATTTCCTTCTCTTCGCCTTTCGAAGTCAGAATATGGAATGGATTAAGGAAACGGATACCGGTATTTGTGATAATAAAGTTTGCCTTGCGTGTCTGATCCACAGGATCGCCTGCCTCCGGATATACACTCATCACGCCGGTGTAAGCGTCATTCACCACATATCGCTCTCCGTCTTCATCAGTAAAGATAAGAGAATTGATCTCCTTGCAGAACAATGATGACTCAACTTTTTTGTATTCATCCATGTATGCATTGACATCTGTAGACGGATCAAGGCGACGCAAATAAATGTCGTACATACGTTTCTTACCGAGAAGGCGCACTGTGTTATGATCGTCTGACACCTCCATGACCTGGAATTCATAGTCACCGGCATGACCGAAGCCTGTCTCATTGACATCATCGCCCGTTTCTCCTAAAGGTGCATCGGGACCTTCTATATTCGCCGGATCGGCAAGGATATGGAAGACAGTGTTGTAAGAATTAAACGATAATACAGGACCATTATCAGCGATCATCTTCCAGAGCGAAACCTCTTCCTTATATGTATTCTCAATCCATTTATGGTTGGCAGCAATCTTGACAGAACCGTCAGTGTCAAACTTCATGACGAATACATAACCGGGCTCCTCCTCATTGGAAAAATATTCCATAGTCCATAGACCACCATTTTCTGTGAGGACCTCAGCATATTCCGCCTTGTATTGCTCAAGACGGTCAGCGGCAGACTTATCAAAGATTCCTTTGTCATCGCTTGAACAAGCGGTGAGCGTGAGAGCCGCCAGAGCTGCTATATATATTGATTTCTTCATCTTATTCAAATTTTGAGTTTAATGGTTTATTGGATCGATTCCACCTCGTTGCGGAGAGCGTTGATGTCAAATTCACTCTGACGACGCTGCACAATCTCACGAAGTTTATCAAAAGAAATTTTCCATTGATCGGTAAACCAGTTGCGGGCAATAGACTGTTTCTGAAGTATGATGTCGTAGCCATTGACCTTATCGTTATCCTCTACAGGATATATTTCTCCATATTTCGCCTTTACTTTCTCAAGATAAGCCTCAACTTCACCGACGGTAGTGAGGTATTCACCATCAAGTCCGACCAAACCCATCCTGTAGTTATCGACTCTCTTTTCCATCGACGATAAGAAATAATGCTTAGACTCAGCATTGGAAGGATCATCATAGAAATAATAGCAATAGTAGTCAGCATCGTCATCACCCATGCCGGAGCCTGCACTATCCTTACCCGTGGTCCAGCCCCTCTGTGCCATCCAGAGGATAAGCTCCATCTGCTCGGGAGTACGGGTGAGATAATTTGCTATTGTCTCCGCAAAGTCCTCACGCGCCTGAGATGAGGCATAGGGAGTAATGAAACCCTGAGACGCCACCGCTCCGGGTTGTTTTGCTTGCCATGAGCTATCGTCGTAGCGACCGTTGGACAGAAGATTGAAGTCGGTAGGATATGACTTCGTCTGATGCAGGATGTGACCGAACTCATGGTGCATAGTACGGAAATAGAACTCATTTAGCATGTTGATGTCATCAAGATCCATTTCATTCACCTTGAAAAGAGTCACCTTCAGACCACCTTCGGCAAGACCGAGCGTCTCGGTACCAGTGTTCGGGTTGTAGGCAGGAGAGCCGATAAGATGCAGAATACGGGGTCCATATGTCTTGATGAATTCATCACCGGTCAATTCCTTGTAGGAATCATACCATAGATATTTCGTAAGCAGAGCGAGATCGCGAGCATTATCATAAGTCGCAGGAACGAGGTTGTATTGCATATCAGCCTCAACATCTTCCATGAGATACTTGAAGTCTACATTATAGATGTCGCGGAAATTCTGATTGAGCCACTTGTCAAACTTATAAGTATAGGTAGAAGGATCCGGCTCATCGCTGACTTCAGGGAAGATGGTTGGACCAAGCTTATCATCCGAGCAAGACGCCAAGAGAGGAGCTACAAGTGACGCAATAATATATCTTGAAAATTTCATAGTTATTCGTTTTACGTTGTGCGTTTCTACATTTTATTTGCCTACAAAGACGTAAGAGCTTGAAGACTGAAGCTCGGGATCTGTGCCACGCGGATTCTGCTGCATGCCGGCAGCAACAATCTCTGCCGGAATCTGCACTGCCTTACGCTCATCGAATATGCCAAGATGATCCTTGCCATCCTTGCCAATCTTGCGGTCGAACTCAAGTCCGAGACGCTTGATATCAAACCAGCGCATGCCTGTATGAATCATTTCTATGCGACGGAAATGCTGGATGCACTGCAATACAGCGGTAGGCTCACCTGCTCCGAGTGTCCACTGCGAGGGACATATCATATCTATATTAATGGTCTTGGCGATGCCATATCCGGGGTCACTGTCAACATAGAATTCACGTATGTTATCGATTGTCAGATCCTCAAAATAATCACCCAGCGTTTCTGTTCCCATACAATCGCGACGGGATTTCTCCCATATAGACAGATCAGCAACGGCACCGTTGATGTCGCCGAGGAAAAGCTTTGCCTCAGCACGAGTCAGAAGAACTTCCTCGGAAGTAAACTCGGATCGGGTCACATGGCAATAACCTATACCGGCAATCTTATTGGTATATTCAAACTGTTCGGAAATATTACCGACATAAAACGAGCCGTATTCCGACTTGCCACTGAAATACATACATCCCATAAAACATGGATGCATGGTAAAGGAACCTCCCTTTCCTCCCTTCAAAGTTAAAACATATTCTTTCCATGAAGGAGAAGATGAGTGGAGTGTGGAATTAAGGGCATCACGAATCACCGCATACCTGCCTCCAAAACGACGCAAGGCTATGGAATAGGTAGGAATCAGCAGAAAATTGCGAGCCTTGTCAGTGCCTTGATTGAATTTACCGTGATCAGCAAGTTCATAAAAATTCGAAGTATTCTGAAAGTAAGTGTTCATGAAAGATGAGGGATCTACATCAGCACCTCCGAATGCATTGTTGCAATGCTCAAGACATTTGTCGTATTCTCTTGTATAAAGATAGAACCGAGCGGCATAAGCCTCTGCTGCTGCCTTATTGAAGTGATACTTAGGAATCTCATAGATACTGTTATCGATCAATGGGAGCGCAGTCTCAAGATCGGTGCGGATATTATCATAAGTTTCCTTAAGAGTGCCTCGCTGATAGTAAGGCTTGACAGTGGTCTCCGGCTTCTTTATGTAGGGTATGCCGAGGAGCGATGCATTATTTTCATCACCACGATAGGGATGGCAGAACACCTGCGCAAGCATAAAGTGGCAATAGCTGCGGATCATGAGAGCCTCTCCTTTCACTGCGATCTGTTCGGCATCGAGTTTCTTGCACTCGCTCTCCCACTTGTCGAGCACCTGAAGCACCGCATTAGCACCTGCGATAGCGTTGTAATGGCTTTCCCATATGGAAGAGGGGCTATCGGTTGAAGTATTGCTAACGCACACCTCCCAACGGAACATCTCGTCATCTCCGCGATCGTAAGATGTGAGGTTGTAGCGAAGACCGTCATCATCAGGTGAATTATTGTCTTCCATATTGTCAGACATCAATTCACAAGGCCATGCGTAGTTGGTCTGAGGATAAGAAGAGACAAGCAACATACGGAGCTTATCCGTAGAGTCGAGTTCAACTCGGGAATCGGTAGGAGTACCAAGGAAATCGCTTCCACAGGAAGAGAGACCCAATACAGCCGCAACCGACAGTGTATATATTATTTTATTAGCTTTCATCATATGATAGTTTTCAAGTTGTCGAGTTTTCAAGTTTTGTTGCCGGATTAGAAACCAACACGCACGGTGAAAGTGAACTGCTTCGGATTTGGGGAAGCGACACCACCGGTGTTGAAGAACTCGGGATCCTGACCATGCAGTTTCTTATCGCAATAGATAAGGAACGGATTAGTAGCCGCAAATTTCAGTGATGCGCTTGATATACGCAGAGCCTTATTCCAGTTGTCAGGGAACTCATATTGGAGAGAAATTTCCTTCATGCGGATGAAGTCACCCTTAGCTATACGAACCGTAGAATAGTTGTAGGCATTATATGCATACGACAGGTAGTTGTCGTTGTTAGCCTGACGGCGTGATGCGATCGTAGGCACATTTGTGTACTTCTCGTCGCCTGAAGCCACCCAACGGTCCATAAAGTCCTTAGGCATCGCTGTAAGGTCGGAGTAGGCAGCCGCAAACACCGGATCGAGACGAATCTTATTGCCGAACGCATATGTCATGAAGACATTGAGGCTCCAGTTCTTGTAGTTGAACGTGTTGCCGAAGCCGCCGGTGTAAGGAGCATCGACAGGTCCTTCATACACAAGGTGGTCGAGTTTTTCCCATTCCTGCATATTGATATCGGTTGTGGTCACCTCACCCTTCTCATTGATGAATTGCGGAATACCGTCTTCTGTCAAGCCTACAAACGGAATAGAGAAGATGGCGCGCACCGGATAGCCTTGCACCGCGAAGCCTGTGCCCTGAACAAGGTCGATCACACGGGAACGTGATGTAAGGTCGGTGATCTTGTTCTTCGCATATGAGAACGTGAAGTCTGTAGTCCAGTTAAAGTTCGGAAGCTGGATATTGTGGGTAGTCAATGTAAACTCGACACCGTGTGATGCCATAGCTGCCACATTTGCATATTTCATGATCTCGCCACCGACACCTTGAGTATATATACGACCGATAAGGTCGAAGTTATTTCGGGTGTACCAGTCAAACACCAGGTTGAGGCGGTTGCCGAGGAAACCGAGATCGGCGCCTATATTAAACTCATGCTTCTTCTCATAGGTAAGCTCGCCGTTGGCAAGCTGTTCCAGGATAAGAGCCTGCTCGTAGGCGTATGTATCCTGACGCCAGGGGCGTGAGGGATAGTAGACTGCAGAAGCATTGGAGACAGCTGCCAGGCCTGAGTCGGCAGTCAGCGAGTAAGAAAGACGCAGACTTGCAGTAGAAAGCACGGGATTTACAAACCATGATTCCGCATCTGCATTCCATGCTCCTGAAATATTCCATGTCGGGAGCCAGCGTGACTGCGAAGAACGTCCGAGCTTGTTTGAGCCTTCATAACGAAGAGTACCGTTGATGATATAGCGGTTATCATACATGAAGCTGGCGGTTCCGAAGTAAGCCATATTGCGGAATGTGGTCGGAGTATACGAATAATAGTTCATATTCTCCTCATTCTGCTGCTTGAAGAGCTTCCAGTCGGTGAACGGGATGTTACCGTTCTTATAGCAGATGCCCCAACCTTCATACGACTCGGTGAGACGGTCGATCTTTGAAGCCTCCATACCCACCATGGCGTTGACACGGTATTTGCCGACAAAGTCGCGGTTGTAGGTGGCTGTGGCGCGGAAGTCCCACTGGTTCATCGCATAGAGGGTATGATTAAGCACACCGCCGTTGGGGAGCACCGACACCGGAAGAGAGTTCGGTTCGTCCGGGTCGCGATAAAGATACGGGTTTATGTCACGAATGGTCGAATTTTCGGGATTGACACCGGCACGATAAGCCATAGCCTGGTTTGAATCATCCATGATATAGTGATTCTGTGCCGAAGTGCTGCGGCGGAAAGAGCCGAGAGCCATAAGCGTAAGACCAGTGATGGGTTTCCATGTCAACTCTCCCTGAAACTTCAGATCCATCACATTGAGGTCAATGTAGTTGTTATCAAGTTCGTTGAAGATATTGAAGTCAGCGTAGTTTCGGGTCTGGATCGCATCCGGATCGGTAGTACGCGCAGTATTGAGTGCATAAGAATATGGGTTGATATCGAAAGAACGGTTGACAGCACCTGAAACGACATCAAGTTCCTGCGACAGCGTACCGGGCGCCTTCTGGTGGCGATAGCTGTCAGAAGTAAGGAGCTTCAGCTTCAGAGTACGGGAGAGGTTGTAAGAAGCGTTAGCATTGAAAGTATAACGTGACACGTTTGAAGACTTATACCATCCTTCATCTCCCATATATGAGAACGAAGTATAGAACTGACCCTTGTCGGTACCGCCTGAAATGCTGACGGCATGGTTCATCATCACATTGTTATTGAAGAGAAGATCAAACCAATCGGTATTGCGCATCTCAGCCTGGCGAAGGTATTCATTCTTTGCAGACTCGGTGTTGGCAAGACCGAATTTTCCGGTAGCGGGATCATAGGTATTGATGAGCTTGTACATCGTACCATACACACCGGAATTGGATGAATTGGCAAGAGAAGCGAATGAAAGCCATCCCTTTTCCTCCATTTCCTTGTATATACCCATCTGCTCCTGAGAGTTGGCTATATTAAAGTTGCGGTAGTTCGGTTTCAGACGGTAAGTGAACTCACCGGTATAGTTGATGCTGGTATGTCCGGAGCGACCCTGCTTGGTGGTCACGACAATCACACCTGCCATAGCGCGGGCTCCATAGATAGAAGTAGCGGAACCATCCTTAAGCACCTGGAACGATTCGATGTCATCCGCATTAAGACCGGCGATTGCAGAGGCGATAAGAGTCTCGGCGTTACCGGATGAGAGATCATCGGAATCAAGCTCGACATTATCCTCAAGGATCACACCATCTACCACCCAGAGAGGCTTGTTGGTACCGTAGATAGATGTAGCACCACGCACACGGATCTTCGGCGCGGTACCAAATGTACCGGACACGTTCTGCATCTGCACGCCCGCCACACGCCCATCGAGGGAGCGGGCAACGTCTGCCACACCCGACAGCTTGGTCTTATCGGCATCAATCTTGGTAGCGGAGCCGGTAAAGAGTCGACGATCGACAGTACCCATACCGGTCACGACCACCTCGCTGAGCTGCTGCGAGTCTGACTCAAGCACGATATTGAGGTGCTCCTGAGATGCCTTAACCTCTGCGGTCTTGCATGCGACATAGGATACCTGGATAATAGATTTAGCATTAGGCACGGTAATTTTGAAATTACCGTCAACATCAGTTGAGACGGCAGATGCGGGCTTGCCCTTGATCATCACCGTCGCGCCGATAGCTGGCTCATCGGGTTCGTCCTTCAACGTGACTGTACCCGTGACCACTATGTCGGCATACATACCGATAGCCGCGAACAGGCTAAGGGTCAGGAGGACTAATTTCTTTTTCATGTGTTCGTTCCGAAAATGTGGTACTAATCCTGCCGGATTTCCTGCTTCCAAAGAAGCCGGCGACATGGATATTGTTATTGTTTCAAGTTAAAAATTCGCACGCTTGCCGGGCGTGCAGAGAAGGCACATTTGTGCATTCCATATAATTTCAGAATGCAAAGATACAAAAAAAACTTTGAACGGCAGTAAGAATTCGCTGAGATTTTTAGTTAAAAACCGCTAATAACATGTTAAAAAACATACAATAACAGAAATCTGCAACGAGATAAATAGCATTATGACATCCATGCATCCACCATAGCGTAAAAATCATAATGCCCGCAATAAAATAATCGGCACACCAGACAAAGCAGCTTGCAAAATGCCAGTTTCGGCATTTCTCACGTCAAATTGCGAGAAATGAGGGAAACCGGCACAAAAAACTACCGACAAGGCGTGTATTTAAAGGGATCAGCGAACCTGAACCTTATAGGAAGTCCCATCGAAGACCACAAGATAGATACCGGCAGAAAGACCCTCTTTTGAAAGACGCTTGCCCGACATATCATATACCTGCGCACCGTCCGGAGCATTAATGCAACCAATGCCTCCCGAGACTGCGGCTGAATCATCCACGATTCCGTCCACGGCATTTTCTCCCAACGCAAGCTCCGATGGCTTGAAGACCACGATATTTGAATTCGTGGTGGATGGCATACCATTGACAACGCACTTCACAAACGCCTCCATCTGAAGCCTCCAGTAAGTGGAAGAGAGACCGGACACCCATACCGAAGTATCCTTACCGACATCCTTGGCATCGAAATCACCTATGATGCGACCTGTGCTCTGGATCCTGACCGTCACAAGATAACTGTCGACCCCGTCGACAGGATCCCATGTGAGACGGAATGCCCTTGAACCGTCGAAAGCCGCCTCGGGCGAATCATGAAGAACCGTGAACGCATCAGAGGGGACCACCATATTATAATCGAAACTGCCTGTCTGCGATGACGCATCGTATGCGATATCGGTGATCGTCGGAGACTCCCAGAATGCATATTCCTTTGTCGGCTCAAGCTGAACATCGCTCCCGGCATATATAGAACCTTCAGTAAATACAGGGAAGCGCGTGCTCTTGGCATAGACAATCTTCACATTGGAACCTTTGATGGAATTGACGGAATTATTGACCCAGTTGCTCTTATTGTAATTGATACGCCAGACCAGAAGACCCGAATTGGGGAAGCAGGCATCCCATTTAGAATTATCCCTTGCCTCGACAAGAAAATATTCCGGAGCGTATTCATCACCATTTTCAGACACCGGAATCCTTATCCTGACGGCGGTAGGGGAATCGGTGTTGCCTATAGCCTTTATATCGTAGTGAGTGAGATCCTCGGCGTCGGTGTATTCCAGCCAACGGCAAACCCACTGTTCGTATGCCGACATAAGCGGGGGAATACAGCCATTGAAATTGTAAGAGCCTGAATCCATCACATCCCAGTCTCCCGGCGTGTCGACAAACACACCCGGGGTATACTCAACATCATAAAGGTCGGGAAGTCCGAGGACATGACCGTATTCGTGGACGAAAGTACCGATACCGTCGACCCAGGGTTCAGATCCGTCGGACCAGGGATTCTTCTTTGTCTCGGGATTCCAACCCTTCAGCTCATTTGCACAGGCATAAGGACCGATTCTCTTGCCGTCTAATTTAAGAGAGTTGGTACCGAAAGCGGATCCAAGAAATCTAAAGTCGTATTGGTGAGGCCATATAGTCTCGGTCTCAGAATCCGCACTTCCATAACCGGCATAGTAAAAGAAAACGGTATCCACTATACCATCCTCATCAAGATCATAGTTGGAGAAATCAATCTCCCCGTTGTCATAAAGCTGGGTCAGAGACTCCCTTATAAGGATATCGAGAGAATCATCGCCCATTCCCTTGAAAAAAGATGCATTCTGACTGACCTTGACCGGACCATATACATCAAACTGAGGACTGTAAAGACCATTGGATGCATCCAAATAATAGTCAAGGGCAGAGCCGGAAGCTCCATAATCGGAAAATCCGCGCTCATTGAGCTGGCGGGTATAATACTCCTTTGGATTCTCCACAGTGAAGGGCGTGTCCTTAAACTCCACGAGCACTACGAGAGAACGGTTGCCTTTCCCGATTGTAGGATAAGTGGAACGTCCTTCCCCATCAAGAGTACCCATCCTGCGTATGGAAGAGACTTCCGCAGATCGGGTCAGGGAAGATTGCGGCGACACCTCGCTCTTCAGCATATCAACGCTTTCCCGGGAGAATGGGAGAACAACGCCATCACGGACGGCATCGACTATGAATCCGCGAGAATCTTTTTCAAGGATACGGCTGCAATCGATGTCTGTCATAAAATGAAAAAATTCATTTCCATGTACTCGTACAGTCACGGCGGTTCCATCAGGATTATAGACAGTTCTGGGGCGCGGATCAGCGGAGACCGCAGCCATGAAGCCGGGGAGGGAGAGAGCAAACGCGGCTACAATGTGCTTTATGTTCATACAGATTATGATTAGTCAGGTTAAGTAATAGAAATCGTTCAGACTTCGTTTAAAATAAAGGCCTCCTGCAATCGGGAGGCCTGACAAATAAATGTTGCCTTACCAAGATTCGAACTTGGACAAACAGAACCAAAATCTGGTGTGCTACCATTACACCATAAGGCAATC
>JAIDQZ010000058.1 GCA_029062005.1 Muribaculaceae bacterium | reverse complement strand
CGCTTTTTGTCCTTTGGCTCAGTCACATACCTCGGTATGCTCCATCGCCAAAAATCAAAAATCGATCCAACCCAGCGACCCCAGGGGCTCTGAAATTTTATGAGATGGGGTCTAAAATCTTTATGGAGAATTATCATAGCCACACGGAATTTTGTGATGGCAGGGCAAGCATGGCGGAGATAGCAGCTGCCGCATGCGACGCGGGGTTTGAAGTGTGGGGTACGTCTCCCCACAGTCCGATCTGTTGCCATTCCGGAGCAAACATGAAGGCGGAAGATGTCAACCTATATCTGCAGGAATCCGGACATCTTAGACAGAAGTATGATGGTCGGATGAAGATTCTTACAGGAATGGAGATCGACTACATCTCGGAAGAATTTGGTCCGCATACTGAATATTTCCGGAATCTTCCTCTTGACTACAGGATTGGTTCTGTTCATTTCGTGCGTACACGCGACGGGCGTCCCGTGGATGTGGATGGTCCTGCTGAAAGATTTCTCAAGTATCTGGAATCGGAATATGAAGGCGATCTGAAATATGTAGCTCAGACATATTTTGCCATGGAACTTGAGATGCTCGAACTTGGTGGTTTCGATATTATCGGTCATCTTGACAAGATTGGAGACAACGGCAGCCATGCCTGGCGTGAACTGGAAGATCAGCCTTGGTATGCTGAGCTGGTAGAAAAAGTAATTGCAAAGGCTGTGGAAAAAGGGATCATCATTGAGATAAACACAAAGAAATTCGATTCCGGAAATAGATTTTTTCCGGCTGAGAGATGGTGGTATCTCCTTAAAAAATACGGTGCAAGGCTTGTGCTAAGCACTGATGCCCACTATCCGGATAAAGTTGCCTCAGGCTTCCAGGTCGCTCTTGAACGACTCCGGCTCGCCGGCATGGAGACTCAGCTTGTCTCAGAATTCAAATCTGCATTATAAAGCCTCTAAACCGAATTCTAATAAATTTTAGGTCCCATTTCATTTTTATGAGATGGGACCTTGATTTTGCTTTCATTCTTCATTCCTGACTTCAGTTGCCTTTGGCAGAGTGAGGTGGAGGAGAAGCCAGCCAAGGAATCCTGCGAGGAATGATCCTATCAGAATACCAAGTTTTGCATTATTTAGAATTTGTGACAGATATACGTCTTCTCCGAAAGTAAGGTTGGCGATGAAGAGCGAAACTGTAAAGCCGATGCCTCCAAGCACTGAGACCGCCGCTATCTGTGCCCACGTGCTTCCCTCAGGCATAGGAGCAAGCTTTGCCTTGATGCACATCCAGCTGAATGCGAATATTCCTATGAACTTGCCGAGCACAAGTCCGGCTATTATGGCTATTGACACTCCTGAGAATATATCCGTCACATTCACATTTCCCAGCCATATGCCTGCATTGGCGAATGCAAACAGAGGAACTATCATGAAATTGACAACGGGATGCAGCGAGTCTTCAAGGTCCTGGAGCGGAGAGATCACTTTGTCTGATGCTGATTCTATTTCCTTGAGCCAGCTGGTCTGCTCCTTGCTGAGAATGCCACGGTTCTCAAGCTTGTCTTCATCCTCCTGTGAGAAATTGCCGATTGTTTTCCTGATGGTCTTTATATAGTTTTTGGGTGCGTCAACCGGTTTTGCAGGGACACAGAATGCCACGAGCACTCCTGCGATAGTGGGATGAATACCCGACTGCAGGAAAAGGAACCATACGAGTATTCCGAGCGATACGTAGAAAGTCTTGTAGTGGACACCATATATTCCTCCGATTATAAGGACGGCAAGCAGTCCGGCTGCCCATAGCAAGGAAACGTAGTCGATGTGTCCGGAATAAAAGACGGCTATCACGAGAATACCGCCTATATCGTCCACAACAGCAAGCGTGGTCAGGAAAATCTTTAGTCCTATGGGTACACGCTTTCCAAGCATAGCGAGTACGCCGAGTGAGAATGCTATGTCAGTCGCCATTGGAATGGCTGCTCCCTGTGCATAGTCGGTACCATGCCCTAAAAGGAAGAATATCCCTACCGGCATCAGCATACCCCCTATGGCGGCAACTATCGGCAGCAATGCCTGCCGGAAAGAAGATAGTTCTCCTACAAGTACCTCCCGTTTGATCTCAAGACCTACGGAAAAGAAGAACACCGCCATGAGCGCGTCGTTGATGAAATCCATTATCGACATAGGATTGCCATGATGGCTGAAAAGATTGAATGATCCCACACGGAGGGCTATTGTGTGGGTCCATAGCCCGTTGTAGAAATCGTGAAGAAATGGAAGATTGACTACGATAAGGGCAAGTGCGGTGGCTGCCATGAGCACCGTCCCGCCATTGGTGTGGTTCTTTATGGTCTTCCTTGCGATGAAGAATGCGTTTGCCATTGTCTAAATGTTAAAAGATTTAAAATACTAACAATCTTTTAGCGAAAATGGTTGAATTTAACAATTAATCAGGGTTTTCTTAAAGGTTTTATAGTATAAATTCAATAATTTTTATTAATTTTGCACGCGAATCTGTATTCTGTGCATGAGGATATATTGCCCTTATGCCATAGGATGCGGCAAGGGAATTTGGATGGTTGCGTATACTTTTGAACTGATTGATTATTATTTACAAACATAATATTACATAATTATGAGTTTAAATATCATTGTGCTTGCAAAGCAGGTGCCTGATACGAGAAACGTCGGTAAAGATGCAATGAAGGAAGACGGCACCGTCAACCGTGCGGCCCTTCCCGCTATCTTCAATCCGGAAGATCTCAACGCACTTGAGCAGGCTCTCCGCCTAAAGGATATGTATCCCGGCTCTAAAGTGACTATTCTGACCATGGGTCCGGCACGTGCCGCTGAAATTATCCGGGAAGGTCTTTATCGTGGAGCTGACAATGGTGTAGTCCTTTCTGACAGAGCATTTGCAGGTTCAGATACGCTTGCTACATCATATGCACTTAGCGCCGCTATCAGGAAACTCGGTGATTATGATCTGATCATCGGAGGTCGTCAGGCGATCGACGGTGATACGGCTCAGGTCGGTCCTCAGGTGGCTGAGAAGCTCGGTCTTCCTACCGTGACATATGCTGAAGAAATCGTCGATGCCGAAAATGGCAAAGTGACTGTAAAGCGTCGTATCGAATCAGGTGTGGAGACTGTCAAGGCTCCGCTGCCCCTGGTGGTGACCGTCAACGGTAGCGCCGCCCCCTGCCGCCCGAGAAACGCTAAGCATCTTCAGAAATTCAAATATGCAGCCGTTCCGTCTGAGGTGGCTAATGACGAGAGGAAGAAGGAACTGATCGAAAAGCGTCCTTATCTCAATATCGGTGAGTGGAACGCATCCTATGTGGATGCCGATCTCGCTCAGTGCGGTCTCGCAGGTAGTCCTACTAAGGTAAAGAGCATCGAAAACGTGGTGTTCACAGCCAAGGAGGCTCGGAAGATCGAGAACACGGATGAGGCGATCGAAGGTCTCATCAAGGAATTATTCGCTAACCATACAATCGGCTAATAAATATTATGGCAGACAAAAACAATCTTATCGTATATCTCGAATACGAAGACGGCAAAGTCGCTGACGTGAGCCTGGAGCTCCTCACCAAAGGTCGCCAGCTGGCCGATAAACTGGGCATCAAGCTTGAAGCTGTAGTGGCAGGAGATAATCTCAAGGATATTGAAAAGCAGGTGATGCCTTATGGTGTCGACACACTTTATAAGGTTGAGGACAAGCGTCTTTATCCATACACATCGCTTCCTCACAGCTCTATTCTTATCAATCTTTTTAAGGAGATTGAGCCCCGTATCGCATTCATGGGAGCCACTTCTATCGGCAGAGACCTCGGTCCCCGTGTGTCAAGCGCTCTCCACAGCGGTCTGACGGCTGACTGCACATCGCTTGAAATAGGTGATTATACGGATGCAAAGTCCGGTAAGGAATACAAGGATCTTCTTTATCAGATCCGTCCTGCCTTCGGTGGCAACATCGTAGCTACGATCGTCAATCCTGATTGCCGTCCGCAGATGGCTACTGTCCGCGAGGGCGTGATGAAGAAAGAGGTTTATAATTCAAACTATACGGGTAAGGTCGTAGACCTCGATGTCAATAAGTACACTGACAATACCGACTTTGTGGTCGATATCATCGACCGTCATGTGGAAAAGTCGAAAGTCAATCTCAAGGGTAGTCCCATCATCGTGGCAGGTGGCTACGGAGTGGGATCAAAAGAGAACTTTGATCTTCTTCAGCAGCTTGCAGACGTTCTCGGTGCCGAGGTGGGCGCCAGCCGTGCGGCTGTCGATGCCGGCTGGGTGGATCACGACCGTCAGATTGGTCAGACAGGTGTGACAGTACGTCCGAAACTCTATATCGCATGTGGCATATCAGGACAGATACAGCACATAGCAGGTATGCAGGATTCAAGCCTCATCATTTCCATCAATTCTGATCCGGATGCTCCGATCAATGCAATAGCCGACATCGTGATCACCGGAAAGATGGAAGACGTAGTGCCCAAGTTAATCAAGTATTACAAAAAGAACTCCAAATAAGCCATGGCTAACTTTTATACAGACAATCCGAATCTCAAATCCCATCTTCAGCATCCTTTGATGAAGAAGATCGTGGAACTCAAGGAAAGAAACTTCGCTGATGCGGAGAAATATGACTACGCACCACTCGACTTCGAGGATGCCATGGACTCTTATGACAAGGTGCTCGAAGTGGTAGGCGAGATCTGCGGTGATGTAATCGCGGAAAATGCTGAGGAAGTGGATCACACCGGTCCCCGAGTGGAAAACAACAGGGTTATTTATGCCGAAGGCACTAAGAAGAATCTTGAGGCTTGTCGCAAGGCCGGTCTAATGGGCATGTCGATGCCTCGTCGCCTTGGCGGTCTTAACTTCCCCATCACTCCCTATATCATGGCGGCGGATATCGTCAGCCGTGCCGACGCAGGCTTTGAAAACCTCTGGGGTCTTCAGGACTGTGCGGAGACAATATATGAATTTGCCGACGAGGATCAGAAAGAACGCTATATAAAGAGGGTTTGTGAAGGTGAGACCATGAGTATGGACCTTACTGAGCCGGATGCCGGTTCCGACCTCCAGAGCGTGATGCTCAAGGCAACTCAGAAGGAAGACGGAAGCTGGGTGCTCAACGGTGTGAAGCGTTTTATCACAAATGGTGACTCAGACATTCATCTTGTGCTCGCTCGTTCAGAAGATGGAACAAAGGACGGACGTGGACTTTCGATGTTTATTTACGACAAGCGTAACGGTGGTGTCAATGTTCGCCGCATCGAAAACAAGATGGGCATCAAGGGCAGTCCTACATGTGAGCTTGTCTATAAAGACGCTCCTGCAGAGCTATGTGGCAGCCGTAAACTGGGTCTTATAAAATATGTGATGGCTCTTATGAATGGCGCACGTCTCGGCATAGCCGCGCAGAGTGTAGGTATTTCTGAGGCTGCATATCGCGAGGCTCTTGATTATGCAAAAGACCGCAAGCAGTTCGGCAAGGCAATCATTGAGTTCCCTGCAGTTGCTGAAATCCTCAGTGTGATGAAGGCGAAGCTCGATGCAAGCCGTGCGCTCCTTTATGCATGCGCACGCTTTGTAGACATTTATAAAATCTATGATGATATTGCCAAGGAGCGTCCCCTTACCAAAGAAGAGAAACTTGAGGCTAAGGCATACAGCAAGCTCGCCGACGCATTCACTCCTCTTGCAAAGGGTATGGGTTCTGAATTCTGCAACCAGAATACTTATGACTGCATTCAGATCCATGGCGGCAGCGGCTTTATGAAAGACTATCGTTGCGAGCGTCTATATCGCGATGCCCGTATCACAAGCATTTATGAAGGCACAACTCAGCTGCAGGTTGTGGCTGCTATCCGCCACGTCACTACCGGAACATATCTCAACTTCATTAAGGAAGCTTTGGCTTCCGAAGTGTCAGAGAAGCATGCGGGAGTAAAGAAACTTCTTGATGAGATGGCAGAGCAGTATGCTGCTGCGGTAGCTGGCGTGCTTGAGGTGAAGGATCAGGCTTACACCGACTTTATGGCACGTCGACTTGTCGAGATGGCAGGACACACCGTAATGGGTTGTCTGCTCCTTGAAGAGGCAGAACGCAATGAAGGCTTTGACAAGTCGCTTGAGGTATATGTGAAGTACGGTCAGGCTGAGTGCACAAAGCACGCTGACTTTATTTCAAACTTCAAGCCAGAGGAAATGAGCGCGTATACATATTGATTTGTAGATTATTAGCATATCCTGCGGCAGCAATCGTAAAGATTGTTGCCGTTTTTTTTATATTAGTTTTTGCAAGTTCAACTTTTTTATATAATTTTGCATCTGAAAATTCATGACTCCTTTCTTTTCATACTTTGATAAAACACTTGTTACAGGTAATTGAGCCGGGCTTTTCCGGTACTAACTAAATATTATAAAAGATGTCTGATTTAAGGTTCAAAAGCGTAGAGGAAGCCTCTTCCCGCAAGCCGGTAGAGGTGAAACTTCCCAATGAGAGCGTAGAAAAATACTACGCCAAACAGGTCTTCAACCGCCAGAAAATGTTTGAATACCTTCCGCAATCAACCTACCAAGCACTCGTAGATGCTATCGACAATAAGAAGCCGTTGAGCCTGTCGCTTGCTGACAGCGTGGCAGAGGGTATGAAAAGATGGGCTATCGACAATGGAGCCCGGCACTATACCCACTGGTTTCACCCCCTTACCGGAGGAACTGCCGAAAAGCATGACTCATTTATTGACCATAACGGCGAAGGAGGGGTAGTATCGGAATTTACCGGAAAGCTACTTGTGCAGCAGGAACCAGACGCATCTTCTTTCCCAAACGGAGGCATCCGCAATACATTTGAGGCCCGCGGATACTCTGCTTGGGATATTTCTTCTCCGGCGTTCATCATCAATGACACCCTCTGCATTCCTACTGTCTTCATCTCTTACACGGGGGAAAGCCTTGACTATAAGACACCTCTTCTCAAAGCCCTCAATTCCGTCGATAAGGCTGCTACCAGGGTGGCCCGGTACTTTGATAAGAACGTGAATCATGTCAAGTCTTATCTTGGTTGGGAGCAGGAATATTTTCTTGTTGATGAAGCTCTCTATGCAGCGCGGCCCGACCTTGTGATGACAGGGCGTACGCTCATGGGGCATGAATCTGCGAAAAACCAGCAGCTCGAAGACCACTATTTCGGATCTATACCTATGCGTGTGGCGGCATTCATGCTTGATCTTGAGACGGAATGCCATAAACTCGGCATCCCGGCAAAAACGCGTCACAATGAGGTGGCGCCCAATCAGTTTGAGCTTGCTCCTATTTTTGAGGAGGCCAACCTTGCAAACGACCACAATCAGTTGCTTATGAGCCTGATGGCTGAGGTTGCGCGCAAGCACAACTTCCGTGTCCTCCTTCATGAGAAACCGTTTGCCGGTATCAATGGATCTGGAAAGCACAATAACTGGAGCCTTGGCACTGACACAGGGGTGCTTCTTTTTGCTCCCGGCAAGACCCCTGAGCAGAATCTTCAGTTCATCACCTTTGTGGCAAATGTGATGGCTGCCGTGCATAAGCACAATGCACTGATGAAAGCCTCTATCATGACAGCTACCAATGCACATCGTCTCGGTGCCAACGAGGCGCCTCCTGCCATCATTTCCATGTTCCTCGGCAGTCAGCTGAGCCAGATTCTGGATTCAGTTGAGGCTACCGAAGAGGACGCTGTAATTAACCTTAACGGAAAGGGTAAGGTTAATCTTGACATTGCGCAGATCCCGGAACTGATGATAGATAACACTGACCGCAACCGCACAAGTCCGTTCGCATTTACCGGCAACAGGTTTGAATACAGGGCTGTCGGAAGTTCAGCCAACTGTGCTTCGGCTCTTATCGCCCTCAACGCAGTGGTCGCTGATCAATTGAATCAGTTTGCTGATAAGGTGGATGCCCGTGTGGCAGCCGGCGAACAGCTCAATCAGGCGATATTCAAGGAAATGCGTCAGCTTGTCATCGACTCTAAAGCCATACACTTCGACGGTAACGGCTACAGCGACGAGTGGAAGAAAGAGGCTGAAAGGAGGGGTCTTGATGTTGAGTCAAGCGCACCCCTTATGTATGATGCCTATACTCGTCCTGAGTCGCTTGAAATGTTCAGGCGCACCGGTGTGCTGACACCGAAGGAGGTGGAAGCAAGAAATGAGGTGAAATGGGAGATGTATAGCAAGAAAGTCCAGATCGAGAGCCGCGTGCTCGGCGACCTTGCTATCAATCATATCATTCCGGCGGCAACACGCTATCAGAGTCTTCTTCTTGACAATGTATATAAGATCAAAGAACTCTTCAAAGGTGAGAAAATGGAGAAGATTGCAAGCCATGATCTTGAGGCTATCGAGCAGATGGCTGACTATATCGCTGCCATAAGGAAGGGTGTCGATGATATGGTGGATAAGCGCCATAAAGCCAACCGAATGCCGGATGAACGCAGCAAGGCGATTGCCTATCATGATGATATAGTTCCTGCTATGGAAGAGATCAGGAAAAATATCGATGCTCTCGAATTGATGGTGGATAATGAGATCTGGCCATTGCCGAAATATCGTGAACTTCTGTTCATTCGTTGATCAGCAATATTCGGCGTCATGCCCCCTGTTGACGGAAAAGCATTTTTTGCTTTTCCGTTTTTTTTGCATGCGGTCAAAAATTTTTGCGAAAAATTTGCTGATTTTAATTCATTTTGTTAATTTTGAAAATTGATGTGCAGTGCGTATATTGCATGCATTCGCATTTTGCAATTTTTTATCGGAATTAGTAGGAAATCAAACTAAATTAATCATTGATATGGAAGAAAATCTCGTGAAAACGTGTCTTCACGACCGCCATGTGAAACTTGGAGCTCTGATGTCTCCTTTCGGTGGTTTTGATATGCCGATTCAGTATAAGGATATCACTACCGAGCACAATGCAGTCCGCAATGAGGTTGGCGTTTTCGATGTCAGCCACATGGGAGAAGTCAGAATATCCGGTCCTGAAGCATTTGAATATGTGCAGCATATATTTGTCAACGATGTGACTGATGCTCCTGACGGACAGATTTTCTATGGTATGATGTGCTATGAAAACGGTGGCACAGTAGATGACCTGCTCGTCTACAAAGTTAACGACAACGAGTATTTTCTTGTCATCAATGCAGCAAACATCGATAAGGATGTCAAATGGATCTTCGACAATGCTGAGGGATATGATGTAAATATTGAGAACGAAAGTCCATATTACGGTGAACTCGCCGTTCAGGGACCCAAAGCCGAAGAGGTACTTTCCGGAATTATGGGGCTTCCGCTTGAGGAAATATCTTTCTATAATTTCAAGACATATCATATCGACGGTGAAGATGTCATAATCAGCCGTACAGGCTATACCGGAGAAGATGGATTTGAGGTGTATGGATCCCACGACTTTACTGTAAGATTGTGGGATAGATTAATGGAAGCCGGAGTTCAGCCGTGCGGTCTCGGTTGTCGTGACACACTTCGTTTTGAAGTAGGACTTCCACTATACGGAGACGAACTCGCTGCTGATATCACTCCTATTGAAGCAAGCCTTTCGATGTTCGTAAAGCTTGACAAAGATGAGTTTATTGGCAAGGAGGCGTTGGCACTTCAGAAGACAGAGGGTGTGAAGCGCCGCATTGTCGGTATCGAACTGGAAGGAAATGCTATACCCCGCCATGGATATCCGGTTGAGGTTGACGGTGAGGTCGTCGGTGAAATAACTACCGGCTACCGATCTATTTCCACCGGAAAGTCAGTGGCTATGGCTATGATTCAGAAGCCTTATGATAAGCTTGGTACTGAAGTTCAGGTACGTATCAGGAAAAAAACTTTCCCCGGTAAGGTTGTTAAGAAACGTTTCTACGATAAAAATTATAAAAAATAAATTGGTTTTTAGGTTGTTAGGTTATAAGTTTTGAAGCTTTATAAGATTCAGGTAAGTCATGAACCGCTCCCCCCACAACCAAACAACCCCCCAACCAACAAACCCCACAACAACACAAACAAACACACTCAAAACCCCACACCAAAAACAAAAA
>JAIDQZ010000057.1 GCA_029062005.1 Muribaculaceae bacterium | reverse complement strand
AAAAATGGTCAACTTATTTTGCCCGGAAGGGTCAATCCCGGATGCCCGAAAGGGTCAAATCCCTGTGGCTTTTCCACGCCCCAATACAGCATCCGCTCGTGACATCGTAGGCATAATATGCCTTCGGACGGATTCTCGTGTCCTTGAGCTTGCGCGGAAGGTCGCGGTCATCGAACGACACCTTCGAGAGGGAGAATTCTCCATGATGGCGGTGCATGTGCGGCATGGTCTCGTGCAAGAAGGTTGTCGGAGTCATGAGGCGATGGTCTATGAGTGCCCTGTTTTTAGGCTTGTTTAAGTAATTGGTGATGGTCGCCTCGCTCAGTGCCAGCGGTTCCCCGTTCTTGTCGGTGAAATCATCCGGATCAAACAGCACTCCCGTATCCGGATCATACACGTCGAGTTCCCCTGTTACGAAGGAGTTGTATAATTCAAGCACATTGGTGTTCCAGGGCTTATTGGGCAGCACTGCTATGCCGAGGATCAGACGCTCCGTCTTGTAATCCACCTTCCGCGCCGACTGATTGCCGAACTTACCGCTGATCAGACAGGCATACCCGTTTACCTTGTAGTCGTTCACCTTCTTTCGGAACCGGAGGGTAGAAGCCGGAAGTGTGTGGCCAAACCGCTTGCGGAGCGTCTCGATGGTCGCTGCCATCATGGTCCAGTCATATTTTCCCCCGAAGAGTTTCTGCGCGGTGGTTGCCCTGTCATAGAGCTTGATACAGGTGTTAAGAACCGAGGCGTTGGTGATGTACTCCTTGGCCTTCTCCGCCGGAAGTGCCACTCCGCATTGTTCCTTGGAGAAGAAGAAGTCCCTGGCTTTCTGATCCGTCTCGTAGTTGCTGATGATCCATCCCTCAAGACGTGCCTGTGATCCCCCCGGATAGACTTCCTCTACTTTTTGCCGGAACCGCTCCGGAAGACTGTCAACGGCAACCAGCGCGCAGCTACCCGCGCAGCCCCCTCCACGACGCACCACGTCGAAGCGTCCTCGCGATGAAAGCTGCTTGTAGTTGGGTTCCGACATTATCCCGCCATCTACAAGATCCCGCATCGATATGCATAGTCTGTTGCCGTAGTATTCCATTGTCTGTTCCTCCGTATTGGATTATTTGTTTAAGAGCGACCCTTGGCTTTTGTTCCGAGCATGCTCGCCATGATCTGAATGTCGTTCAGCAGTGAAATGCCCTCTATCACGCCTGTCACCATCTCCGCACCCCTGTATAGCACTCTGGTTGATCCGTTGAACTTGTTTATCTCAAGCCTTGCCCCGTTTGGAAAGGTCTGGATCATCATGTTGTTGGCGTCGTGGATGGTCTCCATTTCCCGGAGCGTCACCATCACCTCGCCACCTCGCTCCATGGCAGCCTTCCTGATCCGCTTCCTCACATCCGTCTCCGGCTTGTCAAGGTTCAGCGCGGCGTAGACCGTCGGCTCCGACACTCCGAAGAGCTTCTTCAGAAACTCCCGGTCCTCTTTCGTCACCTCAATTTCTCTTCTCATTATGTTTCTTATTTAATCTGTTATTAATGCTGTCGATGGTCTCTTTCAAGGCGAAGTACCCGGCTACCAGAGCGTCATATTGCCTCGACTGATCCCGCTCATACTCTGTATGAGTCGCCTCGAACTCGTCGAGGATGGTGCCCGTGTCAGCAACGTTCTGTTCAATGGTCTTCAGCAGGAGTCCCAAGGCAACCTCTATTCTTTTCTCTGAATGTTGCTTTGTCATATCTTGTCGTATTAGTGGGAAGGGCTGGATTCGAACCCGCATTTCCGGCTTTGTATTTGGCTACTCTGCCAATTGAGCTACCTCCCCGAATTCTCCGGCGCATTTGGCAACGCCGGAGGTTCTCATGTCTTGCCTTTCGGCTTTAACCGGCTCTCTTGCCGGAGGATAGCCCTCTCTTGGGCCTAACCCTGTTCGTTCTCTTTGAAATATTTATCGAGTATCGAGCAGATTATTTCCTTTGCTTGTCCGATTCCATCTTTATATCCTCGTGCGTAGCCGGGTGCTTGTGAGAGGTGCGCGTGGCTCCCATTTGCCCACTTGCGTATTTCCTGAAGTGCCATGTGTTCGGCATTTTCATTACTGCTTGCTTTGAACCTCTCGGCTTGGCTTAGTTCAAAATTCAGATGGCTAAGTTCATTGATAGCTGCCGTAAGTTCGGATGAAGTGTGTGCATTATCAACTTTACGCTTTGCAACACAGATAGATTCTTCGATTTCTGATATTGTCCTCATTGTCTTATTCATATAAAATTTGTTAATCTCGCCTTTTTTTTGTATCTTTGGCGCCGGTTAATTTTTTAAACCGATGCAAAGATATAGATTATTTTCTAATTATCCAATTTTTTTGTAGAAAATTTTCTAAGTAGATTTAAAAATGTGTAAAATACTCAATAGAATCAAGGAATATTTAGACTATAAAGGCATACCTGTAGCGACTTTTGAAAAGAGTTTGGGAATGTCTAATTCATCATTTGCCAAACAATTAAAGAAGGGAGCAGCTATTGGGACAGATAAGTTAGAAAATATTCTAAATAATTATCCTGATCTTTCTCCTGTATGGGTATTGACTGGGCAAGGGGCTATGATTATTAATCCAGATGAACCCATGGCATCCACACTACCATCATCCTCTCCAATTGAAACACGTCCGAGAATTCCATTTGATGCCGCTGCTGGCTCTCTATCTTTAGCAATCCAAGGCGTGTCATCTGCAGACTGTGAACAGATACCGGTTATACCCACTTTGCCCCGTTACGACTTCTCCATCATAGTTAGTGGAGATTCCATGTCACCTGAATTCATGTCTGGCGATGAACTCGCATGTGCGTTCGTCCATGAGACTTCCTTTATCCAATGGGGAAGGGCACACATCCTTGATACAGCTCAGGGAGTGGTCTTGAAGAAGATCTTTGATAGGAAGACATCTATACTATGTCGGTCCATAAACTCAGACTATCCGGATTTCGAGATTCCCAAAAATGATATTTACCATCTGGCTATCGTTGTCGGGCTGATCCGCCATTTCTAAGTTCATGCACAATATGTTAAATTTATTCAGACGAAAAAACATCGCTCCCACTCCGAAAAAAATAAGCAGACATCAACTTCGCGAATTAAAATGGGAACGAATGCAACGCAAAAAGCTACGCTGGGGGGTCATACGGTTATTCATTATTCAAACTGAATTGAATAATTCTCAGACTATATACGACGTTAAAAAGCATTTTTCAGATTTGCGTCATACTTTAGGCATTATCGATGATATTGATGACTTCACTCTAAATGAGAATGATTTTCTAATCATAAACAGATTTCTGACTTACAAGCAAAGTTTAGGTCTATGCGATCTTGATTCTATTCCTATCGTCACTTATGATGGGTATATCTCAATTCGCAATATTCATGCTGAAAAGTATCTAATAAATGCCTACGATAATTTTGAAGCACATTGGGATAATATTATAAACTCATATAAGCGACAATCCGATAAGGAAAAAAGGCTACAATCTCTTATTGAAAGTTTGGATAGAGATTCTAAAGATCCGATTACTGATTTTTCGGGTGTCCGCGAAAAGATACATTACTTGAGTAGTAAATATGAAAATTATCTCAACCAGAATCTATAATTCAAAAAGGTTTGAGATGCATCCTCGGATATACCCTGGATCGCCCTTTTTTCGGGTGTTACCCCCTCAAAACAGGTCTAAAAATCGGCTAAATGACTGACTGAAGTCTTTTTAATAAGGAGTAATTTTGCAAAGCGGTGGTTTTTTCTTCGATGTGAAATGCCAAAATCTGGGGTCTATCTCAAAAAATCGGCATTTTACCCCCCCTCTATCGCACCCCCTGAATACCCCAAATGTGAATATCCAGTTATCTCCAAATGAATATCCACTTTGAATATCCACCT
>JAIDQZ010000056.1 GCA_029062005.1 Muribaculaceae bacterium | reverse complement strand
ATTCCGGAGGGTTTCTGCTGTGGCTGTAGCTTGTCTACAGATTGTTCATAGCGGGCGAAACACAGATAGTGCGCAATCGAAGTATTCTGCTCGGATGCTATGTGGTGTCGTTTGCAGTCTGGCCCTTGAGCCGGTTTGACTGGAGTATGCCTGAATCCCAACTGCCTGTCGCCGCTCCGATCATTGCAATAGGAGAGATGCCGATGAATGCAGTGGGAATAATAGAAGAGGATACTTCAATTGTACCTCAGATTCTATTGTGGATATATTTGATAGGTGCTATTGTAGTCTTGTCGAAGACAATATTCTCAACAGCAAGACTTTTATTCTATATCCGCAAAGGAACTTTTTTCCGAAAGGAAGGATATATTCTTGTTGTCATGCCCGGTAATGATACAGCACCTTTCAGTTTCGGAAACCATATCGTGATGAGTGCCGCTGATTATGAAACTGTCTGTAGTTCAGTTACGGCTCATGAACTTGCCCATATCAGATGCCATCATTATTTGGATCTTATTTTTGCTCAAGCAGTATGTGTGGTGCTTTGGTATAATCCCGCTGCATGGCTTATGCGCGATGAACTGAAACTCATTCATGAATATCAGGCGGATGCATCAGTTTTAGAAAGCGGCGCCGATCCTAAGAAATACCAGATGCTGCTCATCAGAAAAACAGTCGGCAACCGTTTTCATACCGTTGTCAACAGTCTAAACCATAGTAAACTTAAAAATAGAATCGCCATGATGCAGAAAGAAAAAAGCAGCGGTCGTAGCCGTCTGCGCCTCCTGTCACTTGCCTTAGCCGTAGACGTGGCTTTGGCTGTAGTAAATATTCCCGCCGTCGCTTCCGGCTTGGATAACCTCGAAGATTCTTCTTTAATTAATAATACAGAAGAGGTGGCAGTAGAAAAGATAGAAAAAAGTAGTGATCACACCGACACAACGGTGACAGCCGCAGAATTTCCAGGGGGAGTGGCAAAATTGATGGAGTATCTTGCCAATAATGTGCGATATCCGGAGACTGCCATGAAAGAAAACCGTTCAGGTCGGACTGTTGTTGGCTATACAATTGAGAAAGATGGAAAGATCACTAACATCAGGATTTTGAAAAGTTCTTGGCCTGATTGTGATGAAGAGGCTATACGAGTGGTAAAGAAAATGCCTGATTGGATTCCGGCTAAAAGCAATGGGAATCTGACAAAGTCAGAATTTGCTCTTCCGGTGGATTTCCGTATTTCGTCAACATCATATAAAGTGAGTGAGGATGGTGGGGATGAATTCCGAGGGTTTTCCGGCGATATGCTTGATGAAATAATAGTCGTCGGATATGGAGCGGTAAAGAACGAAAATGGCAGTTCTCATAATGATGAGATAAAACGGCATAGGACATTGCGTTTGGATGGAGATACTAACCAGGATGTCCCGATTTATATAGATGGTGTTTTGGCTGACGGGGATATGATTAAAAGTTTAGATCCGCAAACAGTAAAGTCCATTGATGTCAGAAGGCCATCTGATGAGTTTCCTGAAGGGCGTGTGGATATAAAGTTGAAAAAACAATCAGAAACACTTAATTTGAAAGACAGAGATATATCCCTGATTGTTGGCCCATGTAATGAAAGTGATTGTGATGAAGTCGATCGTTTGCCGGCATATCGCGTAAATGGAAAGCTTCTCACTGCAAGCATGACCATTAATGCTAATGATATAGAGTCATGGGAGAAAATCCCGCCAAGTGAGAAGTTCCCAAATGGATTGCAAGAAATCAAGACGAAAAAGAAATGACAATTGCTTGATAAAGATATTTATTAATGAAGGAGGTCGTGCCATTTTGACACGACCTCCTGTTTCAAATTATAATATCTATTGATAATGTAACTCCTCTTACAAAAGATTTACTTAAGAATCTTGCGGAATGATCCATTTGACATCTTGACTATGTTCAATCCTTTCGCAGGGCTATCTAACCGGATGCCATCTAACGTGTAATATTCCATTGGAATTGCATTCGTGTTTTCATCGTTAAGATCTTCTACTCTGCTTTGGCTGTCGGTGTCTATCACATAAGTCATGAAATAATAGACTGCGTCATCTGCCATCGGATCCTCAGAAGGAGTATACCACCCGTTGCCAAGAATATATCTTCCATCAGCAGAAATGTCAGCAGGCATATGGTATCCACCCATATCAAGGCATTCAAAGACATCTGCATATTCTGGGAATGCTTCTGTATACATTTGAGCCTGAGTTTTGCCGGCATACATTATGAAAGCTCCCATATTGAACGAGCCGGATCCAAGCATCCCTATAAATGTGCCGTTATTGTCTATGGCTGTAGGGTGGAGCCCAAATTCATAAGAATCTATGTTCTGAGCCTCGTCATACACTTTTAATTCCTTTGTCCGAGTGTCATAGACTGCCGGCATTGTTGGGCTATAGACTTCTCCATCGTATGTACAAACCTCAATTAGCACATAATGACCGTCAGGACTCATTCCTTCCGGTGTGAATCTAAAATATGGTTTCTCTATGTCTTCTCTTGTCATCATGAGGTATCCATCGAATATCGGATCAGGGATGAATTCTCCTGCATCGTTAAGTCTCCATAGTATTGCCGGTCCCCATGTGCCGACATTGCCAAGGATCAGTTTTCCGTCATTGCTTACATATCGAGCAGCAACTTGCTTCTGATTGAAATAACCAAAGTCAATATCAGGCATGTTCAGAATTTCCCATACTCCTCCATCATTAGAATATGCAGGGTAAGTCTGAAAACTCTCTGATACTAGCGTGCCCACTTGAACACGTCCATCTTCTGAGATATCCTGTCCTATTATATATGATGATTTATCTGAAGAGAGTAGAAAAGTCTCTTTTTCGTCTATGTTGAAGAGAATTCCGGCATCGCCTTCGAATCCGATTGCCTCCCCTGTATTGTTTATATTAAGTAATTGTGCTCCTTCGTCAGAATCGGAAACTGAATAAAACATTTTGTTTGTCTCTAAATCTCCAATGAATATTCCTGCTGCGTATTCAATCGAACCACATACGTATCTGCCGTTGGGAGAGATGCCAAACCCCATGATGCCTGGTTCTGTTATTCCCGGTCCCATTTCGCTACCGAAAGTCAGCATTCTCATTGAAGTTTCGGCGGTGGCAGTAATGCAAAGCGATAGAGCCAAAGTTGAGAAGGATAATTTTTTCATAAAATTACTTATTTTGGTTGTTAATTTTCAGTGATTCTAAAAATTGATTGATTTTTGATAAATGTTTTGCAAAATTAGTAAAAATAAAATTACCCCCCCCCGTTTAACTTTATTTAACATTAATTATGCGTTCTGCATATATTGATGGGGTTAAAAATCAAGCGTGCAAACGAAGTAGTCTATTTTCGCTCATTTTTTCTCGGATATTTGCGCATTAGGGGATTTATTGCTAAATTTGCACTTTATTGGGATGGAAGGGATAATTTGGAAATATGACAGATATGACTATCAACGAAGTTCAAGACGAGATTATCGACGAGATGTCGGGCATGGACGACTGGCTCGATAGATATGCCTATATAATAGATTTAGGTAATACGCTCACTCCTATTCCTGATGAAATGAAGACTCCGACAAATCTTATAGAAGGATGCCAGAGCCGGGTATGGATTGATGCCAAAGAGAATGACGACAGAAAGATTCATTTTGAGGCGGACTCTGATGCCCTTATCGTGAAAGGGATAGTGGCTTTGCTTATGAGGGTGCTCAATGACAGGACTCCGGATGAAATTCTCGGTGCTGACCTGTATTTCATAGACAAGATAGGTCTTCGTGAGCATCTTTCACCCACAAGAAGCAATGGATTGGTGGCTATGGTGAAACAAATACATAATTATGCCACAGCCTTCAAGCTGATTCACGAATCGTAATGTCATATTAAAAACAACAAATTCAAAATATACAACTATGTTCAAGAACCAACCGGCAGGACTTTATGTGCTCGCGCTTGCGAACACCGGCGAACGCTTTGGCTACTATACCATGCTCGCCATTTTCCTTTTCTTCCTCCAGGCTAAATTTGGCTTTGATGCCACCTGGACAGGCCAGATTTTTTCGATTTTCCTGGCACTTGTGTATTTCATGCCAGTTTTCGGCGGATGGCTTGCTGACCGCTGGAGCTTTAATAAATGTGTGCTTGCCGGTATTGCAGTGATGTTTGTAGGTTATGCCCTTATGTCAGCTCCTACACCGGTCCGTTCTAATTCCTCTTTTATGATTCTCCTTGCAGCGCTGTTGCTTATTGCTACTGGTACCGGCCTGTTTAAAGGTAATCTTCAGGTGATGGTAGGCGACTTATACAATGAGGCAAAATATAGTGATCGCCGAGATGCTGCATTTTCTCTGTTTTATATGGCTATCAATCTGGGTTCGATGTTCGCTCCCGGTGCAGCCATAGCACTTAAAAATTTGGCACTCGGCAAAGCCGGATTCCTTACCAACAACCCGATGGCTGCTACTGTAAGCAATTGGTGCCTTGATACGGATGGGTTCACTAAAATGCCTACAGATGCAGAGACACTGAAGAGCATGACTGATTTTGCAGTAAAGAATGGTATGGAACAAGGCGGCGATCTCGCTGCATGGCTCACCGGTTATCTCCAGACTTTCGCTGACAGTTGCTCGGCTCATTTCTCAACAATTACCGAATTTGCAAATGGGTATATCTCTGCTTTTTCCACCGGCTGCACCTACGCTTTCTCTCTCGCATGTGCCTCATTGGTAGTCAGCTTCCTTATATATACTCTGGGACGTAAGACTTACAAGCATATTATCACGGATGCTCCCAAACAGAGCGATGGAAAGAAAACAGCCGTTGCAAGCAATGAGCCGGAACTCTCTCCCGAACAGACAAAACAGCGTGTGGTGGCTTTATTCCTTGTATTTGCTGTGGTCATTTTCTTCTGGATGGTATTCCATCAGAATGGTCAGACACTTACGGAATTCGCCAAGAGTTGCACATCCTCAGAATCCTCATCCTGGACACGTATCGGTTTCAATCTCGGGGCTCTTGCCGCTATCGCAGCCGGAGTCTATGCACTTTTTGGAATTATTCAGTCTAAGACGACAAAAGGAAAGTCATTAAGTGGTGTGTTTCTTGCAATATGTGCCGGAATCGTGATCTGGATCTATACAGGTGTATTGCCTGAGACCCTCACAAATATTGACCCTGCTGCTTACCAGCAGTTCAATCCATTCTTCGTCGTTGCACTCACTCCGTTCTCCCTTGCTCTTTTCGGTTGGCTTAATGCAAAGAAGAAGGAACCGTCTGCTCCGAGAAAGATCGGTTACGGTATGATAGTGGCAGGAATTGCCTATCTTGTGATGGTATTCGGGTCGCTTTCTCTTGTCGGGACAAACGGAGATGTCTCTACCAATTGGTTGATTGTTACTTATCTGCTTCTTACTTTTGCAGAGCTTCTTCTATCGCCTATGGGCATTTCATTTGTCAGCAAGGTGGCTCCTCCTAAGTTGAAAGGCGCTATGATGGGTGGCTGGTTTGCAGCTACAGCAGTCGGAAACTACCTTGTGTCTATCCCGATGTTGCTTTGGGGTAAGATTCCTGTCTGGACAATATGGGTGATACTTATAGCACTTTGTCTGCTTTCTGCAGCATTTATCTTCTCCCAGATGAAGAAACTTGAGGCTGCTACGGGAGATATGCCACAGCCCGTTCCCGATGCAACTCAAGCTGATCCTGTAGAATAATATTAAATATGGGCCGTTCCGAAAAGGACGGCCCTGAAAAATATAACTTATGGCCAATAATTCTGAATTCAGCAGTAAGTTAGGTCTTATAGCTGCTACTGTCGGAAGCGCTGTGGGGCTTGGAAACGTGTGGCGTTTCCCGGCGGAGACACAGGCGCATGGCGGGGCGGCATTCCTCTTGGTGTATGTTGCCTGCGTCATTCTCTTCGGTGTTCCGGTAATGCTCGGTGAGTTTTCAATCGGACGTGCCGGAAAGAGCGATGCGATCGACAGCTATAGAAGACTCAGTCCCGGCAAACCGTGGTGGATATCCGGATTCCTTGGTATTGTATGTTCCTATCTTATCCTTACATTCTATATGGTAGTGTCTGGCTGGACGTTGGAATATCTCTACCAATCTATAAGTGGTGAACTCTTCGCTCCCATCCCCGGAGTGGAAGAGGGCAGTAATCTCCAGTTTGCTGACCGTATGCAGGAATATGTAGCCGGGGTATGGCCTCCAATGATCTGGACATGGATCACCATCGGTCTTTGTGGAGCTGTCCTTTGCATGGGGGTGCAGAAGGGTATTGAAAGAGCAAGCAATATACTTATGCCACTGCTTTTTCTTATATTGATTATTCTCTGTGTCAATGCCATGAATCTTCCAAAGGCTGCGGAGGGACTGGAGTATTTCTTCAAGCCGGACTTTTCCAAGATTACACCGAAGGTATGCATCAGCGCATTGGGGCAGGCATTCTTCTCGCTCAGCCTTGGAATGGGAACGCTCATCACTTATGGCAGTTATTTCCGGAAGGACACCAATCTTACGCGTACCGCATTCACAGTCTCCCTTCTCGATATGGCTGTAGCTATTCTGGTGGGTATGATCATCTTCCCCGGCGTGATGTCTTTTGGACTTCAGGGAGAATCGTTCGATGGTTCGGCACTCGTGTTCGTTACTTTCCCGGAGATATTCAACAATATGTGGTGTCCGCAGCTTTGGTCGTCTCTCTTCTTCATACTCCTCGCTGTGGCAGCGCTTACAAGCAGTATCTCCATAGCGGAAGTGTCGATCGCATACTTCAGCGGTCATTTCAATATGAAGCGTGTGCCTGCGACATGTGCCGTACTTTTGCCGTTGGTGCTTCTGAGTTCTCTGTCGTCGCTGAGCAACGGCGTACTTTCTGACTGGACTATTTGCGGCTATACTATATTCGGAGCTTGCGATGCCCTTACCGCCAACATACTTATGCCTCTGGGTGCGTTGATAATGGCGGTTTATCTCGGATGGTTTGCACCGAAAGGGCTGATGCAGGATCAGCTTACAAACGGAGGCACCATACGCAATCGTCTGGCAGTTCCCGTTATGTTCCTGCTGAAGTGGGTGACTCCGTTGCTCATCCTTGTCATTTTCATTACATCTTTATTTATGTAAGCAGCTGCTGATAATGAAAAAATCGCTGAAGGATATAACAGATACCCTTGGTGTGAATCTCAAGGGTAGCGATCATGAAATCGAGATACTTCTTACTGATTCGCGAAGTCTTACAGACTCCGCGAAGTCGCTTTTTTTTGCCTTGCGCGGAGCAAGCAATGACGGACACAGATATATTGCCGAACTTTATTCACGCGGGGTAAGGGCTTTTGTGGTCAATGAGATTCCGGAAAGTGCGGTAGAAATGACGGATGCTTCATGGATCGTAGTTCCGTCAACTTTACGGGCATTGCAGCAAATCGGTGCGTTTGGTAGAGACAACGCATCGAAGATCATCGCTATTACGGGATCCCGCGGCAAGACCACTCTCAAGGAGTGGTTGTTTCAGATCCTTTCTCCTGGTCTCAATGTAAGTCGTTCCCCCCGGAGCTATAATTCTCAGATTGGCGTTCCCCTCAGCATGTGGGGAATACGCACGGGAAGTGATGTCGCATTAATAGAAGCCGGAATTTCAAAAGCCGGAGAAATGAAGTCGATAGCAGAATGTATAGCTCCTGATACCGTAGTGATAACCAATGTTGGTGATGCACATGCCCAGGGCTTTTCTTCAAAGGAGGATAAGATACGGGAAAAAGTGTCGTTGGCGTCAGGAAATTCTGTTAGGATAGTGATATATTGTGCGGATGATCCAGATCTCGAATCTGAGGTCAAAAGACAATGTGTGGGCAAAATGTTGATAGGATGGCATAGATCTGATCTTCCTGCGGATCCGTTTGGCGAGTCCTTCGGTAAAGATGAGGTCAGGGACTGGGAGATTGAAAATGCAGGTCATGCCATTGCGGTTGCCCGTACTCTCGGGATGGGCGAGGCGGAAATCCGCAAGGCGTTAAAAGGTCTTCACCGCATCGGTACCCGTCTGAATGTAAGTGAAGGTATCAATGACTGTATGGTGATATATGATTCATACACATCCGACCAGTCGTCGCTTGCTCCGGCTCTTGATTTCATGAAGCGACGCCTTGCTCCCGGAAGCAAGGAGACTCTTATTGTAAGCGATCTGCTTCATGAGGCGGAGTCTGCCGATGATGCTGTGGCTTCAATGGCGCGTATGCTCAGGGAAGCAGGAGTCAAGAGATTGATTGGTGTGGGTCCGCTTATGAAAAAAGGGTCCCGTGTGCTTTCATCTGTAGTCGATGAATCTTCTTTCTTTGAGACTACAGATCAATTGCTGTCATCGCTCAGTACTTCTGACTTCTGTGGAGAGACAATTCTTCTTAAAGGAGCTCCGGAATTTGGATTCGGGAAGATTGCGCAGTTGCTTGAGGCTCGTACACATGAGACGGTGCTGGAGGTCAATCTGGATGCTGTGGTCAGAAACTATAATTATTTCCGTTCCAAACTTCCTTCAGGCACCGGGATAGTCGCAATGGTAAAGGCATCTGGTTATGGCGCAGGGAGCTATGAGATTGCGCGGACATTGCAGGATGCCGGAGCCGCTTATCTCGCGGTAGCGGTGCTTGACGAGGGAATTGATCTGCGTCGCCGTGGCATCACCATGCCCGTGATGGTTATGAATCCTAAAGTGGTGAACTACCGTCAGATGTTTGCCAATCGTCTTGAACCTGAGGTGTTTTCAATGCCCATGCTTCTTGATGTAGTGAAGGAAGCGGAAAAGTATGGAGTAAGAGACTATCCAGTGCATATAAAGCTCGACACCGGAATGCACCGGATGGGTTTTATTGAAGAAGAACTTCCTGATGTGATGAGTGTGCTTAATTCCACAGATGCTGTAAGTATCGCATCCGCGTTCAGCCATCTTGCCACTGCCGATTGTCTTGACATGGACGATTACACTTTGCTTCAGCTCAGACGGTTTGACAGATTTACGTCGTATATGCTTTCTAAGTCTCCCCGTCCGTTCCTTCGCCATGTGCTTAACTCTGCCGGAATCCTAAGGTTCCCTGAGTTTCATTATGATATGGCGCGTCTCGGAATTGGATTGTATGGTGTCAATACGTTGCCTCCTGAAGTCGAGGCTCCCTTGTCGGTGGTCAGTACCCTGCGCACTGTCATAATATCAATCAGAGATTGGAAGAAAGGTGAAAGCATAGGCTATGCGCGTCGCTCTATACTTGAGCGGGATTCCAGAATCGCGACAATACCTATCGGATATGCCGACGGTATGAACCGTCATTTCGGTCGTGGAAATATCACGGTAAAGGTCAACGGCAAGGATGCTCCTACAATAGGAAACATATGTATGGACGCTTGTATGATAGATGTCACGGGTATAGAGTGCAGGGAAGGTGACGCAGTGGAAATTTTCGGTCCTTCCGCGTCAGTCGACCGTCTCTCGGATCTTCTCGACACCATCCCCTACGAGATCCTCACTTCTGTTTCTCCCCGTGTCAAGAGAGTCTACTATCGAGAATGATTTTTCACTATCCGGTGAAAAGATATCCCTATTCTCCGGCGCCTGTTCCGGCACCGGAGATTTTATTCTGCCGTCTTCCATTTCTATTATGCTGTCGGCAATGCCGGCAAGCGATGAGTCATGGGTGACCATTACCACGGTCTGTCCAAACCTGTCACGAAGATCAGTGAATATGTTCTGTATCTCCTCTCTGTTGGCGGAATCAAGGCTCCCTGTAGGTTCGTCGGCAAAAATTATCTCAGGGTCATTGACCAATGCCCTGGCAATTGCCGTGCGCTGACGCTCTCCTCCGCTCATTGCTGCCGGCTTATGTCCCATGCGTTCGGCAAGTCCAAGCTGAGTCAGCAGCTCCGCCGCCTTGTCAAGTGCTTTCTTTCTTGACATGCCGGCGATCATAGCAGGAAGAGCTACATTTTCTTGTGCTGTAAATTCCGGCAAAAGCTGATGAAACTGAAAGACAAATCCGATATTTTTATTTCGGAAAGAAGAGAGTTTCTTGTCGTTCATTCCTATCAGTTCCGTACCGTTGAATAGTATACTCCCCTTATCGGGCTTTTCCAGAGTTCCGGCTATCTGCAACAGCGTTGTTTTTCCTGCACCTGAAGGACCTACAATAGCTACGATCTCTCTCTTCCCGATATAAAGCGATATATCCTTTAGCACTTCAAGATTCCCGAACGATTTATATATATTTCTAATTTCCAACATAATCGATAGTATTAATATTTTCGGTCAGCGATTCTGATACCTTGACTCTGATTCTGTATTCAGACGGGTAGAGATTGTTGCTTCTGGTTCCTAAATTCTTAAGGAATCCAAGCGGGTATCCGCGATATGTGGCAGTCACGAATCCCTTGGGGATATCAGGAGGAAGATTGATCGTATCTTTTGAAAGATACATCAGCGCTTCCTCTGTAGTGAGTCCCACCTCAGGAAAAGGATGTGCCATGGCTGTGGATAAAGCAAGCTGATGTGACGGAATAAGGTCCTTACCTTTGATTTCTCCTATTTCAACTCCGGCTGATATTATCCGCACTCCTTTGGGAATTGCTTCAAGCAAATCTGCTGTGGCAGGTGTCAGCGCGAGCAGATGCCCATCGTGGTTAAAGATCCCGAAGTCACCATTAATCCATGACTTGGCAAGGTTGAGGATTTCAGGGTTGATTTTTTCGTTCCGTTCTTTGTTCCCTTTACCCTTTCTCTTATTCTTGGGCAGGGGAGAGCCTGCTTCAGAGTCCTCCTGTTTCCTGAAGACAACTGTGAAAAGACCTTCCCCTCTTGTTAGTCCTGGCATAAACCGTAGGCACGGTATGTTCCCTTTCACCTGACCAGTGATCCCGTGTTGACCGGTCAATCCTGTGTCTATGGGTATCATACCGAAGTTATCAGCCATCCATGCGGCATTGTCTTCATTTTCTATTGTATTGAAGGTACAGGTGGAATATATAAGATATCCACCCGGAGCAAGCATTTCCACTGCATTGGCAAGTATTTCTTTTTGCAATGTGGAGCATTGTCTCACCAGCCCTTCGCTCCATTGGCTTCGGGCTGTCTCATCTTTGCGCATCATACCTTCTCCCGAACATGGGGCATCGACAGCAACTATGTCGAAATAGTTTCTCATGGCAGAGAGCTTTCCTGTATCGCAGTTTGTAACGACGATTTCCGGATATCCGTATTTGTACAGATTTTCTTTAAGTATATTTGCACGTGAACCGATGAATTCATTGGCAAGCATCACGCTTTTATCCGGCAGTGCGTTGAGAATTGCGGTGGTTTTCCCTCCGGGAGCAGCGCAGAGATCGCAGGCTTTTACCGGCGTATCTCCTGTAATGGCTTCAGTGATTGCCTCATAAATCATCGAAGAGGCATCCTGCACGTAAAAGGTTCCGGCATGGAGCAGGGGATTCAATGTAAAATTCGGTCGCATGGGAAGGTAATGTCCGGATTTGCACCATCCCACAGATTCCATACCTGCATAAAGCGGTTCAGACGTAGGTTTGCGTCTGTTGAGGCGAACAGAGGTCTCCGCCTCTCCGCATAGAGCAGAAAACAGATGTTCTGCAGTTTCTTTGTCTATTTCTGCGCCAATAAGGGTTTTGAATCCCTCTGGTAAAAATTTATCTTCAATCATTTCACCGCAAAATTAGCAAAAAACGGGGAATTTTGTTAATTTTGTACCATGAAAATTCAATCAGCCCTATATCTTGTGCCTGTACCGATTAGCGGGGCTCCGGTTTCCGACGTTATTCCGGCAGGAAATATTGAGATTTTACGTCAGTTGCGGCATTTCATAGTGGAGAATCTTCGCACGGCGAGGAGATACCTCCGCCATGTGGATCCCGGATTCCCTATTTCCGACTGCACGTTTTATGTCCTGGACCGTCATACAAGTCCTTTGGAAGTCGTCCATATGCTTGAACCGCTTCGTTCTGGTATTCCGGTCGGTGTCATGAGTGAGGCTGGTTGTCCGGCAGTTGCAGATCCGGGGAGTCATCCCGTAGAAATAGCACAGCGTGAAGGACTAAGGGTGATACCATTGGTTGGACCCAGTTCCATCCTTATGTCGCTGATGGCATCCGGGTTCAATGGACAAGGCTTTTCTTTCCATGGGTACCTCCCGATTGATGGGACGGAACGTAGAAAAGCACTAAGACGTCTTGAATCGGAGTCTGTTTCCCGTCAGATGACCCAGATATTTATAGAAACTCCATATAGAAACAACCGGATGGTGGAATTGCTCGCTGAGTCGCTTGCCCCCTCCACCATGCTTTGCGTGGCTTGCGACATTACGGATCCTGATAAAGAGGAAGTGGTATCGGCAAGTGCATGCCAGTGGAAGAAACGGAAATATGATTTTGATAAACGTCCTGCCATATTCCTTATTTATGCAGGAGCTAAAGGTGGCGACAGCCGGAGATATGAGAAGAAATGAAAAAGAAAATTTATTTCGATGATCAGCCGGGACTCCCATTTGAAGAATGGGAGAATCCTTATGATGTCGCTTCCGTCCCGGAGCTTCCGTCTTCTTCTCCACGTCCGATATATTTCTGCTCTTTTGGAAGCGGGTCGAGCGGTAATGCCTGCTATGTGGGTTCCAAGGAAGGTGGATTGATTGTGGATGTTGGTATTCGGGCAGAGGAACTGGAACGGGGGCTTGCCTCCAATGGTGTCGACATGAAGCATGTAAAAGGTGTTCTTCTGACACATGATCACGCTGACCATGTGAAATATGTCTATGCTTTGCTTCGCAATCATCGCCATCTGAAACTCTTCTGTACCAACAGAGTGCTTAATGGAATATTGCGCAAGCATTCGGTATCGAAGCGGTTGAAGGAGTATCATGTGCCGATTTTTAAGGAAATCCCGTTCAAGGTGCTCGATTTTGAGATCACCGCATTTGAAGTGCCGCACGACGGCAGTGATAATATGGGATTCTCGATTGAATATGATTCCCGTAGATTTGTGATAGCCACTGATCTTGGAGCCGTAACTGACCGTGCGCGTTACTATATGAGCCGTGCCACTTATCTGATGATAGAGGCAAACTATGATGCCCAGATGTTGCGTTTCGGACGATATCCTGAATATCTGAAAGCACGCATAGCCGGTGGTTCCGGACATCTTGACAATCGTCAGACGGCAGCTTTTCTTAGTGAAATTATCAATCCGTCTCTAAATCATATTTTTTTATGCCACCTCTCGAAAGACAACAATACCCCTCAGATAGCCCTTCGCACTGTGAGGGAGGCATTGGAGTCAAAGGGTAAGAAGGTAGGTAATGCCATGGAGACTTTGGATGACAGGAAGGCGGATGTGCAGCTCGCTGCCCTCCCTCGTTTCGATATGACCCGATGGTTTGTTTTTAGAAAATGACGCTATGACTGACGATTCGAATATTCTCAGGGCTTCTTTCCATACATTGGGTTGCAAGCTCAATTTTTCCGAAACCTCAACTATTGCCATGCAGCTTGCCCGCCGAGGAATAGTGAAATCCATGCCTGACGAGGTTCCTGATATAGTGGTGGTCAACACTTGCTCAGTGACTGAAGTCGCCGATAAGAAGGGAAGGTCATTGATTCGTCGCCTGCGTTCACGCTGGCCGGAATCCACGCTGGTGGTGACAGGATGTTATGCGCAGCTCAAGCCAAATGAGGTCGCTTCGATCGAAGGAGTGGATATCGTTCTTGGAAACGATGAAAAACTGCGTATCACGGATTTTCTCGATGAGTGGGAGAAGGATCGCAGGAATAGGGTGGCGGTGCATGACTATCTCGATATCCGCGAGTTTCGCGGTGCGTGTGAATGTGGCGATCGCACTCGATATTGGCTTAAGGTTCAGGATGGTTGCGATTATTTCTGCACTTACTGCACAATACCATTCGCCAGGGGGAGAAGCCGTTCCGGCAAAATCAGTGAACTCTTATATGAAGCCCGAAGCGCAGCGGAAGCAGGAGGTAAGGAGATTGTCCTGACTGGTGTCAATGTAGGGTGTTTCGGCAAAGATACAGGAGAGGATTTCCTGGAGCTTCTGAAAAGACTTGATTCAATAGAGGGTATAGAAAGATACCGGATTTCAAGCATCGAACCAAATCTGCTGACTGAAGAGATAATCCGGTGGATGGCGGAAGATAGCCGTGCTTTTATGCCAAGTTTTCACATTCCGTTGCAGTCCGGTTCTGATGAAGTGCTTCGCCTGATGAACCGTCGTTACCGTACCGCGCTCTTTACAGAGCGAATCAATATGATTCGCAGTTTGATTCCTCATGCCTTTATCGGAGTCGATATAATAGCCGGAGCAAGAGGCGAGACAGAAAGCGAGTGGGAGAAAAGCTTCTCTTACGCAGAGTCGCTACCTGTAAGCCGATATCATGTGTTCCCTTATTCGGAGCGTCCCGGCACCAAAGCTCTTTCTATCGATTATAATGTCGCGCAGGAGGAGAAACACCGTAGGGTGTCAATGCTTACAAGACTCAGTGATGAAAAACTCAGGAATTTTTCGCGTGGTTTCTTTGGCGAATGGCGGTCGGTGCTATGGGAGCATCCGGATGCGGAAGAGGATGGCGTAATGTTCGGTCATACCGACAACTATATCCGGGTCAGGGCTAAAGCTTCCCCTGCGCTATATAATACCATCACTCCTGCTCTTCTCACTTCTTTCTATAACGCCGACCCTGAAACCGTTCAGGCAATTATTCATGACTGACGGTGAGATATACGTTGTCAAAATTCAGGATGCTTGATCGCATGAAGTATAATAACGCTCAATTGATGAAAAGATGTCTCCGACTCTCAGCGTGATAGTCCTTAACTGGAACGGGGAAAAACTTCTTGAAAAGTTTCTTCCGAGTGTCATATCCAACACTCAAGGCCCCGATGTGGAAGTTATAGTAGCCGATAATGGCTCCACCGATGGATCTCTGAAACTTATATGTGATGAATTTCCCAATGTCAAGCTCATTGCATTCGACGAGAATCTTGGCTATTCAGGAGGATATAACAAAGCTATAAATGAAGTGAGTTCTGAATATGTAGTGCTTTTGAATTCAGATGTAGAGACACCTTCTGGATGGTGGCAGCCTATGCTTGAATTCATGAAGGCAAATCCGGAAGTCGGAGCATGTCAGCCTAAGATTCTTTCATATATCAGGAAAGACATGTTTGAGTATGCCGGGGCTGCTGGTGGACTTCTTGACCGTTATGGTTATCCTTTTTGCCGGGGTCGGCTGTTTGACCGGATAGAATATGACCTGTGTCAGTACGATACCTTTCCCGAGGACATTGCATGGGCTTCCGGGGCTGCGCTTATGGTTAGAAGGGATGCTTATCTTGAGGCGGGAGGTCTTGATGAACTTTTCTTTGCCCACATGGAAGAAATCGATCTATGTTGCCGCATGCACAATCTTGGTTACCGTGTCTGTGTTGTTCCTGACTCTCACGTATATCATCTTGGGGGGGCCACACTTAACCAGGGTAATCCCAGAAAAACATATCTGAATTTCCGTAACAACCTCTTGCTTCTTCATAAGAATCTTCCGGAACAAAAAGGCAGGAAAGTGCTTTTCAAACGTCGGCTTATGGACACACTTGCATTCATGATGTTTGTTGCGAAACTTGATTTCCCTAACGCAAAAGCAATATTGAGGGCTCATAAGGACTTCAGAAAAATGAAACGCAAGTATACGGTTTTTCCTGAACGCGATGTTCTCTCCACCCTTCCCGGAGCAGATCGATGCATAGTAATCGACAGGTATCTGACAATAAAAATGTTCAAAAAGTGATAAAATTATAACAAATGCACTTATTTTCTCTATTTCTTTCGTTGATGATTTCTTTTTAAGATTTTTTTAGTTAATTTTGCACTTGAATTTAGCATTCATACAGTAAAGACCAATTAATCGTTTCATTGACAATTATTGTTGCATTAGTAAAGTTATGGATTAATAGTTAAATTAGGATTAGGACATACGGTTTCTTGCGAAGGATTTCGAAGGGAACCGGAAAAAAGAGATTCGTAGCGATACGAGTCTCTTTTTTCGTTAATTACTTGACTTTGGCGTAAAAATGTATTATCTTTGCACTCAATTGTTCATCCGCGTGTAGGATGATGTATGTAATTCTATATTCGCGTGTCGGATTTTGTAGAAATTTCAGAGAAATGAAGCCTCATAAAGAGATCAAAATATCAAACTGGGCTGTCCACATGACAACCGGAGTTAGTGTGACCCTCGCTTTGTTCACGCTCGGATTAATAGCCATGATATGGATTGCCGCCAATGCGGAGTCTAAGCGCCTGATGGAAAAGATTGAGATAAGCGTGGTGATGGACGATGAAGCAGGTGACGATCGTGCAATGGCTATCTGTGATGTAATAAGGAATATGGGGTTTGCCAACAATGTGAACTTTATATCTAAAGAAGACGCGCTCCGTAATTGGAAAGAAGCCACAGGGGAAGATCTTGAGCATGTGTTCGGTGTGAATCCTCTGTCTCCGGAAATATCATTCACGGTGTCTAACGGATATTCTTCCGTAGAGGCAGTTGCCGGAATAAGAAAGCAGATAGAGGTTTTGGATGGTGTAGCTGAGGTTGGGACTCCCGACAGCATGCTCATTGAAGCGATGAATTCAAATATCAGGAAGCTTACTGTTGCTTTCACGGCTCTTGCGGCTATAATGCTTGTGATTTCTTTTGTGCTGATAAGCAATACTGTTCGACTTTCAATTTATTCAAGGAGATTTACTATTCATACCATGCAGCTTGTCGGTGCTACCGATGGCTTTATCCGTCGTCCGTTTATTAAAGCAAACGCCTTGGTCGGAGCGGTATCGGGCTTGGTCTCGGCTTGCGTGCTTTCAGCATTGCTTGCATGCAGCGGGGACCTTGGTTTCAATGAACTTTCGTCTCTCATTGACTGGAAATGGATGACGGGGGTATGTGTATGTCTTATTGCGGGAGGAGCCATTATATGCGCCCTCGCTGCTCTTATAGCCACAACTCATCATCTTCGCCAAGATTATGAGGATCTGTTTAAATAAGCGTATGGTGAAAAATGAACTCTTGATATTTCATATCCGGCAGACTGCTGTGTGAAGGATCTTGTGGTGGCAAAGAGATTAAATATACGATTTTTTTTATTAAAAATTTTTGATTCAAGATGAAGATACAGCTTCCAAAACCTCAACCGGGCGACATCAAGAAGGTAGATGAGTCAGACCGTCCGTTTGGTAAGAAAAATTATATAGCCATGGCTTGTTGTCTGGCGCTTATAGTTATTGGCTTTATTCTTATGGCAGGTCCTGGCAGTTCTGTTGATGGAGGTTTCAATCCCGACATATTCTCCACGCGCCGCATAGTAATCGGACCTGCAGTTACATTCTTGGGCTTTCTTCTTATGGCTTTCGCCATCCTTGTTAAGCCGAAGAGGGATTGATATGGGATTAATGTTTTTTAAAATATAATATTATACTTTAATCATTACCTGAAGTGGATTGGTTAGACGCACTTATTCTCGGTATAGTCCAGGGACTTGCCGAATACCTCCCGATTTCTTCAAGCGGGCATCTCGTGATCTTCCGCGAGATTCTTGGACTTAAACTTCAAGGAGAAGATGCTCTGCAGTTTGATGTGATTCTGCATGCAGCTACAGTATGCAGCACTGTCGTTGTGCTTTGGCCACTGTTTCGCGACCTTTGCAAGAGTTTCTTTACTTTCAGCAAAGATGATAATTTTTGGTATGTCATCAAGATTCTTGTAAGTTGTATTCCCATAGCCATTGTTGGTTTTTGTTTCAAGGATCTTGTCGAGGGACTTTTCTCGGGCAATCTTACTATTGTGGGTATCTGCCTTCTGGCTACAGCGTGTCTGCTTACATTCGCGCATTTCAGCGACCGCCTTATGAATGGCAGGATGGTAAGTGCTTCACGCGGAAGAGATATCACATTTGCTGATGCTATCACTATCGGTGTGGCGCAGGCCGTTGCTGTTCTTCCCGGTCTGAGTCGCAGCGGTACCACAATCGCTACCGGTATTCTTATCGGCGACAAACGAGACAAAGTGGCATCATTCTCTTTTCTGATGGTTATTATCCCGATCCTTGGAGAAGCTCTCCTGAGTGTCAAGGATATAATTGCGGGAGAAGCTTCCGATGCTACACCTGTTTCTACTACTTGTCTTTTAATAGGTTTCATCACAGCCTTCGTTGTCGGCTGTGTGGCATGCAAGTGGATGCTTAATCTTGTGAAAAAAGGTCAGCTTATTTGGTTTGCTGTCTACTGCCTTGTAGTTGCAATTCTTTGTCTTGTCTGGTAAAGTTTCCGATAATGAATAAGATGGATTTTATTACAGGAGAGATCATAGCTGTCGACAAGCCTCTCGGTTGGACTTCATTTGATGCGGTGAAGCGTATCAGGGGTTCTATTCAGAGAAGGTTGAATGTTAAGAAATTCAAGGTGGGTCATGCCGGCACGCTTGACCCTCTTGCTACCGGAGTTCTGCTAATATGCACAGGTCGTGCGACCCGCGATATTGAAAGGCTGCAGAACGGCACCAAAGAATATATTGCCACTATAAGGCTTGGTGCGACAACTCCGAGCTTTGATCTTGAGACAGAGGTTGACGAGACTTTCCCATACGAGCATATAAATGAGGAGATGGTTCGTAAGGTGCTTCCTGAATTTACTGGACATATAATGCAGGTGCCTCCTGTCTATAGTGCTGTAAAGATAGATGGTAAGAGAGCTTATAAATATGCCCGTAAAGGCAAAGATGTAGAACTCAAGGCTAAACCTCTGGTGATAGAGGAAATAGAGTTGATGTCGGCTTCTATACCGGAGATTAAGGTAAGGATAGTGTGTTCAAAAGGTACATATATCCGGGCGCTGACACGCGATCTCGGACATGCTCTCGGCTCGGGAGCTCATCTTACAGCCCTTTGCCGCACTCGTGTAGGAGATTTCCGACTTGATGACTGCATGTCTATAGATGAGGCGGTTCGCAATATTTCAGAATGCGAACTCTCTTTTCCACCGGACTTCAAGTTAAGTCCGGAAGAGTAAGGAAAGTATGATAGTAAACGTAGATTGAACAGATTTGATCGGATGATTGATAAAATGAATTACGTTTTTTTTAATGCCAGCCGTTGATTTTTAGAATTCGAAAATAAGATTAAACAGCTTCTATGCTAAGAATATAATTGCCATAAAAACTAAAAGAAAAAAATAATAAATGAAACTATCACAGTTCAAATTCAAACTCCCCGACGCTCAGATTGCTATGCATCCATCTGAAAACAGAGATGAATGCCGACTTATGGTGGTTGATGTCCGTGACGGAAGTATCAAACACTGCATTTTTAAGGAAATTATAAATTTTTTCGAAGATCAGGATGTTATGGTCTTCAATGATACACGAGTGTTTCCTGCCCGTCTTTTCGGCAATAAGGAAAAGACAAATGCAAAGATAGAGGTTTTTCTCCTCCGTGAACTGAATGAAGCCAATAAATACTGGGATGTACTGGTCGAACCGGCAAGAAAGATACGCATTGGAAACAAATTGTATTTTGGTGAAGACGATTCGATGGTGGCAGAGGTTATAGACAATACGACCTCTCGCGGACGTACACTCCGTTTCCTCTATGATGGTCCGCACGATGAATTCAAGGAAGCGCTCTATGCCCTTGGCGACACTCCGCTTCCTGATTATATAACCCGTGATGCCGAGCCAGAGGATGTTGAGCGCTATCAGAATATTTTTGCAAAAAAGGAGGGTGCCGTTATGGCTCCGGCTGCCGGGTTGCATTTCAGCAGGGAGCTGATGAAGCGCCTTGAGATAAAAGGTGTGGAGAGAGGTTTCATAACTTTGCATTGCGGCAGAGGTAATTTCCGTGATATAGATGTGGAGGATCTCACCAAACACAGGATGGACTCAGAAGAGATGTTTGTTGAAGATGATGTGGTCGAGATGGTGAATGCTGCCAAGGACAGAGGATCCCGGATATGTGCAGTAGGCACATCCACCATGAGGGCTCTTGTCACAGCGGAATGTATGAATGGTCATCTCATGCCATTTGAGGGATGGACGAATAAATTCGTATTTCCTCCTTATGACTTCACGGTTTGCAATGCAATGGTGTCAAACTTTCATCTTCCTTACAGCACTCTTCTTATGATGGTCGCTGCTTTCGGTGGGTATGATCTTGTGATGAAGGCGTATGATATTGCTGTGAAAGAGGGATATATGTTTGGCGCATATGGCGATGCAATGCTTCTCCTCCGATAAGGATCCGGCTTGGCGGCAAGGTTTGCTGCACAAGTATTAAAAATAATTGTCAAGCCATGCAAGTGCCTTATTATTAGCTAACTAAAGTTAATAATATTTAAGAAGACATATTTTTTTTAATGAAATACTTGACAAACACGTAAGAATGTATTATCTTTGCATCGTGTTTTTCATGGTATTAGATTTAAGGTTAGAGGATTAGTTGTCGTGAGACAATTATTCCTTTTTTTATGTGCTTATAAATACCTGCTTCAGCACGTCAAGTGATTTAAGATTGGAACATCCGGGAAAATGACATTCATAATATCGTAAGATTTCGTCGAGGATTTCCGACCTCATTTGTCCGTTGAGTTTGAATCCAGTGTCTCTTGCGTGATTGATGAGTGTCAGAACGGTGCGTCCCGTATGCACATCATATTCCCTGCCGTCGCTCTCTTCGGCCATTTCAGGGTTGATCCCGGTCTTGTGCATCAGTCCCACGAGAAAAGATATATGAAAATTAGCTATGACCTGAGGCTGGTCGGCAGAGTCGAAGAGATCCATTGATCTTGCAATGAAATCCCAAAGCGGTATGTCAGCAGGAGCATCGCGGAGAAGACGGTGAAGGAATTCTGTAAGGAACATCACTACGCACATCTTTATGGGGTTGTTGTAAAGAGTGCGCCATACTTTGACAGGAGTCACCGATGTCGGAATTCGCAATTCGCTGCATGCCGACATGTTTACTTGGGTTTCGACTATATTAAGCGGCAGGATGCGTGCCGATGTCTGCCGGCTTTTCTTTGTAGAGCCTGCCGGCGTGAGCAGTGACATGCGTCCTCGTTCTCTTGTGTATATGCCCGTTATGTTGTGACGGTCGTTGTGCCTTACCGTGCCGAGTATTATCCCTGTGATTTTTTCCTTCATATCACTCCTTTATTTGTCGGAAGACGTAAAAAAAGATCTAACTCTTTTCACAAAGAATTAGACCGAAACCTTAATCTTAATTTAATACTATGAAAAACACACTTGCAAAGTTAATAATATTTTTTGAATTGTCAAAATGTTTTTGTAAAAAAATCAAAAAAAATATTTTTGCGTCAATTTTTAACATAAAATCACGTTATTTCATTAAGTGATAAATTAAGATATCAGCTTGCACAAATTCACAATGGAAAAATATAACATTGCCGTAGCGGGTACCGGATATGTCGGTCTTTCACTTGCAACACTTCTTGCACAGCATAATCATGTGACGGCTGTCGACATTATTCCCGAAAAGGTCGAAAAGATCAATAGGCGAATATCGCCTATACAGGATGAATATATTGAGAAATATCTATCTGAGAAGGATTTGGACTTGACTGCCACTGTCGATGGAGCGGAGGCTTACCGTAACGCTGACTTTGTCATAATAGCGGCTCCGACCAACTATGATCCTGTGACAAATTTTTTTGATACCCATTGTATCGAAGATGTCATTGATCTCGTGCTTTCAGTCAATCCTGATGCCGTTATGGTGATAAAGTCCACAATCCCGGTAGGCTACTGCCGTTCGCTTTATCTTAAATATGCAAATGCCGGTGTCGGGAGATTCAATCTGATGTTCTTCCCGGAGTTCCTTCGTGAATCAAAGGCTCTTTATGATAACCTGTATCCTTCACGTATTATTGCCGGTGTCCCAAAATTGATCAGTGATAAGAGATTCGCACAGGAAAATGATGCCATTCTTAAAGTGACGGACCTGAAAGAAATGGATGAGGCTGCACGGATATTTGTTTCTCTTCTCGAACAGGGTGCTTTAAAAGATGATATCCCGGTGCTATATATGGGTATGAAAGAGGCAGAAGCGGTGAAGCTTTTTGCCAATACATATCTTGCGCTTAGAGTCAGCTACTTCAATGAGCTTGACACATATGCAGAAGTAAAAGGATTAGACTCGAAGGCTATTATTGAGGGTGTCGGACTTGATCCCCGCATTGGATCGCACTATAACAATCCATCGTTCGGTTATGGTGGTTATTGTTTGCCAAAAGACACTAAGCAGCTTCTTGCAAACTACGCGGAGGTACCTCAGAACATGATGTCGGCAATTGTGGAATCAAATCGGACAAGAAAAGATTTCATTGCCGATCAGGTGCTGAAGCTTACGGGTTGGTATGCATATACTTCTAATAATCATTATGCTCCCGGCAATGGAAGTCAGGGAAATGCGCCGACTGTCGGTGTCTATAGGTTGACAATGAAGTCTAATTCCGACAATTTCCGTCAGTCATCGATACAGGGAGTCATGAAGCGAATCAAGGCAAAGGGAGCTACCGTGATCATATATGAACCCACACTCGAAGACGGTTCGTCTTTTTTCGGAAGCCTTGTAGTCAATGATCTTGATAAATTTAAGGAATTGTCGCAGGCTATCATCGCAAACCGTTATGACAGCGTTCTCGATGATGTCCGTGACAGGGTCTACACCCGCGATATCTTCATGCGAGATTGATGGATAAAAACAAAATTTAACATACGCATTGATGCGTAAATTTGCGTATGTCAGTTTTTTTTATTAATTTTGCATCATAAATGACAGAGGGTCCTTTTTATAGGCTGTAATCAGCCAATAAAGCGGACTCATCTTTTTTAACCCCTTGAAAAATAACAATAATATATTAACTGATACAGACAGACGTCTGGAACTGAAATAACCATGGCAACTTATCTTACCAAGGAAGGATATGACAAGAAGATGGCAGAACTTGCTGAACTTGAGGCTCAGCGACCAGCCATCAAGAATGCGATAGCCGAGGCTCGCGATAAAGGAGATCTTTCGGAAAATGCTGAATATGATGCGGCTAAGGAAGCACAGGGTATGCTGGAGATGAAGATCGCCAAGATCAAGGAGCTTATCGCGTCTTCTCGCATCATAGATGACAGCAAACTGACTACCGACGAAGTCAGTCTGCTCAATAAGGTCACTATTAAGAATCTTAAGAACGGTACACAGATGACCTATACTATCGTGACTGAAAATGAGGCTAATCTCAAGGAGTTTAAACTGGCATCATCCACTCCCATCGCCAAAGCTTTGATGGGACATAAAGTGGGCGACAAGGTTAAAGTCAACGCTCCTGTAGGTGTCCTGGAATTTGAAATCCTCAAGATTGAACTCTGATTATGACTGTTTTCTCTAAAATCGTCGCAGGTGAGATTCCTTCATACAAGGTGGCTGAAGACGACCGTTATTATGCTTTTCTTGATATCAATCCTCTTCAGTGGGGGCATACACTTGTGATCCCAAAGCAGGAGACTGACTATATCTTTGATCTCGACGACCGGACTCTTGCAGATATGCAGGTGTTTGCCAAAAAGGTGGCAATGGCTATAAAGGCGGCTATACCATGCCGTAAGGTGGGACAGGCTGTCTTAGGACTTGAGGTGCCTCATGCTCATATCCATCTTGTTCCTCTTACTTCGGAAGGGGATATGGATTTCCATAAAAAAATTAGTGATCCGGATCCGGATAAGATGAAGGAGACTGCGGCAATGATCGCAGAGCAATTTGAGAAAGAATAATATCGTGTTTGATAAAAATTTTAGACCGGACTGAGCCACAGTCCGGTCTTTTTCGTTATAACCTATAGGGGGACTCATATCCTTTTAGGGTATTATCCCTAAATTCCACAAACTACCGACAATAACTTTAAACCTGTAATTATAAACCATGGAAATACTCAACTTTATCAAGATATACGAGAAAAGTTTTTCTCAGAACTGGGATCTTCCTGCCCTGACCGACTATACTAAAGGTGATACAATGACCTACGGGCAGCTTGCATATTCTATCGGACTCGCACATACATTCTATCGCTCGATCGGAATCAAGCCAGGCGATAAAATCGCTCTCTGCGGCAAAGACTGCTCCGATTGGATTCAGATATATATGGGAGTTGTGACATACGGTGCAGTTGTAGTGCCTATTCTCTCTGAATTTAATCCGATCGATATAGGTCATATTGTCACCCACAGCGGGGCGTCAGTGCTTATAATTCAGGAATCCATATGGGAGCAGATGGATCCCGAGTCGCTTACTAAGGTGAAGGCAGTGTTTTCCCTGAAAGGACACGATGTGCTTTATGAAGCGGAGGGCGAGGAAATAAAACGTCATTTCCGTCTCACGAGGCGTAGGTTCAAGCGCGCTTATCCCGACGGTTATAAGCCGGAAGACGTGAAATATGCCGACAGGGATAACTCTGAACTTGTTGAGATAAACTATACGTCAGGCACTACAGGTTTTTCAAAGGGCGTGATGCTTACCGGTGAAAATCTTGCCGGAAATGTCTGCTTCGGTATAGACAGCAAACTTCATTTCAGATCGAGCCGTGCCCTCAATTTTCTGCCTCTCGCTCATGCGTATGCATGTGCATTCGATATGCTTACTCCTCTCGCTGTAGGTAGCCACATCACAGTCCTTGACAAGACTCCCTCCCCAAGAATACTGCTGAAGGCTCTCGGAGAAGTAAAGCCTAATCTTATAATCTGTGTTCCGCTCATTCTTGAGAAAATCTATAAGACACAGATTCTCCCGATGATATCCAAGGGCCCCATTAGGTGGACACTTGCAGTGCCGCTGCTTGACTCGCTTGTATATTCAAAGATCAGAAAGAAACTGATCGAGGCTTTCGGTGGAGCATTTGAGGAGGTGATAGTAGGTGGAGCTGCATTAAATCATGAGGTAGAGGAATTCCTGCATAAGATAAAGTTCCCATTCACGGTAGGATATGGAATGACTGAGTGCGGTCCCCTTATCTCATATACTCCATGGCGTCGCTTTATTCCCGGCAGCGCCGGACGCACACTCCCCGACATGGAGTCAATGGTGATGAGCGAGGATCCGGAAACTATTCCCGGCGAAGTCTGTGTGAGAGGTGTCAATGTCATGAAAGGTTACTATCGCAATCACGAAGCCACTGAGGCTGTCCTGGATAAAGACGGGTGGCTGAAGACCGGAGACATGGGCACTCGTAATCCAGACGGCACGCTTTTCTTGCGTGGACGCAACAAGACGATGATGCTCTCTGCAAGCGGACAGAATATTTATCCAGAGGAGATTGAGGCGAAACTCAACAATATGCCCTTTGTCGCTGAGTCACTTGTAGTCGAGCGCGACGGGAAGCTCGTGGCTCTTGTATATCCGGATTATCCTATGCTCGATAAGTTTGATCTTGCAAGTACCGATATAGCTGAGAAAATGGAGGAAATAAGAAAGGAGCTCAACCGTCTGGTGGCTCCTTATGAACAGATCTCGAAGATCCAGCTTATTCCGAATGAGTTTGAGAAAACTCCGAAACGCTCTATCAAGCGCTTCCTTTATTCCTGATCAGGTGTCGATATTGGCGTAAGTGGCGTGCTCCTCGATAAATTCGCGGCGTGGTGCCACTTCTTCGCCCATAAGCACTGCGAAAGTGTGGTCAGCGCTTGCCGCATCGGTAAGTGTCACACGCTTAAGCATGCGGTTTTCCGGGTCCATAGTTGTTTCCCATAGCTGTTCGGGATTCATCTCGCCAAGACCTTTGTAGCGCTGAAGTACGAACTTGTTGCGGTCTCCTCCGCAGTAGCGGTCGACAAACGACTGCACTTGCTGGTCGGTCCATGCATATTCAAACACGTTCTTCTTTCCCTTCAACGTGCATTTATAGAGCGGGGGAGTGGCTATATAGAGGTATCCGTTGTCGATGATCGGACGGATGCGGCGGAAGAAGAACGTCATCAGTAGTGTAGCTATGTGAGCTCCATCCACATCGGCATCGGTCATTATTATGATCTTATGGTAACGTAGTTTCGATACATTCGGTTCTTTCGAGTCCTCCTCCGTGCCTATGGTGACACCAAGAGCTTTGAACATGTTGACGATTTCTTCAGATTCGAACACTTTGTGCTCCATGGCTTTCTCGACATTGAGGATCTTTCCTCGAAGCGGTAGGATAGCCTGATAGTTGGGGTTGCGTCCCTGTTTTGCGCTTCCGCCTGCAGAGTCACCCTCGACGAGGAATAGCTCGCATGCGGCTGCATCACGGCTTTTGCAGTCGGCAAGTTTTCCCGGAAGTCCGGCTCCTGACAATGGCGACTTCCTTTGTACTTTCATTCGTGCATTATAGGCGGCATGGCGTGCTTGTGCGGCAAGCATCACTTTGTCTACTATTGCGCGAGCCTGCTTGGGATGTTCCTCCAGATAATTACGTAGTGCTTCGCTCACTGCAGTCTGAACCACTCCCATTACATCGTTGTTGCCAAGCTTGGTCTTGGTCTGCCCTTCGAATTGAGGCTCTGCAACCTTTACCGACACCACAGCTGTCAGTCCATCGCGGAAATCCTCCTTTGAAAGTTCGATCTTCAGCTTGTCAAGAAGATGGTTGTCGTCGGCATATTTCTTTAAGGTCGAGGTCAGACCGCGGCGGAAACCAGTGAGATGCGTACCTCCCTCTATTGTATTGATGTTGTTGACGTAAGAGTATATGTTCTCGTTGAAGGATGTATTGTAGGTCATTGCTACTTCTACGGGAACCCCATTGCGCTCTGTCTTCAGGTCGATGATGTCATCTATGAGAGGTTCCTTACCCTGGTCTATATACTTGACGAATTCCTTCAGTCCCTCGTCGCTGTGAAAGCGGTCGCTACGGGGACGGCCATTCTCGTCACGGAAACGCTCGTCGGTAAGTGTCAGCGTGATTCCGGCGTTCAGGTATGCCAGGTCTCTGAGACGGTTGGCAAGTGTTTCATAATCATATACGGTCTCAGTAAAGATCGAGGCATCCGGATGAAAAATTATTGTTGTTCCGGTGTGGTCTGTCTCTCCGATCACCTTGAGGTCGCATGTCGGCTTGCCGTAAGAGTATTCCTGCATATGCACCTTACCGTCGCGGTGGATTTCTGCGCGAAGATAGTCGGAAAGGGCATTTACGCAACTTACGCCTACACCGTGCAGACCGCCTGATACCTTGTATGATCCCTTGTCGAACTTTCCACCGGCATGAAGCACTGTCAGCACCACCTCAAGGGCGGGCTTGTGCATCTTTTCGTGCATGTCGACGGGAATTCCTCGACCGTTGTCAACTACCTTGATCGAATTGTTTTCGAGAATAGTAACTTCGATATGCGAAGCATAGCCTGCCAATGCCTCGTCGATGGAGTTGTCTACTACCTCATAGACGAGATGGTGCAGTCCTCTGCCCGAGATGTCGCCGATGTACATCGCCGGACGCTTGCGGACAGCCTCAAGTCCTTCAAGCACTTGAATGTTGTCTGCCGCGTATTCTTTCTTTTGTATTTCTTCCTGTTCCATTTCAGATTGATTGGTGAACCCCCATTCCCTTATATCTCCCTGCTCTTTTCATCATTGCGTTATTGTCCCTGATCGTCAGGCTTTTATCCGATTGTCAATTTCTGATGCGATTGATGAAAATATATCGTCCACATTGCCGAGACCGTCTATCATTATATAGTTTCCCTTACCCTGATAATGTTCTTTTAGGGGCTCGGTCTGATTATGATATACGTTGAGGCGGTTGAGGATTGTCTCTATGTTGTCATCGGCTCTTCCGGTCTCCGCTCCTCTCTTCAGCATTCGTGCTACGAGTTCTTCTTCAGGAACCTCAAGTCCGATCACTCCGGTCAGATTCTGACCCATCTCGGAAAGTATCCCTTCAAGTTCTACTGCCTGGGGTATGGTGCGAGGGAATCCGTCGAAGATCACGCCTTTTGTGCCTTCCGGCAGTGATTTAAGCTCGTTGCGGAGTATGTCCACCATCAGACTATCCGGTATCAGATGACCCTTGCTGATATAAGAATCGGCTATTTTGCCGAGTTCGGTTCCTTCCTTGATATTTTTGCGAAGCACCTCACCTGTAGATATGTGGTGCAGTCCGTATTTGTCAATTATCTTTTCGCTCTGGGTGCCCTTGCCGCTGCCGGGGGCACCGAATAATACAAGATTCAACATGGTGGATAATGCTGATTTATAGTTATGTTTTGTTATTGCGGTTTTATAGTTTCAGCTTTCCTTTATCACGTAGATGTCAGGAATGTTTCGTGCTTTCCCATCAAGATCCAGTCCATATCCGATGATGAATTTAGGAGGGATTTCGAAAGCGATGTAGTCAGGTGTGAAGCCTGTCTGGCTGCTTTCTGGCTTGAATAGAAGGGTGGCGAATTTGACTGATGCGGGATTTTGCTTCTTCAGATCTTCTATCATCCGGCATGCTGTCAGCCCTGTGTCGACTATGTCTTCGATTATGATCACGTCGCGACCCTCTATATCGTCTGTGAGCCCTATGATTTGTTTCACCGATCCTGTGGAGGATGTGCCTTCATATGATTTATACCTTATGAATGTGATTTTAGCATCATTGAGCCCTGTAGACCTGATTAGATCAGACGCGAATACGAACGCTCCGGTCAGGACACATAAGAATATAGGCTGCTTTCCTGCGTAGTCCCTGGCTATCTCCTTGCCGACTCTCTCTACCTGCTTTGCTATTTCCTCACGGGTGAGATATGGAATGAAAGTCAGACCGTCTACGATAATTTGCTTCTCTGTTTGCATATGACAATAGTTTGTGCAAAGATACAAAAAAATCCTGAGAATGCAAAATATGTTGCCTGCTTTTCATGTTTTAGACTTTGATAATTCCGGATCTCTAAAGCATCCCGAAACACCCGATTTGCATTTGCCCGGGATATGATATGTATGCCTAAAGCAATTCAAAATCTGTATCAATGGCGGTGACTTGAAATTCAGTGCGCCTGTTGATCTGATCTGCAACCTCCCGGTCTTCTTCAGTTAGGGTTTCTATAAATTCAGGAGTAAGTTCGGTTCCTTCTTCAAACTGTGGAAATTCTTTGTTGATGCGTTTTGTCACGGTTTTGGGTCTGGTTTTACCATAGCCTGCCCACGATAGGCGGGATTGTGATATGCCTTTGTCCACCAGATAATCCACTACGCTTTTAGCTCTCCTTTCCGAAAGATCTGCGTTGTATTCATCGCTTCCTTTGCGGTCTGTATGAGCACTCATTTCAATCGATACGTTGGGATTGTCTTCAAGCATCACGGCAAGCTGGTCGAGGGCTTCCTTTGATTCGGGACGCAGGGTAGCCTTGTCGAAATCATAAAAGATATTCTCTACGACGCTGGGCTTGGATATTGATGCAAGGATAAAGTCTATACCGTATTCTGCATCCTCTTCTGCAGAGTCGCTTTCGAATTCCACTTTCTGGTTGAGATACCCTTTTGCTCCTGCCATCATGACATATTTTACTCCACGCTGGAGGTTAAACCGGAAGCTTCCGTCGTCACGCGCTATCTCTTTTTGGTTCGAACCGTCATTGCCTACGATTCTTATCCTTGCGTTCGGGACAGGTTCGTCATCCTTGTCCACAACCCATCCTGACATGGTTATCTTGAGATCGGGGAGAACGAAAGAGTAAATATGGTCATAGCCGCGGGCGTCACCTCGGTTGCTGCTGAGAAATCCTGATTCACCCGGACCGAACGTGATGCCGAAGTCGTCGCCTGTTGAGTTTATCGGAAGCCCCATGTTGTCGATGCTCCATCGGTCGCCGGTAGAATTGAGGGTGGCTTTGAAGATATCAAGACCGCCGAAGCCTGAATGTCCGTTGCTGGAGAAGTAAAGGACGGAGTCCGTTCTTACATATGGGAAAGATTCGTCGCCTGCCGTATTTATCTGTGGTCCGAGATTTTCAAGAGATCCCCCTCTGTCTTGAAGGTTGATGCGCCATATGTCAAGTCCGCCGTATCCGCCTGGCATATCTGAGGTGAAATATAGATAAGTGCCGTCAGGTGATACTGCCGGATGTCCTACTGCCGTAACTGTATCGTTAAGTATCTCGAATTTCTGAGGTGCGCTCCATGATGCATCGCTTCGTCTGGAAGTGTAGATCTCTACTGATGTGCTCGAGGTCTCAGAGCGTGTGGCAACGGGCAGGTACATGGTCTGTCCGTCAGG
>JAIDQZ010000055.1 GCA_029062005.1 Muribaculaceae bacterium | reverse complement strand
ACTCCCAACCCCAAAACCTCACAACCCCATAACCCCACAACCAAAAAACTAAAAACCCAAAAATATGCTATCAGTAAGAGATCTTCATGCAGAAATCGACGGCAAGGAAATACTCCGGGGCGTCAATCTTGATGTAAAACCTGGTGAAGTTCACGCCATCATGGGGCCCAACGGCTCCGGAAAGTCTACCCTTTCCATGGTGCTTGCCGGCAATCCGGCATATTCCGTCACTTCGGGAGAAGTCATTTTCAGAGGTAAGGATCTGCTTGCAATGTCGCCCGATGTGAGAAGCCACGAGGGCTTGTTTCTCGGATTTCAGTATCCGGTGGAGATTCCCGGTGTGTCGATGGTCAATTTCATGCGTGCCGCGGTCAATGCCAAAAGAAAATATTTCGGCGAACCCCCTATGGGAGCCACCGATTTCCTGAAACTGATGAGGGAGAAAAGGGCTGTCGTTGAGCTTGACAATAAGCTTGCTTCGCGCAGTGTCAACGAGGGTTTCTCCGGCGGCGAGAAGAAGCGCAACGAGATTTTCCAGATGGCGGTGCTCGAACCTAAGCTGTCCATACTCGACGAGACTGATTCCGGGCTGGATGTGGATGCACTCCGTATTGTGGCTGAAGGAGTCAATACGCTGCGCACTCCTGAGAATTCCGCCATTGTCATCACTCACTATCAGAGGTTGCTCGACTATATAAAGCCCGACGTCATTCACGTGCTCTACAAGGGACGCATCGTCTACACCGGTGGTCCTGAGCTTGCGCTTGAGATCGAGCGTAAGGGTTATGACTGGATAAAGGCTGATGTCGACAGCCGCGATGATTTAAAGGGGGAGGCATAGGATATGGCGGCTGTAGATCAATATATCACCCTCTGGGAGCAACATCATGATCTTCTCGATTCAAGGTCTCCCGAGGCTCTCAACCGCCTCCGTCCCGATGCTGTGGAGTCGCTGAGGAAGCATGGCTTCCCGACTCTGAAGGCGGAAGACTACAGGCATACCGACTTAGGAAAGATCCTTTCTCCCGATTTCGGCATTAATATCGGACGCGTCAGGATCGACGTCAATCCTTCCGATACTTTCCGTTGCGATGTGCCGAGGCTTTCCACATCCCTGTTTCTGGTGGTCAATGATGCATTTGCCGAGACTTCCGGCTGTCGTGATATCCTTCCGGATGGGGTTGAGGTGATGTCGCTGGCTTCATATGCGCGCAGCAACCCCGCTTTTATTGAGAAGTATTACGGCTCTTTGGCAGATATCTCCAATCCCGTTGTGGCTCTCAACACCTTGTTTTGTCAGGATGGTGTGGTGATTCGCGTCGGGAAAGGTGTCAGGGTGGAGCCTGCTATCCAGATCGTCAGCATCTTCCGCAATGATGCCCCTCTTCTCGCCGCCCGCAGGATTCTCGTGGTGATGGAGGAGGATTCGGAAGCAAAGGTGCTTGTCTGCGACCATACCCAGACTTCCGATGTTGATTTCTGCTCTGTTCAGGTGGTCGAGATAGTCGCGGGGAAAGGTAGCCGGCTCGACTTTTACGATCTGGAGGAGAGCACCGCCCGCACCTCACGTCTCTCTTCGCTCTGGTTGAGTCAGGATGCTGATTCGGAGGTGCTGCTTGATTCCATGACTCTTTACAACGGAGTCACACGCAATGAGTTTTTCACCCGCTTTGCCGGTCGTCATGCCCGCCTGAGAATGCTCGGGATGGGAATTGAAGATGAATCGCGCAGGCTCGACACATATTCCAGGATTTCCCACGATGTGCCTGAATGTTCCACCGACGAGCTTTTTAAATACGTTGTCGACGGTGACGCGGTCGGAGCCTTTGCCGGACTTATTTATGTGGCGGAAGGAGCTGTGAAGACTGAGGCATATCAGTCCAACCGCAACCTTGTGGGTTCCGACAGCGCCAGGATGCATTCAAAGCCGCAGCTTGAGATATACAATGATGATGTTAAATGCTCTCATGGCACCGCTATAGGTCAGCTCGATGAGCGGCAGCTCTTCTACATGATGACCCGCGGCATCGACGAGCGGCAGGCGCGCTTCATGCTGAAGCAGGCGTTCATGTCTGATGTTATCGACGGCATTTCCCTTCAGCCCTTGCGCGACCGACTGAAACTTATGGTGGAGCGCCGCTTTGCCGGAGAGCAGACGGCATGTTCCTCATGTCATGTTCCCTGCCATTGATCAGAATCAAGCATTATGAATTATGAATTAGATAAGATTCGCGGCAGGTTCCCCATCCTCTCGCGTGTGATCGGCGGCAAGCCTTTGATATATCTCGACAACACGGCGACTTCCCAGACTCCGCGTGGCGTTGTTGATGCCGTTGTCTCCGGCTACTGTGATTTCAAGGCAAACGTCCACCGTGGTGTGCATACCCTCTCGCAGGAGGCTACCGCGCTCCAGGAGGAATCCCGGCGCAGGGTGCGCGACTATATCGGGGCTGCCTCTGAAGAGGAGATTATCTTCACCCGTGGCACCACCGAGGCTATCAACCTCGTGGCTTCATCCTTCGGCTCCCTTTTCCCTGAAAACGGCGAGATCATCCTCACTGTAATGGAGCATCATGCCAATATCGTGCCGTGGCAGCTTCTGCAGTCGCGTCGTCCCGACCTCAGTATTAAGGTGGTCGATATCAACGACAGAGGCGAGCTGCTGCTTGATCAGTACAGGGATCTCTTCACCGACCGCACTTGTATGGTGTCCGTCTGCCACGTCTCGAACGTGCTCGGAACTGTCAATCCTGTCAGGGAGATGATAGCGTTTGCCCACAGTAAGGGTGTCCCGGTGCTTGTCGACGGTGCTCAGGCTCTTCCTCACATGAGGGTGGATGTAAGCGGACTTGACTGTGACTTCTATGCGTTCTCATCGCATAAGATGTATGGTCCCGCCGGTATCGGGGTCCTTTACGGCAAGAAGGAGCATCTGCTTCGCATGCCCCCTTATCAGGGTGGGGGTGAGATGATATCGCATGTCAGCTTTGACGGTACTGTCTTTGCCGACCTTCCCTTCAAGTTTGAGGCGGGCACTCCTGATTTTGTCGGGATAGGGGCTTTCCCGAAGGCGCTTGATTTCATTGAAGAGTTCGGCATCGGTAATATTGCGGCTCATGAGCATGGGCTGATGGAATATGCCGAGGCTGAGATGATGGAGATACCCGGTATGCGGATCTTCGGAAATGCCGTGCATAAGAGCGCGGTGATCTCCTTTCTGGTCGGAGACATTCATCACTACGATATGGGTATGCTTCTCGACAAGCTGGGAGTGGAAGTGCGCACTGGGCATCATTGCGCCCAGCCGCTCATGCAGAGGCTCGGCATCTCAGGTACTGTAAGGGCATCCTTCGCAGCTTATAACACCCGTGAGGAAGTGGATGCATTCATAGCCGCCCTCCGTCGCATAATTCCCATTCTGTCATAAGCGTGAGCCGTTTGCGTCTCGTCAATTCCGGACCCTAAAATTTAACAACTGTTAAAATGTAACGGAATTGAAACAATTTTGCAATCTGAAATGTTTAAAAATCATAAAGAAGATAGATTTTTGTTCATTAAGCAAAACGGCTGACATGATGCATGGCATTATCAGCTGCATTAAAAAGGACCAATCGTGAGACTGGTCCTTTTTATTTTGTCCTTTAGATTATTGCTGATCTGAGAATTTATTGGGGAATTTCCACTGCTGCCGCGGTTTTATCATCGCATAGGCTATCATCCCGATTCCGAGAAGGATGAACGGAATGCTCAGCAGCTGTCCCTGGTCTATGCCCCATTCGGCGCGCATCTGCACCTCCCAGGGCACCTGTACGTTCTTGACATACTCGATTATGAACCGTGACCCGAACGTCACAAGGAAAAAGATTCCGGTCATCAGCCAGGGGCGTTCCTCGGCATTTCTTTTCCAGTACATCCACATGAGGAATGCGAAGAGCAGCAGATAGCATCCCGCTTCGTAAAGTTGTGTGGGATGACATGGAATTGTCTCGCCGTTCCTGACGAAGACGAATCCCCACGGCATGTCGGTCGGTCCTCCGTATATCTCGGAGTTCATAAGGTTTCCGAGGCGGATCAGGCATCCTGTCAGTGCCACGGGTGCCACTATCTTGTCGAGTACCCAGCTCATCGATTTGTGAGTCACGAGCCGGCTGTAGATCCATATGCCGATGATTATGGCGATGGTGCCTCCATGGCTTGCCAGTCCTCCGTTCCACACTTTCAGTATTTCCCCGGGATGAGCTGAATAGTAATCCCATTCGTAGAAGAATACGTGTCCGAGTCTGGCACCTACTATGGTGCATACCACAAGATAGGTGAGGAGGCTCCCGAGCCATTTCTCGGGGGCGCCCTCATGTTTGAACATGGCTGCCACTATCTGATAGCCGATGAAAAAACCGGTCACGAACATCAGCCCGTACCATCTCACTGCGAAAGGTCCGAATGAGAAGAGTATCGGGTCGGCGTTCCAGGTCACGAATCCAAGCATAGTCGGTCAGGGTTATTTGCCCACGATGGCGGCGGTGTCCTGCGCTATCATCAGTTCCTCGTCGGTCGGTATCACCACGACGTGGATCTTGGAGTCTGCTCCGGAGATCTCGATTTCCTCTCCGCGTGTCTTGTTGGCTTCCTCGTTGAAGGTCACTCCGAGATATGCGAGTTTCTTGCAGATCTTCTCTCTGGTCACTGTCTGGTTTTCGCCTACACCTCCGGTGAATACTATCACGTCGGCGCCGCCGAGCACAGCCGTATAGGCTCCGATATATTTCAGGATGCGGTATTCATACATCTCCATGGCGAGGCGGGCGCGGTCATTGCCAGCCTTTATGCCTGCTTCGATGTCGCGCATGTCATTGCTGATTCCGCTTACTCCTGCCACGCCGCTCTTCTTGTTGATAAGGTTCATCACGCCGTCGGCGTCGAGGTTCATCTCCTTCATGAGGTAGACGAGCGCTCCCGGATCTACATCGCCCACACGTGTGCCCATCATCAGTCCCTCGGTCGGTGTGAGTCCCATCGAGGTGTCCACGCATTTGCCGTCCTTGATTGCGGCTATGCTGCCGCCGTTGCCGATGTGGCAGGTGATGATGCGTGTCTTGTCATAGTCCAGCCCGAGGAATTCGCAGGCGCGTTTGCTCACATAGCGGTGGCTTGTGCCGTGGAAGCCGTAGCGGCGCACTCCGTATTTCTCATATGTCTCGTAGGGCAGGGCATACATGTATGCGTAGTCGGGCATTGTCTGGTGGAATGCAGTGTCGAACACCGCCACCTGCGGCACGCTCGGTATCAGCTCCGTCACAGCCTCGATGCCGGCTATGTTGGCAGGGTTGTGGAGCGGTGCCACTGTATAGCATTCCTTCACTTTCTCTATCACTTCGGGGGTGATGAGCACCGACTTGTTGAATTTGTCCATGCCGTGCACCACGCGGTGTCCTACGGCGTCGATTTCGTCGAAGCTCTTGATTACTCCCTCTTTAGGATCGGTGAGCACCTTTATCACGTTCTCCACGGCTGCCTTGGCATCGGGCATCTCCACTGTGATGGTCTCTTTTGATCCGTCCGGCCTTTTGAATTTCAGGAATGAGTCGGGAAGACCAATTTTCTCTACGCCTCCTTCTGCCAGCACTTCTTTCGATGTGCTGTCGATAAGCTTGTATTTCACACTGCTGCTGCCGCAGTTAAGCACTAATATCTTCATTTTGAGTTATTTTTCTGAAAGTGACTGGTTGCAGGTTACGATGATGGTGTTGATTATGTCCTCTACGGTGGCTCCGCGGCTAAGGTCGTTTACGGGAGCCGCAAGTCCCTGAAGGATCGGGCCCACAGCTCCTGCGCCCGAAAGTCTCTGCACGAGCTTGTAGCCGATGTTGCCTGCCTCAAGCGACGGGAATATGAGCGTGTTGGCGTGTCCTGCCACTTCGCTTCCGGGGGCTTTCTGGGCTCCTACGCTCGGCACTATGGCTGCGTCGCTCTGAAGCTCTCCGTCCACCTTCAGCTCAGGCGCGAGCTGATGCACGAGCTCTGTGGCGTTGCGCACCTTGTCCACTCTCTCGTGGCTTGCGCTTCCTTTTGTCGAGAAGCTGAGCATTGCCACTACCGGGTCGAGGCCTGCGATGTGCTTTGTGGTCTTGGCTGTCTCTATGGCGATCTGTGCCAGCTCTTCAGTTGTCGGGTCTGGCACTACGGCGCAGTCAGCGAATACGAGCATTCCCTGGTCGCCGAATTTGCATCCTTCCGGAAGAAGCATGATGAAGGCACCGCTCACGCAGGTGACTCCCGGCTTTGTCTTGAGCACCTGGAAGGCGGCGCGAAGCACGTTTGATGTGGGGCTGAGGGCGCCGGCCACCATGCAGTCGGCATCTCCCGCCTTGATCATGAGGCATCCGAGATATAGTGAATTTTTCACCTGATTGCGGGCTTCTTCTATAGTCATCCCTTTTTTCTTGCGCAGCTCGCAGAATAATTCTGCATATTTCTCTGTGAATGATGCGTCGTCGGGATCATAGATGTGAGCTTCCTTGATGTTGTTAAGCCCGAGTTCTTCCGCTTTGGCATGGATGGCTTCCGGCTTGCCGATAAATGTCACGTCGGCGATCTTCTCTGCCAGAATGTGGTCGGCTGCTTTTAGTGTGCGTGGTTCGAGAGATTCCGGAAGTACGAGTCTCTGAGGGTTTTCCTTGGCCTTTGCGGTCAGTCTTTCAAACAATGTCATGGTAATATTTTTTAATTATAGGTCCCGGCTTCCGAGCCGGTTCGTTTTGGGTTCTGATTAGAATATGCAAATTTAGCAAAAAATATTGTAATATTGCCCTATCATCATGAATATTTTTGTAACTTTGCATTTAGAATTCTGTCATGAGAATAGTAAAGCGTCTACATCTCTTTATGTTGCAGACATTTCTGCCCCTTTTCGCGATGACGTTCCTCATCGTGCTCTTTATTGTGCTCATGCAGTTTCTTTGGAAGTACATCGACCAGCTCGTGGGCAAAGGGCTCGGATTCAACGTCATCGGCGAGCTGTTCTTCTATGCCGCCCTCTCGATGGTGCCTATGGCTCTTCCTCTCGCCATTCTGCTCGCCTCGCTCATGACATTCGGCAATCTCGGGGAAAAGTTCGAGCTTACCGCCATGAAGGCGTCAGGCATATCTCTGCTCAGGGTCATGGCTCCCCTTATGGTGGTTGTGGGAATCCTGGCTGTGGCGGCTTTCTTCTTCCAGAACAATGTGCTGCCTACGGCTCAGGTCAAGATGTGGACTCTTATGTTTTCCGTAAGGCAGAAGTCGCCTGAGGTGGAGATCCCCGAAAATGTTTTCTATGACCAGATTCCCGGCTACAACCTTCTCGTGAAAGAGAAGAATAAGGAGACCGGTATGCTCTACGACGTGATGATCTACGATGTGAATCATGGCGACAATGTCACTATCCTCGTGTCTGACTCGGCAAGGCTTGCCATGACTTCCGATATGAGTCATCTCTATCTGCATCTTTATGAAGGCGAGCAGTTCGAGAATCTCCGCGAGCAGCGCACCAACGACCGTAATGTCCCCTTCCGCAGGGAGAATTTCTTCGACAAGCAGATCCTTATTCCTTTCGATGCTAATTTCAACCGTCTCGACGAGCAGGGGATGCGCGATCAGTATGTAGGCAAGAATATCGTTCAGCTTAACCACAGCATAGATTCAATAGGGAGGCGTGTCGATTCAATAGGGCTGATATTTTCGCGCGATCTCCTTCGTGATGCATCGTCGGTGCTTCCTAAGCCGGTGTTCCCGATCGATGAAGGGGCGTCGGAAGCAGACAATGAATACACCCGCAGGCGCATTGAGCAGGAACAGGCAAGGAATGTGGAGATGGCTGAAGCCACGAGGGATTTCTCGGTTGATTCCCTTCTCGACGCCATGGCTCCCGCCGATGCCGCACTGCTTGTGTCCAGGGCATTGGGCATGTCGAGAGATCATCAGAACATGAATGAGTTCAGGAGCCTTACCGTGGAAGACGAGAAGAAGAGCATTCGCCGTCATGAGATAGAGCTGATCAAGAAATACACGCTTTCAGTGGCATGTATAATATTCTTCTTTATCGGTGCCCCTCTGGGAGCGATCATCCGTAAAGGTGGGCTCGGCACCCCGCTTGTGGTCTCTATCTTCCTCTTCCTCATTTATTATGTTTTCGACAATACCGGGTATAAGCTGGCGCGCGATGGCAGATGGCCCGTCTGGGCGGGCATATGGCTCTCCACTATGGTGCTTGCTCCGTTGGGCGCATATGTCACGTGGAAGGCGATGAACGACTCGTCTGTCTTTGACAGCGACAGGTATCGGAATTTCTTCCGTACTGTCCTCGGTCTGCGCTCGGCGCGGCATGTGCCGCTGAAAGAGGTTATAATCCGCGATATCGACGGTGTGCGGGCTGAGAAGATGCTTTCGGTCGTGTCTGCCCGTTGCGAGGAGGTGTGGCGGCATCTTTCCGCACCCCGTAATCCCCTGAAGTCATACTTCCGCTATTTTGTGGATGGGGTCGACACCCGCGTCATTCATAGGGTGGCTGATGAGATCAACAGGACTGTCGGATATCTTTCTGACAGCCGCGACCCCCATGTAGTGCTCAAGCTATCCGAAATCCCGGTGATCAGGGTGCTCTGGGTCTATTCTCCGGCGCCACGCCGCTGGATGGGATATGCCATGCTTCCGCTTGTGCCCCTTTCCGTTCCTCTCTGGCTCTATGGGCAGCGCTGTCTGCGCAATCTTCGCCGCGACCTGCAGAAGACCCGCACTGTATGCGGGGAGCTTATGGAAATTCTTAAATAGTATGGATTCCTCTTCGCCCGTTACCGCCACTGTCATTCTTCTTACTTACCGGCAGAAAGACACCGTAGCCCGCGCTATGGAAAGCCTGTTGCGTCAGGAATGCCCCTACAGATATGAGATCCTTGTGGCAGACGACGGCTCCCCCGACGCTACCCGCGAGATATGCGCGCAATATGCCGCAATCTATCCGGACATTATCAGGATGATGCCTGAGTCCCCCAACAAAGGTCTTGTCGACAATTATTTCGATGCTGTTGAGGCGGCAGAAGGCAGATACGTCGCGGACTGTGCCGGCGACGACGAATGGCTTGATCCCATGCGTCTGCAACGCCAGATCGATGCTTTGGAAGCCGATGCATCCCTCTCCGCAGTCTGTTGCGACGTGGAGGTCCTGAATACGGCCGACGGCAGCTCAGAGGTCACCGCAGGAAAAGTGTATGAAGGTTCAGGCACTCCGGAATTTGCCGATGGTGCCACTGTGCTTAAAGGGGCTCTTGACAGCGAAAGCGGACTTCCGTTCATCCTCTCCTCCGCATTGTTTCGCAGAGAGCCTCTGATGGCTCTTCTGCGCACTCATCCTGAAGTAGTGCGTTGTCATGACGGGGGAGTGGAAGACATTCCTGTCATAAGCGCTCTTGGTGCCTCTGGCGGAGTACTCCGTCTTCCCTTTGTCGGCTACCGCTATTACATTGACGGTGAATCCCTCTCCAACAGTCGCTCTGACGAGAGACAGTATCGTTTCACAGCCCGTGTCTCCGACATGGTAAGGAGATTGGGAGACTTCTACGGCATGGAGCCAAAGGATCAGATAACCTTCTTCAACGCAAAATTCTCCTACATGGCGGGACTTGCCCGTCGCGCTAACGATCCTGCTCTTGCCGCCGACCTCAAGCGTCGCCTCCCGCTCTGGCGCCTCCCCCTTCCCCTGAAAGCACGCCTGAACCTCCTCCTCCTGAAATTAAAGTCCCGTTTTTTTAATTGAGAATTCTCAATTCTAAAGTCTCAATTAAAAATTCTCAATTCTCAATTCTCAATTCTTAATTAAGCCTTCACTTCAGGGATCGGGGGGCTTCTTATTCTTTCAGACGCAGTATTTCCTCAAGAGGAAGCCCTGAAATCCTTTGTACAAATTCAGGATCAAGACCTGATTTTAGCATTCTCGATGCCGATTCTCGAACTCCTTCCATACGTCCTTCTTCACGTCCTTCTTCTCGTCCCTGCATCATGCCTTTCTTAAAATTGTAATCAAGGGCTGCAAGGTCATCCTCATATTTCAGCTTCGACTCACTATAAGCCACCATTTCTTCCGCAGCCATGTTGTCAAGAGCCGCTTCGTCGAAGAGGTCGCTGAATTCCTTACTCTTATATGCATTTGATTCCTTGTCCATAAGATGCATGTTCTTTATCAAGAATATAATTTTTTCATATTTGGTCCTGCAATCTTCCCAGGTATCCTTTGCCTCGGCAAGAGTCACGAATATAAGCCTGAGGGCATTTGAGAAAATCTCGAGAGTATCTATATCCATAAGCCTGACATCATGAAAGTCCTTGCGGCTAAGCTCCGGCATATGGAAATTGACCAGAAAGATTGAATATACGGGGTTTAACTCATATTTCTGCCCTTTCCTGAGCTGCCCTGAGGCTGCCCTTATTGCATATAGCACCGCCCTGTCTTCAAAACCGGGGTGGTAGACACGTTGCATCTCTACTATGAAATGCTCCTTGTCTTCCGGACTCGTGCAGTATACGTCATACTTTATCACTTTCCCTTTCTCATTTTCAGGTAGCACTTCTTTGTCATGGTACGTGACATCATACACATGGAGCCCCTCTTTCTCGAAGAGAATATTGAGAAACTGTATCAGTAAATGTTTCCGGCAGACAGACCCAAAGATGCGTTTGAACGCAAAGTCAGTCATGAGATTCATAAACGTTTCCCTGTCTTGACTCCTATTGCTTTTGTTCTCTTTGTCCATGGCAATTGCGTTTTAAGCTGCTGAATATCATGAAGCAGTTTGAATCATTTGTTGATGATGAGATGTTGGATTGAATTGTATGATTGTTAATTATGCAAAGATACAAAAAAATATTGAGACACAATAATTTTTTTTCGTCCTATCAAGAAAAAATTGAGTAGCCCCGGCTCTAAGGAGAGGGTGAGAAGCAAGGAGATTGTAAGAGTCAGGAACCAGATGCAGCAGAGCTGCAAAGAGTCAAGAGTCAAGAACCAAGAGTCAAGAGTCAAGAACCAAGAGTCAAGAGTCAGGATAATTCTAAATTCAAAATTCAAAATTCTCAATTACCGCGTAAGGTAGGGACGCACGGTCCGTGCGTCCGCCCTCCGAAGCATCAGTGCGGGTTCGCCGCAAAGAGTCAAGAGTCAAGAATAAAGAGTCAGGAACCAAGAGTCAAGCAATTCAAAATTCTAAATTCCAAATTCTCAATTCTTAATTATAAAAGATTCAAAATTATCTTGCAATTAAAAATAAAAAAAGCAGAAAATACTTTGCCAATTAAAAAATAATAATTAATTTTGCACTCGAAATAGCGCTTGTGGCGTAATTGGTAGCCGCGCTAGACTTAGGATCTAGTGTCTAACGACGTGGGGGTTCGAGTCCCCCCGGGCGCACCAAAAGACGAATCCCGACCGGATTCGCCTTTTTTTATGCAACCTCTTTTACCAATGATAAATGATAATTTCAATGAAAAATTTGATTTCAATGATAAATTTGATTTCAATGATAAATTATCAATGATCAATGATAAATTCCAAATTCTCAATTACCGCGAAAGGTAGGGACGCACGGCTCGTTTATATAATGATCAATGATGAATGATCAATGATCAATTATTTCAATAGCTTGGTAGGGACGCACGGCTCGTGCGTCCGCCGTCCGAAGCACGAAATTGTCATGTATATTGCAGTAATTTATCATTTATCATTGATTAATAATCTTTGCGCCTTTGCGTGCGATAATTATACTGTAGTCCGTGCAATCGCACCGGATTACAATACCACTGATCCTGATTCTTCGCTTCCGATTACTCACGCAAAGCCGCAAAGCATTTTCCAGTGAAATTATCAATTGGCTTCGCGACTCGGTTCATGCAAGTCCGCCAAGATCAGATGCGGCTTCGCCGCAAAGAGTGAAGAACCAAGAGTCAAGAACCAAGAGTCAGGATAATTCTAAATTCAAAATTCAAAATTCTCAATTACAGCGTAAGGTAGGGACGCACGGCTCGTGCGTCCGCCCTCCGAAGCGCGAGCATATGACGTGTATATTGCCGATGACAAAACCATGTATATTGCCGATTGCAAGGCGGACGCACGGACCGTGCGTCCCTACCGAGACAATATCAATGCAATGATAAAACTGACATCACCCAAGCCAAATCAATTCAAAATTCTAAATTCAAAATTCCAAATTCTCAATTATCAATAGTTCAGAATCGAACCCCCACAACTCCCGACACCTGTGCCACCCGTGTAGTTATATCATTGCACTCAAGTCCCTTAAACCGGTAATCCACCCCCAGAGTCAAAGCCCGTTTCCCTAACTGCCAGTCTATCCGAAGACGGCTCTTCACCTGAGGTCGGTTACCCCACCATCCGAAATGAGCCAGTCCTGAATGATTCCCCACATATATCTCGTAATAGGTCTCTCCGTAAGCAGGACAGAAGAAGCAACCCAATGTCGGTATCTCCACACTCTCGCTGATGCACAACTGTTTTCCGCAGAGCTTCAGTTTCGTATACTCAGCCCTTGCTGTCAACGAAATGCCTGCCCACATCAGTCCTTGTGCCGGATTATTCCCGTTGCGTGGCAGATATATCACCCCGCCGTCCACTCCTGCAGCGCCGCCGGCAGAGAAATTCAATCCGGCAGAGGTCTTCCATATCCTCTCCACTCCCCACTCCAGATCGAACAGTAAGTCATACATACGTGAGTTTTTCGCCGGACTCAGAAGGTAGCCGTAATCGAAATCCGCGTGCGCCTGCATCCCCACCGTTTTCTCGCGCCACGCCTCATGCCTCCACTCATAAGCCAGTCCGTAACCCGGACCGGAATACGTAAGCGGCGACAGATAAGTGCAGCGTGTAGTCTGCCGTCCCCACATAAACTCCAGCCGTTGTTCACCGTAAGAAGGGATCACAGACGATATGATGCCGATTATAGCGGCAGTGACTTTAAAAGCATACTTCATGATAATCGATATTCAGCTCCGACAAGAATCAAGAATACAGGTAGTGACGCACAGCCCGCTTACATAATGATCAATGATTAATTATCAATGATCAATTATCGAAAGGTAGGGACGCACGGCTCGTTTATATAATGATCAATGATAAATGAGAAATGATAAATTTGCGCGTATGGTAGGGACGCACGGCTCGTGCGTCCGCTTTTGTTACTGTCATTATACATGGCAAATTCCATGCTTCGTGATGCGGACGCACGAGCCGTGCGTCCCTACCTAGACAATATCAATGATTGACATCACCCAAGCCAAATCAATTCAAAATTCAAAATTCTCAATTCTAAATTATCGCGTGCGTCCCTACCGTGACAATATCATTGATAAATTGACATCACCCAAGCCAAATCAATTCAAAATTCAAAATTCTAAATTCTAAATTAAGATAAGTTCTCAATTCAAAATTCGAAATTCAAAATTCTAAATTATGAATTATGAATTGCTCCGCCGTGTCCGGCGCCGTGTCTGCGGCTGATCGGCAACGATCTCTTCCACTCCGGCAAGCACACCGTCTATCAATATTCGTCCGCAATACTCGCACACGATCACCTTCTTATGCATCTTGATCTCAAGCTGGCGCTGTGGCGGAATACGGTTGAAGCAGCCGCCGCAGGCATTTCTCTGCACGCACACGATTCCCAATCCGTTGCGGGCATTCTTGCGGATGCGCTTGAATGCGTTGAGCGTATAGTCATCGATCTTCGTCTCAAGTTCCTTTGCCTGCATCAGAAGATTCTCCTCCTCCTGTTTTGTCTCGGATATGATATCCTCCAGCTCCTTCTTCTTATCCTCAAGATTATGCTCGCGGTCGGTCAACTCCTCCTGAGTCTTCACTATCTCCTCCTGCTTATCATTTATCTTGTGCTGGGCATCGCGGATATTCTTCTCTGCAAGTTCTATCTCAAGATTTTCAAACTCCTTCTCCTTCTCCAGGAAAGCGAACTCGCGGTTGTTGCGCACATTGTTGATCTGCTCGTCATAGCGGGCTATCTTTCCCTTGCGGGTCTCGATATCCCCCTTCTTCACATTGATAAGCTCCTGCTGACGGTTGATCTCATCCTGATAGTTCTGGATGCGGGTCTGAAGACGGATGATATCATCTTCAAGATCTTTCACCTCAAGAGGCAGTTCACCGCGCACGTTCTTGATGCGGTCCACTTCCGACAGGCAAGCCTGAAGACGGTAAAGCGCTGTCAGGCGTTCTTCCACCGAACGCTCTTTGTCATTTTTCTTATTATCTGTAGCCATTTTTATAATTGGATATTGTTTTACTCATTATATTATCAATTGGTTTTTACCCGCCGGTAGGGACGCACGGCTCGTGCGTCCGCCCCCTCCCGTCCCCGGTCAAAAATTCAAAATTATATCTTCACCCCAATATCCCGATTGGACTTTTCTCGCATTCCGAAAAATATATGACGCACTCCGGATGCGCCGACCTTATGGCACGGCTAAGTATCTTCCGGCTGCAAAGCTCGCTTTCGAAATGCCCTATGTCCGCAAGTAGTATCTCGCTGCCGTAGCTCGTGAAATCATGATATTTAAGGTCTCCGCAGATATACACGTCAGCCCCCGTTGCCAGAGCGTCCTTGATCAGGCTTCCACCCGAGCCTCCGCACAGAGCCACCTTCCTCACCACGATTCCCGGAGTCTGTGCCGAATATCTCAGGTCTTTCACCTCGAAAGTATCCTTCACCTTCCTCAGAAACTCCAGCTTCGGAGTCGGAGCCACCGTGCCGATGATTCCCAGTCCCTGTGTGGCGTCGCCTCTTCGGCTTGGCTCAAGGGGCCGGCAGTCCTTCATCCCGAGCATATGTGCCATCTCGTAGCTCACTCCCTCGAATGTTGAGTCAAGGTTTGTATGGGCTGAATATATCGCGATCTCATCGCGAAGTGCGTCCGCCACTATCCGTTCTGTCGGTGTGGCGCCGGTAAGGCGCTTCAGGCCGCCGAAGATCAGCGGATGGTGGCTTACTATCATATTGCAGTCACGCTTCCTCGCTTCGCCAACTATCTCCTCCGTCACATCAAGACAGAGAAGCACACCTGTCACCTCCATATCTCGGTTTCCCACCTGCAGACCGGGATTATCCCAGTCTTCCTTCAGGCAGAGAGGAGCGAACTCTTCAATGGCTTTTGCTATGTCCTTTACTTTGATCACGATTCCAAAATTTATAATTAACAATTGAGATCGGTCCGACAGGGACGGTCATAAATGATCAATTATCGTAAGGTAGGGACGCACGGCTCGTGCGTCCGCATTTGTTACCGATATATCCACGGCATTTTCATGCTTCGGGTTGCGGACGCACGAGCCGTGCGTCCCTACCATACGCGGTAATTGAGTGCTTTAATTCATCATTGATCATTCATCATTCATCATTGATAATTGATCATTCATCATTGATAATTGATCATTGATCATTCATCATTAGATTTAGCTTTCAGCTGCAATTCAAGCTCATCCAGCTGCGCCTGATCGATAGGGGAGGGCGACTCGTTCATCACGTCGCGACCCGAATTGTTTTTCGGGAATGCGATAGTATCGCGGATGCTGTCAAGCCCTGCCAATATCGACACAAACCGGTCAAACCCAAGTGCCAGTCCTCCGTGGGGAGGTGCGCCATACTGGAACGCGCTCATCAGGAAGCCGAACTGCTCCTGTGCTTTCTCCGGTGTGAATCCGAGCAGTTCAAACATCTCGTTCTGCAGTTCCGAATCATGTATTCTTATTGAGCCTCCACCGAGTTCCGTGCCGTTCACCACTATGTCATATGCCGTGGCGCGCACATTGCCTGTGTCCGTGCGGAGCATCGGTATGTCTTCCGGGTTGGGCGATGTGAAGGGGTGATGCATCGCGTAGTAGCGTTGTGTCTCTTCATCCCACTCGAAGAGAGGGAAGTCCACTATCCAGAGGCACGCGAATGTATTCTTGTCGCGCAGTCCGAGACGGTTGCCCATCTCCAGGCGAAGCTCGCAGAGCTGCTTGCGTGTCTTCATTGCGTCGCCGCTCATCACCAGCATGAGGTCGCCGGCTTCCGCTCCCGCACGCTTGCCCCATTCTTGAAGTTCTTCCGGAGTGTAGAATTTGCCTACCGAACTCTTGATGCTTCCGTCCGGTTCGAATTTCACCCACATCAGACCCTTTGCGCCCACCTGCGGACGCTTCACGAACTCCGTCAGCTCGTCTATCTGCTTGCGGCTGTAGCCTGCACATCCCTTCGCTACGATCCCCACCGTAAGTTCCGCATCGTCCACTACGGCAAATCCGTGTCCCTTGGCAAGGTCGGTCAGTTCCACAAACTCCATGCCGAAGCGCAGGTCCGGCTTGTCGCTGCCGTAGAGGCGCATTGCGTCGTTCCATGTCATGCGCGGGAAAGGTTCTGTGAAGTCGATCCCCTTCACATACTTGAAGATATGCTTCACAAGACCCTCAAACATGTCGATCACGTCTTCCTGCTCCACGAAGCTCATCTCGCAGTCGATCTGCGTGAATTCAGGCTGGCGGTCGGCGCGCAGGTCTTCATCGCGGAAGCACTTCGCGATCTGGAAATAGCGGTCATAGCCCGACACCATCAGGAGCTGCTTGAAAAGCTGCGGGCTCTGGGGCAGCGCATAGAATTCTCCCGGATTCATGCGTGAGGGCACCACGAAGTCACGCGCTCCCTCAGGAGTCGACTTCACGAGAATCGGGGTCTCGATCTCCAGAAAACCCTTTGAGTCAAGATAACGGCGTATCTCGAAAGCCATGCGGTGGCGAAGCTCAAGGTTTTTCTTCACGCACGGGCGGCGAAGATCCAGATAACGGTATTTCATGCGGAGATCGTCGCCTCCGTCAGTATTGTCTTCTATTGTAAAGGGGGGTGTCTTGCTCTTGTTGAGCACCTTGAGGCCATCGGCTATTATCTCCACCTCGCCGGTAGGGATATTGTTGTTTTTCGAGGTGCGTTCCTCCACCTTGCCGCTGATCCTCACCACATACTCGCGGCCCAGCTTATTTGCGGCTTCAAACAGCTCGGGATTGTTCTCGCTGTCAAACACCACTTGGGTCAGTCCGTAGCGGTCACGGACATCGACGAAAGTCATTCCTCCCATCTTGCGGGTCTTCTGAACCCAGCCGGCTATCTCCACATGTTTGCCGGCATCGGCGAGGCGCAGCTCGCCGCATGTTGTGTTTCTATACATATAAATTCAATTTCAACTGAAAATTTATACATCAACTGAAAAATGTCAGCATTTCAAAATATAAGACATTGAATTACAGATAATTAAAAACAAAAATTTTCAATTACTGCATTCTAATCCATTATAACGATGCAAATTTAGTAAAAAATCCCCACCCCACCAAAATTTTCAATGATCAATATTCAATGATAAAAGATAAATGATCAATTAATTCAAAATTCAAAATTCAAAATTATCAATGATGAATTTGCGCGTAAGGTAGGGACGCACGGCTCGTGCGTCCGCCCTCCGAAACATCAGTGCGTCTTCGCCGCAAAGAGTCAAGAGTCAAGAACCAAGAGTCAAGATAATTTTAAATTAGTTACCGCGAATGGTAGGGACGCACGGCTCGTGCGTCCGCCCTCCGAAGCGCGAAATTCTCGTGTATAATGCCGATTGCAATGCGGACGCACGAACCGTGCGTCCCTACCCTGCTACTGAAATAATTGATTATTTATCATTGAAATCATCATTCCATAAAGCGCGGTATCGCGCACCTCTTTGCGATCTCCGGGCGAAGCGCAGCAGCCCGAAATCTCCGCGTTCTTGTCAGAACCGAGTCGCAACCCTATCAAAAAATTTCTTTGCGCCTTTGCGTGAGCTTATTTTGAATTTTGTTGGCTTGGGCTATCATAATTGATCATTTATCATTGCGGTCTGGGTAGGGACGCACGGTCCGTGCGTCCGCCCTCCGAAACGCAAAAATTACCGTGTATATTGCCGATAAAAAATCGGACGCACGAGCCGTGCGTCCCTACCCAGCTATTGAAATAATTTATCATTGAAATCAAATTCATCATTAATATTGCCGATAAAAAAATGGACGCACCGGAAAGTGCGTCCATTAACTTTATCAATTCTCCCCCTTTAGGGAGGACAGTGGAATTTGAACTTGACTCAAGTCTTAAGTCTCAAGTCTTAAGTCTCAAGTCTCAAGTCTTAAGTCTTAAGTCTCTAGTCTCAAGTCTTAAGACTCAAGACTAAAGACTAAAGACTCAGCGTATGCGTACCTTCTTAGCCTCGTTGCCCTGGCGCACGATGTAAGTGCCCTGACCGAGACCTTCCATTGAGTCGGAAACGCAGATACCGTTCAGATCAAATACCTTGACCGGAGCATTCGGGTCGAGACCGATTGCAGCCACGCCTGAGGTAGCGGATATTCTTGATGTAAGCACATATTCTGTGGCATCGGAATCTGAAGCAAGGATGTTGAAGATCTCGATGTCGGCTGAATTCAGGATATCGGAATCAGCCACGATCTCAAGTATCGGCGCATCATTGTCGGCAAACGCCTTGTTTCCGAGGTTGAAGAGAGCCACGCGGATATAGTTGTCGGCAAACTTCTTTGTCATCATGGTGTGGCTGTCAGCCACTCTTTCGCCAGCCTTCACATCTACGTTCATTCCTTCGGGAAGGATGATGTCGGCCTGCAGAGCTACGTATTCCATGGAGTTTGCGAGGCGTACCGGTATGGCGTTGCCCGCTGCTCCGCTGATCACGAGTGCGTCTGCCGCTTCATCAGATACGGCGCTGATGCGGTTCTGCTCAGGTGTTGTGCTCGGTTTCTCAAGAGCCAGCTTGACGGCTGCCGAAGCATCCGCGAATGTGATGTTTTCATCTTCATCTTCATTCGCGTTGGCACCCTTCTTATAGAATTCAAGCCATTCTTCGGCATTCTCCCATGCTTCAACAGCTGTTTTCTTACCTACCACATAGTTTGTGATGTCGACAGCGTCAGTGATTGTGATATCGCCGCTCCATGTTGCGTCACCCTTCTTAGGATAGCACTTGACAACGCATGTAGCGCTTTTTTCGCCTGCTTTTGCCGTGATGGTCACCTTTCCTACACCAACTGCAGTAACGACTCCTTTCTCTACAGTTGCAACTTTCGGGTTGCTTGAGCTCCAGGTCACTGTAGGTTCAGTAGCATCCGAAGGAGTAACTTTTGCGGTGAGTGTAATAGACTTGCCGTGTTCAACTGTAGCTTCCTTGCTCAGAGTAATTCCGGTTACTTCTTTATATAAAGATTCATAGATGAATTCAAACCATGCCACCGGCTGATTGTTCTTTACAGATTCACCGACCTTTTCAAGCGTGATGACGAACGGAGTTCCTTCTTTATGATTCTCAACATTGATGACGAGGTTAATAGCATCGGCTTCTTTTGCAGCGAACTCGCTTGCAGAGGGCAGATATACTGTCGCTCCTTCGCTTGTCACTGAAACCACCTTGCCGGGCACATAGTTGTCATAAAGACTTGTCATCTTGATCTGCTTGATCCTCATATATGAAGGCGCGGTGAGGATGACGGGGTTGTCGGTCTTCATCTTGAACTGCTTGCCACCCCATCCGTCGTTGGCAGTGATGGAGTATTTGCCATCGCTCCAGCTTCCGTCTACACCCTTGCCGTTATATTCCTTATTATACTTGAGGACATCGGTCTTGTCCTTTTCAGCTGCCTGATACATATGGAAGCCTGAGAGGGTGAAGCTGTAGTCTTCGGTCTTGTCGCCGGCAACTCCACGGAAGGTATAGGTGGCGGTTGCATTGTTATCTGCCAATGTGCCGGTTGCCTCCACTACATTACCGTCCTTGAATGAAGCCTTCACGGTCGGAAGGGTAGTGAAGATATAGCCGTCGATTGTCACGTCTTTCTTCTTATCCTGGAGTTCAGCGACAGTTTCTTCATCAGCAACGAGACCGTCGATAGTAAGTCCGGTGAGCATTACGCCGTCTACATGGAACAGACGGAGCTTGAATTCAGTCTGTCCTGCTACAGCGCCTTCCTCAAGATTGAGGGTAAGCACTGCCTCGGATGCCTCGTTGGGAGCGGGAACCGGCAATTCGAATGATCCGTCTTCAGAAACCTTGATTTCGGTTTCTCCTGCCTTCACGCTCAAAGCAGCATTGATAAGTTCAGCTTTCAGTGTTACAGTCTCACCTTCATAAGCCATCGGGATGTTGAATGTATAGTCGTAGCCTTCGGTTTTAGCTGCGTCAAGACCTTCGGCAGTGACTGACTTGAGGGCGGAGTATGTCTCGCCAACCTTGGTGAGAGTCTGGTTCCTGTAGTTGACAAGGAAGCCGTCAGATTCACTGTGGAAAGTGTACTTGATTGTCTTCTTGCCCTCTGTGAGCTCTCCTTCGAGAAGGAAGTTGGGCTCACCTTTTTCTGAGATGTGATAGTAGGTATCAACTTCCTTGTTGCCTGTAGCCTGATCTGTAATCTCTACTTGGATTTCATTGGCAAGATAGAAATCGCAGATGTCTATAGTCATACTGTAGACGCCGGGTTCTGTCACATAGACTTCGCCTGTAGCGCTGGTATTGTTCTTTACATAGCCAATATTTTTAAGCCCATTCTTCTCCTCGAGTCTAAGTCCGTCATATTTCCAGCTTGAATGTGCGATATCGAGTACGCCGGGAATAGCCATCCAGCCTGTCGGTACGGTCAGACCCTTGCTCATAGTGATTGTGACTTCAGTAGATCCGTCCTCTGCGATTTTCTTGCCTTCTGAGTCATTGCTGACGTATGTATATGTCGTGCTGAAACCGTTTTCAGTGATGGTGAAGTCGGCAGTGTCTTCTTCCGTAAGGGATACTGCGGAATTGGGGGTTCCGGTCTTGGTCACTTTCTTGATTGTATCATTGCCTGCGACATACTTGAGGGTATATTTCTGAAGATCGGGGTGAGTCACGGTGATGTAGTAGATGTGGCAGCCATTGGTGTTGTAGATCTGAACGTCATTGCTTGCGGCGGCAGTTGCCGGTACATACCATTCCTGATCAGCGTATGTAGTAGGAACTGCTACAGGGGATCCGTTGGGGGCATTGAGTTTCTCGCCCGCAATGGAAAGCTCTACGCCGCGGGCCTCTGCGGGCTTGTGTGACTCAACACCCATCTTAATGGTTGATCCTGCCGGTACTCCCGGGATAATGAAGTAGTTCTTTTCTTTGCTACCGAGCCATAGATATGTAGTGTCATGATACTTGCCTAAGCTGGTTTCAGGGTAGTTCAATGCAATTGCCAGCGAACGATCGTTTGTATTGGTGTATACCAGTCCTTCGAGTTCTTCGATGACTTTGCCATTGGCAATCACATATTTATTTTCGTTGACATCCTTTGCGGATACCTGCCAGAAGCAATTGTCTTTTGATGTTTCGGTAGGCTCGCTTGATGAAGCGCTCTCGATGTCAGACCAATTGGTCTTTGCCATGAGGTTTGCTACAGTAGCTTCGCTCCAGTCAGTGAAGTCCCATGAGTAGAGTACATTCGGTTCCTTAGCGGCAGTGCCTTTCATGTTGATGGTGACTACTGTCACTTCATCTTCTTTGATTGTCTTGCCATCGGAGTCATCGCTGACGTAGGTGTACTTAGTTGCTGCATCTCCCTCAGTGAGAGTGAATTCAGCCTTATCTTCGTCGCTAAGCGTGATCTCAGTGCCAATAACACCGCTCTTGGTAACTTCCTTGACAGTCTTGCCATCCGCAACATACAGGAGTTTATAGTCAGCGGTTTCAAGGTGGTAACCGATACCCAACATGTTGATGGTAGTGGATAGTGCGTAAAGCGTATAGGTTTCACCGGCTTTCATGTCCCATTCAACTGCACAGAACATGTAGTCGTTACCGGTAGCGGTAGGGCTGTTGTAAGCTCCTAATACAAGATTCTGATCTATCTTGGTGCCGATTGCACTATGGGGCATTGCAAATATACTCTTGCCATCGTTAGGCGACATACCAATGTGGATGGTACGGGTAATTATATTTTTCTCGACATCATCAACAGAGATTGTGTCTTGAGCGAGACCTTGACGGCGAATGAACATCACCACCTTGCAATCTTTTTTAGGAGTAACTATAATGGGACTGTTATCTGATTGGATAGTACCATTGAGATTATCCTCGGTAGGAGCAGCGCTTACGCGTCCTAATTGGACGGATCCTGTGAACTTATTACCAAAAATTTCTTTGCCGTAATCGGTATATTTTGCTGTAGCGACAGTCTTGATATTGATGATATCATCATCAATCAGATTGTCGGCAGCCAAGTTGCCGCTTGTTGCATTGGCTGTGTAGAGTTTTGTGAGCGGAATTGATTCTACATTTTCATACTCATCCCAGACGTATACATCCGTGACGTTTGTAACTACTTCTATGGTGGTGTTTGCAGTGGTCGTCATATATTTAGCGCCCTCTTCCTCGCCGTCATAGGTGGCGGAAATCATAGCGGTGCCAATACCTCCTTCTACCAAAGAAACATTACCTTCTTCGTCAACAACGGCCACTTTTTCGTTAGAAGAACTGAATGTGACAGGCAGATTTTCAGGGTTGTTAAGGACGGGCACAGTAAAGTTTTCACGGATTTTAAGCTTTGTGGATTCAACGCTCCATGAAATATTTGCATTTTCACGGGTGTCACTCAAATTAACCAAATCACCGGTAATTTTTACATTGCCGATTACCCAACCTTTAGAGGCAGAGGTGGACTTACCATATAGATCAAATTTGAGGGTGTCATCTCCTGTCAATTCTATATCAGACAGTGCAACACTCTTAGTTTCCGCGCCTTGGCTGCCACGACCCATACTATAAGTTGTAATAAAGCGCGAGCCATCTTTAAAATAAGCGTCAAGAAAATGGTCATTACCAGAGCCATCTTTGGCGCTGAAGAATGACAGATTGCTTGGCTTAAATATGTATCCTTCCGGGATTGCAAACGCGAAGGTCAGGGTATTAGCACCAGATGTGACAGCAGTTTTATTCTCTTTTAGGTCTGTTGTGGGGCTAAACAGTGTGCCGGTTCCCTCTCCAGTGTATGATTTAATTCCATTATTGGTTAGATTGTTACCATAAGTAACATTGGATAAGGTTATTCCCGGATCGGAACTCGTTCCGGAAAGGTCTGTGTCAAGCGCCCAGGTTAGGGTGACTTGTTTTGCATTCATTAAGCCGATGGAGGCTAAGAATGCAAAAAGAAACGTTAAGATTTTCTTCATGTTGTTAAAGTTAATATGTTGTTTTATATTATGGTATTTTATTAGTTTCTTGAGTTTTATGGTAGCGACGTACGGCTCGTACGTCAGCCTGGAGGTATTGTCAGTATCACTCAGAGAGTGACATGCCGTTACTGGTGAGTTTTTGATTGACTGGTATAGTTTTTATAAATTATGCAAATTTACAAAAATAATTATTGAAATACAATATTTTTATAAAAAAATTTGGTTATCATTAATAATTGATCATTGAAATCATCATTCTATAAAGCGCGGTATCGCGCACCTCTTTGCGATCTCCGGGCGAAGCGTAGCAGCCCGAAATCTCCGCGTCCTTGTCAGAACCGAGTCGCAACCCTATCAAAAAATTTCTTTGCTCCTTTGCGTGCGATAATTATACTGTCGTCCATGCAATCGCACCGGATTACAATACCACTGATCTTGACTCTTCGCTTCCGATTACTCACGCAAAGCCGCAAAGCATTATCCAGTGAAAGTATCAATTGGCTTCGCGACCCGGTTCAGGAAAGCCCGCCAAGATATCGGGCTGCTTCGCATCGCCCGGAGCACGCAAAATCAGCGCGATTCCGCGCTTCATATAATTACAGCGTAAGGTAGGGACGCACGGCTCGTGCGTCCGCCCTCCGAAGCGCGGTATCGCGCACCTCTTTGCGTGCTCCGGGCGAAGCGTAGCAGCCCGAAATCTCCGCGTCCTTGTCAGAACCGAGTCGCGAACCATACCGAAAAATTTCTTTGCGCCTTTGCGTGCGATAATTATACCGTCGTCCATGCAATCGCACCGGATTACAATACCACTGATCTTGACTCTTCGCTTCCGATTACTCACGCAAAGCCGCAAAGCATTTTCCAGTGAAATTATCAACTGGCTTCGCGACTCGGTTCAGGCAAGCCCGCCAAGATATCGGGCTGCTTCGCATCGCCCGGAGCACGCTAAGCATTAGTGCGGCTTTGCGGGCGAAGCCCGACCATATACCCGTCTTACATAGACAACCGGAATTTTTCTGATTGATTTATTTTGAAATATGGCCAGGATTGCTTAACTTTGTAATCCCACAAATCTCAGATTCGTGCAAAAACAACCATATACAAATCTCAGATTCGTGTAAAAACAGCCGTTTACAAATCTCAGATTCGTGCAAAGATATGAAAAGAAAGATATATGACCGCCTTCTTGAATGGAAAGAAAAAGACAAAGGCTCCACCGCAGTCATGATCGAAGGTGCGCGTCGAATAGGTAAAAGCTACATTGCCGAGGAATTCGCACGCAACGAATATGAATCGTATATAATCATAGATTTCAGCAAAGCACCTGAGGAAATATCAGAACTGTTCGACCATTTCCTGCATGATCTCGATGCATTGTTCGACCGACTTCAGCTTTTCTACGACATCACCCTTGTTAATCGCAAATCTGCAGTGATCTTCGATGAGGTGCAGTTCTGCCCCCGTGCGAGAGCTTCAATCAAACATCTTGTAGCAGACGGACGATACGACTACATCGAAACAGGCTCGCTGATATCGATAAAGCGCAACGTTAAGGACATTCTTATTCCCTCAGAAGAAGTGTGTCTTGAAATGTATCCGATGGACTTCGAGGAATTCCTATGGGCCTCTGACAATGACCGTCTGATGCCGTTTATAAAGAAGCAGTTCGAGAAGAAGAAACCTATGGGTGCTACCTTTCATCGTCAGGCACTTGATTATTTCCGCCAATACATGATAGTAGGAGGTATGCCTCAAGCGGTTAAGAAATTCATTGAGTCTCATGATTATGATGAGGCAGATAGAATCAAACGTCAGATCTTATCCCTTTACCGCAACGACATACGGAAATATGCAGACGGAGAGGAGCTCAGGGTAGTGTCGATATTTGACGAGATACCGTCTCAGCTGCAAAGGCATGAAAAGAAGTTCAGGCTTTCGGCACTCTCTCCGCACGCCAGGATGCGGCAATATTCCGACGCATTCTTCTGGCTTATGGATGCCAAGATCATAAACTGCTGTTTCAACTCAACAGCTCCCAACATCGGTCTGCGGCTAAATGAAGAGCGGACCACGATGAAATGCTACATGGGCGATACAGGACTTCTGATCTCTATGGCATTTGACGAACATGGAGAGGAAATAAAGGAACTATACCGCAAGCTTGTATTCGGAAAACTTGAAGTCAATGAAGGAATGCTTACGGAAAACATAGTGGCGCAGATGCTCACTGCCGCCGGACATAAACTCTATTTCTTCTCCAGATATGATGAAGATGCAGAAGACCGCATGGAGATTGATTTCCTGATAGCGAAGTCAAAACTTACAAACCGGCACAATATTTCGCCTATTGAAGTGAAGTCCGGAGAAAAGTACACGTTCACATCGCTACGCAAATTAAAGGCTAAATACGGTCAATACCTTTCCACTTCATACCTTATCCACGACAAGGACCTGAGGACGGAAGACGACATCACGTTCCTACCCATATACATGACACCACTGCTATAGCAAGCCCCGGGACACTAAGCCTCCCTGCCCCCTAAGGGTGGGAGAAATTAATCATCCATAAAGCGCGGTATCGCGCACCTCTTTGCGTGCTCCGGGCGAAGCGTAGCAGCCCGAAATCTCCGCGTCCTTGTCAGAACCGAGTCGCGAACCCTACCGAAAAAATTTCTTTGCGCCTTTGCGTGCGATTATTATGCCGCCCGAGCATATGCCGAATTAATATTGCCGATAAAAAAATGGACGCACCGGAAAGTGCGTCCATTAACTTTATCAATTCTCCCCCTTTAGGGAGGACAGTGGCTTAAGTCTTTAGTCTTAAGTCTTTAGTCTTTAGTCTCAATTCTCAAGTCTCAAGACTTAAGACTAAAGACTTAAGACTAAAGACTTACCGTATACGAACCTTCTTAGCCTCGTTGCCCTGACGGACGATGTAGAGGCCCGGCTGCAGACCTTCTACCGTGTCAGCGACATACTGTCCGCAGAGATTGTAAACCTTCACCGGTGCGTCGGCATCAAATCCGATAACTGCCACGCCGGAAGTCTTGCTCACTGTCAGAGTGCACTCTGCCTTCTTATCACCTGCCTGGGCTGTGATGACTACTACACCCTCAGCAAGGAGGGTCACCTTACCGTCCTGATCTACCGTAGCGATTGCCTCGTTGCTTGAGCTCCATGTCACGGTAGCGTCTGTGGCGTTAGACGGTGTCACTGTAGCCACAAGGGTAAGGGGTTCGCCTACGTTTACAGTAGCCTCAGTCTGGCTTAGGGTTATACTTTCAACCTCGATTGCCTTCGCAGTCACAGTCACAGTGCATTCAGCTGTCTCGTCGCCGGCTACTGCAGTGATTACAGCCGTGCCAGGCTTGACTGCTGTAACCACGCCGTCCTTGACGGTAGCTACAGCCTCGTTGCTTGAGCTCCATGTCACGGTCTTGTCAGTGGCGTTCTCAGGAGCGACAGTAGCAGTGAGTGTTGCGGTCTTGCCTTCTTCGATGGTAGCCTCAGTCTGGCTGAGGGTGATGCCGGTCACGGCGATCACCTTCGCTGTCACAGTCACCGTGCAGGTAGCGGTTTTCTCGCCAGCCTTCGCGGTGATGACTGCAGTTCCTGCCTTGACTCCTGTGACGATCCCCTTGGAGTCAACAGTTGCGACAGCCTCATCGCTTGATGTCCAGGTGACGGTCCTGTTGGTTGCGGCGACGGGTCTTACGTCAGCCCTGAGCGGCACGGTCTTTCCTTCCTCAACCTTGGCAGTGGTCTTGTCGAGAGTGATTGTCTCCACAGCCACGAAAGGAGCCTCAACGGTGACCTCGCATGTTGCGCTTACTTTTCCGGAGGTGGCGGTGATAGTCGCTGTTCCGGCGCTGATAGCCGTAACGACTCCTTCGTCAGTGACGGTAGCCACATCCTCGTCGCTTGATTCCCATGTCACGGTCTGGTCAGTTGCGTCTTTGGGAGAGACTTTAGCCTTGAGTGTCACTGTCTCCTCTTCCTGAAGGGTGACCGCGGTCTGATCGAGCTCGACTTTTGTCACTTCAATATCTGTGATAGTGATCTCACAGGTAGCCTTGATCTTATTGACAGTCGCGGTTATTGTCACTGTTCCCGCCTTGAGTGCTTTCACAACGCCGCCGGTCACTGTAGCCGTTTCCTTGTCGCTTGAAGACCATGTCACTCTTTTGTCTGTGGTATCCTCTGGTATCACAGTGGCTTTCAGCGTGAGTGACCCTCCGGTCTTCATCTCTGCCTTGGTCTGGTCGAGGCTGATGCCTGTCGCAGGTATTTCCTCTTCTACATCAGTAACCACCACCTTTACAGTGAAGGTGAATCCGGCTATCGAGGCGGTTATGGTTGCCTCGCCTGCCTTGTGGGTGTCGATCAGGCCGGCGGCATCGACTGTGGCCACAGCCTCATCACTTGAAGTCCAGGTCACTTTCTTGTCGGAAGCGTTGGCAGGTTTTACGACTGCAGTGAGGTCATAGCTGTCACCGGTTTCGAGATTGAGGACACTGCCGCTTTCGAGTGGCTGGAGGTTCTCGTCCTGTACCTCAAGACCGGTTACGGGAGTCGGGATGACTTTCACCGTGCAGGTGCTGCTGACATGACCGCATGCACATGTAGCGGTGATGGTGGTCTCGCCGATTCCCTTGGCAGTGATTTTTCCAGAAGCGTCTACAGTGGCTACCGCGGTGTCTCCAGATTTCCATTTCAAGGTCTTGTCGGAGGCGTTGGCTGGAGCGACTGTCCATGTCATGGTCTTCGTCTCGCCTACCTTCAGCTCGACTTCTGTCGGATCCAGATTGATTTCCGTAACGCCAATGCCGACCTTGGTAGATGTGGGATCGAATTCCACATCCTTGTCCTGAGCGTCGATGAAATAAATATCCGTTACCTCGACGTCTCCGCCTTTATAGCCTTCGGCTACCTTGACTTTCATGCTGGCGAGCACGCCATCATTGCCGGTGAAGGGCTTGCCATACTGGGAAAATGCACCCATGATGATGGTGCCGTCTGCAAGCGTGTTGCTGTTCACCTGATAATTCTTGGCACGGTCGGAAAGGGTGATGTCCAGGTCTCCCTTGTCTCCTTCCGGCACTGCCGTAAGTCCGGCGGGGAGTGTGACTTCTGCCTGGAAACCGTAGTACTCCTGAGTGTTCACGAGAACGAATTCGAGAACCCCCTCGGGATTGCCGGGTTCCAGATTTACAGCCTTGACTTTGAAGCTGTCGGCTGATGCCGCGAAAGGTGCGACTATCGACAGCAACAAAAGAATCGTTGTTAAAAAATTCTGTTTCATATTATAATATTACTTTAATTATTTTATCGCTTTTAAAGCCTCCTCCCCCCTTGAAAGGGGGAGGGGAGTGGACTTTGAACTTGACTTGAGTCTCAAGTCTTAAGTCTCAAGTCTCAAGTCTTAAGACTCAAGACTAAAGACTCAAAACCAAAGTCTCAAGACTAAAGACTAAAGACTAAAGACTCAAAACCAAAGTCTCAAGTCTTAAGACTTAAGACTCAAGACTAAAGACTTACCGTATCCGAACCTTCTTAGCCTCGTTGCCCTGGCGCACGATGTAAGTGCCCTGACCGAGACCTTCCATTGAGTCGGAAACGCAGATACCGTTCAGATCAAATACCTTGACCGGAGCATTCGGGTCGAGACCGATTGCAGCCACGCCTGAGGTAGCGGATATTCTTGATGTAAGCACATATTCTGTGGCATCGGAATCTGAAGCAAGGATGTTGAAGATCACGATGTCGGCTGAATTCAGGATATCGGAATCAGCCACTATCTCAAGAATCGGAGCGTTATTGTCGGCAAACACATTGTTTCCGAGGTTGAAGAAAGCCACGCGGATATGGTTGTCTGCAAATCTCTTCGTCATCATGGTGTTGCTGTCAGCAACTCTTTCGCCTGCCTTCACATCGACGTTCATACCTTCCGGAAGAACGATGTCTGCCTGCAGAGCCACGTATTCCATGGAGTTGGCGAGTGTTACCGGTATGTTGCGTCCGGATACTCCGCTGATCACGAGAGCGTCTGCCGCGTCATCATATGCGGCGCTGATGCGGCTCTGCTCGGGAGTGTCAGTCGGTTTGTCAAGAGCCAGCTTGACGGCTGCCGAAGCATCCGCGAAGGTGATGTTGCCGTCTTTGTCTTCATTCACGTTGGCACCCTTTGTATAGAATTCCAGCCATTCGTCGGCATCCTCCCATGCTTCATCAGCAGTTTTCTTACCTACCACATAGTTTGTGATGTCGACAGCGTCTGCAACCGTGATGTTGCCGTCCCACTTGGCGTCACCCTTCTGCGGATAGCACTTGACTTCGCATGTAGCGCTCTTTTCGCCTGCTTTTGCCGTGATGGTCACCTTTCCTACACCAACTGCAGTCACCTTGCCATTCACTACAGTAGCAACTTCCGGGTTGCTTGAGCTCCAAGTGATCTCGTCGGTAGTGTTTGTCGGAGTTACAGTAGCGGTAAGCTGGTATTCATCACCATTCACGAGTTCAAGCTTGCTGACTGTCTTATTATCTGTACCTTTCAGCACGACGTTAGTAGCCGGAACAAATACCTTACCGGTGATAAGGATATAGTCAAACGGTTTGCTGCCTCCACCGCCCTGTACTGTGATGTCGGTCTTTTCTGTCAATACAATTTCTCCTGACGCTGTATGCCAGCTGCCGTTTGTGACAGCCTCAATAACCTTTTCTTCACCTGCGAACACAGTAAATACTACATCAGTATCACCACTCTTGCCACCCATGATAGCAGTCTCGATCTTGTATGTGCCGGGCTCAAGAGTGCATACTGTGATAGCCTCAGCGCCTGTATATGCACCTGCAGCGCCTGAGCAGCGAGCATCTGCAGGGCTGGTTGTCACTTTGGTTACTCCTTCGATGTCTTCTGCCTCGATATAGATGATACCGTCCTCAGCATAATCATCATATTTTATAGTAGTTTCATCACCGTCTTTGTCTGGTGTAACTGTGATTGTATACGGAGCATTATGTTTATCAGGGGCTGGATCATGAAGACTTACTTTTCCGCCCTCAGATAAGATATATCTGTTGTAAGGAACAGTCTTACTTTCACCTTCGAGAACAGATCCCTCTACTTCATCGGAGTTAATATTGTTCTTGACAACGTAGTTATAAGTGGCAGCTTCTCTGAAAGTGATGGTAACTTCTGTTGAACCATCGGAAGCGACAGTCTTGCCTTCTGCGTCATTGGTTACATAGATGTATTTCGCGGTCTTGTCCTCATTGAAGATTGGTTGCATTTGGCTTTCGGATATGGGTATCTCAGATCCAATTTCCGCTGTCAGTTTCTCTTCTTTGAGTGTCAGTTCGCCACAAACATATTTTACAGTATAGTTAGCTGTAGTGATTGGCTTGACTTCTGCTGTCTTTACATTAAGGCTTTCGATAATGAGATCACGGTTTTGTCCATCTCCGCCGGACACTGAAAGCTTGATATATTTTATACCTTTGCTTGCAGTAAATGCAGAATAGGTCGTGCCGTCAATGCTTACAAGTGCATTATTTCCAGAGAATCTTACGCTCAAATTCACAGTTGAACCGCTCTGATCACCTATATGTGCAACTTCAAGTTTTTCGGTTTTGTTTTCAGCATCACCTTCTTGAGCATAGATAATATTTGAGATGTATTTCCAATCTCCGGAGACTTCTTGTATGCCAAATACGAATTCATTATCACCATTATAAAAATCGATATTGTAATAAGTATTTGCCTGTCCTTTTCCTCTTGGAAGAAGAACGTCATATGATACATTTATCTCTTGTGTATCGCAGCCAATAGGGGATGCAAATGTGATGAAGTCAAGAGTGCTTCCATTATTGTTCATATACACTCCATTGACTTCTTTTCCTCCATTGCTGTCTTGTTTTACAGCTTTGATATTTTCACCCCAAGTGTAGAAGCCGTTGTTTTCTAACGTCGGTGTTCCTTTGAATGACTGAGCTACAATAGAAAGTTCTTCACCAAGTTCCGGTAGACGATAAGTGACAGTAACGGTTGTACCGCCATCTGTTATAGTCTTGTTGTCTGCTAAGTTGTCTTTAACAAAAAGGAACATCTTGCCATCTACGCAGATGAATTGCTTAATTTCTTCGGGAAGCGTGATTTCAGAACCTATAGCTCCACTGGCTATTTCAGTTGCTTTGATTTCCTCACCTGATTCATCAACAAACTTGATAGAGTAATCAACCACCTTATTGTAGGTGATGGTTATTTCCGTAGAGCCATCATAAGCATAAGTCTTGTCCTTGGTGTCATCGCTTGTATATACATATGTCACGTCATCTACAACAATATCTTCCTTATCTTCATCGGAAATTGTTGCAGCACTGCCCGCATCGCCTGTTCGTGTTACAGACTCTTTAAGCGTTCTGCCATCCTGATCTACGAAATTGACGGTGTATTTGGCGTCTTGCTGCTTATGGTATTTTACAGTTACAGTGGTGCCACCTTCAGCAATTGTCGGAGTTTCCGGCTCTATGCCGTCATAGATATATGGTATTCCATCCTTGTCAAAGTCTTTTGTATCCTCTTCTGAAATTTCGATAGAAGATCCAACGAAACCACTGCCTGTCACAGCATCTTTGATTTCAGTGCCCTCTTCATCAACAAATTTTATTGTGTAATTTGCAGCTGGTATCTCATTACCTGTGATGAGGATATAGTCAAACGGCTTGTTGCCTGAACCGCCCTGAACTGTGATGTCTGTCTGTACTGTCAATTCAATTTCTCCTGACTCTGTATGCCAGCTGCCGTTTGTGATAGCCTCAATGACCTTTTCTTCACCTGCGAACACTGTAAATACTACATCGGTATCACCCTGCTTGCCGCCCATGATAGCAGTCTCGATCTTGTATGTGCCCGGTTCAAGAGTGCAGACTGTGATAGCTTCTGCGCCAGTATATGCGCCTGCTGCGTCGGAGCAGCGAGTATCAGCATTGTTGTTTGTCACTTTTGTTACACCCTCGATGTCTTCTGCTTCTACATAGAAGATGCCATTTTCAGCATATTTGGCATAATCAAGGTTTACCGTATAATTATTTTCATTCGGAGAGAACGTAACGTCGTATTGTAATTTCTTATCGCCCCCGCTAGATTCTTTTTTCCATACAATACCATCTTCTGTAAGGATATATCTTTGGTAGGGGACAGTTACACTATTTCCCTCTAAGCAAGTGCCTTCTACTGCGTTATCGTTAACATTGTTTATAACGTTATAAGTGTATTTCGCTGCTTCACGGAATGTTATTGTGACAACCGTAGTGCCTTTGGCGTCAACGGTCTGCCCTTCTGCATCATTTTCTACGTAGATGTATTTTACACCATCCACAGTGAAGTCAGCTGTTTCGGTAGCTATAAGCGAGATTTCGCTTCCTACGATACCGCTCTTTGTTTCTTCCTTGATGGTCTTTCCGCCGCATACATACTTTACAGTGTAGTCAGCAAACTGTGCAGCCGCTACTTCTGTAGTCTTTACAATAAAGTTTTCGATAGACATGTAACGTGTCTGATCCTCTCCTCCTGTAACTGAAAGCTTGATATCCTTGATGCCTTCGCTTGAGGTATAGGCAGTATAAGATCCGCCATCGATGTCAATTATCGCCTGTTCGCCGGAGAATTTTACTGAGATATTTACTGGTGTGGTTTTTGAAAACTTACCGATATGAGCGTTGCTCAACTTTGTTGAAGTAGTATCTCCTTCTTTATTGGCTGTCATTATGTAAGCATCAAACCCCCAACTACCGGAATCTTCTTGGATGCCGAATACAAAATTACCGTCTGCATTGAAGTAGTTGATGGTATAATATGTTTTAGCCTGACCTTTGTCCTGACCGTGAACGAGATTATATGAGATGTTCAGATCCTTGGTCGCGTTGCCTAAGGCGTTTGCAAAAGTCAAGAAATCGCGGTTTTCGAAATTTCCGCTTTTGTTGTTGCCGTTGGTCATGGCCAGACCGGTTGAAGTGAGCATGCCCTTGATATCGGTACCCCAACTGTAGGCATCTGTGTTCGCAAGAGTCGGACTGCCGGTGAGCGTCTGATTCACGATCGTGGTCTGGTCTCCGACCGCCGCCGAGACGGTGGAGAACATCGACGCAGCGACGATGCTGATCAAAATTAAAAATTTTTTCATGATAGTTTTGTTTGGTTAATATTTAGTTAATTGTTGTTTTCTGTTGTAAGCCGGGTTTCTGGTTTCATGATCTGACGGTATAAAACGGTTCTGCTTGCAACCTGCCGGGCGTGAAATTCGTGTATCTGTGGATAAAAGAATAATCCACAACAATTTACACCTGACACACATTACAAGCTAACCCTCAAACATCGCTGCAATTCGCCATAAATCAAGCTGATAAGGTTAGTATCGCGCAAAAATAAACAATTTTTTCAAATTTACCAAATTTTTTACAAAAAAATTGATGCATCGAACCCAATTCATATCGGCTTCGCCGCAGAGTCCATTGATATAGTCTCGGTAGGGACGCACGGCTCGTGCGTCCGCATTGCAATCGTCAATATACACGGTAATTTTCGTGCTTCGGAGGGCGGACGCACGAGCCGTGCGTCCCTACCATACGCGGTAATTGAGCATTTGGGATTTATCATTGATCATTAATAATTGATCATTGAAATCATCATTGCATAAAACGCGATACCGCGCTTTATGGAATGATGATTTCTTATTTGTCATCGTAATGTCCTTTGAGTGATATGACGGTCACGGTTACCACATCGTTTTCTATTGAATAAATCAACCTGTTTTGTTTGTCAATACGCCTGCTCCAATACCCGGATAAATTTCGTTTCAACCGTTCCACTTGTCCGGTTCCTGTTGTAGGATGAACTTTTAATTCATCTATAAACATAGCAATTTTTTCCAGAATCTTCACTTGTCCGGATTTTCGCCAAAATTCAAGATGATCCAAAGCTTCTTTGGTAAAAATGATGCGGTAGGTCATACTCCAAGCATATCTCTGATTTCATCAGCTGTGACCTCTCGACACCGCCCGGCTTTTGCATCTTCTATTCCCCGCATTACCGCTGCCATGTTTTCAGGGTCATCAAACCATGTATCGCCTGAAGGAGAAGGGTTTTCATACACTGCGATGTTTGTACTGTTAGCCTTATCAATCATCGTTTCCTCTATATATTTCTTGAGGCTCTTTCCTGCTGCCGCTGCCATGATAGACAATTTTCGCAAAATATCAGTTGGAAGGTCGATATTTTTACGTTTCACATTCAATGCCGTTGCCATAGTCTTGTTTTTTTAAATTTTTACATAGGATTAAACAACTTCTATGCAAAGATATAAAAAATATATAATATACACAATTTATATATGTCTTCCTTTTATTAAAATTGAGAGTTGAGCTCCTCTTTTGCGATCTCCGGCTGCTTCATATAATAACCGCGTAAGGTAGGGACGCACGGCTCGTTTATATAATGATCAATGATAAATGATCAATTATTTCAATAGCTGGGTAGGGACGCACGGCTCGTTTATATAATGATCAATGATGAATGATCTATTATTTCAATAGCAGGGTAGGGACGCACGGCTCGTGCGTCCGCATTGTAATCGGCATTATACACGACATTTTCGTGCTTCGGAGGGCGGACGCACGAGCCGTGCGTCCCTACCATACGCGGTAACTAATTTAAAATTATCTTGACTCTTGGTTCTTGACTCCTGACTCTTTGCGGCATAGCCGCACTGATGCTTCTGACGGCGGACGCACGGACCGTGCGTCCCTACCCAGACCGTAATCAATGATGAATGATAAATTGTCATCACCCAAGCCAAATCAATTCAAAATTCTAAATTCAAAATTCTCAATTCTCAATTAATAATTGTTCAAAATTCTAAATTCCAAATTCTCAATTATAATAAGTTCTCAATTCTAAATTCTAAATTACCGTCTCGGTAGGGACGCACGAGCCAAAAGTTTGTATGATTGAATTATTATGTGTATCTTTGTGGTCGAATGTAAAAGTTGAGGCTAATGAGCGAATATGTGACGTATGCCGTCGGACAGCAAGACTTCAGGAATATCCGGGAGGCGGGAAGTGTATATATCGATAAAACCCAGTTTATAGAGAAGATTATACGCCAGAACAATCAATTTATGTTTCTTGCGCGTCCACGTCGCTTCGGCAAGAGCCTTTTTCTATCCACGTTACGATATTTCTTCGAAGGCAAAAGGGAATTGTTCAAAGGACTTTGCGTTGACTCTATGGACTGGGACTGGCATCCATATCCGGTGCTTTATCTTGACCTCAATCCCAACCGCTATGATATCGAAGGAAAACTTGAAGCTGTGCTCAACGGTCTTTTCAGAGACTGGGAAAAAAAATATAGTATTGACTTCGTGGATCCCGACTATTCACAAAGATTGAGAACTATAATTAAGACAGCACATGAGAAGACAGGAAGACAGGTGGTGATCCTGGTAGACGAATACGACAAGCCCCTCGTCGGCAACATGAATAATGAAGAACAGTTTGAGCACTACCAGGCGCAGCTTGCATCCATCTATTCCAACTTCAAAACGATGGCTGAAGACATCAGGCTTGTATTCCTGACCGGCGTAAGCCGATTCAGCAAACTTAGTGTATTCTCGGATCTGAATAACCTCAACGACATATCTTTCGACAATGAATACGCGGACATCTGCGGCATTACTGCGGATGAACTTTTTGAAAATTTCCAGACAGGGATAAATGGAATTGCAAGGGAAGCGGGACGTGACTATGAATGGGCTTGCGAGCAACTCAGGCAAAACTACGATGGCTATAGATTCGCAATCAAGGGAAGCGACATCTATAATCCTTGGTCGGTGCTCAACGCAATGCAGAAATCCGTTATTCTGTTTTATTGGAATCAGACGGGCAGACCTACTGTTGTAGCAGAAGCCCTGCGCAATATGGACGTGGATCTTGAAAGCCTCGACAATACCACCTGCACACATGATGAGCTGATGGGACTGGACCTCAAGAATCCCAATCCCTTAGCTTTAATGTATCAGACAGGTTATCTTACCATAAAGGACTATGATCCATATGACAATGTCTATACCCTCGGAATACCAAACAAGGAGGCCCGTGACGGACTTTTCAATGAACTGGTGCCTTTCTATGTTTCGGTTAAGAAGGGATCGCCTGAGAATGTGGTACGTGAAATCTTGAAAAGTATCAGGGAAGGGAACCCTAAACTTCTGGTGAAGAATCTTAATGCTTTCCTGGCAGGAATCCCCTATGACATGCATATGGAGGACGAGAACAATCTCCAGAACGCTATCTTCGTGCTCCTGACATTGATAGGGGCAAACGCACAGGTGGAGGTGCATACCTCAGACGGACGTATTGACATGCTGATCGAGCATCGCCGTTTCATATACATAATCGAGTTGAAATTCGACGGATCTGCTGAGGATGCGATAGACCAGATACGCAAAAAGGAATATGCACGCAAATTTGACACAGATCCGAGGAGTGTCTTCAGTATCGGTCTCAATTTTTCCACCAGGACCCGCCGCCTTGATCCGCCTGTAATTGAATGAATCAACTTTCGCACGGCTCGTTTATATAATGATCAATGATCAATGATCAATGATGAATGATCAATGATAAATGATCAATTATTTCAATAGCTGGGTAGGGACGCACGGCTCGTGCGTCCGCCTTGTAATCGGCATTATACACGATTTTTACAATCGGCATTATACACGGCATTTTCGTGCTTCGGAACGGCGGACGCACGAGCCGTGCGTCCCTACCTTACGCGGTAACTAATATAAAATTATCTTGACTCTTGACTCTTGGTTCTTGACTCTTTGCAGCGAAGCCGCACTGATGCTTCGGAGGGCGGACGCACGAGCCGTGCGTCCCTACCCAGACCGTAATCAATGATGAATGATAAATTGATATCACCATCAATTCTAAATTCTAAATTCTCAATTCTCAATTAAAATAAATTCAAAATTCTAAATTATTAATAGTTCAAAATTCAAAATTCAAAATTCTAAATTATTAATAGTTCAAAATTCAAAATTAGTAATAGTTCTCAATTAAAAAAAATAGGGGCGCACGACAGCGTGCGCCCCATGATTTTTCTATATGCTTGTTATTACTTCACGATCACCTTCTTGCCATTGTGGATGTAAAGACCACCCTTGGCAGGAGCTGCGATCTGAACACCCTGCAGGTTATACCACTTGCCGTCAGCCGCTACAGTCTCGATAGCCTTCACAGCAGATGTTGTGCCACCCTTGCCTGTGATGAGGATATAGTCGAGAGTTTTTGCATTTGTGCTTCCTTCACATTCTACAATGACTGTTGTCTCTGCTGCTATAACAATTTCGTCAGCTGTAGAAGATTCCCAGTATCCTTTCGTAGTACATGTCAACAAAGGTTCTTCTGCATCTTCTCCAAGATTGATCTTGAATGTTGCTCCTGAATTGCCTGAATAAGCAACTTCCATTTTATAAGTGCCGGGGAAGAGAGTGCATACAGTTACGGGTTCTGAAGCATAACCGCCGGCAGCGTTTGAGTTGCGGGCGCTTGCCTGACCTTCAGTTCCTTTTGACATCCCTTCAATATTCTCGCCCTCTACATAGAAGATACCATTGTCTGCGTTTTCAGTGTAGTCCAAAGTTGCGACATAGTTGTCGGCATCAGGAGTGAAAGTATATTTGAATTCCTTATTGATAGCATCTTTAGACCATACAGTGCCATCTTTGAGGATATATTTGCAGAAAGGAACAGAAGCGGCTTCACCCTCAAAGCAAGTACCGGCTCCTATTTCAGTGTCAACGCTGCTCTTTGCAGTCCAATTCCAAACAGCTTTCGGAGTCATAGCGAATTCAACAACCTCAGCTTTTCCGTCAACGGTAAATTCGCCGGTGTAATCTTTGTAACCGGTAGCGGTTGCTGTGAAAGTATAATTTCCGTCAGGAAGTGAAGTTCCGGTTGTAACGTCAAGATTATTTACGGTAATAGTTGCTTCAACTTCGTTAGTTTCTTTGAAAGTGACATCGTAGGTTGCTTCGTCGGTCCACTTAACAACAACTTCAGGATTCTTGACATCACCACCGGCAGCTACTGTTTCATAGATAATGACGGTAGCCAAGCCATTTTCAGCATTGAGAACAGCTTCAGTGATATCAAAAGAGAAAGTCTTGAATCTATCGGCATATTTTACAGTACCTGATTGTGTGTCACCCATCAAAGTGATGCTTCTATTTGCTGTGTTATAGGTCATCTTGCTTGACCATACAGAATCGTTATATCCGACACCATAAGTTTGCGTACGTTTGCCGTCAGATCCTTCGGAAGCCTCGAATGAAAGAGTAGCATTCAGGATAGATCCTTCAATCTCGGAAACATTGACCTGGAGATAAGTGATGTAGTTGACACCCCAACCTTCATTTCCGAATTCTACAACTCCATTTTTGATCGTGTTGAAACCGGTCTTAGCTGTCGAGCCGGCTGCAATTTCACCGAATGACTCATCCGGATTGGATTTATCAATGTAGGTCATCTTTACGGGAACATTTGTAGTTTCCTCAGCAGCAAAAGCGGGTACGCACATTGCTGCAGCTGCCATGCTTAGTAGAATTTTTTTCATAAAAGAAAAATTGTGATAGGTTAATAAATTAGTTAATTGTCTAATATTGTGCAAAATTAATAAATATATTTAATATCGCAAATTTTTTTCATCAAAAAAATAGCAGACATGGATGCACGATAATTTAGAATTTTGAATTTAGAATTTTGAATTTATTACCGTCTCGGTAGGGACGCACGGTCCGTGCGTCCGCCCTCCGAAGCACGAAAATGCCGTGTATATTGCCGATTGTAAAAGCGGACGCACGAGCCGTGCGTCCCTACCTTACGCGGTAATTATATGAAGCGCGGAATCGCGCTGATACTTTGCGTGCTCCGGGCGGTGCGAAGCAGCCCGATATCTTGGCGGGCTTGCCTGAACCGAGTCGCGAAGCAATTGAAAATACATCATTGAAAAAAACTTTGCGGCTTTGCGTGAGCTTATTTTGAATTTTGTTGGCTTGAGCTATCACAATTGATCATTGATCATTGATAATTGATCATTGATAATTGATCCGCAGCTGCGCTGCCGAGTATGCGGCCGACTGCAAAGTTGAGGATCGGGTCGATCCCCTTTATCAGCAATGAATCCGGAGCATGAACCTCGCATCCCGGCGAGGGATCGATGCCGAATTCCGTTGTCTTCCCATCCGGCGACCTCATCGGACATGCCGAAAACCTCACGCCCCATCCTATAGGCATCTCCGAATTGAACGGCAGTCCGCCGCCCCCTCCCGTACGCGCCCCGATGATGCTGACATTCGGCAGCGACTTCATCACCGACACGAAATCATTGGCGGCACTGAAACAGCTCCTGTTGGTCAGCACTGCCACCGGGCGGTTGAGATAGGCTATCCGCTTCGTAGTGTCGCACGGTTCATAAACTATTTCATATGGTTCGGAAAAGTCGCCGTGTCCCGGTCCGGTCTTATGCCGGATAGTCCCTCCCGACACCTTGCGGTCGATCAAGCGGCTCACCAGAGTCTTGATATTGGTCAGGTTGCCCCCTCCGTTATCCCGGATGTCTATTATCAATCCCTTGCTCTGATAGAGTATCGCAAGTATGTAGTCAAGGTTCAGGTTGCCGATGTCGTAGGAGAAAGAGGGATAATACATATATCCTATCGTGTCGGGCAGCATGGCATATGAAATGCCCGAGGTCTGCAGGAAATTGAAATGCAGATAGTCTTCCTGTATCGTGCGCAGACGGAAATCCTGCGGATAGTCGCTCCACCAGTTGCGGTAATATGACGTGTTGAATGAAGATATGAGGTTGACGTGTCCATCCTTCAGCTCATCGAGCATCGCCGCGCAGATGCCGAAGAGCTGCACATATTGAGTGTCATCCTTCACCAGCGGACGATATTTCATATACACCGAATCCCAGTCGATACCCTTCTCCTCAAAAAAACAGTAATGCTCGTCAAGAGTTTTCCAGAGCTGTTCGAAATTAGCCACCGGATCATCTATCCTGCGGAGGAGGCTGTCGTCGACGCAGGAGTATGTGAGTCCGGCAAGCATCAGGAGCGATACCAATAACGGCAGGATATTCAGTTTTTTCATGGTGTTGGGTTTTGGGTTGTTGGGGTTGTGGGGTTGTTGGGTTTGTGGGGGGGGGGGGGTTGTGGAGGGGTGGGAGTGGGTGGGTTGTTGGGTTTTGGGGAGGGGGGGTGTTGGGGG
>JAIDQZ010000054.1 GCA_029062005.1 Muribaculaceae bacterium | reverse complement strand
AAGGATATTGAGTTCGAGGGTTTTCTACCATTTATAGCGTTCCTCGCTCTTGGTTTATTATCTGCTTTCTTGATAAGTAGCATCAAGTGGTAATCTCACCCAATTTTTCTTACTCATCGCTAAAAACTCATCACTCTTAACTCTAACTTATAGCATCAAAATATGGCACTATATACATGTTATACCGATTGCGGCAAATGGCAGTTCGAAGCATACAACGACAAAGACGCCATTCGCCTCGCCCTCTACTACTGCTGGCAATGGGGCGAAGACTTCATAAAAATCGAAGGACACAAAGGTTTTGTCCCCTACACCCTCTGCCTCTGCAAAATCGACAAATCCAACCTCCCCACCTTCAACTTCTAAATCACCATATAGCAACAGCGCCTCGACAAGTGATTACCTTGTCGGGCGTTGTTATGCTTAACAACATATTGCCATTTCATTGCCATGTGAAGAACTTTCACTAAATTTGCAGTCAGATAACAATTTTTATTGACATGGAAACTGATATAAACCGATTAAAAGTAGTTTTAGCAGAGAAGAAAAGGACAAACAAATGGTTATGTGAACAGCTTAATGTAAATCCATCAACTGTTTCAAAATGGTGTACAAATAGTTCACAGCCAGATTTACCAACTCTCGTTAAAATTTCTAGGCTTTTAGACGTGAATGTCGATGATTTACTGAATACTAAAATTGAATTCTGATGATAAAAGATATACTTGATAAAAATAATTCAGTATCACCCGGGGCTAATGAACTCGAGGTACTCAGAGAACATTTCCCAGCTTGCTTTAAGGAAGATGGGAGTTTCGATATTGTCAGATTTCAAGAATATATTAAGGATAAAGTAAATGTAACAGACGAGGGCTATGAGCTTCGCTTTCTTGGTAAGAACTATGCCAGAATGTTGGCATCATTAGATACTACCACTGTAATTGTGCCGGACGAAACTCACAATGCATTGCCGGAGAACAAAAGGAGTAAAAATATTTATATCAGTGGAGACAATCTTGACGCTCTTAAGCATCTATTAAAATCGTATGCCGGACAGATTAAGTGTATCTATATCGATCCACCCTATAACACAGGTTCGGATGGCTTCGTATATAACGATAACTTCAATTTTACAGCAGAAGAATTATCCACAAAACTCAGCATTTCAATTGAGAAAGCGCAGCGCATTCTTGATCTGACTCGTCGTGGGTCTGCATCTCATTCTGCATGGCTGATGTTTATGTTGCCACGTTTACTTCTTGCTCGAGACCTTCTCAGTAAAGATGGTGTTATCTTCGTTTCTATTGATGACAATGAGCAAGGAAATCTAAAGCTTCTTTGTGATGATGTTTTCGGGGAAGAGAATCTAATTTGTTCCTTTATCTGGAAGAAACGACAGATGGTCGATAGTAGAACCAAGAACGGAGCATCCAAAGATCATGATTATCTTCTGTGTTACGGCAGGAGGAGCGATTGCCGTATATTGGGTAAGGAATCCGACAAAACTAAATACTCTAATCCGGATAATGATCCAAGAGGTCCGTGGATGAGTGCTGATATGACAGGACTTGCTACTGAGTCCCAACGTCCGAATCTTCATTATGACCTCACGAATCCAGTATCAGGTATAACATACCCATGTCCCCCTACCGGATGGCGTTATGAACCTACGAGAATGGAGGAATTGATTGCCAATAATGAAGTTCTGTTTCCAGCAGAGTCTACCGGTCGCCCCCGGCGTAAAAAATTCATGAAGGATTTAGAAAGTGAATATACTGGATTATCATCAATTTTGGAGACAGTGTACAGTACTCAAGGCACACGCGAACTTAGAGAACTTTATGATGGAAAGGAATATTTTGATTTCCCCAAACCTGTTGATTTTATCAAACTAATCTTACAACAAGGTATCGCACCGACAGAAAAGGACTCCGTCTATGTACTTGATTTCTTCGGTGGATCATCGACTACAGCTCATGCCGCCATGCAATTAATATCAGAGGGTGATAAATTGAATTATATATTAGTTCAAATTCCAGCACTCTTTGATAATAAAACGGATGCTTATAAAGCAGGTTTTAAGACTATCGATGAATTAGGTTTTGATAGGATCAAACGTGCCGCAAAGAAAATCAAAGAAGCAAATCCTCTTTTTCATGGCGATCTCGGCTTCAAACACTTTACTTTGAAAGAACCATCTGGAGTTGCTATAGAGAATATTGTCAAAGTTGAAAAAGGCAATTCATTCG
>JAIDQZ010000053.1 GCA_029062005.1 Muribaculaceae bacterium | reverse complement strand
TCGGGGTGTAGCTCAGTCCGGTTAGAGTGTGCGTCTGGGGGGCGTGAGGTCGCAAGTTCGAATCTTGTCACCCCGACAAAAAGGTCAGTTGTCATTTGACAACTGACCTTTGCTTTTTACAGGATTGACCTTCTTTATTTCGCATATTCTATCTTGCCTACAGCTTTGCGGCTCGGACCGGCATTCTCATGAGCCCGGACAGATGGCTGATGCATGTCTTTCGGGAAATAGAGGAAGAAAGTGTCGTTGGGTGCGTCGACGTAGGAGATTTCCTCGTCGGTAGTGTAGTTGGTCTTATCTTTCACGGGATCATACGGACCGGTAGGTGTCACATGACCTGCGAGTCCCATCAGTTCATCGCCGACGAATGTGTACTGAAGGTCGATGAAGTTCTCGTGGCTCTCGATTTTTGTGTCTTCCGCGCTTTTCGGCGTATATTCGAGGATATTGACCCAGAGGCGTCCAGGCACTATGTCGTGCTTGCCGGCAGCCACAGTATTGAGGTCGGTGTCTTTTAACCATGCGAAGAGGGCATCCCAGAGTTCCGGGTTGGCGGTATACTGCTCTGCAAATTCAACTGCATCGATGGTGGCGTCTGCCTTCAGGGTGAGACCCTTTGCCCACACGCGGCTGTCAACCCATGCCTGGGCTTCTTCCTTTGTAAAATTCTTTTTCATTTTCTATAAAACGTTAAAACCTCCCTAAACTCCCCAAACTATCTAAACCTCCTAAACCCTCTAAACCTTTTATCCCCCCTAAACCTTTAAACTATTCACAGCAGCCATGATTCCGCCGACCATTCCAAGGGCGAGCATCCTGCCGTGGAATGAGTATCCGGCATTATATCCCATCTTTTCGTCGCCGAGCATCAGAGGTGCATGATCCACGCGCATTGGCACTTCAGGACGCAGGGTCTCGAAAGTCTTTACAACATCGATCAGTCGCGGATCGAGGTGGGAAGATTCCTTGAAATCTCCGTTGGGCTGGGGATTGCATATTCTTGCGTGCACGAAATGGGTGCGGTCGGCATATTTTTTTGCGAGCGCCGGCACGTCATTGTGAGCTCCTGCGCTTAGGCTTCCGGCGCAGAAAGTAAGTCCGTTGTGGGGATTGGGGACTGCGTCGAGAAATGCCTGTATGTCCGCATCGCAGGTCACGATACGCGGAAGTCCGAGGATAGGCATGGGTGGATCGTCCGGGTGTACGCACATGTTGATGTCATATTCGTCACATACCGGCATTATGGCATTGAGGAAGTATGCCATGTTCGCACGAAGTTTCTCGGCATCTATGCCCTTATAAAGATCGAGCAGTGAGCGGAACTTCTCTACTGGTTTCAGGTCTTTTTCTGAAATATTGCCGTTTACGAATCCCTGTGTCTTTACGATGATGTTGTCGACAAGGCGTTTCTCGGCTTCAGAGTCCATGCGGGGAGCCACTTCCTCGCGCATCCTGGTCAAAGTCTCTTCATCGTAGTCTTTTTCCGCGCCTTCGCGTTTCAGGATGTGTATGTCGAAGTATGCGAATTCGGCACGGTTGAAGTATAGGTTTGATGTGCCGTCGGGGTTTGGATATTCGAGGTCAGTGCGTGCCCAGTCAAGCACGGGCATGAAGTTGTAGCAGATCGTCTTCACACCGGCTTTGCCGAGGTTGGCAAGGCTAACCTTGTAGTTTTCTATCAGTTGGTCGCGGTCTGGACCACCATATTTGATTGATTCGCTTACCGGGAGACTTTCCACAACGCTCCAACGCAACCCGTGGCTCTCGATATAGTCCTTCATCTTGTTTACTTCCTCTTCGCTCCAGATCTCTCCGTTAGGTATATGGTGAAGGGCTGTGACAATACCTTCAACTCCGATCTGACGGAGCATGTCGAGGGTGATTTTATCGTTGGGTCCAAACCAACGCCATGTCTTTTCCATGTCTTATATTTATGTTAAAGGATTTCTTACCGCAAAGTTAATGATTCTTTCCGAAATATTCAAACTTTTCCAACCGGGAAGAGAGCTAAGTCCTCATGAAAATGTGGGTAAAAAAAGGATACACTATCCGTGTATCCCTGATTATCTGTTGATGGTGATGACTTCGTCAGAATGTGTCGAAGCGGTATACTATGGTGCGGTGGTAGGGTGCATCCGGTGAGATTATCGGAGAGGGGAATGACGCATGGCTGGGAGCGTCTGGAAATCCCTGTGCTTCCATTGCCACTCCTTCATAGTCCTCGTAGCTGCGGCCTGCCGCGTTTGCCGGCGATCCTGCAAGCCAGTTGCCGGTATAGACCTGGACTCCCGGCTGGTCCGTCAGCACCGTAAGGCGCCGGCGGCTCTTAGGAGAGCGTAGCACGCATGCCTCGCGCAATTCTCCGTTTGGTCCGTCTATGCAGAAGCAATGGTCGTAACCTTTGCCATATTTAAGCGGAGTGAAATCTTTGTTGATATCTTCTCCGAGTGTCTTGAACTCGGTGAAATCCATCGGAGTCGCAGCCACCGGAGCTACCTCGCCGCTTGGAATCAGAGTCTCGTCGCCCGGAAGGAAATATGATGCGTTCAGCTTGAGTTCATGCTTCAGTACGGAGTTCGGCTCGGCTCCGTCTGCACCCTCAAGGTTGAAATAGGCGTGGTTTGTAAGGTTGACCACTGTCTTGGCATCAGACTTGGCAGACAGGTCGATAGTCAGCTCGTTGTCATCGTTCCAGGTATATTTCACTTCAGCGGTCAGATTGCCGGGATATCCCATCTCTCCGTCTTTCGAATGATAGCGGAAGAGGACTCCGTCAGGCAGCTCTTCCGATTCCCATATCCGGTTCTGGAACCCTTCCGGACCACCGTGCAGGTGATTTGGTCCGTTGTTGATCGGGAGATCATAGGTGATGCCGTCGATCTGTAGCTTTCCTTTGCAGATACGGTTGGCGAATCTGCCCGGAGTCTTTCCGGCGCATGGACCGTCGGCAAGATAGCTCGCCGGGTCGGCATAGCGGAGTGTGACGTTCTCGATTTTGCCGTTGGCATCGGGCACTGACACTTCAGTAATGCCGGCGCCGAGCGATGACACCTCTACCGATGCTCCGTTGGAATTTGTGATTCTGTATAGGGTCACCTCCCCGATGGGAGAGGCGACCTTGCGGGTTGTGATTTCCATATATCGGATCAATCAAGTTTACGTGCTCCGTCTGAAATGACCACGTCATAGATCATGGGAGCGTGTCCATATTTATCCTCGAAACGTTCTGTGATTTCTTCTACAAACTTGTCGTGAAGATCGTTTTTCACAAGGTTGATCGTGCAGCCGCCGAAGCCGCCGCCCATGATGCGGCTGCCGGTGACGCCGAGTTTCTTTGCCTCGTCGTTGAGGAAGTCGAGTTCCACGCAGCTTACTTCATAGTCTTTTGAAAGACCCTCGTGAGTCTCATACATCTTTTTGCCTACCGTCTCGTAGTCGCCTGCCACGAGGGCGTCGCATACGGCAAGCACACGTGCTTCCTCGCCGATCACGAAGCGTGCGCGCTTGTAGTCTTCTTCTGAGATCTTGTCCTTGATGGCGTCAAGTTCCTCCATTGATGCGCCGCGGAGCGACGGACGTCCGAGAGCGGCAGCCACGCGCTCGCAGCTTTCACGGCGTTTGTTGTAGGGGGAATCCTTCAGCTCATGCTTCACGCGTGAATCCACGAGCACCAGACGGTAGTCTTCCGGATTGAAGGGGAAATATTCATATTCCGAGCTGCGGCAGTCGAGACGCATGAGGTTGCCCTTCTTGCCCATCACGGAAGCGAACTGGTCCATGATGCCGCATTTTACGCCACAATAGTTGTGCTCTGTGCTCTGACCGATGCGGGCGAGTTCGAATTTATCTATCTTGTTGTCGTTGAAGAGGTCGTTGAGAGCGAAAGCGAAGCAGCTTTCGAGCGCGGCTGAAGAAGACAGACCCGCGCCGAGGGGCACATTGCCTGCAAACACAGCGTCGAATCCTTCCACTTTGCCGCCTCTCTTGATGATTTCGCGGCATACGCCAAACACGTAGCGTGCCCAGCTCTGCGACGGAGCGTCTTCCTCATTGAGTCCGAACTCTGCGTAGTCGTCGATGTCGATTGAATACACACGCACCTTGTCTGTGCCGTTAGGCTTGATCTCAGCCATGATCACCTTGTCTATGGCGCCGGGAAAGACATAGCCTTCATTGTAGTCGGTATGCTCGCCTATGAGGTTGATGCGGCCTGCTGATGCATACATTGTGCCGTGGTCGCCGAAGCGCTGGAGGAATAATTCGTTGATTTTTTCTTTCATGATTATTTGGTTTTTTTGGTTGTTGAGTTGTTGGGTTTTGGAGTTGTTTAGTTGTGAGGTTGTGGGGGTGGTGTTGCGATGCAGTTCGCGCTTTAATGCATTTGTATCCCTTGCATCATTAATTATGCATTGTGCATCATTCTACCGGGATAGCGAGTTTGGCAGGCTTTAACCCTTTTGATTTGGCTTCGAGTGTCAGAATGCCCGGCTTTTCGCCGCTCTTTACAATCACGGTGGCTGCTCCGCTGAAGAGATCCATAACCGGCTTGTTGAAATCGCGCAGCGAAGTGGGGTCGCCGTTGGCTGTGGCGCGGAAGGTGCCGTCTCCTGTCACCTTGAAAGAGACTTCCGGTTCGGCGTCCGGCACGATGTTGCCCTCTTTGTCCACGACCTGAACGGTGATGTATGCAAGGTCGTCTCCGTTGCTTTCAAGCGAACTGCGGTTGGAAGTGAGCTTGATTGCATACGGCTTGCCGGCAGTGCGCACTGTAGCTTCTCCGGCTATAGTGCCGTCGGCATTGTATGCCACTGCCTTTACTTCTCCCGGCTCATAGACAGTCTCATTCCACATCAGGCGGTAGCGGTGCATGTTTGAAGAGTCGTTCTTCTCGCGGATTCCCTGGCTCTTGCCGTTGATGAAAAGCTCTGCCTTGGGGGCGTCTGTGTAGACGAACACCGGAGTCACCTCCCCTTCGCGTCCTTTCCAGTTCCAGTGCGGAAGGATGTGCAGGGTGTGGTCTTTTTCGTTCCATTTTGAGCGGTAGAGATAGAAACGGTCTTTAGGCAGCGACGCGAGGTCGAAGATCCCGAAATAGGAACTGTGGCTGGGCCATGCGTCTGTGTCATAGGGCGACGGCTCGCCGAGATAGTCGAAGCCGGTCCATACGAACTGCCCCATGTCCCAAGGATAGTCGTCGGCTGCCGCGAAGTCATCGTCAGGGATATTGCTCCATGAGCAATACTCTACATCGTAGGCAGAGCTCTGGTTGTCAGGACGGATTACTCCATAGGCTTTCTCCACGGGGAAATAGTATTTCCCTCGGCTTGATACGGTGGAAGAAGTCTCTGATCCGAGCAGTATGTTCTGGGGTAGTTTGCCGATCGCGTCCGGATACATGTGGACGCGGTAGTTGAAGCCGGGTACGTCGAGAGCAGCCGCGAATCCGTTTGTGGTGACGGCTTTCACCTGATCCATGCCGCAGGTCACGGGGCGTGTCGGGTCTTCACGGTGCACTATGTCCTGAAGGAATGTAAGCTCCTTGAGCCCGTCAGGTCCCCACTGTGAAGGAACTTCATTACCGATCGACCACATCACCACGCTCGGGTTGTTGCGGTATTGGCGCACCATGTTCTGCACATCGCGCTCTGCCCATTCATCGAATATAGTGCCGTATCCGTTCTTGGATTTCGGACGGAATCCCCAGTCGTCGAAAGGCTCTATCATCATCATCAGTCCGAGTTCGTCGCAGAGTTCCACAAGTTCGGGAGCCGGCATGTTGTGGGAGGTGCGCACTGCATTTGCTCCCATGTCTTTGAGAAGCTCAAGCTGATGTCTGAGGGCTGATTTGTTTACCGCCGCGCCGAGGGGGCCGAGGTCGTGGTGGTTGCATACGCCTTTGAACTGTATCTTCTCCCCGTTGAGGAAGAATCCCTCGCCGGCTCTTACCTCCACGCTCCGGATGCCGAAGCGTGTGGAATATTCGTCGGCAGTCTTGCCGTCGGTCATAACTTTGGTCGTTGCCTTATAGAGTGCAGGATTCTCAGGATTCCAGAGATCGGGATTGTTGATGCGGAAATTCTGCGAAAGGTTTACTCCCGGATATGTCTTGTATTCGTGGGTATCGGTAGCCACCACTTTTCCGTCTGGCGCTGTGATTTCAGTGGTAAGAGTTACCTTATCCCCCTTGTTCACGCCTTCGAGCGAGGTCACGAGGTGGACTGTGGCGTATTCCTTGCTCACATATGGGGTGGTGAGCTGAGTGCCCCAGACAGGAATGTGCACCTTGTCGGTGGAGATCAGCCTGACGTTCCGGTAGAGTCCGGCGCCGGGATACCAGCGTGATGACATGGGCTTGTTTTCAAGAGATACCTCAAGCAGATTTTCACCGGTTTTTACCAGCGGGGTCACATCAACGTAGAAAGAGTTGTAGCCGTAGGGCCACATGGTGGCGAGTTTGCCGTTGAGGTAGACGTGAGCGTTGCTCATCGCTCCGTCGAAGACGAGGGCATAGCTGCGGTCAGGAGTGTCGGGGATGTTGAAGGAGGTGGTGTAAAAACCTTTGCCTATATAAGGGAGTCCCCCTGTGCGTCCCGTCTTCCAGGTTGCGGTCTTTTCCCCGTTCTGCTCTACTGCTACTTTCTGGATATCTATTTCGCGGTCAAAGGGACCGTATATAGCCCAGTCGTGGGGGATTGTGACCGGTTGCCACTTTACGGAGTCCTGTGAGAAATTCCAGCTTCTTAGGAGGGTTTCTGTCCTTTCGGATGCATAGGAGGCAAGGGACATGAAACCGATTGCTGCGCAGAGTATTTTCTTCATCAGCTTGGTATGTCAATTTTAGGGTTATCAGGTATTCTGTTGATGGTTTTTAAACCAATACACAAAGATAAGCAAAATATCAGGACCCACCAAACAATTTAAGAAAATTTATATGGAAAAGCTGCGGCAACTCACCGTAAGTATAGTTGCCGCAGCGTCGAGTCAGTGTATGTTGTGTAAGCTATCTGTCGTTTATTTTGTGTCCACGTTGTTGTGACTGCAAATTCACTTCCCGATGTATTTCTTCCCGTCCCTGATGTAGAGCTGACCGGGAGCCGGGCTGGAGATGCGGCGCCCCATCATGTCGTAGAGAGGAGTGTTGGTGTATGCTTCACGGTTGATTGTGTTTACTGATGATAATCCGGGCACATTGAAGCCGGGATATGTTACATCCTCCGATTCATATAGTACATTCCCGTCAGAATTCAACAGTCGTTGGAATGAATTATGACAATATATTCCGGTCGACTGCATTCCACGCATGGTTTGATAATTAAGTGTTCCGAAACTGCAAACCATACCTATGCCTTCCACTGTCTTGAAATGGTAATCATGTGGATTTTCCAATTCGATCTCAGGATTATATGCTTGAAATGTAAACTCCCTGCATATCTCTCCGTCAACCTCTACCTGATTTTCTCTTACTATTCTGAAGGGAAACACACCGGCATCAAAAATATTTGTGTCTGAATAATCAATGCAGAAAAAAGTATCCCCGACAGTGCGATTATAATCAAAAATCGGGATATCCATAATGCAATCTTCCGTAGTAAGAGGATCTGAATCCGGAGTGTACTTTCGTATGCGGACATAAAAATGATCGAGGTCAAAATGATTTATGTCATAATCGATCTTGAAACCTTTTTCAGCTATTACCGGTACGTACATGACTCCGTTCTCTTCTCTTATATACCCTTCGTGCTCACAAAGATCCGTTTCTATCCTGTATGGATAATATTCGTTCTTCGTCTTGTTGAAGCGGGGTTCTATTCTCATGAAGGTAGTGAGCCTGTGGTAGGTTTTCCCATTGATTTCTTCCTTCCCGTCAAACTTTATATATTTAAGTTCCCAGTTGCCGTAGTCGGTCAGTTCCCTGCATTCCCATACGTGGTCATAACGAATAATCGACGTATATTCTTCTGCAGACATATTGACAGATCCTGTCATAAAGAACCCCACAGACAGG
>JAIDQZ010000052.1 GCA_029062005.1 Muribaculaceae bacterium | reverse complement strand
ACATGATGGGTTGCTTCTGATGAGCGGATTGATTCATCCTCCTTATTAGTATTCCATATACTTCCGCCCCAATGCTGGAAATCGACACCGGCAGAAAGGACATTGGCATTCCATAGATAGAATGATTCGTATGCTGTGACGCCCATATTGTAGTCGGAAGAATGGAAAAGATAGTCACGTGGAGCAGCTCCGGGAGCATTGCCGTCATCAAGATTATGACGACCCCAATTTATATATCCTTGCACTCCCCCGTCGCATTTATCATATATATTCTTGACATATAGTCCTCCTGTACCTCTGAAAATATCAGTCCACATATTCTCCAAGGGATCCTGAAGTGTTCCCGGATTATTGGCATGGCTTTGGGTCATATCGAGCATACCGGCTACATTCCAGTGATTTGAAGCAGCATATTTAAGCTGAGCAAATTCGTTGGCAAGCCAAAAGGCACTTCCTGCTCGGTTGCCATTGCTTCTGTCGAGCTGACCTGAAAGAGTAGCGGAAAACTTATTCTTCTTATAGCCGGACGAAAGTGCGAATTTCTGAGTACTGAAAGATCCGAACATTGCACGGGCACGTCCCGTAAGTCCATCTTTCTTTTGGGTTTGTGTCACGATATTGATCGATCCGCCCATGGCATTGGAACCATATAAAAGTGATGAAGGACCTTTTACAACTTCCACTTTCTCAACGCCATTAGCAACATACGTATCAGCAAGACTATGACCGAACACTCCCGCCCACTGCGGCTGACCATCAATCATAAAAAGAACCTTATTGCCCTGTCCTACACCACGGATATTGACTTCTCCGGCGCTTCCTCCCGACACTCCATATCCGGCGAAGCCGCGTTCAGTTACGAATAGACCCGGAACTTTTGAAACAAGTACCGGAAGCAGAGAACTCTCCCCTGATTTCTCAATTTCAGCAGCATCTACCTGAGTGACATTAAGTGGAATCAAATCCACATCTGTTTTAAGAGGGGCAGTGACTACAACCTCATGAAGACTTACAGTGTCACGTCTGATTTCAGACGCGTTCATAGCTCCTGTAGTCACCACAAGAGGAAGAAAATACAGTATTTTATTCTTCATTATCAAGTGTTATTATGGTTAGATTATTTTGGATGCAAAATTAATAAATATTTTTGATAATTCAGCAAATTTTAGTTAATTTTGCAACACTATTCACAAAACAATCACTTAATATAAGATGAATCAATCTGAAATAGATTTTTTTGATGCCCTTGCTCCGTCATGGGATGAGAATGAGATTCGATCCACTCCTGAGAGAGTAAAACATATACTGAGCGAACTGCCTATATCAAAGGGAATGGATGTGCTTGACCTTGGCACCGGCACCGGAGTTTTACTGCCGTATCTGAATGAGATTGTGGGACCGGAAGGACATGTGACTGCGATTGACCAATCTGAAGGTATGCTTTCAATCGCCCGCAAGAAATATGGACACCTCGATAATGTGGAGTTTCTGAAATTAGATTTCGAAGAAGAGCTAATTCCGGGGAAATATGATGTCGCTTTGCTTTATTCTGTATATCCTCATCTTCATGCACCTGCGGATACTATAGAGTGGCTATTTAAAATGAACATGAAACCTGATGGAATAATCGTGATTGCATTTCCTTCAGACGAGGAATTCATCAACAATATTCATCACGAAAAGAAAGCCGAACATGACCATCTGCCGCCGGCAAACGTCCTTGCAGAAATGATACGGTATTGGGGATACAAAGCAGAAGTGCTTGCAGCTACACCTGACGAGTATATCATAGAAATCAAGAATTTATAAAAAGGACGCACGAGCCGTGCGTCCCTTCTAATTTATATTGTCAGTATTGGATGCCGTTTTTGAGGAGGAGCTCCTTAAGGCGTAGGTTTTCCTCCCGTAAGGCATCGACTTCGTCGCGCAGGTCATCGACGCGCTCCGAGAGCCGGTCATTGCGTTTTGCAAGGAATTCGATTCTTTCAGCTGTGTCCGTATCCTGACCGGAATGTTCCCTCTCACGCTGGTGGGCCAGATCATGGAAATGATTCAGAAGCTGAGTAAGCGTGTCGTTTTGATCCATGGAGTGGGTATGTGGAGGGACTGTCATCTCGATATGTTCCTCCACCATATAGTCGTCAAGGTTATCCAGCTCGAATATTTCCTTGATCTTATCGAGCTTTTCATCCGGCATACGGCTTTTACCATTTTCTATCGCAGATAGAAAACTTGGTCGCACCTGAAGGATGTCAGCAAGTTCACGCTGACTCATACCAGCCCTTTTACGAAGCCTGACGAAATCAATTCTTTTCATTGGTCATATTCTTTATAACGATACTCTTTCAGCCTTTTGAAACATAATACTCAAGCAAAGACACTGCAGTTCCCAAGACCATGGTCATCAACAAAACGATAGCGACCAAAAGGACGCAGACGATCCATAGCCTTGATATACGGCACTTTAGCCATCTATATACAACCGGAAGGAGAATAGTCTCCAATACGGCTATCAGTATGCTGAAGACGGCATCCTGCATTTCAATCTTTCTTTGCCGGATCGCATGTGAGGCTTATGCCGAGCTTCTTGAAGATCTTATGATCCACTTCTCCAAGCATGACAGTGGAATGCGCCTGACAGCCATCAAGTTCGGGGAGAGTCTCAAGAGCCTTCCGGCATTTTTCGTCATGTGTGCTGAGAACTGAAAGGGCTACCAGAACCTCGTCGCTGTGCAGGCGGGGATTATGCCCCTTAAGGTAGGTGGTCTTTGTATGCTGGATAGGCTCTATCATCTCCTGCGGAATCAGCTTCACAGCATGGTCGATACCGGCAAGATGCTTCACAACATTCAGTATAAGCGCGGAACTTGGACCGAGCAGCTCGCTCTGTTCAGCTGTAATGATTGTACCGTCGGCAAGTTCGATGGCACTGCATGGAAGTCCGCTTTTCTCCGAACGTTCCCTCGCCGCGCCAATACATGGACGGTAAGATGCATCAATCTTTGCCTGCTTCAGCAAGAGTGCGATCTTATTGACTTCAGACTCATTATCATCACCTTTTGCCATATTGTTGAGGGCAGTGAAGTAACGGCGTATGATCTCATTGTTGGAGGCATGGCAACAGACCGCATCGTCGCTAATACAGAAACCTACCATGTTTACACCCATATCTGTCGGGGATTTATATGGATTGCTTCCGTAAATACCTTCGAAAAGAGTATTAAGCACGGGGAAGATCTCTATATCGCGATTATAGTTGATCGCAGTCTTTCCATATGCTTCCAGATGGAATGGATCGATCATATTGACATCGTTAAGGTCAGCCGTAGCAGCCTCATAGGCTATGTTGACCGGATGCTTCAGCGGCAGATTCCACACGGGGAATGTCTCGAATTTTGCATATCCGGCAGTGACACCATGTTTATTCTCATTATAAAGCTGGCTGAGGCAGACCGCCATTTTACCACTGCCGGGACCGGGGGCCGTGACAATGACAAGTGGACGAGAAGTCTTGATATAGTCGTTGTGTCCGAAACCGTCGTCAGAAGCGATCAAATCAACATTTGCAGGATATCCCTCTATCAGATAATGATAATAGACAGTTATGCCCATTCGTTCAAGTTTGGAGCGGAACTTATCAGCGCTTATCTGACCGTTGTAATGCGTCACACAAACAGAGCCGACATAAAAACCGAGATTCTGAAATTCCTTACGCAGTCGGATCACGTCCATATCATAGGTGATGCCGAGATCTCCACGCATTTTATTGCGCTCTATATCGAGAGCGCTTATTACAA
>JAIDQZ010000051.1 GCA_029062005.1 Muribaculaceae bacterium | reverse complement strand
AACATAATAAGCGTGTTAGCGTCACTCAAATATCAAAGGCCTTGAATATTCCACGCCGAACACTATTTAGAATCATTGATGTCCTAAAGACCGAAAACCGTATCAAACGTGTCGGAGATTTAAAATCCGGCACATGGGAAGTCATTGAATAATGCGATAATTGAAAAGTAACACATATGGAAGATCCAGTAATCTCTAAAGAATTGATCGAGGCGTTCCGTCCTATCATAGAGATGAATAACGCACAATTTCGGCAAGTTAAGACTATGCTTGCTGGATTTATCGCTACGCAAGAAAGATATTTAGTTCCAATATAGATACATACACTCCCTTATTCGCGCAGCCGGTTTGTCGAAGGTGAAACGACCATCCCCTCCATCAACAAAGAACACTCCAACAATCTATTGAGGAACATTCCACGCACAAGATATGCCAACATTTCTGATTCAGCACTCTGCACTCAAAATTTCCGACTGATTTATAGCTGTAATCTAAGAAAAATTTACTAATTTTGCAATTAAGTAACGCCTTTCTGAAAATGACCAGTCAGTAAACAAAAAAGACATACGGCGAGAGCCGAAAACTTTGGGAACATCCTTGTAGTCGTTACAGGCTTTGGTCGGCCTTCAGATGCTACATGGGTGTTCTTTTTATAGATTATTCATTGTCGTTTGAAGCGACGTACCAATATAAGATGGCAGAAGAACTGAAACAATTAGAAGAGAAACTTTGGGCTGCGTCTGACAAGCTTCGCTCTGAAAGTGGCCTAAAATCAACCCAGTATTCTACTCCGGTTCTGGGATTGATATTCTTGCGTTTTGCTTCTAACAAATATGATAAGTTCAAAGATGAGATAGAGACTGAATACGCTGCGTCTCAAAATACTCGTAATCCTAAAACTCGTGAGGAAATCGCCCTTAGTAAAGTTGGATTCTATCTGCCGGAAGAATCTCACTTTGACCATTTACTAAGTTTGAGTGAGCAAGAAGATATTCCTCGAAAAATCAAGGAGGCGATGGAAGGTATTGAACGGTACAAGCCAGAACTCATTGGATCGCTACCCAAAGAAGAGTATTTCAATCTTGAGCCAAAACGAGACGATGATAGTATTAGGGACTATTCACTAACAGCCTCTCTTCTCAAAATTATTAATACTATTCCCAAAAATCTATCAGGTGACGTTTTTGGTAAGGTTTATGAATTTTTCCTTGGTAAATTTGCAAGTAATGAGGGAAAAGGTGGTGGTGAATATTATACACCCACCTCAGTTGTTCGACTGATGGTTGAAATGATAGAGCCTTTCCATGGTCGCATCCTCGATCCTGCTTGTGGCTCAGGTGGTATGTTTGTCCAGAGTGCAGACTTTGTTCAGAGAAGCAATGCGAATCCGGATAATATATCCGTATATGGAATCGAGAAAGAGGGAGAAACTGTTAAACTTGCTCGAATGAATATGTTTCTTCACGGACTGAATAATCATATCGTGCATGGGAATAGCTATTATTCTGATCCTCACAATTCATACGGAGCTTTCGATTTTGTAATGGCTAATCCCCCGTTTAATGTAGATGATGTCAGTTATGATAAGGTAAAAGACGATCGACGTTTCAACGAATTCGGAATACCCAAGAATAAAACCAAATCAAAAAGTAAGGACTCAGAGACAGTGCCTTGTGCAAATTATCTCTGGATAAATCAGTTTGCCACTGCCTTGAATGATACCGGACGTGCAGCACTCGTTATGGCCTCGATTGCTACCGATGCAGGTAAGTCTGAGGCTGAAATTCGTGCGAGGTTGGTTGAAGATGGTATTGTCAGTGCTATGCTCTCACTACCAAGTAATATGTTCTATTCCGTAACTTTGCCTGCGACTTTATGGTTCTTTGATAAGGCTCGCCGTGAAGATAAACGAGTGTTATTTATCAATGCTCGAAATACATATCGTCAGGTCGACCGCGCTCATCGCGAATTTACTGACGAGCATATCGCAAATCTTGTCTGCATACGACATCTCTATCAAGGTAATGAAGTTCAATGGCATCTGTTGATGTCGCATTATGATATGCGTATCAGTGAGCTAAATCAGAAGTACGAAGAAGCAATCGAGCAAAACAATAGAATCTCCGCTGAAGTTGAGGATTTCTTAGCCAAAAATCCAAATAAAAATATAACTCAAGATTTGAAGAAAAGGCTTGAGGCCTCCAATGCTGAAGTTGAAGAAACTCTGAAACAAGTGGACTATATGATTTCTATGCGTCAATGGCTTACTGATAATTTTCCCGATGGTAAATATCGTGATGTTGTTGGACTATGCAAGGCGGCCACAATTGAAGAAATTCGCGAACAAGATTACTCTCTCAACCCCGGACGATATGTAGGAGTAAGCTTTGATATTGAGGATAAAAACGACTTCAAAGAAGCTATGCAAGTTCTTAGGAGTGAGCTTTTAGCACTTAATTGTCGTGGCCAAGAACTTATGGAAGGTATTATGAGTAATCTTAATAATACACTTGGGATATGAAACTGAAAGATGTTTGTGTTGATATATGGGATTGCCCTCATTCCACTGCCAATGACGAAGGTGAGGGGTATCCTCTCATTCGCACTCCCAATATTGGTAAAGGTCGTTTCATATTGACAGGAGTTCATAGAGTATGTGAAGATGTTTACCATATTCGCAATAAAAGAGCTATACCTCAAGATAATGATTTAATTTTTGCTCGCGAAGCACCTGCTGGGAATGTGGCTATAATAAAAAATGGTCAGAAATTTTGTTTAGGTCAACGCACCGTCCTTATTCGTCCTGATCAAAATAAGGTCAATCCTGATTTCTTAACCTATTTCTTACTTGCCCCAGAACAGCAACACTCTTTGTTGAAAACTGCAAATGGCTCGACTTCATCACATGTCAATATGAAGACCATACGTGAACTTCAAATTGACTTACCCAATCGAGATTATCAGGATAAAGCATCTTTAATTTTATGTGAATATGATGAACTTATAGAACTCAATCGGCGGAGAATTGTGATTTTAGAGGAGATGGCAATGCGAATATATCGTGAATGGTTTGTTTATTTCCGTTTCCCCGGCTATGAATACTGCGAGTTTGAAAATGGTCTCCCGAAAGGTTGGAATCTTAAAAGTATTGGTGAGATCATATCCTTTGATCGAGGATGTTCGTATACTTCAGACGAAATTGATGTTGAAGAAGGAGTTAATCTTGTCAACTTAAAGAATATGAAACCCTATGGAGGGTATAACTATAATGGACTGAAAAAATACGCAGGACGCTATAATGAAAGTCATATTGTCAATAAAGGAGACTTGATACTGGGTGTAACGGATATGACGCAGGATAGAAGAACTGTAGGTTCCGTAGCCTTGATACCACATTATTCTGAAACATCGATTATTTCTACTGATTTAGTCAAAGTTAATTCTGAAATACCTAATATATTCTTGTATTCTATGTTTAGATTTGGAGGGTATAGTAAGCATCTTTCAGAATTTGCAAATGGCTCAAATGTCCTTCATCTTAAACCATCCTCAATTAGAAAAGAATTAATATTAATACCTACTATGAGGATAATCGACTTGTTCGATGTGCAGATTTCTCCATTAATAGAAGAAATGGAAACATTGACTTGCCAAATTGATCGATTAATTGACATGCGCGACCGTCTTTTACCTCAGTTAATGAGCGGACAATTAGAAATTTAATAAGGAGATCCTATGAGATATTTTATCAAGGAAGATGACATAGAGAAAGAGCTTATTGATGTTTGTATTAATGAATTGAGCTACAATCATCACTATAATTGTCTTTTTACTGATTACCTTAATCGTCCGTCAGAACGGGAGGTGTTGAATCTTGATGTGCTCCGCCAAGAAATAAAGCGTATCAATGCAAAAGAAACGAGTTGTCCAGATGGACTCGATAATTCCGACATTGATTCAGCTCTATCAGCCATTTCTTCAATAGACTTACACTCCGACCCCCAAGTATTGAACGCACGGATTCTTACGCGAATTATCAATGGATACAAGATGGATGTGCTTCAAGCTAATGGACGAAGAGAGCAACGAACTATCCACTATATCGACTGGTTAGACCCTAAAAGCAACCAATTTGATGTAGTCAATCAGCTTTGGATCCAAGGTGATGTTTACCGACTACGTCCTGACGTTATTATCTATGTTAATGGGATTCCCCTGATTACCATTGAGCTAAAAGATAGTAACATACCAGTAAAGCAAGCATACGATGATAACCTTACTCGTTATAAATCAGCTATCCCACGATTAATGGCTTATAATGCTGTCCTTGTAGCAAGTAATGCTCTTCATACACGCGTAGGTGCAACTTATGCTGATTGGACTTTCTATGCCCCATGGTTCAGAAATACAGAAGATGATAGGATTGACAAGGAGGCTATTGAAGCAGACAAAGTGAGTCTTGACGTATTGGCACGTTCACTTTTTGCAAAAGATAATCTTCTGAATTATATCCGTAACTTTATTCTTTTCTATAATGGCACAACCAAAATTTGTGCTAAGAACCATCAGTTTCTTGGTGTAAATCGTGCGGTAGAAAGATATAAATATCTAAGCCAGTCACCCTTAAAGGAAGATGAAGGAAAGATGGGTGTTTTTTGGCATACTCAGGGAAGTGGCAAGAGCTTTTCTATGGTATTCCTTGCCCGATACCTTAAAAATCGATTCCCCGGTAATTTTACTTTTCTTGTCATAACAGACCGAGAAGACCTAGATAATCAAATTTATCGAAACTTCTTACATAGTGGATTTATGAGCGAGGATGAGGATTGCAGACCCGGATCGAGTGAACGACTTAGGGAGATGCTTCAAGAAGACCATCGAATTCTTTTTACGCTTATACAGAAATTTCGTTACGATAAGCATAAGAAATATCCCATTCTTTCAGAAAGAGATGATATAATCGTATTCATTGATGAAGCCCACAGAACTCAATACAAATCACTTGCTGAAAATCTGAGAGCCGGACTTCCTAATGCCAAATATATGGCATTTACAGGCACTCCACTTTTCGGCAGTAAAAAGTTAACGAACAAGTGGTTTGGTGAGACTGTAAGTGAATATAATTTCAGCCAGGCAGTAGAAGATGAATCGACTGTACGTCTCACGTATCGTAACCATTTGCCAGAGGTGCAGAATGAGAATCCCACATTCAGCGAGGACTTTATCCGTATTCTCGAAGATGAAGAATTAGATGATGATACTCGTATGCGTCTTGAACGCGAACATGCAAAAGAGCTTGAAATATTGCGCCGTCCGTCGCGACTCAATAAGATTGCAGATGACATAGTTGATCATATTGTTCAACGTGGTTATTTGGGTAAGGCAATGGTGATAAGTGTCGATCGTTTTACCGCGGTAAAGATGTATGACCTTGTGTCTGCAAAATGGCAGACTAAAATAGCTGAACTCAACAGACAGCTTATGGCAATGAATCCTCAAAGTACGGAATATCAGAAGACTTTGAAGATTAGAGATTGGATGCGAACTACAGATATGGCTGTCGTTATAAGTCTCAATCAAGGTGACGAAGAGCGATTTGCCACCGAAGGTATGGATATTCGACCACACAGAGCAAGAATGTTAGAGGTCAATGAGGAAGGTCAGGAATTGCAGGATTTATTCCGCGATGAGACTAACCCCTTAAGGATTGTTTTTGTGTGCTCTATGTGGTTGACCGGTTTTGATTCTCCTATGGTATCAACTCTATATGTTGATAAGCCTTTGGCGGGACAAAATCTTATGCAGACTATTGCACGTGCTAATCGTAGATGTTCTATACTTGACATACTTGGACGTGAGAAAAAATGTGGACAAATCATCTCATATTGCAATATCTTTGGCAGTCTGAAAAAAGCATTTGCAACGTATGGCGACTCAAAAGATGAAGAGGAAGAGAATCAGGAGGATGAAAGTGGAACAAAGGCAGCAATGACTTTGGATGAACTTTATGCACATCTTAGAGATGCAGTAGCGAAATGTGTGGATTGGTGTTATTCCTTAGGCGTAGATTTGCAGAAAATCGTAGATCTTGACAAGACATTTAGTCAGATCTCATTATTTGACCATTATGCAAATATCTTGATAAATCCTGTTGAACGCAAAGCTCAGTTCATTGTCTATGACAATACCATTAATCAACTTTATGATGAATGTCTCCCAGATATAATCAGCCAGAAGGAAGAATTTATAATGGCAGAAGTTATTCATTATCTAAGAAAGGTAATGGATAATACGGTTAATCGTGGAAACCTTGATTCGGCACGCCGTCGTATAAAAGAACTGCTCAATCAAAGTATAGTTCCTAAAGGTGATGGAAATATCGAAACCAGAGAATATACAATAAAGGAGTTCGGAGAGTTTGATTTGAGCAAACTTGATATTGATAAATTACGAGAACAATTCCATGAGTCCGAAAATAAAGCGTTAGAGATTCCAGATTTACAGGATTTCATTGCAAACAAACTTGATGCTATGCTCAATCAAAATATTGAGCGTAGAGCATTCGCTGATGAATTTCAGCAAATAATCGACAAATATAATGCAGGAAGCATTGAAAATGAAGAAGCATTCCAACGACTTGCAGGTTTGTTACAGCGAATGACAGTTGAGCAACGGCGAGCCGCTGAGGAAGGTCTGACGGAAGAAGAACTCGAAATATTTGATATACTTAAAAAGGAGAATTTATCAAAAGCAGAGGAATTGAAAGTGAAATCTGCGGCTAAAGACCTTTTAGAGAAACTCAAATCCAATCAAAGAACTCTTTTCACTGCCGATTGGTTTAAGGATAGTTCCAAGAAAAAGAGTTTTGAGTTATTTGTCCGGGATACTCTCAACGTAACTTTACCTGAAAGCTATGACCGTGTTACATTTCAAGAGAAAAATAGCCTATTGTGCAGCCGTTTGATAGTGCGGGCTTCTCGAAACGGCGGTTATCTTTTCGCAAGTTAATACTTAATTACGGACGAATCCTTATGAAAACAGAGTGGATCAAAGCCATAATAACTCAACTCGTTGTATTATTTCTGTTCATAGCACTAAATGCAGAAATAATAGGTTGGTTCGATGAGTATATTTTACCAACTCTTTCAAGCATGAACGAAGGGCCTATCTCTTCTATAATTTTCGGTGCTATATGCTTATATACGATAATCTTTTGGATTAATAGGTTTAGGTATCACTATTATGTAAAGCCCATATATGTATTGAGTAGCAT
>JAIDQZ010000050.1 GCA_029062005.1 Muribaculaceae bacterium | reverse complement strand
TTCAGAAATCAACAGCAAAACTTCCCATTGCCTTAGGAATATCTTCTGAAAACAAACCTATAGTAAAAGATCTTTTTTGGATGGTCGACTTACTAATAGTAGGCATGGCAGGCATGGGAAAATCGGAGCTTTTGCATAATATAATAACATCCTTGATATATGCTAAGCGACCGGAACAATTAAAATTTATTTTAATTGATACAAAAAAGGATGAGTTTTCTTACTATTCAAAGCTCCAATTCTCATATTTAGCAACGTATGATGGTAAGCCGGCTGTAATAACAAAACACGAAGATGTTCTAAATGTCATTGATGCATTAATATTTGAGACGGAGAAAAGAAGTGGAATTCTGAATCAAGCAGAAGTCGCATTCAGATGGAATGATCTGCAACTGCCGTCGATAGTTGTGATTATTGATGAAATCGGGGACCTACTTACACGTTTTGGAGATGATATGTTCTACAGATTATACAGACTATTAGGATACGGTAAATCATATGGGATACATTTTGTCTGCACTACCCAAAGATTCTCTTCAGATATACTTAATAATCGTTTGATAGATGAGTTTCAGGCGCATATATCATTCAAGGTTGATACTGGAGATGATAGCATGAGAATTATCGAAAAAAAGGATGCTGTATCTTTGTGTGATAAAGGAGATATGATATTGTATTGGGAAGAATCTGACAGATTTGTTGAGGGAACTTTTAAACATTTCGAAAGAATACAAGGATGTTCTCACGACGCCTATGAAATGACTGAGCTGCTGGAATATCTAAAAATGCCTCAAACAATTCCTTACATCTTCTCCACAAAAGCTGTTTCGTTTCCGTTAGATAGCCAATCGAAGAGTATATCAGAATCCGGAAGAGATCCACTACTTGAGGATGTGGCACTGTTTGTTGTGTCTTCCCATTGTGGAAGTACAGCTCAAATACAAAGACGTTTCGCAATTGGATATAATCGTACGCGCAGACTGTTGGATCTGCTGGAAGCTGATGGAATTGTTGGACCTGATAAAGGTGGGGAACCTCGAGATATCCTTATAAATCAGGAAGATTTCTTGGCTATGAAGAAATATAACAGTATAAAAAGAATTAGGTGGCGTTGAATCAAGTAGAAGGTGAGTCCCCGATTCAAATTCAGAATCAAATCATTTATCAAGAAGAAAAATCAATAGAAATGTTAGGAGCGGTAGCGGGTGATATCATAGGGTCAACTTATGAATATCACAAACAGAAGGAATATGATTTTGAGCTGATTCCAAAATACAGTCGATTTACGGATGATACTGTAATGACTCTTGCAGTGGCGAAATGGCTGATGGAGGATGAGAACCTATCTTCCAAACATCTGATAGAGTGTATGCAATTGTTGGGAAGGAAGTATCCTTGTGATTATGGTATTATGTTTTGCAACTGGCTATGGAATGACAATCCTAATCCGAACAACAGCTTTGGAAACGGATCTGCCATGAGGGTCAGTCCTGTGGGGCTTTATGCACAATCCCTAAACGAGGCCATGGAGCTTGCATGCGTGACGGCATCGGTTTCGCATAACCATCCGGAGGGAATTAAGGGAGCCCAGTCTGTTGCTGCCGCCATGTACATGGCTCGAAGCGGTTATACAAAAGATCAGATAAGGGAGGTGATAGCGGCGATGTTTGACTATAATCTTTTCCGGACAATTGAGGAGATTCGTCCGACATATCGTGGCGGAGGATCTTGCCAGAGATCGGTGCCGGAGGCAATCATCGCATTCCTTGACGGGAAGGACTTTGAGGATGTGATTAGGTTGGCGGTGTCGTTAGGTGGGGATGCGGACACTCAGGCAGCCATTGCCGGAGGGATAGCGGCGTGTGTCTATCCGATACCGGAGCATATTGTAGCGGAGTGTGAGAAGCGGTTGCCGCCTGAACTTCTGGAGATAATGAGGAATTTTGAGGGATTCATAAAGAGTAGGAATCAAACCAATCAATAGACGGATTATTGGATCAAGGTATTAATTTTTATTTAGGCTTGAAAGATATAACTTTGTCAGAAGAATTTTTAATAGATTAGGAATGAAAAAATAAATGATATGGGTAAGACAATGGTTTTGGGAATAGGGAATGGTGGGTGCAATATCATTGAGATGATGAGGCGTGTTACTAAACAGCCTTATCTTAAAGAGGCTCATTATGTCTTTGCAGATTGTGATATTCAAGATTTGGATAAACATAGACATGAAGCAGAATGCAGTTATATATTATTGGATGATCAATCTGATAATTTCCCTTCCGAGATTTTTAAAGGTGTTGAGAATTTGATGATCGTTGCTGGCCTGACTGGCTTTACCGGATCGAAATATTCTATTTGTGCTATAGAATTAGCTCATGCTATAGGAGTAAAGGCTATTCGGTTTGTAGGGATCACCGGGTTCCTGTTTGAAAGCAAGCGCATAAGAGTTGCCATTGAAACTTTCCAGGCAATAATAAAGATGCCATATGTGTCTTGGATGAGAATAAATAACGAAAACTTTCCTACAGAGTATATGGATAGAGATTATGGGGAAAAGAAAGTCTCTGCTGCTTTTTTGAAGTGGAATTCAAAAATTGTCAAGTGTATAGATAGTGCAATAACCATGAATAGGAAAGTGTGGAATGAGTATACGATTGTGGGGGATAATGTCGATTTGGATTATTTTTTAGAATGTGTGGAGAGAGGTAGAATCAACAGATATGATGTCTTACAAACTATGACTCGCATAGGACTTAATTATATTGGAAAAGCCGAATGTAAGGAATTTCATGAAGACTTTCAGAAAGCTCTAAGAAATATTCCGATAAAGAGAGTTGAAAAGTTATTGATTTGCTGTGGAGAAAGGGTTTTATCTGTTTCTAACTTTCGAGACCTTTATAATCTTAGTATTGGTACTGATCATGAGAAATTCGAAGTAAAGTTGGTTAAAATAAAAGATGAAAATTTTACAGATGCTTTAAGGATAGTGGTTGTGGCATCCTGTCATGTTAGCCCAAGCAAAGATCCTGGCTTCGGCATTTTTCAAATTTCAGAAAAGATATAGTATAGGGAATCTATATGACTACAACTTTGATGATTGGATATGGAAGTGAATTGTGAATATCTGGAGGAGAGGCATCGATATTGGAGAGAGAGGATTGGGGATGAAGGGATATGGGATGCGGATGGGTTTAAGCCGATTAAGTTTATTGTTAGAAAGCGGTCGAAGACTTATGACGGGCTTTTCTGGCGGAAGCGGGTGGTGGTAGATTCTAGATGGGAGTGGGAGGATCAGATAATCTTTTATCAGCAATATGCGGATATATCAGCGCGGGAAATCGATGATACTCTTGTGCATGAGATGATCCATCAATATATTTATCAGAATGATATTAAGGATTCGTGCGTGCATGGAAGAGTTTTCAAGGAATTGATGTGCATGATAAATCAGGCGTTTGAAGGGGAACTCACCATCAGGGTCTCTGGTGGAATAAAAGAGAGG
>JAIDQZ010000005.1 GCA_029062005.1 Muribaculaceae bacterium | reverse complement strand
GTCACCGGCAGAAAATCGACTTCCAGTACACTGTCAAAGGAACTGAAAGGTTCGGTATAATCGACCACGAGACCTCCACACCCAACTGCGAATACCGTCCGGACGTGATCCATTACGATTATGACGCATCAAAAGCCAGATTCTATGACTCGGCTCCCGATAAATTCTTCCTCTTTTTCCCCGAAGACTGGCACATAGCAAAAATCGCCAACGACACGGAAGATCAGAACATCAGGGTGATAGTTGTCAAAATTGACTACGTAGAATAACGAAAAATCTCATATTCTTCCCGCCGACCTCGGCGATTGCCGATCTGCCATTGTCATCCGCATCGGCTGAACCTGTGTGTCTCACACTGAGACATGCGTATAGAGCGCTTTATTTGCAGCTTCAGGCTCTTTTTTTATGAGACGGGGTCTTAAAGAGGGGAGTCAAGCCAACGGAAATTCCCGATGCCGGCTCCGATCTCAAAATTATACATGGCAATGCCGAGGTCGATCTTGGTGTATCCGGCGAAAGAGGTGCCTTTAGTTGGTCTTACCTTGTCTTCGGGGATGTATTCGAAGTGGAATTTCTGCTGGTTGATGGCGGTAGGCGCCAGCAACGCAGCCTCGACTCCTTTCCTGAACCATTCAGGAGAATCCGCATTTATGTTGCTTACCTGATCCGGTCGTTTGATCTTATGGCTCCTGTAGCCGTCTTTCTCCCCATAGCCTATGGCTATGCAAAGCACAGTCTTTTCATCTTTACCGGCGTCATAGGCTCCGTCTATCTTTTTATAGGTCAGACCCACGAAGCATGTGCTCAGTCCTATGCTTTGTGCGAAAAGCACAAGCTTCTCTCCATAATAGCCGGCTCTGTATTCAAGCGAATCTGATTTTCGTCCCACTATCATTATATAGTTTGACACATTTGAGAAGGAGCCATATGAAAGGAATCCTTTGAAAGCCTTCCTTTCGTTGAGCACCAGCTGCATGTGCAGGTCGCCCTCCCTGTTAATCTTGGCAATTTCTTCCTGCAGGGCAGTCACCGCGCTTGTTTCGAGCGGACGGTCCTGATATTTGCGCACTGAATGGCGATTCTTTATTGCTTCAAGTTCTGTCATTGTAAATTATGGTTTATGAGTTTAACGGTTTAGGTGTGTTAATGGTTTATAGGTATTAATTTTTGTCTGCTACTTAAAAATTTATTAAATTTGTGAATTGAAACTTAAATTTTGAATATAAGCATGGGAAAAAGAGTCGTTTTGGCATTGAGCATACTTGCAGCTTTCGCAATCGGTGCGTCATCGGCAAAGGTGGATACCGAGAGGAAGATCTCCGTCGGCAATAAGGAGAGGAAATATATACTGTATGTTCCTGAAAAAGTCAGCGAGAATCCCCCTCTCGTGATAAGCCTTCATGGTGCATCCGGGCATGACACCGACAGAAGTCCATTCCGCACCTCGGTTGCCGATTCGGTAGGATGCATTGTGGCGTATCCTCAGGGCGACGACCAGTTCTTCCCTGTATTCGGAGGCTATATACCCGGATGGAACGCCTCGGGAGAATCAAATGAGGATACCGATTTCTTCAAGGCAATAATAAAGGCGGTGGATGACGAGTATGATATTGATCTCGACCGCATCTATTGCTGCGGATTTTCAAATGGCGGAATGATGACGTATGCCAATGCAAGCGCTGCTTCCGACATATTCGCCGCCTTTGCTTCCATCAGCGGATTCCAGCTCAATGAGTTCCATCATCACACTGTAGGTGACCGCCCGGTGCCGTTTCTCCACATACATGGGAAAAATGACGATTTTGTGAAGTATTCATGCATGCCCGTGATCCGTGACAATATGGTTGCCAGGAATGGCTGTGACCCGGTGCCTGAAAAGACCGTGGCTTCCGGAAGATATACCAAAAGTGTCTATCGCGAAGGCGACGGCGGTTTCCCGTATGTGTACTATGAAATCGATGGCATGGGGCACAATGACTTCACCGAAAATACGGAAGAGGGAAACTCGGCGCTTACGATGTGGAACTTCATGAGTCGTTACCGTCTCGATGATCCATGCGATAAGACTCTTAAGTGGCGACTCAATATTGATGCCGAAGGTTTTGATCCAAGGCTTCATAATTGGAAAGTCACTAACGGCGGAAAGACTTTCCGGTTCGGTATCCCTAAGAAAGAGAACAATGCCGATAATAACGTGTATCCCTCGTTGCAATTCGACAAGGGCAGTTATATGCTTTCATTTGAGACAGAAGGCAGGCAAGGTGACCAAATCATGATCAAGCTCTCTTCGCTCGATGGCGACCGTGTGCTTATGAACATGACAGGGGAGGTTGGCAAGCCTGTGGTAATGCCGTTCGCAGTAGGTGCTTATGGGGAATATAAGATAACTATCGTGAAGGACGATGCCTCCGACAGATTTACGAGCCTTTCAATCCATTCCACCGATAAAGATGTGGAGGCTGTAAATTGCCGGGTTTCGGACATTGACCCCGACGACATCGAGGAGGAAGAGGGCGGAATGCTGATTGAGATTAAGCAGGATCAGGGTCGGCAATATGATGACTTTACGCGCACGAAGGTTGAACCCGGCGACGGGTACACTGCATATACGGCGACAGGCGACCTTCAGATAGCGATGAAGATGATGGATGTAGACGTGAAAGACTGCGACTATGTCATGATACGGTTTGCCGGTCCGGTTGACGGCGGATGGCACGCTGCATTCCGTCAGGGTACGGAGACAGTGGAAATTCCCGCCGGCAGTGTTGATTTCAAGTTTGATCTTGAGCCGGAGATGCTCCGTACTGGTGTGCTGCCCCAGATATGCCTGATGACTCTTTGGGGAGCGCCCAATCCGCTGGTTGCAAAGGTCGAAGGGGTCTACAAGCATTCGGTTGTTGAAATTCCCGGCAGCGTCGGTGAAATGGACACATTCGGTCTTCAGGCGGATGCTGCCTGCTATTCATTGTCCGGGCTGCCTCTTCACAATCCGTCCAAAGGAGTCAATATCATGCGGCAGGCTGACGGAAAGTCAAGAAAAGTGTTGGTTAAATAGAAAAAATATTGATTATGAATATGAGACGTCTGTTGGTAATTCTTGTAGCGTTGGTGGCATTTTTGCCATGTGTCGCGGAAAATTATCCGTATCGCAGTGATGTGCTTTGGGTGACTGTGCCAGACCATCACGACTGGCTGTATAAGACCGGCGAAAAGGCCGTCATCGATGTGCAGCTTTATAAATATGGTATTCCGGTCGATAATGTGACTCTTGACTATACTCTTGCCGACGACATGATGCCCGTAGATTCAAAAGGTTCGGCTACATTTAAAGATGGCAGGGCAAAGATTGTGCTCGGCACAATGACGCGACCCGGATTTCGTGACTGTGTGCTGACCGCGACTGTGGACGGGGAGAAATACACCCATCATGTGAAAGTCGGTTTCTCGCCTGAGAAGATTTTGCCTTACACTGAAAAACCTGCTGATTTTGATCAGTTCTGGGCAAAAAATCTTGATGAACTTAGAGAAGTGCCGCTTAGCTATACTATGAAACCCGTACCTGAATACACCACAGACAAGATGGACTGCTGGCTCGTGAACCTTGTCACTACATCGCAGGGCCAGTCCATCTATGGATATCTCTTCATTCCCAAGGGGGCGGAGCCGGGATCGTGTCCGATAGTGCTGTGTCCTCCCGGTGCCGGAATCAAGACTATAAAGGATCCGCTAAGGCATCGCTATTATGGAGAGAATGGATGCATTAGATTTGAAACGGAGATACATGGACTCAATCCTGAGATGACCGATGAGCAGTTTAAGGAGATAAGCAAGGCTTTCAGCGGGCGTGAAAACGGATATCTGAGCAATGGACTCGACAATAAGGACAACTACTATATGAAGCGGGTCTATCTCGGACTTGTCCGTGCCATAGACTTCCTGACCACATTGCCGGAATGGGACGGCAGGAATGTTGCGATGCAGGGAGGTAGCCAGGGAGGTGCTCTGGCGCTTGTGGCTGCCGGTCTCGACCCGAGGGTGACAGCATGTGTGGCAAATCATCCGGCTCTGAGCGATATGGCGGGTTATAAAGCCGGCAGGGCAGGAGGATATCCGCATTTCTTCCGTGTCGAGGGCATGGACACGCCGGAAAAACTCAACACAATGGCGTATTACGACGTGGTGAATTTCGCGCGCAATGTGAAATGTCCTGTCTATATGACGTGGGGGTACAACGACAATACATGTCCCCCTACCACAAGCTATGCCGTATATAATGTGATCACTTCGCCCAAGGAAGCCCTGATTACGCCCGTCAACGAGCATTGGACCTCCGAAGCCACCGAGAGAGGACACCTCACGTGGATCCAGAAGCACCTGAAATAATTGTATTAATTGATAATTGTTTCAATAGCAAGGTTGGGACGCACGGCTCGTGCGTCCGTTTTTTTGCCCTCTCCGTATCGGGGGTATCATAAATAATCCCGATATGTTTACATTTATGTAGAACTTTTTTCGTAACTTTGTTTTGTCGTTATAAACGCAAAGAATTATAAGTGAAGTAGAACTCCTTTTGGTAAACAGTAACGAAAGTTGCACCATGTACAACAATTCAATTTTTGTCAGATGATAGTAGTGAATTTGAAAAGTTTATATCCAAATTCAGAGAAGATACTTTGGCAAGTCAATTATAACCGTCTGAAATCCCATGAAATCAACTGCTCTTATGAAGAATTATACTCCATCTGCTAATTCTGAGTCTGCACTCCGCTATGGTATGTTTGTTCCGTTGGTTTTAATGATAGCCTCGATAATTACCGGTTGCTTCTCCTATTCTGATGCTAAACAAAATATCGCAGATGATCTTAATGATGCGATTTTTGCTTTGGCTAATAAGAATAGTGAACTGTGGACACGCCCAGATACTATTGCCGCCATACGCCATATGCACGAAACTATCCATAAGGCTTTGATATATAAGGCATCAGATGTAAATTTCAGAAATCCGTCGCTGAAAGATAAGGCTTACTTCACTCTTGCGTTGGTTGATAAAAAGAATGCTTCGCACAAAATCGGAGGAAATAAAATAGTATCTGATTCCATTATGCTTATGCCGGAAGGTTCTACTGATGGTCTTGCAATACAGGTTCAAGGTTTTGTCGACTGTTCTATGGCTTCGGTTTTCTATGCCTCGGATCTGACACTACCGGGAATCCTGATCTCTCTTTCAATTCTCTCAATGGCAAGTATGTATATCTGGAAAAGAAAAGTAATCGAGAAACCCGAAACAAAACTTGATGCCGCATCTACATCTCCCTCGCTTGATGGTATTAAACTCACCCCTATGCAGCGACAGCTTGCCCGGATGCTTTTTGATGCACCAGATATGAAGATGGATAAAAGGAGCTTGTGCGAATCTCTTTGGGGTAATAAAAGTAATGCGGAGGAGTCACTTTACACCCTTGTCAAGCGTACAAAAAACGCTCTTGCCAAAGCAAACATTGAGATTATATGCAATAGGGGTGACTCATACGAGCTTCGTATAAATAGTTGATTTGCAACTTTGTCAGAATTTGTCAGATAAAAGTCAGACAAATTTTTAAGCCTTGCCGAAACTTTTTCACTTGTTTTGCAGAAAAAATTCGCAAGGCATGAAAACTAAAATTCTAATTTCAACTCTGACCGTCTTTCTCGCAATAGTAAGCGGTTTCGCACAGAATCAGGAAGCGTCTGACAGCCTTACGCACGAGTTGCAAGAGGTTATAGTGACCGCAAATCAACCGGCAACTAAATTAGTCGGTTCTACTCTCGTTTCAACCATTCCCGGAACTAATCTTGCCGACCTTGGCACCGCTCTTGATGTGTTGTCTCAACTTCCGATGATAAAGGTTCAGGACAACTCCGTCGGTGTCATTGGCAAGAGCAATATTGAAATCTATATCGACGGCAGGCCCATGCGCGACGAACAGGAGTTGCAGCAGCTTCTTTCTTCAAATATTAAGAAAGTTGAATTGCTAATGGCTCCAGGAGCAGCTTACGAAAGTACCACAGGAGCGGTTCTTAAAATCACCACACGCCACAATTTTGTTCAAGGATTGTCTTTGACAGATCTGTTTCAACTGCAACGCCGCCGCAAATGGTCGGTCATGGATTATCTTTCATTAAGTTATCGTGTTAGCGGCTGGGAGTTTTTCGCAAACGGTTCGATAAACTGCAATAATTCAGTGAATAAAGGCACTACGACAAACTCACTTATTTATAATGGCACTGAAACTGTTGTAGGTAGCAGCCAGCGCAATTCTTTACTGACAACGACAGGTACGGTTAAGGGCGGATTTGACTATTCACATGGTACACAATCCTTTGGTGCGTACTATCGTTATAATCCTGAGCGTGGCGATTTTTATAACTCCGGCTCCGAATGGCTGGACAATAATCCGGCTATAGCCCGTGACATTGACAAGTGTATAAGAGCCCACAGTCATCTTGCTTCTCTTTATTATGAAAACACCTTTGCTGATAAATATCTCCTTCATTTCGATGGCGATTTCCAAAGCGCATACGATGCGAATGATGTTGCGACCGCTTATCCTCAGGCTGCTATCACTGCCGTTAAGTCGAACGATAAACGGACTTCAACACTTTGGGCAGGTAAGTTATATCTGAAATTTCCGCTTTGGAATGGAGAATTTACAGTCGGCACACAAGACAGTCATACTCATACTTCTCTTGATTACCGTATGCTAAATACCGATGTAAGCGAATATATCCCATCTTCTTTAACTGATGCCCGGCAGATTTCTGCCGCCCTCTATGCGTTGTGGTCGCGTATGTTTGGTAAAATTTCGCTTTCAGCCGGCGCGAGATACGAATATGTTGATTATGATTTCAAAGTCAACGGCAAGCGCGACGATGATATCAGTCGCCGCGACCACACGGTTACCCCCGACTTTTCACTCGGCTATTCATTCAATGAAGAATCGCAGATAAGCGTCAGTTATAAAATGGCAACCGTCAAGCCTACATACTCGCAACTGACAGGTGCTCTCAATTATACAGGACTCCATGAAATAGAAGGAGGCAATCCGGGACTACGTGACGAGAGATTGCATGATGTCCAGTTGTTCGGGATATGGAAAGGCTTTATGTTCCAGGCTGACGGTCTCCGATCTCTTGACACATACGCATTTGTCAAGCAGGTGTATCGTGCTGACAATCTGCAATTACTCATGCACCCGGTAAATATTGATGTCACTGCGTTGAGTCTGTATCTTGTATGGAGCCGGAATATACGTTTTTGGACGCCAAGCGTTACAGCAGGAATGTACCGTCAGTGGCTTACCATTGACAATAACCGCTACAATAAGCCTATATACTCGTACTATTTTGATAATACTTTCTCATTACCTCACGGATGGACTATCACTGCAAACATAAGTGGAAGCTCACAAGGTGATATGCACACTAACCGTTTCCATGGATCATGGTTTACTATGGACGCATCCGTAGGCAAGAAATTCCTCAATAAATCGCTCACAGTCAAGCTCTCTGCCACTGATATTTTCAACACTGCTAACAACGACTGGACGATGAATACCTATGGTGTTTTCGTCGATAAACGGCAGAGTTATGACCGTAGAGGCGTAGCCCTGAACATTATCTACAATTTCCAGCCCTGTAAAAGCAAATATAAAGGCTCGTCGGCCGCAGAGGCGGAAATGAAACGTCTTTAGTAAAAGCAGCTTAATATATTGCAATAGCTGGAGACCTCGGCAGTGATGTCGGGGTCTTCTTATGAAGTTGCGTCACCGTCGCCACGCTTTCGTGAACTGAGTCTCGCTCTCCGCCGTCCGGCTTCTATCGCTAACTCATACAGTGGTCTTCGGCACCAACCTCCAGTTGGATCCGAAGCTCACTGTCATTATCGGACAGCAATATTTTTTATGACATGGTGTCTTATTTCCGACGATCAATTCTGCAGGCGACAGGACCGGAAGATACAAGATGATATTCAGGATGGCGCTTAAACCATGCGACTGCATACGAGCACGTGGCAGCTATCTGGTTGCCCTCGGCTGTTATTTTGTCTGCTGCAAGTTTTACTAATTTCCCTGCTATTCCTTCTCCTCGCAGCGAAGGATCCACAAAAGTATGATCGATCGTCGAGACCCCGTCTTTTGTCGGAAACGTCACCTCCGCTATTATATCGCCTGCTGGGTCAGTAGCATAAATCCTATCTTTTTCTGTTATAAAATCCATAGTAGCAAATTTTGATTAAGAAGTGGTTTAAATAACTTTTATATATAATAAGATAACGCATTAATCCCTTTGGTAGTTGATATGATGTGCGATGTCTTTCCAGAAAAAATCACGGGTTATTACAATTTCAGTAATTCCAAGGGTTCATGCAATCCCGAGCAATTCTATCTCAAAAATCAGGGTAGAGCCTCCCGGAATCCCGGGCTGACTATACTTCCCATATCCCTTGTCGGCTGGAATATACAATTCCCATTTATCCCCTACATGCATATGCTGCAGTGCGATAATCCATCCCTCAATCAAATCCTTCAGACGAAATGCCGGCGAAACTCCGCCAAGACTGCTGTCAAACTTTTTCCCATTGATAGTCTTTCCCGTATAGTGTACCGTCACTACACTGTTCCGGTCAGGAGTCCTTCCGTCAGAATCCCCGGATTTAATCACGCGATAATATACTCCGTTTCCCAGACTCTCAACGCCCGGCTCCTGCGCTTTCACCTCCAGCCATGCCTTATTCTTCTCTGCGTATTCCTTATTGTCTTTTCCCATATAATAAAAATTGTATTTGGCTATTAAGCCGGTCTAAATCGTTTTGTTGCATAGTATTGTCAGCCCCTTCCATAATTCTTTATTAGGGCAGTTTTTTGAAATCATCAATAATGTAATCCGGCTGTGCCGCTTTAAGCGATGCGATTGATCCGTTACCGTATGTTACGGCGCATGTCTTGCATCCTGCTGCGTTACCCATCATTATGTCTACGTCTGCATCGCCTACAACTAAGGTGTCGTCGGTATTCCAGCGGAGTGCCTTTAGAACTGTCAGCACCGGCTCCGGATCTGGCTTCCCTTTGGTGACGCTGTCGGCTCCGACCACAATCTCAAACCAGTCCTCGATACCAGATTTCTTCAGGTAGTCTGTCAGCGACACGAGCCGTCGGCTTGATGCGATGGCGAGTCCGTGCCCGTTGTCCCGGAGCTTAGTCAGGGTCTCGATGACCCCCGGGAATGGTTTTTCTTGAGCATCTTTTTGCAGATGGTCGTAATTTGTCCGGAATACCTTGGCAAACTCCTCATTGGAGATATCGAGACCTGGATAAAGATACTTTCCTGCCTCGTCGGTGCGTATCCCTATTATGGCACGGCATTCCTCGTCGGTTTTATCAGGAAGTCCCATGTCCTTGATCGTTGCCTTTATAGTGGATAGTATCACACTCGATGTGTCCATCAGAGTGCCGTCAAAATCAAATATATAGTTCATCAGATACAGCTATAAGAACTTAAAAAAATCGTATTCTCTTGATTAGAGTAATGTATGTTACCGTAACCGATGTTGCAAAGATAGCGGTTTTCTACGGATTAGCCAAATTTTGCCCTTTCACTATCATCAGCGTGATATTTCGTGGTCATATGGATTTTTGATGAAAAAATCCGTTTCTTAAATAAAAAATTTCCATTTCTTGATTTTTAGTGTTATATTTGTAGACAAAAAATAAATTTATGGAAGTTATAAATTTTGCCGATACTCCTTCGGTGATGAGCCGGTATATGCGTGAATTGCGCGACGTGAATATACAGGGCGACCGTATGCGTTTCCGCACCAATATTGACCGTATCGGTCAGCTCATGGCTTACGAGATCTCAAAGCGCATCTCATATGAAAACGTCACGATAAAGACCCCGCTTGCAGAATGCGTGTGTCTGCAACCATCCGAGAAGGTCGTTATAGCCACAATACTAAGGGCGGGTCTGCCATTTCATCATGGCTTCCTCCAGATATTCGACAATGCCGAGAATGCTTTTGTCAGCGCTTACCGGAAGTATCATGAGAAAGGAGACTCATTTGATGTCCTTGTGGAGTATATGGCGGCTCCTTCGATCGAGGGAAAGACACTTATTCTTGTAGACCCCATGCTTGCTACAGGCACATCCATGGAGCTCGGCTACCGTGCGCTGCTGCGCAAGGGGAATCCTGCCAAAGTGCATGTGGCATCCGTGATTGCTTCAGAGCGTGCGGTGGAATATGTCAGGGATCGTTTTCCCGATGACAAGACTACCTTGTGGTGCGCAGCAATCGATCCCGAAGTCAACGCCCACAGTTACATAGTTCCCGGTCTCGGCGATGCCGGCGACCTTGCGTATGGCGAGAAGGAAGACAACGCATGAGGATAGATGGTATCGACATAATTAACTTCAAGAATATCGCAGAGGCGTCGCTGGATTTTTCCAAAGGAGTCAACTGTCTTCTTGGCATGAACGGAATGGGTAAGAGCAATCTGCTTGAAGCCATACATTTCCTGTGCCTTGCCCGTCCCATGCAGTCTATTCCCGAGTCGGCGCTCCCTCGCCATGGATCTGAAATGATGATGGTGAAGGGAAACTTCATCATGGATTCAGACGTGAGCGAGAATGTGAGTTGCGGCATTGTGAAGGGGAAGGGTAAGACCTTGAAGTGCAACGGAAAGGAGTATCAGAGGATTTCTGAACACATTGGCAGATTTCCCGTTGTGACTGTCACTCCGGCAGACCATTCCATAGTCAGCGGATCAGCTGAGGAGCGCCGGAAACTTATGGATATGGTGATATCCCAGGGCGACAAGACCTATCTGTCACACCTCATTCGCTACAATAGAAGCCTTGACAGTCGCAATCGCATGCTGAAGGCGGGTGTGAAAGACAAGCTCCTTTATGAATCGGTAGAGAATGCTATGGATCAGTCAGCGTCAGTCATACACTCCACACGCGCGGCATGGGTGAAGGAGATTCTGCCGGTGTTCCGCGCAAGATATTCGGAAATATCGGGGGATGCGGAGAAGGCATCCATCAGATATTCAAGTGCACTCAATGAAGAGTCGCTTCGGGTGCTGCTTGACAATACAAGGGCAAAAGACCAGGTGCTCGGGTTTACTTCCAAGGGTGTCCACCGCGACGACCTGCTGACTGGACTTGATGAATATTCCATGCGTCGGCTTGGTAGCCAGGGACAGGTGAAGACTTTCACCATAGCCCTTCGTCTCGCCATATATTCATATCTTAGAAAAGTGTCAGGGCTCACTCCGATACTTTTGCTTGATGATATCTTTGACAAACTCGATTCAAGTCGTGTGGGGCGTATCATGGAGATGGTGAGTGGAGGTGAAGGTTTCGGTCAGATATTTATCACCGACACTAACCGTGAGCATCTTGACGAGATACTCGCGACCATTCATGGCGAAAGCCGGCTTTTCTCTGTCAGTGACGGACAATTCGATATACTGTAATAATCGAGAATCTGGAATTTTTAATTGATCATTGATAATTAATTATTGAATAAGTGGAACGTCGGGATGTAGTGACTGTCGGAGATGTGCTCCGTGAATGCCTTGAGAAGAGCAGCATGCAGGGGAGGCTTGATGAAGTGCGTGCGTGCGACTCATTCAGGGTCGTGGTGGGAGATTATCTTGCATCCATGTGCAGGCAGCCGTATATGAAAAACGGTGTCATGACCATAGGCACATCCAACGCTTCACTGCGTTCCGATCTCAATATGCGTCGCGGCACCATAGCGAACGCTATCAATGAAATTCTGGGGAAAGAGGTGGTGAAGGAGATATTATTTAAAAACTGATATAGGAATATGAGTGAAAAAAACAATATATTGGAACATCTTGACCCCGCAGCGTTCAGGCATGCGGTGTCTCTGCAACTGAGATTCAACGATATCGACGTGCTCGGGCATGTCAACAACAATGCCCAGCTTGCACTTTTCGACGTGGGGAAGACTGAATTCTATAATACCCTCCGCGGCACTCTTGCCGACTGGAGCAGGGTAGAGGCAGTGATTGTCAATATCAACTGCACATTCATGCAGCAGATTCATTTCACTGATCCTATGGAGGTGCGTACCCGTGTAAAGAAGATAGGGGAGCGCAGTTTTGTGCTTCAGCAGATCCTCCGGAACACTGATTCCGGGCAGATTTGCTCCATGTGCGAGTCGGTAATGGTAAGCGTAGATTATGCTTCAAAAGAATCAAAGCCAATCCCGGAGAATATTGCCGGAGGACTTTTGAAATGGATGTAAGGATATTCGGATCAATACCTTTTACCCCTTTCGATTGTTATAACTTAAGTGGCAGGGTGAGATTTGTCAGGCTATGTGTCGTTTTTTCCTGCACTCTGTAAAATAGTAATGAATATTATCAATAATATAAGATGAATCAGATAGATGTCCATATACGTATGGAGGCTTTCGGGAAAGACAGTCCGGAAGCGGAAGTCCTTGCCAATGTGGTGGCTGCTCGTCTGGAGATAAGCAGGTTGATTGAGGCTGAAAAATATATGGAGGCGATGGAGCGTACCATCGGGGCGCTTCAGAGACTCAAAGATTTTAAAGATCATGAAAATCAAGAATTCAAGGCGCTTCTGGTAGCCCTGATCTTCGATCTTGCCGAGATCCATTTCGAACTTAAGGATTTCAAGCGCAGTGAAAAGGAACTTGACGCTCTTTTCAAGCTGCTTGATCCCCTTGTGTCGAAATATCCGGAACGTTTCGGGCGTTTGCATATCCTTGCCATGGAGCTTTCCACCCGTATCCTGCGCTCCAAGAAGAAGACTATCGACATGCTCGCCCGCCAGCAGCTTCATGCCGATGCCCTTACCGAAAAGGTCAATTCGGGAATCATCAGTGCGACCGAGCGTCTTGTCGACTCACTTTGTAATGTAGGCAGGCTGCTGGCTTCATCCGGAGATTATCGTGAGGCGATGAAGTTCTTCTCGGAAGCCATACGCATCTCCAAGAAGCGTACCGGCAAGGTGAACCGCAAGGAAATAAAGATGACCATAGAAATGGCAGAGATCATGATCCGCGTAAAATCTATGCGTCCGCGTGCAGAGCGTCTTCTCGATGCGGTCCTTCCTCATGCTATCTCGCTTGGGGAGGCGGAGCTTGAGCATGACATTCTCACGCTAAAGGAGATGATCAGGTTGCAGGAGAACATGAAGGTGTCGTGGCTCAGTGCATTCCGAAATAAGAAATAAACTATTCTGAATCAAAAAACATATGTCTACGATATTGAATACAGAGGGATCTCTTCTTGACATTCCGGAATTGCATGAAAAGGAAAAGTTCAGGGTTGCGATAGTCACAGCGGACTGGAACAGCCGTGTCAACGACAGTCTCCTTGTCGGAGCGCTGGAGGTGTTTGAAAAGGCAGGATTGAAAGAATCTAATGTGGAGCAGTACCGCGTGCCGGGTGCAGTGGAACTCGTCTATGCTTCGGCGCGGATCATGAAGAGCCCCAAGAAATACAACGCAATCGTAGCTATCGGCACCGTAATCCGCGGCGACACGCCTCATTTCGATTATGTCTGTTCGCAGGCTGCCGACGGCATATGTCGTCTGAATTGCCAGGGTGACGTCCCAGTGATTTTCGGAGTCCTCACCGTCAACAATCTGCAGGAGGCGCTTGACCGTGCCGGTGGTAAGCTGGGCAATAAAGGTGCGGAGGCTGCTGTGGCAGCTCTAAGGATGGGAAGTTTTCTCAGGATCTGAAAACGTGTTGTTTCAAACCAAATATAGAATTGTTTATGAAGAAATTGACCTATAGCCTTCTGTCTGTCATGATGCTTCTGCTTGTGGCGACAGGATGCTCTAAAAGCTCTAACGATGATGCGTCTTCGCTTTTGCGTTCCATACCCGCAGATGCATCAAGCGTGGTGATGGTGAATCTTGCCCGCACAGTGGAAAGTCTCGGCGGAAGCACCGACGGGAGCAAGATAACACTTCCGAAAGATCTCCTCAAGACGATCGAGGAGAGTCAGGCTATCAAGCAGGAAGACAAGAAGCATCTCCGGGAAATATGCGACGGGGAGACAGGTGTCTCTGTAAGTTCGCTGGCATATTTCTCGGCTGCAAGGTCTTATGTCACTGGCGTACTCAATGATCCGGAAAAATTTGTGGCATATGTGCAGAAAGGAAGCGGAATCCCGGCAGTTGATGAAGACGGGGCTAAGGTGATTGGAAACGTTGCCGTGATCGGCAACATGTTTTGGGTATGCACTACAGGGACTCCCGACATAGAGCAGCTTAAATATTATCAGAATCTCAACGAAAAGCAGTCCTATGCGTCAGCCGATGCGGCTCCGCTGCTTCTCGAAGCTGACAAGGCTGTGAATTATGTGGCAGATGTCAGCCGTTCGTTGTCTATGATTCCGCAAGCAGGATATATAAAGATGGCTTCGTCTTTAGTATTCAATGATATGGCGTATGTCGCAGGAAGTGCCGACATACGGAAGAAAAGCTTGGTCGGTTATGCCTCCGTGCTTAATTCAGATATGAAACCGGCTGAGCTGTTGCTCCCCGTAGAAAAAATCGATGTGTCGCTGATCAAGAAATTCAGCAATGGGGGGGATATCTACTTTGCCGCAGGAATATCCAAAAAGCTTGTAAAGAAAATTTCAGATCTTGCCGGCAGTGTGATGGGGTCGAATGCTAAGCTTGCATCCTCTGTGCTTGAAGCCATCGACGGCACTGTCGCTGTGCGCTCCAATTCCGCAGCTACCGACGCTGACGTGTTGATACAGACATCAGGCAAGAACTTCAATGAGCTTTCGAGTGTGCTCCAGAGTCTCTTCGGACTTGTTGTCACTCGCGACGGTGACACTCTCAACGCCGTGCTCGGCAATCGTGATTTCACAGGAAACATATCGCCTGCAGAAGCTGCCGACAAGCTCAAGGGAGCTTGGATAGGAGTGGTGTCTGACGGCTTCATTGCAAGAGATGTCACTACTGTCACCAAACTTTCTTTAGATAAGAAAAGCCTGCGTCTCGATTTCGAGGCTGATGGTGGTGTCGATGCCCTCCTGACTGCAATAACGAGATGATCCGGCATATAGAGGAGATTACGCTTGACTCTCTCCTTCCGCGTGTGTTTGCGCGGGAGGAGATGCCGTATTCTCAGGTATGGCGTAAGAAGGTGGTGTTCCGTCGCGGTGGGAGATACCTTGTGGAGGCTGCGAGCGGGGGCGGAAAGTCAAGCCTTGCTGCGTTCATCATGGGAAGCCGTCGCGACTATGAGGGCAGTCTGGAGTTTGACGGCAGGGATGCATCCGCTTTATCTATAGCGGAATGGCAGGATATCCGCCGCTCGCACATTGCTTATCTTCCTCAGGAACTATCGCTTTTTCCTGAGATTTCCGCGATTGATAATATAAGGCTTAAGGCGGAACTGTCAGGCGGTGCAGACATGCACCGTATCGATGCGTGGCTTGACAGGCTTGGCTTATCCGACCGGCGTGAATATCCGGCAGGGCGTCTTTCCATTGGTCAGCAACAGCGTGTGGCGCTGATCCGCTGTCTGTGCCAGCCGTTCGATTTTGTTCTTCTTGATGAGCCGGTAAGTCATCTCGACGAAGCCAACAACCGTATTGCTGCCCGCATTGTGGAAGAGGAGGCGGAGCGTCAGGGTGCCGGTATCATTACGTTTTCGGTCGGGAATCCCCTCCTAATTGAAAATCCTGAAAAATTTAATCTTTGATGGGTCTGATCTCCAAACTTCTTAGAAAGAACACCTCTCCGGCTCGCCTTGCCGGATTCGCCCTGTCGAATTTTATCGGACTCCTTATTGTGGCTGGAGCCGTTATGTTTTATATTGATTCGCGGGCTATTTGGGACGATGATGACAGTTTTGTAAACACGGATTTTCTTGTGGTGAATAAGAAAGTGACGTCGGCGAGCACTCTTGGCGACCGTGATGCCACACGTTTTTCCCAGGATGAGATATCCATGCTCAAGGCGCAGCCTTGGGTAAGGCGGATTGGAGAGTTCAGCTCATCGAATTTCAGGGTGTATGCTTCGGTCAGCCAGGGGGGAAGAGGTATGGAGACCGCGCTTTTCTTCGAGTCGGTTCCTGATTCTTTTGTCGACATTCCCGGCGGAGACTGGCAGTTCGGTCCTGCTCAGGACATTGTGCCGGTCATGATCCCTAAAGATTATCTCGCACTCTATAATTTCGGATTCGCAGGATCCGCAGGGCTGCCGCAGTTGAGCGAACAGCTTCTCACGGGCATTCCATTGAAGCTCTATATGCGTAGTGAAGACGGCACCCGGTCCCTGTCGATGGAAGGTCGTATAGTAGGGTTCAGTAACCGGCTGAATACGGTTCTTGTGCCTGATTCTTTCATGCAGTATGCCAATTCCCGTCTTGGCGATGGCGGTTCGGAAGCACCGTCACGCCTGATAATCGATGTCTCATCTCCCGGCGACGTGGCGATATCCGACTATCTTTCCGCCCATGGTATGGAAGTTGCCGGCGATAAGTCCGGAAGCTCCGCTGCCTATCTGCTGAAAGTGGTCATCGGCATCATCGTTTCAGTGGGCGTGCTTATCACGCTGCTGTCGGTATTTGTATTGATGTTATCAATATCTCTTCTCATGGAGAAGAATATATCGATCATACACAGGTTGCTTATGCTCGGGGCTCCATTGCACGAAGTCGGGGCTCCATATATACGCATGATTCTTTTGGGCAGCGGTTTGGCGTGGGTCCTGTCGATGGTTGCGTTGTTCGTTCTCCGTTCGGTTTATTCCGTGGCGCTCGAAGGTCTCGGAATATCTGCAGGAGGGCTTGTATGGGCTGCCGCGACATGTACTCTTCTGGCATTGACAGTGATTACAGTGAATGTCATGGCTGTCCGCCGTAAGGTCAGGGCTGCGTGGAGTATGAAGATTGACAATGTATAGCAAAAAGATATATTTGTTATTTTTAGCTGTGTCTGTAGTGTTGGCTATGGGTGTGGTGTACTATTTGTTCGATCCTGTTGAAGCCGGTTGGATGCCACGCTGCCTGTGGAAGTCTGTTACAGGCACCGACTGCCCCGGATGCGGCTCACAGCGTATGGCTCATGCTCTCATGCACGGCGATATTAATGGGGCGTGGCATGCCAATGCCTTCGCATTGTGCATGCTGCCCGTAATAGTATTTCTGCTTTGGCTTGAGACTGTCCGCGACAGATATCCGCGACTTTATGCTGCGGCACATCGTCCGGGTGTGATCATCACCGTTGCCCTCTCAGTAGTCATATGGTGGGTCTGCCGCAACATACTGAACCTTTAACCTATAAATCAAAATTCCAACATTCATGAACATAGATTTCAAAGAACTGCGTAATTCAACTGCTGAAGCCGGTGGAAAGTTGGTCAGTTTAATGGCTTTTGGAAAAAAAACATGGCTGGTCATTGTCCTCGTAGTGCTGATTGTAGCGGCATTATTTGTCTATTTTATGCGTCCGAGGCAGCAGACCGTCCCTGTTCCTGTAGTGGAGTTTGCGGTAGTCGATACTACGGATGTCAATATTTATGGAGAATATGTGGGTCGCATCCGTGCTCAGCAGTTTGTTGAGATACATGCCCGTGTAGAGGGTTATCTTGAGAAAATGCTGTTCAAGGAAGGCTCATATATCAACAAAGGTCAGACCCTGTTTGTAATTGATCCGCAGCTTTACAAAGCTCACGTCAACCGCGCACGTGCCCAGCTCAACAAGGCTAAGGCACAGGCGCAGAAAGCCGATCGCGATCTGAAGCGCATACGTCCGCTTTTCGAACAGAACGCAGCTTCGCAGCTTGACCTTGACAATGCTGTCGCTGCTGCTGAAAGTGCCAACGCCGAGGTTACTGTATGTGAGGCTGACCTTATCCAGGCAGAACTCACATTGGGCTATACTCAGGTTGCATCTCCGATCTCCGGCTATATATCGGAGCGCGTGGCTGACATCGGGACACTCGTAGGGCCTTCCGGCGGCAAATCCCTGCTTGCTACTGTAGTGAAGAGTGATACCGTAAGGGTCGACTTTTCTATGACGGCCCTCGACTATCTCCGGAGTAAGGACCGCAATGTGGCTATTAGCGCGGCAGGAGAAGGCGAGGAAGTCAACAAGCTTCAGTCATTCGTCACCATAACGCTTGCGGATGGATCGGAATATCCTTTCAAGGGTCTCGTTGACTTCGCCGATCCGCAGGTGGATCCGAAGACCGGTACATTCTCTGTTAGGGCAGAGATGCCAAATCCCGACCGTAGGCTGCTTCCCGGTGAGTTTACGAAAGTAAAGGTGCTTCTTGATGTGCGCAAAGGGGCGGTGGAGATACCTTCCAAGGCAGTGATTATCGAGAAGGGGGGCGCTTTTGTCTTTGTAGTCCGTCCCGATAGTGTGGTGGAGAAGCGTTTTATAGAGACTGGACCTGAAAATGCCAACAAAGTACTTGTGGAGAGAGGGCTCGGAAGAGGGGAGAGGATAGTGACCGAAGGTTATCATAAGCTGTCGCATGCAATGAAGGTGAATCCTGTTGCCGGGATTCCTGACAGTGTTGTGAAAGTACAAAAAAACTAAAGAGGCGCGACAATGAAAAATAATTTCTTTCTGCGTCATCCGGTCTTTTCCATAGTGGTGTCGATAGTGATCTTCATTATCGGACTTATCGGATTGATGATGCTGCCGATTGACCAGTATCCGGATATCGTGCCTCCCGTGGTAAGGATCAGCGCCTCCTATCCGGGTGCGGATGCCTCTACTGTCACGCAGGCTGTAGCTACTCCTATCGAGCAGGAACTAAACGGCACTCCCGGCATGATCTACATGTCGTCTACCAGTTCCAATTCGGGCGGATTCTCCGCGCTTGTCACCTTCGACATTGATACCGATCCGGAACTTGCGGCAGTCGACATTCAGAATAGAGTGAAGAAGGCGGAGTCTCGTCTTCCGGCTGAAGTGGTGCAGAATGGCATTACGGTGGCGAAGGAGACGGCAAGCCGACTCATGACAATCACCATACAGTCAGACGATCCTAAGTTTGATGAAGTATATCTCAGCAACTATACTACACTGAATGTCGTGGATCCTCTGCGCCGTATCCCCGGTGTGGGAAGTCTGAGTTCGGTCGGAAGCCGCTACTACGCCATGCAGATCTGGGTGCAGCCTGATAAACTTGCCGACCTCGGAATCACGGTCAAGGATATCCAGAATGCACTCAAGGACCAGAACCGGGAGTCTGCAGCCGGCGCTCTCGGACAGGCTCCGGCTTCGGGGGTCGACCTGACTATGCCAATAATCGCAAGGGGGCGTCTGTCTTCCGTTTCGGAGTTTGAGGATATTGTATTGAGGGCTGCTTCCGATGGTTCTGTTATAAGGCTGAAGGATGTGGCGAGGGTATCGCTTGAGGCTTCGAGCTATGCCACCGAGAGCGGTATAAATGGCGGTAATGCGGCTGTGCTCAACCTGTATATGCTGCCCGGTGCGAACGCCATGGAGGTTGCTGATGCAGTGAAGAAGGAGATGGAGGAGATAGCTAAAGGTTTTCCGGATGGAATCACATATGACATTCCTTTCGATATGACTACCTATATATCAGAGTCGATCCATCATGTCTACCGCACTTTTTTCGAGGCTCTCGTGCTTGTGATTCTTGTGGTGTTCCTTTCCCTTCAGAATTGGCGTGCAACGCTTATTCCGGTCATTGCCGTTCCTATCTCGCTCGTCGGAACCTTCGGAGTTATGCTGCTGTTCGGATTCTCGCTCAACATGCTTACCCTTCTCGGTCTCATTCTTGCCATCGGTATAGTGGTAGACGATGCGATAGTTGTGGTGGAGAATGTTGACCGTATCATGAATCAGGAGCGGCTTTCACCTTTCGATGCCACTGAGAAGGCGATGGAAAATCTCGGGAATGCATTGATCGCCATGTCACTGGTGCTCTGTGCCGTGTTTGTTCCGGTAAGTTTTCTTCCCGGCATCACGGGTCAGCTCTACCGTCAGTTTACCATTACAATAGCAGTTTCTGTGATCATTTCCACTGTTGTGGCGATCACACTCTCTCCTGTGATGTGCTCCAAACTTCTGAAGCCTGATTCCGGAAAAAAGAAAGCAAGGATATTCCGTCTGATCAACGTGTGGCTCAATAAGGGAAATCATTTCTACTGTCGTTCGGTTGCAGCGGCTCTGTGTAATCCAAAGCGAATGTACGCGGCTTTCGGGCTTGCGCTTGTCTTCATATGGCTTATGAATGTGCTGATGCCGTCGAGTTTCATGTCTCAGGAAGATCAGGGTTATTTCACTGTGGAGCTTGAACTCCCCGAAGGATCCACCATAGAGCGCACCCGCGAGGTGACGGAGCGGGCAATGGAGTATCTGCTTGCAGATCCTGATGTGGAATATGTGCTGAATGTCACCGGCTCATCTCCCCGGGTCGGCACCAATCAGGCTCATTCACAGCTCACCGTCATCCTCAAGCCCTGGGAAGAGCGGACCTCAGGCGGAGATATAGCCGGAGTCAAGGAGCGTGTGCGCTCTGAGCTTGCGGAATATCCTGAGTCAAAGGTGTCGGTGTTTACGCCTGCCATTATCCCGGGACTCGGATCATCAGGAGGCTTCGAGATGGTACTCGAAGCGCGTGGCGACGCATCATATGCAGATCTCCAGAATGCGGTGGATTCCTTGCGTATGTATGCTGCGGAATATCCGGCGATTGCTGATCTCTCGTCATCGATGCAGACCGATATCCCCCAGCTTTATTTTGATGTCGACCGCGACAGGGCTATGATGCTCGGCATCCCTGTAAGCGATATTTTCTCTACGATGAAAGCATTCACAGGATCTATCTACGTCAATGATTTCAATATGTTCAACCGCATCTATAGGGTCTACATTCAGGCTGACGCGCCATATAGGTCTAACCGTGATAATATCAATCTCTTCTTCGTGCGCACGTCGCAGGGATCAATGGTGCCGATCTCTTCGTTGGGTACCACGCGCTACACTACAGGCCCCGGCACCATAGGACGATTCAATATGTTCAACTCGGCGGTTATCTCTGGTGAGGCAGCGCATGGCTACAGTACTGGCGACGCAATGCAGGCACTGGAGACAATCGTCAGGGATCGTCTTCCCGACAATATCGGCATCGAATGGAGCGGACTCTCCTATCAGCAGAAGCATGGAGGCGGCAACACCGGTGTAGTGCTCGGACTTGCGCTGATGTTCGTATTCCTTTTTCTTGCCGCCCAGTATGAGAGCTGGAGTGTGCCGCTTGCCGTGTTGCTTTCGCTCCCCGTTGCCGGAGTGGGAGCATATCTGGGCATATGGCTTTGTGGTCTGGAGATCAATGTCTACTTCCAGATTGGACTCGTGATGCTGGTGGGTCTTGTGGCGAAAAATGCCATTCTTATTGTGGAGTTTGCCAAAGAAGGAACAGATAAGGGGGAGGATCCTGCCGTGGCAGCCTTGTCTGCTGCCCGTCTGCGTTTCCGTCCCATTGTCATGACTTCGCTTGCGTTCATGCTCGGACTGCTCCCCCTGCTTGTGGCTACCGGTCCCGGCGCCGCCGCACGGCGCGACATCGGCACAGGAGTCTTTTTCGGTATGCTTGTCGCGATTACTCTCGGCATAGTGTTTGTGCCGTTCTTCTTCGTTGCGATTTATAAACTGAAGGATAGGAAACGCAATTCTTCCATAAGTGAGCTGAGATGAAAAAATTAATTATATATGCCGCTGTAGCGGTCTCTGTCATTATCACTGCATGCTCCGGAGTGAAAAACCTGCAGCGTCCGCAGCTTGACATGCCTGCCGCTTTTACGGGGTATGCGCAGGCGGATTCCGCATCTGTGGCTGATCTTGAATGGTGGAGGTTTTATGCTGACTCCACCCTTTGCCGTATTCTTGACTGTGTGGTGAGAAACAACCGCGATCTGCTTGCATCAGAGGCGCGGATTGAAGAGCTGCGTAAATTATATGGAGTAAGGATGGCTAACATGTTGCCTCAGATCGGCGGCAATGTGTATGCCAATCATGAGACCAACAACTATTCCGGAAGCGGCACCACCCGCGATCCTGAATTCGGATTGAAGATACCTGTATCGTGGGAAATCAACCTTTGGGGTTCTCTTTCATGGTCAAAGAAAGAGGGCAAGGCGCTGTGGCTCGCGTCGGAGGAAGACTACAGGGCTCTGCAGGTCTCTTTGATTGCCAGAGCTGCTGAGACATATTTCAGGCTTGTGGCTCTTGAGAATGAGCTATCCATCGTGAGGCGTACGGCGGAGTCACGTCAGGAGTCCATGCGTATGGCGAAGATAAGGTTTGAGGGAGGACTGACGTCTGAGACCGTCTATCGACAGGCTATGGTGGAATATTCCTCAGCAGCGTCACTTGTCCCTGCTTTGGAACAGAAGCTTGTCGACACCCGCAATTCGCTTACTCTCCTGATGGGCGAATATCCGCATGATATAGATTTTGACCTGCGTTATTCAGCTGTCTTGACTGCTCCCGACAGCCTTCCTGTAGGTTTGCCTTCCTCACTTCTTAAGCGTCGTCCGGATGTCAGGGCTGCCGGGCAGCGTCTTTCTGCAGCGATGGCTGCCGCCGGATATGCCTATGCCGACCGATTCCCTACATTTACGATAGGGTTTACTCCAGGGCATGAGAATGACAGGCTGAAGGATTTCTTTAAGTCTCCGTTCACGTTTGTGGTCGGATCCGTGACAGGTCCGATATTTGATTTCGGAAGAAAGAAGAGGAAGTACGAGGCTGCAGTCGCTGCCTACGATCAGGCGCGGTATAAATATGAAAATACGGTGATCCGGGCATTTACGGAGGTGGATACCGCGATCGAGGCATATGGGAATGTCAGGGAGTCGAGCAAGAGGATGATGGATCTGCGCGATGCTGCCGCCAAATATATTCAGCTTGCCTATCTTCAGTACAGGGCAGGCACTCTCAATTATATAGATGTCCTTGATGCGGAACGCCGTTATTTCAACGCTCAGGTTGATGTCTCGAATGCCATACGCGACGAGTATATAGCCCTCGTGGAAATGTATAAGGTCCTCGGAGGCGGCTGGGATCTGTATCTCGCCCCCAGATGAATCAGGCGTCTCCGACGCTTATTATTTGCATATTTTTTTTGCAGTTTCGGAAATTATTTGTAATTTTGCAGTGTGAAACGCACGCGATGTGCAGTTTTCATCGGGCGAATACCAGAGTGGCCAAATGGGGCAGACTGTAAATCTGCTGGTTAATACCTTCGGTGGTTCGAATCCATCTT
>JAIDQZ010000049.1 GCA_029062005.1 Muribaculaceae bacterium | reverse complement strand
AGATTCAATGTGAACCTGCACACAAAGAAGTTCTATTGGGTAGAACAGGACATGTGGATTGAGCTCCGCGTCAGCGCCCGTGCTCTCCGCACTATCAACAAAATCGGTCTCAACGCTGCTCTCAAGCGCGCTGAAGCTGAAGGTAACATCGATTTCAAAAACATTCAAATTCTGTCGCTCTAATAGCGTTCAACAATTATGGCAAAGAAAGCAAAAGGCAATCGCGTGCAGGTGATTCTTGAATGCACTGAGCACAAGGCAAGCGGAATGCCCGGTATGAGCCGTTACATTACTACCAAAAACCGCAAGAACACTCCGGGTCGTATGGAACTTAAGAAATACAACCCGATCCTTAAGAAAATGACCATCCACAAAGAAATTAAATAAGCTCTGACCCATGGCAAAGAAAACCGTCGCGTCTCTTCAGAAAGGTGAAGGACGTACTTACTCCAAAGTCATCAAAATGGAGAAATCTCCTAAGACAGGCGCTTATGTCTTCAAAGAAGAGATGGTGCCCAACGATGCAGTTCAGGCTGCTCTCAAATAAGCTACCGATCACATTTAAAATATTCACAGACGATTCTTTTATAGAGTCGTCTGTGTTTCGTTTTTTATTATAGTTTCATTTATAAAAAATCTTCGCTTTTGTTGTCTGTTTAAATTTTCTTTCTTATATTTGTAGTTGAAAAAAATCTTTTAAGTAGACAATCATTCGAATTGCATAAGAAATGAATAAATACGGATATCTAAGGGTAGCTGCAGCATATCCCAAAGTCGAGCTTGCCGATCCCGGAGTCAACTCCGTGCGTATCTCCGAAATGATCATGAGCCTTTCGAAAAAAGGAGCGAGACTTATTGTTTTTCCGGAACTATGCCTCACCGGATATACTTGCGGTGACCTTTTTAACCAACCTACCTTGCTAAACGCAGCTATGCGCCAGCTCGGATTTCTGCAGCAGGTCACCAAAGAATCTCATGTCACAGCTGTGGTAGGACTCCCCGTAAGATATAGAGGAAGACTATACAACTGTGCCGCAGTCATACAATATGGCGAGATACTTGGAATCGTTCCGAAATGTTATCTGCCGAATTACGATGAATTCTATGAAAAAAGATGGTTTTCTTCCGGACTAAAGCTAAACCTTCCTGAAGGAAAGGAATATAACATCATCGATATCGACAGCCATGCGATACCGTTCGGTATAAATCTACTTTTCCGTATTGAAAATGCTAAATTCGGTGTAGAGATTTGCGAAGACATGTGGGTTCCAAATCCTCCGAGCACAACAATGAGTGTGGCAGGGGCTGACATTATAGCCAACCTTAGCGCCACCAACGAAGTCATTGACAAACATGCATTTCTTATTTCCCTGATCAAGGAAAGATCTTCAAGATGCAAATGCGGATACGTATATGCTTCAGCCGGAGCCGGAGAATCAAGCGGAGATCTTGTTTTTTCCGGTAATGCCATAATCGCCGAAGACGGTGAGATACTTAGGAAATCCGAGCGTTTCAGACGTGTAGAAGGTTATTGCATCGCAGATATAGATGTGGAGAAACTACGCAACACCCGTCAGCGCCAGTCAAGTTTCGGACAAAACGATATAGTCCTGCCGACTTTCGGTTCAGAAGATTTCGCCACCACCCAGGCAGAGCCTGCGGATCTGATGCGCGACATAAATCCATATCCGTTTCTGTCATCCGAAAAGGTAAGATTTGACGAGCAATGCGAAGAGATCATCACCATGCAGGCATGGGGACTTGAACAGCGTCTGATCTCAACCAACTGCAAATGTCTTGTAATCGGAGTATCAGGAGGTCTTGACTCAACACTCGCCCTACTTGTGGCTGTAAAGGCATTTGACAATCTTGACATTGACAGAAAGGGAATAATCGGTGTCACAATGCCGGGATTCGGAACATCAGACAGGACTCATTCTAATGCGGTGGACCTGATGAAACAGATGGGTATAACACATATCGAGATCAATATATCCGATGCGGTAAAACAGCATTTTAAAGATATTGAACATGATATAAACCGTCATGATGCAACCTATGAGAATGCACAGGCACGAGAACGCACACAGATACTGATGGATCTCGCAAATAAATATGGTGGCATGGTGCTGGGTACAGGCGACTTGTCTGAACTTGCTCTCGGCTGGTGTACCTATAATGGCGACCATATGTCGATGTACAGTGTGAATGCTTCTGTCCCCAAGACCCTTATCCGTCCTCTCGTAAGGAGAGTAGCGCAGGATTATGGCGACAGGACAAAACAAATACTGGAAGATATAGTCAGCACACCAATAAGTCCTGAACTTGTGCCTACAGACAATGAAGGAAATATCGCACAAAAGACAGAAGATCTCGTAGGTCCGTATGACCTGCATGACTTTTTCATATATTATTTCGTAAAGGAAGGTTTTTCGCCTGCCAAGATCTATTCACTTGCATGTAAGGCTTTCGCCGAAGGTCCTTATGCAGACGGCAGACCGACTTTCAGCAAGGAAACAATTAAAAAATGGCTCCTTGTATTCCTCAGAAGATTTTTTAATCAGCAGTTCAAGCGCTCATGTATGCCGGATGGTCCGAAAGTAGGTCCTGTATCTTTCTCTCCAAGAGGAGACTGGAGAATGCCGTCAGATGCCGTCTCAAGGCTATGGCTTGCGGAAGCAGAAGCAATTCAAGTGTAAGGATATGGAAGATTACAAAAAGTCCACTGCCGTCAGGATAGAACAGAGATATGACGAGGATGACCTTAAAGAGGCGCTGAAGACTTTGAAGGAAGGTGGTATCATCCTCTACCCCACCGATACGGTATGGGGTATCGGATGTGATGCCCGGAATGCCGAAGCAGTAGAAAAGATCTTCAATCTCAAACAGAGAGCTGACTCCAAGTCGATGCTTGTACTTGTAGGTTCGGAAGGGATGCTTCAGCGCACGGTCAAAGATATTCCTGATATCGCCTGGCAACTCATCGATGTCGCTGTAAATCCAATGACTATCATATATGATGATCCTGTCGGAGTGGCAGACAACCTTAAGGCTGAAGATGGAAGTCTCGGCATACGGATAACTACAGAAAAATTCAGCAGGACTCTTTGCGAGAGGCTAAAAGGACCCATAGTCTCTACTTCTGCAAATATAAGTGGAAAACCGACACCCAAGACTTTCGCTGAAATATCTTCTGACATAAAAAACGGTGTCGACTATGTGTGCAAATTCAGGCAGAACGAAAAAGCAAGTTCCAAACCGAGCAATATAATAAAGGTCACAAAAGGGAATATCGTCAAGGTAATAAGATGATCGGGAAAATGGCATCAGTGAGATTGGAGCGTATGAAGCTCGTGTTGACGGACTGGATCACCGCCAACATTTCTTTCATACTCTTTAACATCCTGAGATATTTCGATCAATCAAGCACGTCATTTTCTTTTGAAGCAGTCTGCAGCTATCTTTCCCAGACAAAGATATGCATAGAGCAAATATTAGTACCACCCGCGATACTGGCTGTATATTGGCTTTCGGGGTTCTATAACAATCCATTCGGTAAGTCAAGGTCGGGAGAATTTCTCAACACCGCCGCAATCTCTGCAATCAATACGATCATTCTGCATCTCGCTCTGCTGACCAATGACCAGATGAGTGACATATCATCCAATCTTCTACAGATTATGATGATATTCTTCATATTTTTCCTCTTCACCTTTCTGGGCAGACTTATAGTCATCAACACTCAGATCAGACATTTCAAAAGACGTGACTGGAAATATTCGGCGGTTATAGTCGGCAACTCCTCGAAAGCCCATGATCTTGCTAAAAAAATGAAAGACAGCAAAGTAGTGATCAGCCATGTCATAGAAGGTTTCTTCAGGATTCCGGGAGAGCCGGATCATAAGGATAACGCCTACGATCTTGATACAATTGAGGATTTCTGCAGAGAAAGGAATATAGATCAGATAATCCTTGCACCTCAGAAATCGGATGAAGAAAATATCCTTAATCTCGTCTACCGACTGTTTCCGATAGGAAAACCGATCAAACTATCTCCCGACACTCTTAACTTCATGACCTCTTCGATAAAACTTAAGGATATCTACGGGTTTCCATTAGTGGATCTGACACATTCAAGCATGTCGGAATCGGAAAAGAACATAAAGCGAACATTTGATTTTGTAGTGAGCCTCGTTACCCTTATTGCTTTAAGTCCCTTGTATCTTATTCTTGCCATATGGGTAAAGAAAGATTCCAAGGGTCCGGTGTTCTACCGTCAGGAGCGTATCGGACTGAAGGAGCGTCCCTTCGACATCATCAAGTTCCGCACGATGAGTACCGATGCAGAAAATGATGGTCCTCAGCTAAGCAGTGACTTTGATCCCAGAGTAACGAAATCAGGCAAGATAATGAGGAAATATCGCCTTGATGAACTTCCTCAATTCTGGAATGTGCTGAAGGGAGAAATGAGTATAGTGGGACCACGACCTGAACGGAAGTTCTTTATCAATAAAATTATTAAGAAAGCACCTTACTATACGCTGCTGTATCAGGCTCGACCGGGTATAACTTCATGGGGTATGGTGCAGTATGGCTATGCTTCCGATATAGATGAGATGCTGGAACGCTCGAAATATGACCTAATATATATTTCCAACATGTCAATCCTCGTAGATCTCAAGATAATGCTTTATACAGTTCTGACGATTCTTGAAGGCAAGGGGAAATGATGCAATACATATATATAAACAGATAACAAAATCAATTTTGGCTTATAAAGAGACTCATAACAGATTTACGGAATGGTGGGCGGAAGTCGTATCATGGCGCGAACGTCACATTAAGGAGAAAAGTTTCGTGATTATTCTCGCTCTCGTTGTCGGAGTGGTATGCGGCTTCGCAGCCCAACTCCTGAAATACCTCATACACACCATCGCCCATCTGCTTACGCAGCATTTCAGCGCCACTACCGGCAACTGGCTCAATCTTGTCTATCCGGTGGTTGGTATAATAATTGTAACACTGTTCATACAGTATGTGGTTAAAGACAATGTAAGCCACGGTGTAACGAAAGTGCTTTACGCCATATCCCGACGAAAGTCGAGACTGAAGAAAAAGCACTGCTATGCATCGCTTGTAGGGTCCGCAATCACAATCGGGTTCGGAGGATCAGTCGGAGCAGAGGGACCAATTGTCTACACCGGCGCCGCAATAGGCTCCAACGTAGGTCAGGCATTCCGGCTATCCCCTAAAATCCTTATGCTCCTTGTAGGTTGCGGAGCAGCTGCAGGCATCGCCGGAATTTTCCGCGCCCCGATTGCGGGTATGCTGTTTACCCTTGAGGTGCTGATGATCGACCTAACCGGCACCACTGTGATGCCGTTGCTGATTTCTTCTATATCAGGTGCGACTGTGGCTTATGTGCTGGAAGGTTATGGAGCGGAATTCTTCTTCTCGCAGAATGAGCCTTACTTCACCAACAGAATCCCCTGGACCATCCTCCTCGGAATACTATGTGGATTTGTAAGTCTTTATTTCACACGAGCCATGTTCATGCTTGAGAAATGGTTTGGCGGCTTCAGGAGCCGCTGGATAAAGATATCGGCAGGGGGTATCATTCTTGCAGGGCTTATATTCGTATTTCCCCCGCTTTATGGTGAAGGATATGATGCAATAAACACTCTTCTCGACGGCAATACCCAGGGTATTCTTGACGGAACGATATTTTATGGCGACCGCATCAATCCATGGTCGATTACCCTTTTTGTAGGGTGTCTAATCCTCACAAAGGTGTTCGCCACCACCGCCACAAATGCCGCAGGAGGTGTCGGCGGCACTTTTGCGCCCTCCCTGTTTGTGGGTGCCATGACCGGATTCCTGTTTGCCTATGTCTTCAACCTTATGGATTTCGGAATTTCACTGAGTCAGAAAAACTTCTCCCTTATGGGGATGGCTGGAGTGATGAGCGGAGTGATGCACGCTCCCCTGATGGCTATATTCCTTACGGCGGAAATGACAGGAGGATACAACCTTTTTCTTCCGCTTCTCATTGTCTCATGTCTATCTTATATGACAATAAGGGCATTCGAACCTTACAGCATATATACTATGCGACTTGCAGAAAAGGGTGACCTGATAACACATGAGAAAGACCGCACAGTGCTGACCCTGCTCAAAATCGACAACGTGATCGAAAGAGACTTTATAGAAGTGCATCCGGAGATGAGCCTTAAGCAAATGGTGGAAGTAATCTCACAGTGTAACCGCAACCTCTATCCGGTCACAGACTCTCAAGGAATGCTCAAAGGAATCGTACTGCTTGATGACATACGAAATATCATGTTCAGACCCGACCTTTACAGAAAAATGCATGTCAGCCGGTTTATGGCTATGCCACCTGCAAGAATAGAGGTGACAGACAGTATGGATAAAGTTATGTCCACTTTTGATAAAACAGGTGCATGGAATCTTCCGGTGGTCGATAATGGCAAATACGTTGGATTCGTATCGAAATCAAAGATATTCAACTCATACCGTAGGGTATTGAAGCATTATTCCGACGATTGACATAAGATTCGTTATAGTTTCTTGTTAATTATTGAATTAGGAAATAAGTTTAAACAACTTCAATGGATAAAAAAGACCTTAAAATAGTGTTTTTCGGGACTCCTGAATTTGCTGTGGAGAGTCTCGATGCCCTTATAAAGAATGATTTCAACATTGTTGGTGTAGTGACAATGCCCGACAAGATAGCCGGTCGCGGACATAAGCTGTATCAAAGCGATGTGAAGCGTTATGCCATAGAGCATAATCTGAATGTACTGCAACCGGAAAAGCTCAGGTCGGAAGATTTTATCAACTCTCTAAGAGCATTGGATGCTGACTTATTTATTGTAATAGCCTTCCGTATGCTGCCACGAGAAGTGTGGCAAATGCCCCGCCTCGGCACTTTCAATCTCCATGCGTCCCTGCTTCCCAAATACCGTGGTGCCGCACCTATCAACAGGGCTGTAATGAACGGCGACTCCGAAACCGGAGTCACGACCTTCTTCCTGAAGCATGAAATAGATACAGGCGACATGATAATGCAAAGAAAAGTGAAAATTCTTCCTGAAGAAAATGTCGGTGATGTCCACGATAAACTCATGCATCTTGGAGCAGGAATGGTTGTAGAGACAGTCTGCTCAATTCTTGACGGCACACTCTCCACTACCCCGCAGCCTGATGGTGAGTTTACTCCGGCTCCCAAAATTTTCAAGGAAGACTGCCGTATCGACTGGACCAGACCGTGTGTTGACATTCACAATCATGTGCGTGGACTGAGTCCATATCCTGCCGCTTGGACAGTGATAGTGGAAGAATCCGGCCGTCCGCTCGAATGCAAGATATTCGAAACGAAGCCTACTGAAATTATCGTACAGACTGATGTAAAGACAGGCTCTCTGAAGACAGACGGCAGACGCCTTCTTGCTGCCTGCGGCGACAGATGGCTTGAAATCCTGTCGCTTCAGCCTGCCGGAAAGAAGAGAATGACAGCCGATGCATTCCTGCTCGGCTATCATCCTTCACATATTCAGTAATTAAGATTCCATTTTAATGAGACATGATCCAAGCATCAGTCTCATTAAAATGGTGTCTAAAGCATAATTTTTAAAGCAGCCTCATCAATTGCAGACAATTCTTCAGTTGTAAAGTCATTTGATTTTACAGCCTTAAGCGAGTCTTCGAGCTGTGCAGTGCTGCTGCATCCTACTATTACGGAAGTGACTCCCTGATGTGCAAGCACCCAGCTCAATGCCATCTGCGCAAGAGTCTGCCCTCTTTGCCCCGCTATATCATTAAGATGCCTAATATTTGCTATAAGCTGTTCATTTATCTGCGATGTCTTAAGGAAACGTTCTTGGACAGCCCTTGAATCAGAAGGAATCCCATTAAGATACCTGTTGGTGAGAATACCCTGTGCCAAAGGTGAAAATGCTATGAAACCGCATCCATTCTCAATTAAACATTCAAGTATTCCTGAGCTTTCGACATGTCGGTCTATCATGTTAAGCCTGTCTTGAAATATCAGGCAAGGTGTGTCTCTCTTCCTGAGATATTCCAATGCAATCTTGGTAGCTTCCAATGGCCAACGCGAGATTCCGACATAAAGGGCTTTCCCTTGTTTTACTATATCCACCAATGCCTGAAGCGTCTCTTCAAGTGGAGTATGAGGATCATAGCGATGGCTGTAAAAAACATCGAAATAATCCAGTTTCGTACGGTGAAGACTCTGATCTATCGAAGCCATCAGATATTTACGTGATCCCCAGTTGCCGTAAGGACCGGGCCACATATCATAACCTGCTTTCGAAGCAACAAACATCTCATCTCGGTATGGACGGAAAGACTTGTCGAACACATATCCGAAAGTCTCTTCCGCAGTCCCATAGCCCGGACCATAATTATTTGCAAGATCAAAAGATGTGATGCCATGATCAAAAGCAAACCTCATTATCTCCTTGCTTCTGGAAAGGGGCGACGTCTCTCCAAAATTTTGCCATAGACCAAGCGACAGTTCCGGAAACAGGATTCCGCTCTTGCCACTCCTTCTGTATTTCATTCCGGATTCATATCTGTCCGGATAAGGCTTATAAATTTCTTCTATCATTACATTGTAACTTTTTTGCCACTTATTAATGCCTTGATTTTCTTAACCAATCCGATAGGAAGAATTCTCATGAATCCATGAGCTATAGAGAATGCTCCCCTTCTTGACTGATACGATACCACATTCGGCAGACTGTGGAAGTGTGTCAGAAGAGTCTCAAGCATTCCTGCCGCATATGCACCGCTCGCCTTCACTTCCTCATGATCTCGTGGAAGCTCTTTTTTCTTTGTTATTATTCCTATTATCCTGCCGTCATCGGTGACCGACGCCTTGACATCCGCATATTCCGATAGTTCTTCTCCTACATCAATCCTCTCCTCCCTATTCCATATTATAAGCCTGCCGTAATTGCAGTCTACATTATACTGATGGAAACCGACATAAGCCTCGTGCTCCGCTTCGTTGGGTTTGTGATTGAGGTAAAGCACACCTCCTGTATGAAGACACATAATCGCCTGCCAGATGACTGACATGGGACACACACTATGATCAAGCGCGTTTCGGATATGAAACATCGACACGCTGTCTGCAGGAAAATGAAGACTCAGGGTCTCTCCCATTCCGAATGTAATGCGCGGGTAGGGCAAAGAATAATCATCAAGAATCTTATTGTAATATGGAGCAAGAGGGTCGAGATAAGTCACATTATATTCCTTACCCCCTATGATATTGCTGAAAACATAACTCAATGCGCATCCCACATCCACAATCACGGGATTATCTCTGTTCAGACCACAAAAAAATGAAGCGATGTCGAAATTATCAAGCTCACATTCTTTGCCATATTGCGACCACCGCATCAAATCTGAGCGGGATTTTTTATACCTGTAGTAACTGCGCCAGAAAGCCACTTCATAAGGAATTCCAGAAATCCAACGTTTGCTCAGGTTAAAGTCAAACTTACATTTTTCTTCTTTATTTTTCTTGTCCATTCAGTCTGATGCAGTATGTTTATTATGGCGCAAATTTAATAAAATATATCCAAATTTCAAACAGGCATAATCAAAAATGAAGACATACAGAAACAACGTCAAAAAAATTTTCAATTTTCATTTTTTTTTTGTAATTTTGCATACTAAATCACACAAGAAAATTTTAAGCGTGCTGTGCACCGCATCTATAGGTAATAATTAGCTTAGGTCTTTGAGACCGGAATGGTAATGTTAAAGAAGAGTACACTTGAACATATCATAAGCAATGACATGTCGGAAATGTGGAATGCGCTTCTACCGGAAGAGAAACGCATTGTCACCGACAATTTTATCATATCCACTTATAAAAAGAATCAGGTCATTTATTCAGAGAATGAAAATCCTGAATATCTTTGGTGTCTGCTTAAAGGAAAAGTAAAGATGTATAAAGTCGGCATCGGAGACCGCGTGCAGATACTTCGTCTTTACAGTCCAGTTCAGTATTTCGGATACAGAGCCTATTTCGCACAGGAACCATACGTATCTTCCGTAGCCGCTGTAGAAGAATCTGTCATCGGACGTGTTCCCATGAAGATAGTGGAAAAGCTTATCCGTGGAAACATTGACCTCGCAATGTTTTTCATTCATGAGCTTTCACGCAATCTCGGTGGCTCCGACACCAAGATAGTCAATCTCACTCAGAAGCATATACGCGGACGCCTTGCCGATGCACTACTCCTTCTCAGAGACAATTACGGTCTGGAAGATGACGGAGCCACACTCCGCATTTACATGAGTCGCGAAGATCTCGCCAGTCTCAGCAATATGACGACAGCCAACGCTATTCGTACTCTTGCAACTTTCGTTACAGAAAAGCTAATTCTTGTGGATGGAAGAAAGATAAAGATAATAAACGAAGAACAGCTTCAGAAGATCTCAAAAAACGGATAATGTCTATTAAACGTATTATAACAAGACCGAAATACTCCACTATGGTATTTCGGTCTTGCTTTATACTTCATCTGAAGAACTCAACATTTCTTTCAGTCTTTTCCTATCAATCTTTCCGTTTGATGTCCTTGGAAATTCCGTGACACATATCACATCCTTCGGAGACTTTACACCAAGATCAAGTATCTTCCGGTATTGACGGAGCCTGACCCCTACAGCAGCCTTTATCAAATCCACATCGTCTGACGTATCACGAATCTCGACAATCATTACGAGTCGATCACCCCATTTCTTGTCCGGCACGGAAGAAAGGCAGTAGTCAAAAGCAATAAATTCACCAAGTTTCTTTTCAAGTTCTTCGGGAATGATCTTGATTCCTCCGCTTATCACGCAGTTATCGACCCTTCCAAGAATCCTGAATTCATTCTCACCCGTCATTTCAGCAAGATCATTGGTGACAAGACTTTCTCCATCAGGCATATTCACTACCAGACAGCCGTCATTATTGACCGTAACCCCTATCCCTTTAAGAGCCGCAAAAGAAGAGTCTGTATCATCCACTTTTCTTAGGGCTATGTGCGATGCGGTCTCAGTCATTCCGTAAGATTCCCAGACATCATATCCGGAAATTACTATACGTCGTCTTATCACTGGTGGAATGGGAGATCCACCAATCAATATATGCTTTATACCCGACCACTTCTCAGAAGAGTCAAGAATCCACTCCATCTGAGCAGGGACTATCGACAGTAGGTCGATTTCTTCATCTTTGGCAATATCGCAAAGAGGTTTTGACGAAGGCTGTTCAGATGTAAGCCTACACCCGGCGACATCAGCCCTGACAGTCATCATCATAGATGCTATATATTTGAAATCCAAACATGTATGAAGACGACTCCCAGGCGATATATTAAAAAATTCATTAGTTCTCCGTGCACTATCGCGCATGAAATCTTTCGAAAGTCTTATCTCTTTAGGCTTTCCTGTCGATCCAGATGTGTGGCACACCACATAATCTGAATCGTCATGCCATATTTTTTCAAATTCATTCTGAGTCATATTCAGTCTCTCCAGTCAAGCTTAGAATAAATATCGTTATCTATTGTCTTCGACGGATCATAGTTCAGATGATCCGATACAAGGCGCAGAGGACATTCGAAATTATTCGTATATAGATTTCCGGTCCCGAGTCCTTGAGGAATAGACGTATTCAGGGTAGCTGTCCATTGAGCCAAGGCATTCAGACCCACGTTTGACTCAAGGGCTGACGTAATCCACCAACCGATTCCCCTTTCTTCAGCAAGCCTTATCCATTCCTCTGCACCGGAGAAGCCTCCGCAAAGAGATGGCTTGAGTATGATATAGGACGGTGCCACCTCGTCGAGCAGCGCTGCCTTGGATTCTATAGCACTTATTCCTATCAACGACTCGTCGAGGGCTATCTTCAATGGTGAGATCTGACATAGAAACGCCATGAGTTCCGGCATTCCTGCAGGAATCGGCTGCTCGATGCTGTGCACTCCAAGATCAGCGAGCCGCTTGAGACGGGGAAGTGCATTGTCCATTGTAAAAGCCCCGTTAGCATCGACCCTTATCTGCAGTGTGGAATCTGAATATCTATTTCTTATATATTCTATCATATTCAGTTCTTTACTCCAGTCTATTGCACCTATCTTAAGTTTAATACATCTGAAGCCAAGCTTGACTTTTTCATCTATTCGTTCTATCATCTCGTCGAAATCTCCCATCCAGACAAGACCGTTGATCTCTATGCTACCTTCTCCGCGAGTAAATACGGAAGGGTAATAAATATGGCGACATCCTCCTGCGTAGTCACGAAGTGCCTGTTCAAGTCCAAAACGGATGCTGCTGTAACCCGATAGATCTGTCTCCACTCCAAGAGCAATGTTTGCAAGAAGCTCAACCAATTTATAGCCGAATCTGCCATCAGCTTCAGGTGAAAGACCGGGAAATACCGAACACTCGCCGATTCCAAATCTGGAATGATCATTCTCATCGTAGACTTTAATGAAAAATGTCGGTTTTTCAGTCAATACACCGCGGCTGGTGCCTGCCGGGTTTCGAAATTTCAGAATGTAAGGCGCGTATGCAAGTCTCATGGGAACACAGTATACTTTCCAAAGTCAGGATCACGCTTTTCAAGGAAGGCATTTTTACCTTCCTGAGCCTCATCCATCATATAATACATCAATGTTGTATCGCCGGCAAACTCCATCATGCCGCGCTGTCCGTCAAGCTCAGCGTTGAGAGCCCGTTTGATCATTCTAATGGCAAACGGTGATCTCTTCATTATAGTGCGACACCAATCTACAGTTGTCTCTTCAAGTCGGTCGAATGGCACTACACAATTCACCATGCCCATTTCAAGCGCTTCCTGAGCCGTATATTGCTTGCACAGAAACCATATCTCGCGGGCTTTTTTCTGCCCCACGCAGCGAGCGAGGTATGAACTTCCGAATCCTGCATCGAAACTTCCTACTTTCGGACCCGTCTGTCCGAATCTCGCATTTTCTGATGCGATAGAAAGGTCACAAAGCACTTGCAGCACATTTCCTCCTCCAATGGAATATCCGTTGACCATAGCGATCACAGGCTTTGGAATGCTTCTTATTGCATGATGCATCTCAAGGACATTAAGACGCGGTACCCCATCATCATCCACATATCCTCCGATCCCTTTCACGTTCTGATCTCCACCGGAACAGAACGCCTTGTCACCTGCCCCGGTGAGGACTACGACACGAATGTCGTTACGCTCCCTGCAAATCCGCATCGCGTCAAGCATCTCAAAATTAGTCTTTGGACGAAATGCATTGTACACTTTCGGCCTGTTGATGGTTATCTTTGCGATACCTTCAAATTCTTCAAAAAGTATGTCTTCGTATTCCTTGATTGCTTTCCATTCAAACATAACTTATCTTTTTTAATCAATTAAATAAACACTACTGATCTTAATACTATTTTATCAGTCATTAAATTTAAGCATTAGTGTCCCGTAAAAATCGGGACGAGTTAAAAATCAAATAAATTTGGCCCGTTTGGTCTGAAGAGTTCTTTGAC
>JAIDQZ010000048.1 GCA_029062005.1 Muribaculaceae bacterium | reverse complement strand
ACACGGCGTTTTATTTGCTCCGGATGGCGGACGCACGAGCCGTGCGTCCCTACCATACGCGGTAATTGAGAATTTTGAATTTTGAATTTTGAATTTTGAATTTAGAATTAATTAATTGATAATTGATCATTGATCATTGAATTACTTGGGGTGAAAACAAAGCGGGGCGCGTCTGAGACGCGCCCCGCTTTTTTATTGGGATGATCGGGATTATTTGACGAGGACTTTGGCTGCGCTGCTTGTGTCAGCCTTGCGGATGACTACAGTGACTACGCTGCCGTCGACGTTACCTATTGCTATGACATTGCTGCTGTCGCTTCTCGCTATCATCTTGCCTGACATGTCGTAGACTTCCACTGATTCAACATCCGAGAGATCGCCGTTCATGACGAGACTTCCTCCGATATAGCTGATGCCGATGGAACCGACTGTCACGGTCTCAATACCGGATGTGTCTCCAACCTTGATGGCAAACGGCATGGCGAATGTGCCTTCGGGTTTTTCCTCAAATACAAGCTTGGATGTGGCAACAAGTTCCTGACCCTCGCCGTTGACTACATAGAAATTGATCAGATCACCGTCATTTCCATGGACGTTGATCATCTGCAATCCGTCGATTTCCACACCGACACCACGGCATTCGTCGCCGCAGAATGCAGCCACCATGCAGTCTTCGTCATTGATGCCTTCTGCAGCATCGACGGAAGCTACTACCGGCATCACGGAAGCATATCTGTGGTTGTCTACGATCCAGCCTTCCACAGCTTCTTCAGGAGCCTTTGCAGGAGCTTCCTCATCGCGGGCAGCGACTATGGCGTAGACAAATTCCTTGTCGGAATTGCTGTAGAACATGTAGCCGGTGCCGGGGAGCATCTGCGTGAGCGTACCCTTCCAAGCGCCTTCGGAATCTACCTGAGAGAATCCGTCGAGACCTACTATCATATCGCCTTCTTCCACTTCAAGACCTGAAAGGAGATCCTCAACGAGGAAGCTGCATTCATCTGCCGGGGTACCGATCCAGTTCCATCCGGCAGAGAGCTTCACCGGAGTGTAAGGATCGTAAGCTACGCCGGCTACCTTTCCTGTCCACGACGAGCCGGACACACGCACCTTGTAGCCCTGAGCGGGAAGCAGATGAGTAAGGCTTCCGGTCATGCCCTTGACAGGATCAACTGTGGCTTCCTCTGTCCGGGAAAGGATCGTTTCTATTCCGGCAGTGGCAAAATCAGCCACGGCAACGGGGGTCTCGGTGAAATGAGAGATCCAGTTCCAGTTCTCGACAAGGTTGAAGTCAACGCCGGCTTTACGGAGCTCATATTCAAATGTAACCACATCCGAGACGTTACCTTTATATTCCGCTACAGCATTCACAATCATGTCATCACCTTCCATTGCAAACGGAGCGGTGTAGAGCCTGCGTGTGCCATCTGCCGCTTTGGGATCAGAGCCGTCGACAGTATAATATATGGATGCATCAGTGTTAGGAGCCATTATCTCGATCTTGCCTGAGCGGTAGAGACGGTTGCCGCCATCGCCGGCAATCTGCGGCTCGCGAATCCATAGGGGATGCTCACCGACCTTCATTTCTGCAGCTACCACTCCTTCATTAGCACACAGATATGCAGAGAACGGCATCACAGAGTGCTGTGACTCATCATGAGCAACAAAACCGCTTGCATCCTCATTGAGCACAAGATACTCCACATTGCGGCTTTCACCGTCGTAGGAACCGTAGAGAGAGAACGACTTGCCTACTGCCACGAGCTCTTCCGGCACCGGAGTGAAGGGAACATCATATACAATATCTCCACCCTCCACCTGCTCTCTTGCCGAAGCACGGAAAGTGACAGGCACCGATGCGAAGGGAGCGCATACATTGGCGAGATAAGGACGGTTGGGAAGGATTTCAGACTGAGCAGTCATGGTTTCAGAATCCTCTCCGTCGAATGAAACGATGTGAATACCGCTACCCTCGCGCTTAGCAAACTCCTTACCGAGTTCCATCTCCGTGGGACGGAAAGGAAGCATGAGAGTCTTCCAACCACCGTCAACGCTGCAGGAATCGCTTGCTGTGATCTCGGCAGTGAACGAGATATTGTGATCACCGAGCAAGAAGCTTGCAGGAGCGTTGAACGGATGATTGCCGTCAAGTATGATGTCTGAGGCAGCCACTCGCCCTCCATCCTTATTGAGAATGATATTGAGCGCCTCGGAATCAGGAATATCGATTGAACCCACATATATCAGACAGTTGGGGTTGAGCCCTCTGAATGACTCTGCTGTCACACCTGCAGCTCCGCCTGTCCTGCGCATGCCGGGCTTACCGGATGCTGCCGAATCATCAAGAGAGGGAAGAAGGATGCTTGTAAGGCTTTCGCAGCCCTCGAATGCGCCTTCTCCGATCGAAGTGACACCGGGGAGTGTCAGCGACTCGATATTGCCGCAATCCTTAAACGCACCGGCACCGATCTCCGTCACGCTCTCAGAAACGATAACATCCTTGAGCTGATCCATTCCCTCGAATGCCTTTTCGGGAATTGAGGTGTTGTCAGCGGCGGAAAGATCGAGAGACTCGACAGACTCGAACTTAGTGCGGATCGCGCCGAAGTCTTCGGCATCGAGCGTGCCGGTCACGGCAAGCTCTACAAAGTCTGACACTTCATCCTGAGCAACGGCAAGCAGGTCTTCAGCCGGTATAGGCTCTCCTTCCTCTACATGGAGCGAACCGGTGATCTTCACCCAAGTATCGCCCGGAAGCGCCGGTATCACATAGAGTCCGTCACCGTCGGGATAGACATCAAACTTCTTCCATTCGTACTGAGCCTGCGACGTGCCGACAGCCGGCTTGAGCATTATTTTGTTTTCAACCTGAACGGAGAGCACGACATTTGGCGAAGGAGCGGTCAGACGCACCTTATAGTCCTTGCCTTCCTTATATACCGTGCGGTTGCCGGAAGCACCATAGGTGTACAGACTCAACTGAGCGTTGTACTGGTCGTCGCCTTCAAGATTGACTATCTCAGCCTTCACACCGTCTGCCCCATCAAGATTCTGGAAAGTGATCGGATAGAAGAACACCACATCAAACGTATGGTTCTGAGGATACTTGTAGGAAGAGGATCCGAGCGAGGGATCAAACACAACATTGTACTGACCTCCATAGCCGTACTGATCGGGAGCGAAATATGACTTGATGGAATTGTCGGAATATGTAAACACATCCTTGCCATTGTCATACAGCTTGAATATCACACCACTGCGATATACACCTGCCGACTTCGTCTCATAAGGACAGTTGGGAAGACCCAGATTGACCTGAACCTTGGAGTTGGACACCTCGATACGGCTTCCATCGTCGTAAACGTTGGAATTATAGACGAACGCACGGGTCTTGTCGTATTTGAGCCAATAATAAGACTTGGCAGCCTTGGGTCCGATCTCGCCCCAGAAACCTACGGCATATGCGGATTCCGCACCTTTCGGAACCACGAGAGAGATGCCGGTGGCATTTGACGGGAAGGGAGACATCTGCCCGGTGGCAGGAGGAGTCGATCCTTCCATAGTGATGGTTGATAGCGATGTGCATGAAGAGAAAGCTCCGGTGCCTATATATGTGACACCTGACGGAATTGTGACTTCCTTCAATGCAGTGCAACGAGCGAACGCGTTGTCGCTGATGCGCTCAAGATCACGGGGAAGGATTATGCTGCGCAGTGCGGAAGTGCCTGCAGACTGCGTAGGAGCAAAGGCATTTGACGGGATGGCATTGCGATTCATCGCAGATCCCTTTATAGTGACATCGGCAAGGTCAAGGTCAATGATATTGCCGGCATGAGTGCGGAAAGCGTCAAATTCATCGGCAAGCATAGTGCCTACCACCTTAAGACGGTCGGGACACTCGGCGATCTTCGCTGCAAGTTCACCTTCCTGAACGTTGACAACCATATAGTCTGACTCTCCGGCTTCATGAATGAGGATTGTGATATCGAGATCCTCAGTGACCGAAGGAACCGAGACATTGGCAATAGCCGCGGAGAAAGCCTTGTTGACTCCATTTATGGCGAGAGTGACACGGTGGTTGGGCGATTGCGGCTTCACCTTCAGGTTGAGCGGCATACCGCGCACGATCTCAGTAACAGCTCCCTCGATATCGGCGCCTGCCATAGACTGCGGCATAGTGACATTGTGGTAGACCACCTTATTGCCGACTGCACTGATACGATCGGTCACGCCTGCGGCATCAGCCTGCACGGTGTTCCATGTCTTCTTGTTGTATGACGTGATGAGACGGAGCTCATTTCCTTCCCTTACGGCAGACTCCTTCACCTGACAGCTGAAATTGCAGGTGAGATTGCCACTGTTTGCCATATAATTGGTGATGACCGGCGAAATAATCTCCTTTATAGCGCCATCCTTGTCGGTGAGAGCCATAGCATAGAACTTCGACGCATCGGCACCGGCAGGCACCTTGATAGCGTTAGCCCTGACAATAAAAGACTTGGCGACAGGAACATTGACCACATCAGTCACGAGACCGACACCTCCGTCAGCTCCGGTGAGGAACCAAGTCTTATCGGGGGTTGTGGACTCCGGATAAGAGAACTCAAAATGGATCAAAGTGTTGGCACCGATACGGGCATTGTAATTGCCTGAAGCATCGGGATAGAGACGCTCTGCATTTGCAAACACCTGCATTGTGGCGTCGCCAAAAGAGTCGTCGGTCTCAACAGTGAAACTATATGACGCACCCGGCTCAAACTCAGAACCCTCTGAGACAGCGTTGAATCTCACGCCTTTCCTCTCTGCCACACTTACTGAGTAATGATCGGCAGCCACAGGATTCTCCTCAACGATCTCCTTGAAATCCTGCCAATATTCCTTAGCCTTATATGCAGCTGTGGCACCCACCGGGACGGTGAGCTTCGCCTGCGGCGTGTTTGTGAAAACACACCAGTTGATCCATGCGGGAACCGAGCGGCGTACCGTCACCTCGCGGAGAGAAGTACAGTTGGCGAACACATTGTATTCCCATGTGGCAACGCTCGCGGGGATCTCTACAGAAGTAAGTCCGGAGAGACCGAAGCATCCGCTCTTGAAAGTAGTAAGATTAGCCGGGAGTATTATCTGCTTGAGCGAGCGGTAACCCATAAATGCCTTAGCCGGTATGGCGTTTGCCGGATTGGAACCCTGCGCAACGATCGACACCTGCGACAGATCAAGACGTTCGAGTTTCATGCGGTCGCGCATGAAGTTGAAGTCATTGGCATTAATGGTGCCGAACAATGTAAGATCCACTACTGTAGCTGCTTCCTGCTCGGAAAGAAGATTCTCAAGGTTGCCGGCAGTCACCCACAGAGTGCTTTTCGAAAGCACGTCGGCGGCATTCTGCACAAGAATGTCAATCTTCTGATCCTCAAGCACGTTGGAGATGCGGTAGCCGTTTGAGGCATCGGGAGTCAGAATGAAGCCGTTTGCCTTGACTGTTATCACCTTGTCAACCGACATCGGGACAACCGTGAAAGAGAAGTCACGTCCTTTGATGACAGAAGAAGCGGAAGCAGTCAGAACCGCATCGGCAGAAGACTCAGGAAGAGAGATGCTGAAGTATGGCACATCATAGTCATTCGCCACAGCGTGACCCGGAGCGAGAAGGTCGCCTGCCACGGGGAGCCATTCAGAACTACCGTTTGCCATCGTCACAAGTCGTACCACATCGCCATCGGCGACAGAGGTGCCGGCAGGAAGTGAACAGGTATAGTCAACGTATTTGTGCACCTGAAGCGCCACGAGACTGAAATTCCTGCTGTCGCTGAGAAGGCATTTTCTGTTGCCGGCGGCATCAAAGAGCGCCACAGCAAGCTTGCCTGAAAAATCCGAATTAGAGATATTCTTCAAAGAACCGGCACGCACGGTAAAGGAAGCTCCGACACGGTCCACATCCATGGTAAGACCGGGCTGGCGTTCGTCGCTTGTGACATGAATGTCAGACCAAAGCGTGCTGTCGGCAGCCGGCTTGATGTTGTAGATGATCGTCATCAGGTCGTTGTAGCTGTGCGCTTTGCTCACAACCGGGTTAAGGGCATCGGAAGCAAAATAACCGTTGGCAGAGCCACCCCAACCCCAGTTGATGTGGAAGTATGGCACGCCTCCGCGGAGTTCATAGCCATCGCAGACAAAGGCATGACCGGAGGAAACGTCCTGACCGCTGTAGAGCACAGGTCTTCCTTCATTGATCTCGTTGACAATCACGCTGTCCCATACTGACTTACTGAGTTCGGAACGTTTTTTATAGGAAACTCCGGAGTCATATCCGAACAATGAAGTGAGGGCATAAGGCACTTTCACTTCAAATGCGCTTGAACTTGACATACCGAAATCAGTGCCGATGGCTATGGCAGCGTCAGCCACGAGAGTGGACACTGCATTAGCCTCCTCATCAGAGTATCCGGAGCGGTAATTGTCGTTGCGCATCAGGCTCCAGGAATAGGATCCGGCATCACCGCTATTGACGAGGGAAGCCGGACGCGCCTCAGGATAGCCGTGATATTTCAGGATCTCGGCAAGGGCGACTCCGACGCAGCCCGTGAGACGGCGATTGGGAATCAAGTTGTTGAAAGGAGCTTCCTGGCTCCAGCTCGGAGTCTCAAGCAGTTTGCTTTCGATCTCACCCGCACGCATCTGCGCAATCTTGCGTCTGCTGTCGGTCGACATTGCAACCGGCTCGGAGAGGATGCTCTGAGCTGCGTCAGGAACCATGTTGACATTCCATGCGGAATCAACGGAATATCCGATGACCGGCATGGAGCTTTCATCAGCCGAAATGATTACGAAACCATTGCCATCCTTGGCATTGAAGACGTAGCATATCGGATTTGAAGCGTCATCGGTGAGCGTGTGGGCAAGGACTAAGGCATCCTTGTCTGCCAACCGATGACCTGCGCCGGACTGAAAGAATTCAGCGGCGACATCTTTTGCTCCCTCGACACTGAGCTTCGCCGCCCTCGCAACGGAAGGGAGCAGCAGGCACAATGTCAACAGGAACATTTGCTGAATTGATTTTAGCATAGGTCTTTAATGTATTAATGGATTGATGTTAGTATAAAATTTAATACAAAGATACAAAAATAATTTAGAATTTTGAATTTTGAATTTAGAATTTTTAATCAAAAATAGGATTTGATAAATTATCAATGATCAATTGTATGGTAATTGAGAATTGAGAATTGAGAACTTATTTTAATTGAGAATTGAGAATTTAGAATTGAGAATTTGATTTGGCTTGGGTGATGTCAGTTTTATCATT
>JAIDQZ010000047.1 GCA_029062005.1 Muribaculaceae bacterium | reverse complement strand
CGTTTCGATATTCTGCCCGACAGCTCAAAACTGCCGATGGAAGATTTCGCTTCGTTAGTCGGCAAAAACGAACAGACCGCCGGCCTTCATTTCAAGTATAACGGTAGCTACGAGGATATTGCCAAGGCTATTCGGGCAAACGTCGCCGCATGGATGGTTGATATGGAACGATTCTTTGAATTAGTCGTATTCAACTATATATACGCAAACGGCGATGCTCACCTTAAAAATTTCTCACTGATTCTTAATGGGCAAGATTACCGCTTAGCTCCCGCATACGACCTTCTGAACACCAGCCTTCATGTGAACGGAGATGATCTTGGGCTTGACGGAGGACTATCTCCGGACATTGAGAAAAGCGACGTGTTTGATAAAACCGGACATCCCTGCCGTCTCGACTTCGAGAGGTTCGGTAACAAAATCGGCTTAGTAAAACGGCGTATGGATAAAATTCTTGACAAGTACATGTCATTACCCGATGGGGCAATAAACCTAATAGCACAAAGCTACCTCCCCGAAAAAGCGAAACGCAACTATACCCGCATCGTCAACGAGAGAATAACCCGATTTATCAGAGAATCGGAGTGATTCTCAATAACAAATTATTCAATTATCTTAAATAGTCTTATGGATTTCAATAAAGAAAACATTAACGACCCAATTTCAATATCGCTTAAGGAAGAATATGAGACGTATAATCTCTCAGAATATATCTCATGTCGCAATCCATTAAGATCGCGAATAGAGACTGATAAGCGAAGTGAGAATGCGTTAATCAGGGACTATTCGGGCCGCGAACTCTATGAAATCATACAGAATGCCGATGACCAACACGCAACGACCATAGAAATAGAACTAGACAATTCCAATCGCTTACATATTAGAAACGATGGAGGACGACCTTTCAGCAATAAAGGATTGCTATCAGTGATGCGACCTCATCAGTCATGGAAAAGAGTTGAGTCAAAAAGTAAAGAAGGACCAATTGGCAACAAGGGGCTTGGGATACGGTCGCTATTAAACTGGAGCGATGGCATGACTATACATTCTAATGGAGTAAAAATAGCTTTTTCCTCCACTATCGCAAGTAAAAAATGGAAACAAATCGTTACTAAAACTCCAACTCTCCTCGAACTTGAAAAAGAAAATAACTGTCCACTTGCCATATTATCAGTACCAGAAGTAACCAAAGACGATATTACTTCAGATACCGAAAACGTAAAGTGGACTACAGAAATAGAAATCTCATGTCATTTTAACGTAATAGAGGATATCATAAGCAAAATTGAGGCATTGCATGCGGAAGTGCTTCTTTTTCTCAAGCATGTTAGGAATGTCATTATGATAATAAACGGGAGAGAAACGAAACTGTCAAGAAGAGATGATGAAAACCAGACAGAGGATAATGGACCATCTTTTTTTGCACTTCTTACAGAAGGGTCTACTGACTATAGATACGCTGTCTTTCAAAAAATGATTAGAATGTCAGACAAATCATCTGTAGAAAGGGACTGCATTGTTTCTGTAGCATATCCAACAGATTCCGAACGATATTGTGATTATCTGTATTCATATTTCCCAACCGAGATTCCACTTAGACTCCCCTGTGTGGTTCATGCGGACTTTGAACTGACTATGTCTCGCAATGCATTGACAAAGTGTAACCAAAATATTGTTTTAATGAAAGAGGTTGGTTCAATTCTTGTAAGGGCTGCTGAATATAGAGCGAAAGATATGATAGGGAAAAATTTTGATTTGGACAGATTACTGCCACTTAAAATGTTATCCCCTGACGATGCTTCATGTCAACTGCTCCCAAACTTTTCAAACTCGATAGAGATAGAATTTGATTCATGCCATGTCATTCCAACCATTGACGGTAAGTATAAGTCTTTTAATGATCACATATACTATCATCCTCAGGTAGATATGAGCAGGTTCTCTTCTAAATTCAGGAAAGACTCCCTCCTGAATAATTATATCTCGGAAGAAACCAATGAAGCCGTAAAGAAGAAAAATAGAATACCGGAAAAACTTGCGGTACTACATAGACAACTTTCAGAACTGGCGTATGACCTAAACATCGAAGAATTATCGGATCTGATCATAGATATGCTGAAAGTGAAAGACTGGGATAAAATGCAAAGACCAAATGTTCTGAAACTGGATACACGCGATATGCTCGATGCCAAAGAGAGCGTATTTGTATTGGAGTCAAAAGATGTTACTGATGTTTTGAAAGATAAAGCAGTTCATGAGACTGTTGCTCCAAGAGAGCTAAACCTCAATATTCTCCATCCGTTACTTTCTAAGTTACTACTAAATAGACTGAGAACAGACTCACGAGGCTTGACAAGAACTTTAAAGGGAATCTCTGAAGCACAGGATGCTGATTTCAGTCGAGTCAAAGAGGAAATTGAGAAAAGATCGAAGACTATGACAGAAAAGGATCTGAACGGTGTTATACGCTGGCTTTATAACAGATGGATTAGAAGAGGAAAGACAATCGGGTCAGGAAATAAAGATAGCGCACCAATGTGTGGAGTATTTCAACTCTTCAATGCTGATGGAGTTAGAAAGCCTGTATGTTCGCTTCTTCTGAATTCCGAAGATAGACGCTTTCTAATAAGCGAGACACATCTGGAAGCTATACCAGAGGATGACAGGACAATATTTTTCATAGACTATCTCGGATGTGCGGAGGCTCTCCCCTTGGAACCTTGTGATTTCAGTAAAGACGTGAGCTATCTTGATACAGTCATGCCTGAAGAGAAGAGAACATCTGTCTACAAAAATATCGCACTAATACCTGTAAATGAGTTCATACATGAAAAAGCGAAGGAAATCATATTGGCTTTGATCATAAAGGACAGGAGGTTTCTAAAAAGTCTTAAGGAAGGAACAGAGATATCTTTTGTATATTATTCCGATAGAACATTCAGGTCTTCTCTGAGTTATGCTGCATATTGGCTAACACGGGATAATGGCACGCTTGCAGATATTAAAAACTATGTAATCCCTACAAATGACCTCTTTGACACGTCCATTCTGAATAACGGTATCATTAATCATAATAAACTCAAAGACGTAAATATTGAGGAATTGGAGAATCTATTGGTGTTACTGGGAGCCAAAACAAATCCACTAAAACTCTCCTTCGCTCAGTTATACAAGATACTGGAGCAGCATAACAATCCATCTAAGGCTAATAGAGTATACAAGGAGATTAGAGCATTGATGCTGAGGAAAGAAAAGGAACTACACGAAGAAGCTACACTGGAAGAAAAAGACATTCTTAAGACAGTTTGGGCAATCGGACCTGGAGACAGGAAGGAACGTAGACCGAAACAAGAAGTGTTTTATTGGGATAATACCAGATTGCCCAAGAAATACCTCTCTTCTCTATGGAAACTATGTCTTGGAGCTAGAACTGGCGAACAGTCCGTTCACCGGCTATTTGGCGTCAAACTCCTCTCCGACCTCAATCTGCACATAGTAGGTGAAGAAAATTATGATAGTGGTCTAACACAACAGGTTAAGGACTTTCTTATATCAAGATTCAAGTATTTAGTAGCAACATCACTATCTGATGGGGAATATAAGATTGATACAATCAGAAGTAAGGCGTCTGACATACGAAATCTCATTTCGTCATTACGGATTTCTCACAGTTTCAGTTATGAAATCGGAGGAAAGACTATGAAGGCCAGCTACGGCGATACTGTGAGAGATAAAGGCAGCTTTTACATCTGCTCAGAAGTTACCACTTTTGAAGGAGCTATCGATGACCCGCAGCTGTGCACCAATATAGCTAGTGGATTGTGTCTCGCTTTAAAATTGGAAGGAGAGAATGAATGGAAATTCAGTCATATAATACAAGCCTCGCAGAAGAGCATTGATTATGAATGGAGTGAACTCGATGATACGCTTTGTGATGATATAATTCGAGCCATCGGAATGCAAGATAAGGAGAAGCAGTTCTGGAATCAATTAGGGATATGCCTGGATGAAAGTGATATAGATCAAGAACAGAAGAGAGCAAAGATTTTCAACCGAATACCTAACATTATTCTGCCTGCGAATCTTACCGACATTGAAGATATGGAAGATGCTGACCTATACAATCTTTTGAAAAGTTTAAATGACAACCAAAGAAAAACACTAAAGGGGCTGTACTCACTCGATGAGTTCTATTGCAATCAGATGAAGTGTTACTTCTCAAAGATTTATTCAAGTGTCAGATCACATACATATCATAAGATGCGCATACAACTGAAAAGTGCTCCTGCCATTGAAGACATCTATAAATGGGTTAATTATTTAGATACTTTTCGGAGTAAAATTCTAGATTATATCGACAGACAGAATAATTTAGAATTTAAGGATCTATCGCAACTATCCAATATCACTATAGAGTATATCAATGATCTTTACCCAAAGCTACATTTGGATAAAGAATTGCTGGAGAAGGAATTATCAGAACCATTTATCCTTGAATCAAATTTGAATATTCTTAAAAAATATAATGTCGCTGAAGGTGAACTGACTTATAAGGATAAGGCCATAGGATATTTTGAAGGTTTTGAGAAAGAATTTGAGGAAATCGTAGCAAAACATACAGCCTCATCCCAGAGTGTAATACCTATATGCAATAATCTTGAAAGAAGTAATGCCTCCATTTCTTTCTCTACCACATCTAAAAGGAAAGGACGAGGGTCCGGGAAAGGTGGATTTATAAGTTCCCAAACTCAAGAGAGAATCGGAAAGAGTGCTGAACAAAGAGTAAAGACATATTTGGAAAGTCACCCCGATCTTTACGATTCGATAACGGATGTTTCTGAAAATCACGAATATCATTGTGATCTAATCTATAAGCGCAAAGGTAATCCAATACAACGACATTTGGAAATCAAGTGTGTGAATGGGGGAAAGGTATTCTTTTCTTTAGGAGAGATAGAAGAAGGGAAACAAAACTCATCCACATACGATCTTGCTCTAGTCCATGATGACAAGATAAGTATAATACCAAATGCATTCATTGAGAACAGCGAACTATTGTCAAATCTCTCTCCGTCTTCTTACGAAGTATCAATCACAATAGTGGACGATAATTAGTATTAAAAAAGTTCCTACCTTGTAATGGCAGATGTGCTGACACCTGAGCAACGGCATCGCTGCATGAAGGCGATCAAAGGGAAGGATACTAAGCCTGAGATAATTGTCCGGAAGTATCTTTTCTCTCGTGGGTTGCGCTATCGTGTCAATAATCGGAAACTGCCGGGATCTCCTGATATTGTCTTGAAGAAATACAAGACTGTTGTTTTTGTCGATGGATGTTTCTGGCATGCCCACAGAGGATGTAAATATTATAGGCTGCCAAAATCCAATGTTGATTTCTGGAGAGCTAAAATAGCAAGGAATATTGCGCGAGACTATGTTAACAATATTGATCTTGAACTCGCAGGATGGAATGTGATCCGAATTTGGGAATGCGAGATAAGAACAAAGGCTAAACGTGAGGAAGCACTCCAACGCCTATATTACAATATAACCCAATCATCCAATTCCGGACATTATCAATCAAACGAAATTGATAATGAATCTATAGCAGCCGAGCCAATACCTACTTATGGGAAATGCTGAACTGTCTCATATTAACTCAAAGGTCACGCAACATCATTGACAGCCTTAACGTCAGAGCTGAGGGAGATGCGGAAAAGGGAGATTTATTAATACATCGGGATCGGGTATCCTGCCGAAAGCCCTGAGGCTAAACCGAGGGACTGGGGCAAGATAATGTTTATTGAACAAACCGACGTCAGGTTGGACCTCGCTCAGCGCAGAGTCAGCGGAGAATTATGGTTACTCCGCAGAATGACTGGGCACCGTAGACGAGCGCCTGCTCGATGTCGGCGGTCTTCGACGGACCGGATATGAAAGCTCCGAAACCGCTTTCAGGCATCTCAATGCGCGCATAAGCCTCGTGCATGTTGCTCACAATATTCTTGCGGTCAACAATTATTACGAGATACTCGCATATGAAGCATACAGCCCTCTCCTTCATGGTCTGCGGAATCCAGACACAAGCGTTTTCCGCACATGCGACAGTTCCGAGCACCACGCTCACATCCGTGCCGTCGAGCTGCTGCGGTTTTTCCACTTTATCGGGATTCCTGTCTGCCTTCACTCCCTCAACATTGCTCGCTATAGTCCTTGCATTCGGATATGCAGAGTGTATGAGGTCGTTGATATCATCTCCTTCCTTCATTTCAATCACCGATGCTCCTGCAGCCGTGGTGGCAGTGTGTATGAATGCTGCCACCGCATCCTGATACTCCAGTTTTGCAAACGACAAGTCCGGTTTTTCATAAGTCTCGCGCACGTTACGGCGGAGATTGCCTAATATTGTATCTTTAGTCTGATTGGGATTCATAATTCAAATACGTAATGCATAATCACTTGTCGTCTACTCATCCTTTAATCCGTCTTTCCATATACGGTGGAAAGATTTCTTAGCAAACACCGGCATGTCATGTCCCTGACACCATGCGCCCATAGCAATGTTTGTAAGCCACGACGGAAGAGAGTTTGCCAGCGGCGCCACACGCAGTGCGGCATTGTAAAGTCCGGGATGATCGAACATCACTTTCATTCCTTCCGACATTGTCTTCTTCATCGGGTCGGCATGATGCATGCTGTCGAGCTGCTGCCGCCATTTGTAAATCTGCGTCGAGAGATCCACCTTGACGGGGCACACATTGTCGCATGAGCAGCAGAGCGAGCATGCCGAACAATTGTTGTAGTTCACATCGCTGTCCTTCAGCATACCCAGATTGATTCCGATCGGACCCGGTATGAAATATGTGTAGGAATAACCACCGGACCGGCGATAGACCGGACATGTGTTCATGCACGCCCCGCAACGCATGCATTTCAATGTCTGCCAGTGGTCTTCATTGCCAAGGATATCGCTTCTGCCGTTGTCTACGAGGATAATGTGCATCTCCGATCCGGGGCGGGGCTTGCGGAAATGCGAGGTGTAGACAGTGGTAGGCTGTCCTGTTCCGTTGCGGGCAAGAAGCCTTTGGAACACAGCCATCGACTCATAATCAGGGATGAGCTTCTCAATGCCCATCGACACTATATGGAGCGGTGGAATCGATGTGCTCATGTCGGCATTTCCCTCATTGGTGCACACCACCACTTCGCCAGTGGCAGCGATACCGAAATTGGCGCCGGTCATTCCGCAGTCGGCGGTCATGAAATTGTCGCGCAGATGATAGCGCGCACAGCGGGTCAGGAAAGTAGGGTCGGCCTCCGCCACGAGTTTCTTGAGATCGCCATGCATGCTGTCGGCTGCCTGCTGACCATTTTTCTCTATAATGCCGTGTCCGCGGAAACACTCAAGCACCTGCTCCCTCGTGATATGGATAGCCGGCATCACGATATGGCTCGGCGGGACACCGAGCAGCTGCAATATCCTTTCGCCGAGATCGGTCTCCACCACGTCTATACCGTTAGATATCAGGCTGTCGTTGAGTCCGCATTCCTCGGTAAGCATCGACTTGCTTTTCACCACCTTTCTCACGCCGTGATCCCCGAGGATCTGAAGCACGATGGCATTATATTCGGCAGCATCCTTAGCCCAGTGCACGTGCACTCCGTTGCGCTCTGCATTTGCAGCAAACATCTCCAGATAGTCGGCGAGATGTGTCACAGTGTGTTTCTTTATTCGGCTTGCGGCTTCGCGCAGTTCCTCCCATTCCGGAACCTCGTGAGCCATTTTGTCTCTCTTGGAGCGTACAGCCCAGAATGTGGCGTCGTGCCTGTCGACCACTGCCGTGTCTTTCACGAACTCGTTGGCTCTCTTTGCGTGTAAAGTACTCATTTATTTAATGATAAATGATGAATTATGAATGATGAATTATTGAAGACCCGCAGATAGGATTTGCACTACATGGATGAATTTAATAGGTAGATCCTGCTTTGCAGCGATGCCCTGCATGTGCATCAGGCATGATGAATCAGGACCCGTGATGTACTCAGCGCCGGTCGCCATATGGCGGTGAAGCTTGTCAAGACCCATTTTGGCAGATACCCCCGGCTCCTCTATCGAGAACATTCCACCGAATCCGCAGCACTCGTCAGGGCGTTCAGGCTCCATCACCGTAATGCCCTCCACCATCTCCAGCAGATCACGCACCTTATTGAACTTCGGCACGTTGCGCTCAGAAGGAGATGACAGACCGAGTTCACGTACTCCATGGCAGCTGTTGTGAAGGCTCACCTTGTGGGGAAACCTGGCAGGAAGCGATTTCACTTTCAGGATATCGTGGAGAAACTCCACCATATCGACAGTCTTTCCCGCCGCCTCGCATTCATGTCCGGCAATTCGGGGATGGAACAGCCTCACATAAGCAGCGCAGCTTGCCGAAGGAGCCACCACATAATCAAAGCCTCTGAAAAGCTCGTCGAAATTTTTCACGAGTTTATCGGCTTTTCCCTGAAATCCTGCATTTCCCATCGGTTGCCCGCAGCATGTCTGTTTTTCAGGATAAAACACCTCCACTCCGAGGCTACGCAACAACTTGTATGCAGACACCCCCACCTCCGGGTAAAGGGCGTCTACATAACAAGGAATAAAAAGTCCTGCTTTCATCAACGTGTCTGCAGATAAGTGACGTGAGTGCGCAGATATTCCTCCACACCGTGCTTGCCGTCGGCACCGCCGATTCCGCTTTTCTTCACGCCGGCATGGAATCCCTGGATTGCCTCGAAATGGAAACGGTTGACGTATGTCTCGCCAAACTCAAGCTCCCTGATGCAGCGTGCAGCACTGTTGATGTCGTTGGTGAATATCGAAGAAGCCAGACCATATTCACAATCGTTTGCCCATGCTATCACCTGATCAAGATTGTCCCAGACAACGATGGGAAGCACCGGGCCGAATGTCTCTTCATGTATTATATCCATTTCCTGACGGCAGTCGTCGAGGAGTGTAGCCGCATAGAAGTATCCCTTCTCGCCCACTCTGTGTCCTCCGCAGAGCACCTTGGCGCCTTGCTTCACTGCCTTCTCCACTTTAGCCTCCACGCTTTCGAGCGCACGCTTCTCCACGAGGGGACCCATGTCGATATCGTCTGCAGAGAATGGATCGCCCACCTTCACAGCCTCGAATTTCTCTATAAGTTTCGCGGTGAGTGCGTCCTTCACGTCCTTGTGCACATACAGGCGTTCGGCATTGTTGCAGATCTGACCGTTGTTGCCGATTCGGCTGTCGAGAATGGCCTGTGCAGCGAGGTCGAGGTCGGCATCCGGGAATACGATCACCGGGGCTTTTCCACCGAGTTCGAGCGACACCTTTGTGATATTGGTGGCTGCATCCTTCATGATGCTCTCGCCGGCACCTACGGAACCTGTAACACTCACGATGTCGATATCCGGGCTTGCAGCAAGCTCATGACCAACAACGCTTCCCTTGCCGGTCACCACATTGAAGAGACCAGCAGGAAGACCGGTCTTGTCCACCACCTCTGCAAACACGCAGCAGTTTTCCGGAGTGAGCTGCGAGGGCTTGAGCACGATAGAGCATCCTGCTATGAGGGCGGCACCAGCCTTGCGGGCTATCAGGAAGAACGGGAAGTTCCAGGGGAGGATGCCTGCCACCACACCGATCGGTTTTTTGGAAAGGAAAATAGTTTCGCCGGGGTTGTCGCTTGGTATTATCTCGCCCTCGATATGGCGTGCGAAAGTAGCCATATATTCAAAATAGCTTATAGTGGCGTCAACCTCGATGGTAGCCCAATTGCGTGTCTTGCCTTGCTCGCGCATGATGATCTCGATAAATTCATTTCTGCGGTCGCTGATACCCTGAGCCATCTTCAGAAGATATTGAGCTCTTTGGATAGCGGGAGTTTTCTCCCACTCCTTCTGAGCCTTGCTTGCAGCTTTCAGAGCTTCTTCCACATCTTCTTTCGTGCCTTCGGGCTGACGTGCTATCACTTCTTCTGTAGACGGGTTAAGGACATCGATCCATTTTCCGGATCTGCTTTCAACGAACTTGCCGTCGATATACATTTTTAAGTTCTTCATGTTGTGTATAGGTTGTTAGTTGTTGGGGTTGTGGGTTAACAGAGCAAAGATAGTAAAAAAATTTTATTAATGCAAACGTTTTAGCCTTTTTCGCTTTTGTTTAATTGGTTTAGGGTTGTATTGGGTTTGCGGTTGGGGCGGACGCACCCACGCCGGGGGGGGGACAACCACCCAGAAAGTTATGAATTGTATGATTTTTTTTTTATTGATTTGTTGATCATCTAGATCTACACTAAAGCCATCGCCGATAAAACTTTCTGTGATATTGTCGTAGACGTTCTGATAGTTTCTCCAGGATGGAGTATAGATCAGAGTGAACTGTGAAGCTCCCTGATGGTACGAAGCATTTATATTGGCATCAACAAAAGCAGTATTCAATGCACTTCGACCC
>JAIDQZ010000046.1 GCA_029062005.1 Muribaculaceae bacterium | reverse complement strand
TTCTATTCGTCGGCAGAGTCAGATGTGTATAAGATAAAGCCCCTCAAACATCAAACTCACAACCCATAAACTCAACAACCCAAAAACCCCACAACCCAAAAACTCAACAACCCCAAAACCCCACAACCAAAAAAATGACACAGCAAAAACCTGACCTTGGTTTCTGGAAACTATGGAACCTAAGCTTCGGATTCTTCGGAGTCCAGATTGCCTATGCGCTTCAGAGTGCAAATATCTCCCGAATTTTCGCAACTCTCGGTGCTGATCCTCATTCACTCAGTTATTTCTGGATTCTGCCTCCGCTTATGGGCATTCTCGTGCAGCCGATAGTCGGTGTGGCTTCCGACCGCACATGGTGCCGTCTCGGGCGTCGACTTCCCTATCTGCTGTTAGGTGCTCTTATTGCAGTGATCGTGATGTGTCTCCTTCCTAACGCAGGCAGTTTCGGTCTTGCGGTCAGCGGTGCTATGGTGTTTGGTTTTGTTGCCCTTATGTTCCTTGATACTTCGATCAACATGGCTATGCAGCCCTTCAAGATGCTTGTGGGTGACATGGTCAATGAAAAGCAGAAAGGTCTGGCTTACTCAATACAGAGTTTCCTTTGCAATGCCGGGTCGCTTGTGGGTTACCTCGCTCCGATTATTCTTACGGCTATCGGTATCAGCAACATTGCACCGCAGGGAATCGTGCCTGATTCAGTGACTTACTCTTTCTATATCGGAGCAGCGGTGCTGATATTGTGTGTTATATATAGCTTTGTGACTATCAAGGAGATGCCCCCGGCAGAGTATGCACGTTTTCATGGTATTGACGCATCCAAGACTGAGAAACACGAAAAATTTAATCTTGTCAAACTTCTGAAAGAGGCCCCATCCACTTTCTGGAGCGTAGGGCTGGTGCAGTTTTTCTGTTGGTCTGCTTTCCTGTTTATGTGGACATATACCAACGGTGCAATCGCCGGAAGCGTGTGGGGTACTCAAGATGTGGCATCGGAAGGTTATCAGGAGGCTGGCAACTGGGTAGGAACTCTATTTGCCGTCCAGGCTATTGGATCCGTGCTTTGGGCAGTCTTGATTCCTCGCTTCAAAAATCTCAAGCATGCTTATATAGTAAGTCTGTTGCTGGGCGCTGTCGGTTTTATTTCAACCTTGTTCTTTGCAGATAAATACATGCTTTTCATCAGCTATTTCCTGATCGGATGTGCATGGGCGGCTATGCTGGCGCTTCCTTTCACGATACTCACCAACTCATTGAAAGGCGAGAATATGGGTGCATATCTCGGTCTCTTCAACGGCACGATATGTCTTCCGCAGATTGTAGCTGCTGCCCTCGGCGGCGTGTTGCTGCAGCTTCTTGGCGGCAACCAGAGCTATATGCTCGTGGCAGCCGGAGTGCTGCTCTTGTGCGGATCGATCGCAGTTGGCTTTATAAAGTTAAGTTACGCTGAAAAATAACAGGGAATGTCTGATATCATCACATATGAAGGCGTTGAGATTCATCGCGCCGAAAAGACTGTCCTCAAAGACGTGTCATTTTCCATTGGAGAAGGTGAGTTCTGCTATCTTGTAGGGCGTGTAGGGAGTGGCAAAAGCTCTCTTCTCAAATCAATGTATGCGGAGGTGCCGGTTTATTCAGGCACTAAGGCGACTGTGCTTGATTATGACCTTCTTGACATAAAGAAAAAGCAGATCCCTTATCTGAGAAGGAACATTGGTATTGTCTTCCAGGACTTCCAGTTGCTCCAGGACCGGTCAGTATATGAAAACCTCTCATTCGTGCTGAAAGCGACAGGATGGCGTAATCGCACGGAAATGGATCATCGTATAGAGGATGTGCTGATAGATGTCGGCATGAATCATAAAAGCTACAAGATGCCCCATGAGCTTTCAGGGGGTGAGCAGCAGCGAATAGTCATCGCCCGTGCCCTTCTCAATAATCCCAAGCTGATTCTTGCCGATGAGCCTACCGGAAATCTTGACCCCCAGACAGGCATATCGATAGTGAGCCTGCTTCATAGCCTCGCCGCCGACGGTCACTCCGTTTTGATGGCGACTCACAACCTTCAGCTGTGCGATGACTTTCCCGCGAGGGTGCTCCGATGCCGGGATCAGGAATTAATTGATGAAATGTAATTTTTTTATCCTGTTTATCATGTTATTTATATGGTCCGGATTTCTTTATTCCAAAAAAAATGATTAAATTTGCACCATAATCGGGATAGAAGGCATAATTTGTGTTATTCCCGACTCTGATATCATGAAATGATCATTATTAGCATTCATAATAAGCTATTTAATTATGGCAGAAAAAAAAGAAAAACTGTTTGACATGTTCCCGCCGGTTTCCACTGAAGAATGGATGGCGAAGATCAATGTCGATCTAAAGGGCGCCGACTTCAACAAGAAGCTCGTATGGCGTACCAACGAAGGCTTCAATGTCATGCCTTTCTATCGTAAGGAAGATATCGAAGGACTTCCTTCAGTAGGCTCGATGCCGGGTCAGTATCCCTATGTGAGAGGCACAAAAACAAACAATGACTGGCTTATCCGTCAGCAGATCCTCGGTTCTACCGCAGACGAAATCAATGCAAATGCGCGTCACGCCATCGACAAAGGTGTGGAATCTCTCGGCATCAGCATGCGTGGTCTTGAGGCGTCAGATCTTGCCGCTGTTCTCGAAGGTATTGATCTCGCCAAGGTAGAGGTCAATATAATCTGTTGCCCCCGCAAGGCTGAGGAGATGGCGAAGGCACTCGTGGCAATTGTGGAAAAAGCCGGTGTTAAGGATTCGTTCAAGGGAAGCATAGGCTTCGATCCTTTCAAGCGTCTTCTCAAGCACGGTCTTGAATTCCCGAAAGATCTCAAGGAGACTGCTCTCGCTGTTTATGAGGCTGTAAAGCCTGTGGAAGGTATCCGTTGCTTCGCTGTTGACAGTTTCCTCCTCAACAATGCAGGTGCATATATCACTCAGGAACTCGGTTACGCTCTCGCATGGGGTGCCGAATGGATGACACTCATGACCGAGGCAGGACTTACACCTTGCGAGGTGAACAAACGTATCAAATTCAACATGGGCATCAGCTCCAACTATTTCATGGAGCTTGCCAAGTTCCGCGCCGGCAGAATGCTCTGGGCTGAGATCGTGAAGGCATACGGTGCTGACGAGGAGTGCTGCAAGATGGCTGTTCACGCTGTCACAAGCGAATTTAACATGACCATATATGACGCACACGTGAATCTGCTGCGTTCCATGACAGAGACTATGAGTGCCGCTCTCGCCGGTGTCGATTCGATTGAGACACTTCCGTTTGATCTTGTTTACACCACTCCCGATGAGTTCAGCGAGAGAATAGCCCGCAATCAGCAGCATCTTCTCCGCGATGAGTCTCATCTTGACAAGGTGGTTGACCCTGCCGGCGGAAGCTACTATATCGAGACTCTTACTTCTTCTATCGCTGCTCAGGCATGGAAGGTTTTCAACGAAGTTGAGGACAATGGAGGTTTCTACGCTCTTCTCAAGAAAGGTGAGATCCAGGCTAAGGTTAATGAAAGCGGCGTGAAGCGCCATGTCGATGTAGCCCGTAGAAAAGAGATACTTCTCGGTACGAACCAGTATCCCAATATCAACGAAATGGCTCTTGACAAGATCAAGAATGGTGATTGCGCATGTGGCTGCGGATGCAGCAATGATGCTGAAGACGGTGCTGTGGAGTATCTCAACTTCGATCGCGCCGCAAGCCAGTTTGAGCAGCTCCGCCTTGACACCGAGCGTGCCGCTAATCGTCCCAAGGTGTTTATGCTCACCATTGGCAATCTCGCCATGCGTCTTGCACGTGCACAGTTCTCAGGCAATTTCTTCGGATGCGCAGGCTATGAGATCATCGACAACAACGGTTTTGCTACTGTTAAGGAAGGTGTTGACGCCGCAGTCGAAAAAGGTGCTGATGTAGTGGTTCTTTGTTCAAGCGACGACGAATATGCGGAATATGCTCCTGAAGCATACAAAGAACTTGATGGCAGGGCAATGTTCGTGGTGGCAGGTGCTCCCGCTTGCATGGAAGAACTCAAGGCTCAGGGAATTGAAAACTTTATCCATGTTCGTGTCAATGTTCTGGACACTCTTGTGGATTTCAATGCAAAACTCCTCAAATAATCCGCCGATATGAGACCGAATTTTAAAGAAATAGATATCAATAAAGTTGTGACTCCCGCAACTGCCGCTCCGGTGGAAAAAGGGGAGGAGTGGCTCACTGCGGAACTTATTCCCGTTAAGCCCGTCTATACAAAAGAGGATCTTGAGGGTCTGGAGCACCTTGACTATGTAGCCGGTCTTCCTCCGTTCCTCAGAGGTCCCTACAGTGGCATGTATCCCATGCGTCCCTGGACCATCCGTCAGTATGCTGGTTTCTCAACAGCTGCTGAGTCAAACGCATTCTATCGCCGTAACCTCGCGTCCGGACAGAAAGGTCTGTCAGTAGCGTTCGACCTTCCGACCCACCGCGGATATGACGCTGATCATGAGCGTGTGGTTGGAGATGTCGGTAAGGCTGGTGTGTCGATCTGTTCTATAGAAGACATGAAAGTGCTTTTCGACGGTATTCCATTGGGCAAGATGTCTGTGTCCATGACGATGAATGGCGCCGTGCTCCCCGTCCTCGCTTTCTATATCAACGCAGGTCTTGAGCAGGGTGTGAAGCTTGAGGAAATGGCAGGAACTATTCAGAACGATATCCTCAAGGAGTTCATGGTGCGCAACACCTATATCTATCCGCCGGCATTCTCGATGAAGATCATTGCTGACATCTTTGAATACACTTCAAAGAATATGCCGAAGTTCAACTCCATCTCTATCTCCGGCTATCACATGCAGGAGGCAGGTGCGACTGCTGATATCGAGCTTGCATATACTCTCGCCGACGGTCTTGAGTATCTACGTGCAGGTGTCAACGCAGGCATGGACATTGACTCGTTTGCTCCGCGCTTGAGCTTCTTCTGGGGCATCTCCATGAATTATTTCATGGAAATTGCAAAAATGCGTGCTGCCCGTATGCTTTGGGCTCGCATTGTGAAGCAGTTCAATCCGAAAAATCCGAAATCTCTCGCACTGCGTACCCACTCCCAGACGTCAGGCTGGTCACTTACAGAGCAGGATCCGTTCAATAACGTAGGTCGTACTTGTGTAGAGGCTATGGGTGCAGTCCTCGGTCATACTCAGTCTCTCCATACCAATGCACTTGATGAGGCGATTGCGCTTCCTACTGATTTCTCAGCCCGTATCGCACGTAATACGCAGATTTATATTCAGGAAGAGACTTATGTCACCAAGCAGGTCGATCCATGGGGCGGCAGCTACTATGTAGAGGCGCTTACAAATGAGATCGCAGAGAAAGCTTGGGCTCACATCGAGGAGATTGAAAAGCTCGGCGGTATGGCTAAGGCTATTGAGACAGGTCTTCCTAAGATGAAGATTGAGGAGGCTGCCGCACGCACTCAGGCTCGTATTGACTCGGGCAAGCAGGCAATCATCGGTATCAACAAGTATCGTCTTGACCATGAGGATCCTATCGACATCCTTGAGATCGACAATACTGAGGTTCGCAACGAGCAGTGCGGACGTCTGGAAGAGCTTCGCAAGAACCGCGATGAAGAGGCTGTGAAGAAAGCTCTTGCCGACATAACCGAGGCTGTCAAGGATCCGAGCAAGGGCAACCTTCTTGACCTTGCAGTGAAGGCTGCCGGTCTGCGCGCTTCACTCGGAGAGATCTCAGATGCCTGCGAAGCTGTAGTAGGACGTTATAAAGCAATCATCAAAACTATTTCAGGCGTGTATTCAAGCGAAGAAAAGGGTGATCCCGAGTTTGAGGAAGCCCGCAAGGCAGTGGCTGATTTTGCAAAGCGCGAAGGTCGTCAGCCTCGTATCATGATCGCAAAGATGGGTCAGGACGGTCATGACCGTGGAGCCAAGGTTGTAGCTACCGGTTATGCTGACTGTGGCTTCGATGTCGATATGGGTCCTCTCTTCCAGACTCCGGCTGAGGCTGCCCGTCAGGCCGTGGAGAACGATGTCCATATTCTTGGTGTCAGCTCTCTTGCTGCCGGACACAAGACTCTTGTGCCCCAGGTGATCGAGGAACTCAAGAAACTCGGTCGCGAGGATATCCTTGTCACTGCGGGCGGTGTTATTCCGGCTCAGGACTATGACTTCCTCTATAATGCCGGTGTTGCTGCTATTTTCGGTCCGGGCACACGTATCCCGAAGAGCGCGATCGAGATGATCCGCCTTTTAAATGAGCAGACAGCTGAGTAATATCAGGTAAGAAATATTAAATATTTAGTCGGGGAGAGGCACCTTTATCGGGTGTCTCTCCCTTATGATATTACTATCGATGTCTTTACTCCATAATATATATGGGTGTTTTTTTGTTATATGTATAGTGGGAATATGTTCTCATGCTTGAAAGATATGACAAAGATTATTATCAGGCGCAGTCTTGAATTCAGATTGATGCTCTGTTCTGTCGCATTGTTGGCATTTTCTCCTGTGGCAAAAGGGGACTTGCTGAGCGAAGGTAGGGAAGCGTTCATGAAATATGATTTCGGACTTGCCTCCGAATTATATGGAAAATATGAGAAGAGCCTTAAAAAGACGCCGAATGCGGCAGGAGAGGACCTTCTCGATAAATATATGCATCAGCTGGAGATCGCTGAAAATTCACTCGACAACGTTCAGAAGATAGAGATCATAGACAGGATAGATGTCCCTGCTTCCGGCTTTTTTAATTACATCAAGCTTCCTGCTAATGGTGGCAGACTCTTGAATCCGGATGTCTCGGTTCTGAAAAACAGGAATAATGAGTCGGATTTTGTATTTTCTACAGAGTCCGGTGATTTATTGTTGTGGTCGGAAAAAGATGCTGATCGTGGCGAAGTGATAATGCAGAGTGAAAGATTGATGGATGGGTCGTGGGAGGATCCTGTCGAAGCCGGCGACATTCTCAATGACGGAGGAAACGCAAGAAATCCATTTCTCCTTTCAGATGGTCTGACCTTATATTTCGCTTCCGACGGAGAGGGAAGCATGGGAGGATTCGATCTTTTCGTAGCTACGCGAGATGCGGCAAGCGGAGAATTCAGGCAGCCTATTGCTCTGGGGTATCCGTTCAATTCTCCATTCGACGAATATTTGATGGCAATTGATGAGGTCAATGGAATTGGTTGGTGGGTCTCAGATAGGAATTGTCTTGACGACAAGGTGTCCGTTTATGTCTTCAAGACAAATGATGTCAGGAAAAATTACGTTTCCGAAGAGGAGGAAGATATCATTTCCCTTGCCAGGATTGATGATATCCATGTAACTCAGAATGAAAATACCGATTATGCTAAAATATTAAAGGATATAGATTTGCGCTCACGTAGCAACGGACAGTCTGCAGAGGCGGAATTCATCTTTCCTTTGCCGGGTGGTAGAGTGGCAAAAAGACTCTCCGATTTCAGATCGGCTTCAGCAAAAAGGAATATGCAGCAATATCTGCAGGCTTTGGAGGATCATAATGCCCTTGAAAAAAAACTTGCCGGTTTGAGAATGCAGTACCATGCCATTGATAAAAAGAAAAGCTCGGCTACAGCTTTGAAAAATCAGATACTTGAACTTGAAAAGAAACGTGATTGGCAATCCGACAAGCTCAAGAAAATGCGCAATACAATAATTTCTGCTGAACTCAATAACTGATTTCTTGACAGACTCTAAGACCCCATCTCATAAAATTTCAGAGTCCCTGGGGCGGTTTAGGGCGAGTGATTTTTGCAAGTTGAAGAAGGAAT
>JAIDQZ010000045.1 GCA_029062005.1 Muribaculaceae bacterium | reverse complement strand
CTGTCATCGGAGTGATTTTAAGTTTCCTGTGTATTTGTTAATATACTTTTTGTTGCCGATCAAACCAATTCCGATGTACCTTAACTCTGATTCAGCAATCTTTTTTATTTGCAATGTATATTCCTCATATGTTCTTGATCTCTGTGCAGTGCAGGTGAAATCCACAAGGGACACTTCATCATTCCCACTTGCCAAGCTATGTATTTCCCTTAATGTATCATCTGATGCAGCTAATACCGGAAGATTTAGTTGAGTTATTCCCGGATGCCGGATATTATCTCCATCATATACGTCACCTCCAATTATTTCACTGTTTTTTGCACCAATGCTCATTGCAAGAACTGCTGCCACATTAGCCTGCTCTCCTACTGAGAGGGAACTGTCGACAATCAGCACACATTTTGTCTTTTCTAAATTTATCATAGTCTCCGTATTATTTTGGTTGCAAAATTAATAATATTCAGTCTGTTATCCTATAATATTTGTATATATTGGGAAATATTCCTATATTTGCAAGCTAAATAAAATATTTATCCTATTTGAATGATCTAAATAACCGAGAAACAGGAAATATGGCTATGATAAAACTTGATGAAATAGATATAAAACTTTTGAGGGCGCTCCAAAAGGATGCTAAAGCCAACACAAAGGAATTGTGTGAGATGCTAAATCTTTCCAAAACCCCAGTATATGAGAGAATGAGACGTTTGGAAAATGAAGGTGTGATTACAGGCTATAGTGCGATTATAGATAACAAGAAAGTAGGTCTCCCGCTCATCGTGTTTTGCAATGTGTCGTTAGCCGTGCATGATGATGAACACATAGAACGTTTCAAGAAAGATATATTAGGAATAGAGGAAATAATGGAATGTTATTCTACTGGAGGTTTTTATGATTTCCTTCTAAAGATAGTGCTAAAAGATTTGGATGAATACAATATTTTTGTATTCGAGAAGCTTACGAAAGTTCATGGCATTGTCAAGATGCAGAGCTCTTTTGTACTCAGTGAGATAAAACACAAAACAGTTTTGGATATTCGGTTGTAATTGAGATTTGCGAGATTATAATTTCTCCAATATGTCAATATCGCCACACTTGATTGCTGAGATTGCATCACGAATCTTATTCTCCGGCCAATTCCACCATTGTAAATTCTGTAATTTCTCAATTATATCAGGTGTAAATCGCTTACGAATTTCTTTCGCAGGCACACCTCCAACGATAGAATAAGGCTCCACATCTTTGGTGACTACGGCACGAGCACCAATAATTGCACCATCGCCTATCTTGACTCCTGCCATTATTACTGCATCGTATCCAATCCAAACATCGTTGCCTATGATAATATCACCCTTGTTATCCCATGCCGTTGAAACTTCGGATTTTGGCAAATCCCATTCTTCAAAGAATAGCGGGAATGTGTAGGTGGAAAGAGATTTCAGGGTATGGTTGGCACAGTTGAATATGAATTTAACTCCACAGGCTATTGAACAAAATTTCCCAATGATCAGTCGGTCATGGTTTATCGGATAATGATACAGCACATTATTCTTTTCGAAGTCTCGCGGATCATTCACAAAATCATTATAGATTGTAAAGTCGCCGACCTCAATTGTCGGGCGAGTGATTACCGATTTGAGATACACCGTTTGCGTATCACCGGTTCTTGGATACATCTTATTGCAGTCCATTTTGGGTAATATGTCATAAAATCAATTCAGTCACTATATTTCAAAGTTTTCAGAACGATAGTTACTGTAGAAGCGTCCCGATGTTGCTGTGAATTTCAGTACACAGTAATCCGGATCAGTCACTCCTTCAGCGTAGTATTCAGTGTCACCCTCTCGCCATATCATCTCCTTGCTTGAAGCATCTGTAAGTACCTCTATTTTCCCTCTAAGTAAAGCACCTCTGAAAAATCTATTATCGCAGAAGTACACGCACGCCTTGTCGTTGAGTAGGAATTGTCCTACTCTTAGTGATGAAGTATTTGTAGTGAAATAGAAAATCTTTATACCCTCTCTTTTTCTCGGCTGAAGCATAGCCTTGATATTCGGATAGCCATCAGCATCAACTGACCCTATGAATGCTGTTTTAAGCTTATCTGCCATATTCCCTATTATCTTTTCAAAATCTCTCTTCATATTTATCTATGTTTTACTTAAGTTAGTAATCAAGCAAACGACCATAATCATTCCAGTCACCTATCATTTCGCCTCGTTCGCTCGCTTCAATAAGTTTTTTCAATCTGCTGACAAACATTTCCTTACACGCCTTGTTGCGCTGAATATTGTCAATGCGAACACGTTGATAAAGCGATGGAAAGGATTTGAAATTTTCCCAGGCAACCACATTGGCTTTGAAAGCCTTGATAATTTCCGGAATAATCACAAACCCGGCATTGAGATCAGGGCAGGCAGCGCGTCCGCTGTCAGTCATCATGCCAAGTTTTTCCAGACGGCGGCAACGTTCTTTATTAAGTTCAGTCCATCGCCCTGATTTTGAGCGCGGTCCAAAACGCTGGAGAGCAACCCCATCCACATTTTTTAGAGTTGAGTCAATCCATCCAAAGCATAATGCCTCCTCAACAGCATCAAGATACCACAAGGCATCGTCAGGAGGAGTCTTCCCACGCTTCACCGCTATCCAACACTCTTTTTCAGCATCACTGTTCTTTCTGAGCCATTCGCGGAAATCAGCGCGATTGCGAATATCAATAATATTTTTCATTGGTGGTTACTTGTTTTAAGAGCCAAGCCATATTCTCTCCAAGATTGCACATATTGGCCATGCCTTCTTCATCATTTAGAACGTCACCGATATTCTTGCCATAGACCATATTCCAATAGGTAGAGCCTACGACAATCATTTCCTTGTTGAGCATAAAATGATTCATAGTGTCAACAGTTGTCATTCCTCCGCCACGGCGCACGGCTGCTACCGAAGCTCCGACTTTACGGCGAAGAAGACCGGGATTGGTTGCCACGACAACGCCACTACGCTCCAGAAAAGCTTTCATCTTAGCAGAAATATCTGCGGAATAAACGGGAGAACCTAAAATTATTCCGTCTGCCTCGACCATACGTCTGAATACCTCCGTGAATCCGTCTTTTGTAAACACGCAGTTGCCACGTCCTTTACAGGCAAAACAGCCACGACAAGGCTGGATTTCACTATCCGCCAACTGAATCAATTCCGTTTCTATGCCATAATTTTTTAGTTCATCGAAAACTTTGCCTATAATGATAGCCGTGTTGCCGTCTTTTCTGGCACTTCCGTTTATACCAATTACCTTCATCCTTTATATTCACGTTTTATCTCGTCAATGGATTTTCCACCAATGCTAAAGTTCTCGTCCGGAAGTTCCTTGATGATTACCGTAAAGAATTGCTCCGGTATATGGGTTATTTCGGAAGCCGTAGCAGTCAGCCGCTCAATCAATTGCTTTTTCTGTTCAGCGGTCAGCTTGCCGCTCTCAATCGATATGTAAGGCATAATTATTACTTTGGGAACAATGCACAGAATCCCTGCTTGTTAAACTGATAATACATTTCAATGCGCTCCGGCGTGTCATTTTCAAGAAGCAAGAGCAACTCTTTTGTAAATTCGAGCACTCCTGAACCATTGGCGGTTACAATGTTGCCATCTGACACCGATTGTTCATGTATGTAACCTTCTGAATTGGTATAGTTCTCTGCGCCCCATAGTCTTAGCTGTTCAATGCCATTCCCTGTGTGCTTTTCACCATTGAGGAATCCGTGCTTTGCCATAAAGGATGCTCCATTGCATATTGCCCCAACAATTCTACCATTATCCAGTGCTTTACGTACTATAGGTATAACGTTATCAGCTGCCGGAGTCAGCCATCCATATCCACCGATAAGCACAAGCGCGGCAAAATCCTCAGGCATATTCTCGAAAGAATAATCGGGTAACACACGGAAGCCACCGATAGCCGTTACAGACTCCATCGTTGGTGCCACAATTTTATTGACATATTTGGGATTTGCCTTCAACTGTGTGTCATCACTGCTTATAGCCTCCATAAGGTAAACCATTTCATGTGAAGCGAAGTCAGGAAGCAGTATATATAATATTTCGTTGCTCATATCAATCTTTATTTAGAATATTGGAAAGTAGTGGGTCACAAGACATCGTCGGAGTGAACTCCACTATCTGATAGTCGGCTATGGCATTTACCTTAAAAGGGTCCTGAGCGATGATAGTATCTACCACCGAGTGGTTCTCCGCCTTCATTACAATCACGCCACCTACGCGAGGCGTTTGAGGACCAGACATGATGAAATCACCTGCGGCATAATGCTCCGAAAGATAATCGCGATGCGCCTGAAGGTAACGATCAACTTCCTCAAGCGACTTCTTATATTTCAGAATTACGATAAACATAGTTGTATCATTTTAGCTCCTCAATCCGATGGAGCTTGTTTATAAATGCAGAAGCGCGGACTACTGATGCCACGTTCTAAGTCGAAGGTCGTAGGAAACCTAAATGCACGAATGTAGTACAGCAGCCCACGCCGTAAGCGTGAGAACCGCTATGCTATCCTTGTGCAGTGTCTTGAATTTCCTACGTTCTCGACTTACAAGAGAGCATATCGCTTCTTATTTTTCAATATGTCGTGGACTGACGTTAGTCAATCCGAATGCAAATATAGTCATAATATTTGGGATTCAGGACGTTATTGGCAAAAATTTTATTAATTTTGTATTTTGAAAGCTGAAATAGATACAAATAACCTTCCGGACGGTTACGCTGAATGGCGTAGTAAAATTGAGAATCTCATTGAGAAAGCAAAACTCAATGCGGCTATCCATGTGAATACCGACATACTGTCATTGTATTGGAGCATAGGTAGCGACATCATCAGAAAGAAAAAAGAGCTTGGCTGGGGATCGCAAGTAATCGAACAGTTATCCGTAGATTTAACCCGCAAATTTGCTTATGATGACAGAAGCTCAACTCCAGATATCATATATTCTTGCACAGAAATACTATCAAAAGAAACTTACCACTAAAGAGGTAAGGTCAATAGCAGCGAAAGAAGGAATATCAGAAAATTCTCAAAGTAATTATTTTTGCTCAGCATACCGTCACCTCATTAACGGCACAGAATTTAATGGGAAATTAAGTGCCTGAGGGTTTTGAAATGATATGTTAATTATTGTAAATTTTAAAATGATATAGGAAATTTTTATTAATTTTGCAAAAATAATCACATACGATTTTTGAATAACATTTAAAGATATTCGGAGTAGCGACCCGGCATCTTTGGTGAAAGCCAATGATGGGGTCGCTGCTCCTTTTTATATTATAACCCCAACATAATGAGTTGCAATATAAAAGCATTAATATACAGATGGATGCTACCGATAGCAACCGCTCTTGTCGTTACAAATGGAGTGGAGTATTGCTTTGCGTTTTCGATTTCATCTCAAAAGCCTCATATCAAGCAGCCGCAGGTGCAACGAGTTCAGGAATCATCGTATACCGTGGTGTCACTTAATGATACTGTGTTGTCACATGATTTGGAAGAAATAGTTGTTAATCCCAAGAAAAGTGGAATAGTAAAATCATTTAGTGTAGAGAATAAAACCTTAATTAATCAGACCGAACTTTTTAGGGCTGCCTGCTGTAATCTTGGAGAAAGTTTTACTACTTCACCCTCTGTTGACGTCAGCTATTCAGATGCCGCCACCGGAGCCCGTCAGATTAAACTTCTCGGGCTGAGCGGCACATACGTGCAGATGCTGACCGAGTCTATGCCCGCATTCCGTGGTGCCGCATCTCCCTATTCATTCAGGTATGTTCCCGGACCTTGGATGAAAAGTATTTCAGTGTCAAAAGGAAGCTGTACTGTAAAAAACGGTTATGAATCCATCACCGGGCAGATCAACATAGAATATCTCAAGCCTCAGGATGAACCAGGATTTACAGCCAATGCATATTTTGATTCAGATATGAAAATCGAAATCAATGCTGAAGGTAATATCCATATAAAGGAGGGTCTGACCACAGAAATTCTTGGACACTTCGAAGACCGATTCGGTTTGCATGATGGCAATAAGGACGGTTTTGCCGATATGCCGGATATTCGACAGATCAACCTCAACAACCGTTGGCAATGGCGTCATGACCGATATATTTTTCATGGGGGTCTGTCTTTGATAAATGAGAAAAGCAATGCAGGGCAGATTTCTACCCACAACCATTCCGGATCCAATATTTCAGACCCCTTCTTAATAGATTTAAATACACGCCGTTATGAGGGATATATGAAACATGCATATATTATTGATCCTGCAAGGAACGGAAACATAGCATTTATCGGAAATGTCAATATGCATCTGCTTGATGCTGCATTCGGCAGGAAGAGATATTATGTCAATGAGAAATGCGCATACGCCCAATTGATGTATGAAACCGATTTTAGCGAATATCATAATCTTTCTGCAGGACTAAATTTTAATTATGATTTTCTTGGGCAACAGGTGAAAACCAATCATGATCCGTACACTCGTCCCGATAACATCATGGAACGAGAAGTAGTGGCCGGAGCTTACGCCCAATATACTTTCACCTTCGGAGACAAACTGATTCTTATGGCGGGACTGCGAGGCGATTATAGCAGCATGTATAAATGGTTCGCTACACCCAGGTTTAACGTTAAGTACACTCCGACTGAACGACTCAACCTAAGGGCTTCCATAGGAAAGGGGTATCGGACAGTACATCCTTGGGCTGAATACAATAATCTGCTTGCCTCCGGGCGTATTATGGTAGTGGAACAGTTGAAACAGGAAATGGCGTGGAATTATGGGATCTGCGCAGATTATACACACTATTTCGGCAGCCATAAATTTCTTCTGAATGCAGAGTATTTCTATACTGATTTCAAATCGCAGGCTGTCGTAGACTATGACAGTGCTCCGGGCTACATAACCATCTCGCAGCTTAATGGCAAGTCATATTCCCATACTTTTCAGACTGACCTTACATGGGTGTCCCCTTTTGGACTCTCCCTTACGGGGGCCTACAGACTCAATGATGTGAAATCAACCTATGGAGGTGTGCTTCTCGAAAAACCGCTTACGAACCGTTATAAGGCTCTACTCACAGCTTCTTACTCTACTCCACTGGAACTCTGGCAATTTGATGTTACTTTTCAGATGAACGGCGGTGGAAGGTTGCCAGCCCCTTATATTCTCCCCGACGGCAATTACAGCTGGGGACCGAGCTTCAAGGCTTTCCCGCAACTTAATCTTCAGGTGACCCGCTGGTTCCGTCATTTTTCAATATATGCGGGTGGAGAAAACCTGACGAATTTTAAACAGAAGAATCCTGTAGTATGGAGCAGCGATCCCTGGAGTAAATATTTTGATCCTACTAATGTCTGGGGACCCATCCACGGCTCAATGGCATACGTAGGAATCCGCTTTAACTTCGGACGACTTTAACTAAACAATAACTATTATACGATGATCTCGAAACTAACCAATCGTGCCTTAAACGATGGATTACCTGCGACAGTTGAGGAGGCGCTACAGCTCAACAGTCTGTATTCCACGGCTGAACTATGTGAGGCAGCTGATGCTATCCGGTTGAAATGGTGCGGAAATAAAATCCACACCTGTTCGATTGTCAACGCCCGCTCCGGGCGTTGCAGTGAGAACTGCAAGTGGTGCGCCCAGTCCGGTTGCCATAAAACCGGTGTTCATGAGTATGAACGCATCCCCAAAGAAAAAGCATTTAAAGCTTTTGCAATCAACAAGAGTAGAGGCGCATCTTGCTTCTCTATGGTGACCAGCGGCCGTAACGTCTTTTCAAAAGATATTGAATACTTCTGTGGAATCTATAAGGAAATGTCTGAGCAGGATGGTGTTGAACTATGCGCGTCCATGGGTCTGTTGTCGCGTGAACAACTTCAAAAACTATGGGATTCCGGCGTACGTAAGTATCACTGCAACCTTGAAAGTTCACCATCTTATTTCGCCACTCTTTGTACGAGCCACACCATCGAAGATAAACTTGCAACCATCAGGACAGCAAAAGAGATGGGCTTCACCATATGCTGCGGCGGAATAATCGGTATGGGAGAGACCATGCGTGACAGACTGGAACTGGCTGCCATGGCACGTGAAGCAGGAGCCTCTTCAATTCCTATCAATATATTACAACCAATCAAGGGGACTCCGTTGCAGGATGTGGAACAGATAAGCGAAGATGAAATAGAACGCTCGGTGGCTCTCATGCGTTTCATTGCACCCAAGTGTACCCTTCATTTCGCCGGAGGACGTGCCCGTCTGTCAAGACAGTCTACTGCACGAATACTGCGGGGAGGGATGAATGGCGCATTGGTCGGTGATATGCTCACCACCGTTGGTAATAATGTAGAAGATGATTTTAAACTATTCAAAAGTGTCGACTACGAAAGATAAATATAAGTTCAATAACATGAGAAATATATCAATATAAATTTCACTTCAAACAAATACAGTAGATGAAAAAACTAATTTTTCTTATACCAATGATCATGGTAGCCTTCTTAGTAGAGGCAAAAGATCTTAAGACACTACGTGTCACCACCGAACCTCAGATGTCGTGTAGCAACTGCGAAAACAAGATCAAAAAGAACATTCGCTTTGAAAAGGGCATTCATCAGATTTCCACTGATCTCAAAGGTCAGGTGGTTACTATTGAATATGATGCTGACAAGACAGATGAGGACAAAATCATCAAGGCATTCGAAAAAATCAAATATAAGGCTGTCAAACTCGAAGGAGATTGTAAAGAATCCTCCAGCGCAAAAACAAGTGCGGACTGTTGTAATATAAAAAAGTAAAGAGAGCTACGCATATTCGCAACTCTCCTTATACAACCCTTCAATCAGTATATCAGATGGTTTTCTCTTCTCATAGGTCATAATGTTCAAGCAGTGGCGGACGTTGAGTGAGGTCGTAATAATCAATTGACTTAACTTCAAGGCTACAATATACCATCATGTCATAGCTCGGATAAAGATCCGAAAGAATGGAGTTGTTTATTATGGGTCTGGGTCGTTGGAAAACGCTCCTGATATAAACAAGAAAACGCCCCCAGAAAGGACGTTTTCTTTATTTATGCCCCACTTTCTGCCCCACCATTTTGTAAATGATTGGTTTTCAGTATGGGTAGTGGAGGTGGAGGGGTTTGAACCCTCGTCCAAACGCGGAATCAATAAGTTTTCTACATGCTTAGTCATCGACTTGGTTTTCGAGATATGGCAGGCTCGCGACCACCAACCACATCCTTATCCTTTAAATTTCGGAAAGAGGTCAAGGCTACCTCTCTCCTATTTCCGAATTTCTCAGCACCGCTTTGTCCAAACGTCTCGGAACAGGGCAATGGAGCGATGTCTCGTTCCCCTCACTTTGAGCGGAATAAAGGGATCCTACTGTGCTTCAGATCACGCAGCGAGAGCGTAATTGTTATTTTCGCCAATTATAGTTCGATACGTCGGTATTATAGAGCTTACGCATCAAGGCTCTGCATGCTTGCTTACCGCTTCTACACGCTGTCAAAGCCAGTCACCCCCTTATTGGTGGTTGCAATTGCGGTTGCAAATTAGGTAACGTAAGAACGAGTTAAATTGTTTTTGAAAAATCGGAGGATTCCTTTAAATCCTCCGATTTTAATTATTTTTAACCTTTTTTCTGTTCTTTCGCCCAAGTGTCGCGTAGTCCGATGGTCTTGTTGAATACAAGATGACCATCTTTGCTGTCAGGATCTACTGTGTAGTATCCGAGACGCTGGAACTGGAAATGGTCGCCAACTTTTGCATTCTCAGCCAGCCAAGGCTCAACCATTACATTTTCGCGAATCTTAAGGGAATCCGGATTTAGAAGATCGCGGAAATCTCCTTCTTCAGCAGAGGGATTCTCTACAGAGAAAAGCCGGTCATAGTCTCTGACCTCGACCTTTACTGCAGTAGGAACATTCACCCAATGGAGTGTTCCCTTTACCTTCCTGTCTGCACCGGGAAGACCGTTGCGTGTGTCAAAGTCTACATCTGCGTGTATTGCGGTTATATTGCCATCTTCATCCTTATCCACTCCTGTGCATTTTACAATATATGCTCCTTTGAGACGGACTTCATTGCCCGGACTCATACGGAAGAATTTCTTTGGAGGATTCTCCATGAAATCCTCACGTTCGATCCAGAGTTCACGGCTGAACGGCATCTCATGCTTTCCTGCAGCCGGATCCTCCGGATTTGAGTCGAGAAGCATCACCTCGGTCTTATCTTCAGGATAATTGTCAAGGATAAGTTTGACAGGATTCTGTACAGCGCATACACGTGTGGCTGTGGCGTTCAAGTCCTCACGAACAGAATGCTCAAGAAGCTCGATGTGGTTGAGAGCCTCATATTTAGTATATCCGATCCGGTTAACAAAATTCTTGATCGCAGACGGAGTATAACCGCGTCTACGCAGTCCGCACAAAGTCGGCATCCGAGGATCATCCCATCCGCGCACGAGACCTTCCTTCACAAGCTGCAGAAGCTTTCGCTTACTCATAACTGTATAAGTAAGGTTGAGACGGTTGAACTCAATCTGTCGCGGGCAATAGGTTTCGTCGGCGAGTTCCTTTACAAAGTATTCATAAAGGGGACGGTGAGGCACAAATTCAAGCGTACAGATTGAATGAGTGACTCCTTCGAAATAATCACTCTGTCCATGTGCGAAGTCATACATCGGATACACCTTCCAGGTGTCACCGGTGCGCCAGTGCGGAGTCTTGATGATGCGGTACATGATAGGATCGCGGAAGTGCATATTGTCGCTCGACATGTCGATTTTGGCGCGGAGCACCATCGATCCTTCTTCAAATTCACCTCTGTTCATTGCCTCGAAAAGCCTGAGATTCTCTTCCACCGGGCGGTCTCTATAGGGGGAATTCTGTCCGGGCTGTGTAGGAGTCCCCTTCTGGCGGGCTATCTCTTCGCTTGACTGCTCATCGACGTAAGCCTTTCCCTCCTTTATCATTCTTACAGCAAGATCCCACAGCTGCGGAAAATAGTCGGATGCATAGTAAAGCCGGTCACCCCAGTCGAATCCGAGCCAATGGATATCGCGCTTGATAGCCTCGACATATTCGGTATCCTCTTTTTGAGGATTCGTGTCATCGAAACGAAGGTTGCAGGTGCCACCAAACTTTTCAGCGGCGCCGAAATCCATGATGATAGCCTTTGCGTGACCGATGTGGAGATAACCGTTAGGCTCTGGCGGGAAGCGCGTGTTGAGACGACCGCCGTTCTTTCCTGCTTCAAGATCCTCCTTTATGTACTGCTCCACAAAGTTGAGTCCGCTTTCATTCTCTTTGATTTCTTCTGTAATTTCTGCCATAATCCAATTTTTCTGATCAATCAAGCACCCTTCAAAGGGGAGCGTCATTGATTCCTGCGTTAATATCAATGCAAAATTAATAAAATAAGGTGGAATGACAAAAAAAATGCGACAGATGCCGCATTTTTTATTATTTTGTGTACCATTTATTATCAATTATGACAGAGCCGCGCGTAGACGTTTGCGTGCGAAGAAGATTCGGCTTTTAACGGTGCCGACAGGAAGATTCAGTTCTTCCGCTATTTCGCTATATTTGTATCCTGCCACGTGCATGTTGAATGGAATCCGGAATTCCTCGTCAAATGTAGCGAGAATCTCATTGATTTCTTTTACAGTGATGCTTCCTTCAGGAGTCTCCAGAGCAGATTCCTGACACGTATTGAGATGATAGAGATCTTCAGTAGTGTCAACGATTGTGGCCTGACGCACTGTCTTGCGATAGTTGTTGATAAAGATATTTCGCATGATCGTCATGACCCAACCCTTGAAATTGGCATCGGAAGTAAACTTTTCTTCATTGTCGAGTGCCTTGAGGGTAGTATCCTGAAGAAGGTCGGCGGCTGCCTCGCGGTCAGCGGTGAGCTGATATGCGAAGTTCATCAGATTCGACTGAAGATTGATGAGGTTCTTGCGGAATGAGTTATTTGATGCCATTTTTTAGTTGTTTATAATTCTGTTAAAAAATAGAGTTCTGTTCATTGTTCAACTCTATAACGTAGGTATGTTTTGTATTGTTTCAACTTTTTTTGTCAAAAAATGAAAAATTAGCGAACTATTTTGTAATATATTGATTTTTAATATTTTAAAACGCATTAAATTAATATATCATTTATGAAACAGTGTGAAATGGACTTGCAACAAATATGTAACAAAATAGTTCACATATATAGTGGATTTAGATTTTTTTTGTTAATTTTGCAGCGTGAAAGAAAAAATGATGAGATTTGACCAGCTTCTTGAAAACGAAGATCTGCTTGATGCCCTCTGGGACATGCACTTCGATGTCTGCACCCCTATACAGGAACAGGCAATCCCTGCCGTGCTCGACGGGCGTGATCTTCTTGCATGTGCGCAGACCGGTACCGGAAAGACAGCAGCCTACCTTCTTCCCGTGATAGATATGCTGTCCACATATCACTATCCCGACGATGCCGTCAACTGTGTCATAATGGCTCCAACACGTGAGCTTGCCCAGCAAATCGATCAGCAGATGCAGGGATTCTCATATTTCCTTCCGATAAGCAGTATGCCGGTGTATGGCGGCACGGACGGACATACATACGATCAGCAGCGCCGAAGCCTCAAGGCAGGTGCAGATGTTGTGATTGCTACCCCCGGCAGGCTTCTCGCTCATCTTTCCATGGGATATGTAGATCTTTCGAAGGTATCATTTTTTATTCTCGATGAAGCTGACAGGATGCTCGACATGGGATTCTACGACGATATCATGCAGATAGTCTCAAGATTGCCCAAAGAAAGACAGACACTGCTTTTCAGCGCAACAATGCCGCCCAAAATCCAACAGCTCGCCAACTCAATACTTAATGATCCCCATGAGATAAAGCTTGCTGTGTCTAAGCCGGCCGAAAGAATACATCAGCAGGCATACGTGTGCTACGAAATACAGAAACTTCCCATCCTCACGTCAATATTCAAGGCTAAATCTCCGGAAAAGGTGATAGTGTTCTCGTCTTCAAAGCAGAAGGTAAAGGATCTTGCCAAAGCGTTGAAGAAAGAGCATTATAAAATAGGAGAAATGCATTCCGATCTTGAACAGGACCAAAGGGAAGACGTGATATTGGACTTTAAGAGTGGAAAGATCAATGTGCTCGTAGCCACCGACATAATGTCGAGAGGCATTGATATTGATGATATCGAACTGGTAGTAAACTACGACGTCCCGCATGAATCTGAAGATTATGTGCATCGTATAGGTCGCACAGCTCGTGCCGACAGAGACGGAAATGCTATAACTTTCATTTCAGAAAGGGAGATAGGCAAATTCAAGCAAATTGAAAAATTCCTTGAAAAGGAAGTTGAGAAAGCGCCGATTCCTTCTGAAATCGGTGAAGGTCCGCAATACAAGTCAACTGCCTCCAAGATTAGAAGAAAGCCTAAAAGATCGTCAGACAGGACTAAAGATCAGAAAAAAAATTCCACCGATCCAGACAGTAACAGGGAAAATATTAAGAAAAAAAAATATCAACGGCATAGATCTCACAAACCAAAAGATCCGGCAAAGATCAAAACGGAAGGTTCCGGTTATTCTAAACCAGAAAACACAAGTATTACCACGTAGGATTAACACTGTATGAGAAACAAGCAGACAGATAACTCAGTATATAAATCATATGAATCAATGGGCTCGGAGAGTCCAGTCAACGGAATAATATCTGAAGTAGCGCCTGACTTTAACTTCAGCAACGTCAGGATAGATGAACGGCGTATGCCTGTGATTCCAGTGCGCAATATGGTACTTTTCCCTTTCATCACCGTTCCGATGGCTGTGAATGATTCCGACACACTTGATGTGCTTGAACTTGCACACAGAAATAATCAAGCTGTGCTGGCGCTTTCCGTCAAAGAAAATCCGGATAAAATAACCGGAAAAGATCTCTATAGAATAGGCGTGGTCTGCGTTGTGGCGCGAATAATGGAAATGCCTGACGGCAGCTATACTGCCTTCATGGTGGCTGCCAACAGAGTAAAGGCTCAGAGGATCACTTCCAAAGAGAATGGATTTTTTGCCTCGGTGGAATATATACCGGAAAATATACCTTCAAGCGAAGATATCGAACTTGCCGCCATTTTTTCTTCAGTAAGAGACTCATTCTCAGAGATACTGAGTCTATTCAGCGATGACGAGACAAGAGAAGTGAGGTATGCACTTTCTCAATTCCAAAGTCCATTCAAACTCATTAATTTCATTATCTGCAACTCCCCTATCACATTGGAACAGAAGCAGATGCTTCTTGAAGAATCTGATATTAAAAAAAGGGGTTCGGAACTCCTTCATATGCTCGACACTGCATATCAGATGCTTCAGCTGAAATTTGATATTCAGGAAAGGACAAGAGAAGATATTACTCGCCAACAGAGAGATCAATTCCTTCAGCAGCAGCTTCGCACCATAAAAGAGGAACTTGGAGACCTGCCTGAAGAAAGCGACGAAGCAGAACTGCTTGCAAGGGCAGAAAAAAAGGAATGGAATAAGGAAATAGAACGCCATTTCTCAAAAGAACTAAAAAAATTAGGACGTTTTATGGTGTCCACACCTGAATATGGCATTCAGTACACATATCTTAATACACTTTTGTCATTGCCTTGGGACAAAAAAACGGACAGTCCAATCGATCTTGAGTATGTCGAGGAGATTCTCGACCGTGATCATTTCGGTCTTAATAAGATAAAAGACAGGATTCTTGAACAAGTAGCCGTCATGAAACTCAGAGGAGATATGAAGGCTCCAATTTTGTGTCTTTACGGTCCTCCGGGTGTCGGCAAGACATCACTTGGCAAATCAGTGGCGGAAGCATTGGGGAGAGAATATGCGAGGATTTCTCTCGGTGGACTTCATGATGAAGCTGAAATCAGGGGGCACCGACGCACTTATATAGGTGCAATGCCGGGTAGAATCATAGCCGCACTTGAAAAGACCGAAAGCAATAATCCTGTGATCGTACTTGACGAGATCGACAAAATAAGCAAGGACATAAAGGGAGATCCTTCTGCAGCATTGCTTGAAGTGCTTGATCCTGAGCAGAATTCTCATTTTCACGACAATTATGTTGATGTGGATTACGATCTTTCGGATGTACTTTTCATAGCAACTGCCAACACTCTTGATACAATATCGGCACCCCTCCTCGACCGTATGGAGCTTATAGAAGTGTCAGGATATATAGTTGAGGAAAAGATCGAAATCGCCAAGCGTCATCTTCTGCCTAAAGCCTTGACTGATCTTGGATTTGATGCCGAAGATGTCAGGATATCAGACGAAGGCTTGCGATTTATCATAGAGCGATACACACGTGAGTCAGGTGTAAGACAGCTTGACAAGACAATCAGAAGATTGTTGAGACGCCTTGCAAGACAAAAGGCTGCCGGGAAAGATCTTCCCTCATGCATAGACCCGTCCGATGCCAGGACAATTCTTGGAAAAGAGGAGCATGTAGCAGACGTATATGAAGGAAATGACTATATAGGAGTTGTCACCGGACTTGCATGGACTGCCGCCGGAGGTGAGATCCTTTTCATTGAATCATCCATGTCTAAAGGCAAGGGAGAGAAACTGACCCTGACCGGAAATCTCGGAGATGTGATGAAGGAATCGGCAACTTTGGCACTGCAGTATGTGAGGGCACATTCTGACGAACTCGGCATAAAGGAGGAGTCTTTTACAGAAAACAATGTGCATATTCACGTTCCAGAAGGAGCAATACCCAAAGATGGACCATCGGCAGGAATCACAATAGTAACCTCGCTCGTTTCCGCATTCACCGGAAAGAAAGTGCGTGATAAGCTGGCAATGACAGGAGAAATGACTCTCAGGGGAAAAGTGCTACCAGTGGGCGGAATAAAGGAGAAAATCCTTGCCGCAAAACGAGCGGGCATCACGGACATCATTCTTTCGACAGATAATCTCAGGGATATCGAGGATATAGAACCGGTATATTTAACCGGACTTAACTTCCATTATGTCAGGAATATATCTGAAGTTATGGATATTGCAATAAACACAATTTAAAATATCAATAAGTATTTTTAACTATTAAAACCAAAGCCTTATTTGGATTAGTGAATTTTTTTTTGTAACTTTGCACAATAAAATTATAAAATTATCGTATATCTGAATTACAAAACACGCTGCCTATCGAAAAATTTATACTTAACGTATTAATAAGTAAGACAATGGCAAACTATGGAAGCATGACCGACGAACAATTGGTCAGAGCTTACGCGGAAGGCAACAATGAGGCTTTCGACTCATTGCTCAAGCGTCATCAAGACAAGACATTCAACTATATTCTCAGAGTTGTAAAGAATGAGGATGTGGCGAATGATATATTTCAGGAGACTTTCGTGAAGGCAATCCTGACAATCAAGCAAGGACGCTACACTGAGAATGGAAAGTTTCCCGCATGGATTTCAAGGATAGCTCATAATCTGATAATTGACTATTACCGTCAGGAAAAATCCGAAAATATGCAGAGCACAGATATTGAGGATATTGATATACTCAATAAGAAAGAGCTGTGTGAAGGCACTATCGAAGACAGGATAATTTCCGAACAGATCAGGGATGACGTGAAAATGCTTGTCACCCAGTTGCCGGATCTTCAGCGTGAAGTCCTGACAATGCGTTACTACCAGAACTTATCTTTCAAAGAGATAGCTGAAAAAACGGGGGTAAGTATCAATACTGCACTCGGAAGGATGCGCTATGCCATCATCAATCTTCGTCGCATTGCGGCTGAGAAAGATGTTGTGTTGACATTTTGATAATGATCCATCCTATATAAGAAGGAGGCTCTGAGTTCAACCCTCAGAGCCTCCTTCTTAATTGACTTTTTTATCAATATGCTTAGCGTATAATAGCGCGACCTGCCCATACACAAAGAATACCAATTATTACACTGAGTGCCAGGTAGAGTACAAATGTGCCCCAGTCTCCTTTCGATCCAAGAATCCACATATCATCTGCAAATGACGAGAATGTAGTGAAACCGCCGCAGAAGCCGGTGATGAGCAGAACATTCTGGCTCGGAGTCAGAACCTTGGCGTTTTCAAGAAGTCCAAAGAGCAGACCGATTATAAAACATCCGATTACATTCACAAGAAATGTACCCATCGGGAAAGCACCATGCCACATCTGGCTTGACCATTTTCCTACAAGATAGCGTCCGGCGGTACCAACGAATCCACCGCAACCAGCGATAATAAGTTCTTTAAACATAGTTGTGTGTTTTTATAATTAATATTAAAAATTGTTTTATCTATTTAACAAATTAGATATTCTATGGTTCTTATGGATATGATAAAAAATTTTTACCGGAATCAACCAAATATGAAACGAATATGTTATAATGTCAAAATAATCAATGTATAATAAATGTGTAAAAAAAAGTAATATTATGAAAACATTTGAAAAAGTAATAAAAGAATCTACTCCTACACTCGTAGTCTTCCTACACCATGGCAGGCAGGATGCCGTTGAGGTGAAATACCTGACAGATGATCTCCGCAAGAAATATGCCGGAAAGGCTAATGTGGTGCGCGCAGATGATCCTTATGGAAAGCTTAAGGTGGAATATAAACTGGAAGAATATCCTACTTATATACTCTTTAAGGAAGGTCAGGAACTTATGAGGGAGAGCGGAGTAAAGACAGAAACGGAACTTTCCGAATTGATGGATCGCGGCATATAATATGCAGAAACTAATATTCAGATAAATCAAAGTCACATTTTTATGAAATGTGATATAAATCTTGAAGAACCCCGTCATATATGACGGGATCTTTTTTTATCATACATTTAGACGGCAGGCATAATAAACTACATCCATATTGCGTTATAAAGATGTAATTATAAACAATGAATGCCTATGACAAACGGTTCTACTGCTATTCTGTCATCAGCATCAGGTCAACAGTCTATGAAATCACCCCGTAAAACCACAATTGAAATGATCCGTCAGTTTGCGCGGACTTGTATTACGCTGAAAGACATGAACTTCGATGTTATGATGGCTAATTGAAACAAAAAAAGCACTCCATAGAGTGCTTTTTTTGTTTCTCTGATATGTGCTGAATCATCTTTTCTTCAGTCTCACGACATTCTCGACATGGTGAGTATGAGGAAACATATCGACAGGCTGGACATCAGTGACGACGTATTGCTTATCCAACAGAGCAAGATCACGTGCCTGAGTTGCCGGATTACAGCTGACATACACGATCGTTTCAGGAGCTGCATTCAAAATCACTTTCACCACATCCTCATGCATCCCTGCACGAGGAGGGTCGATTATCATTACATCCGGCACTCCGTGAGAAGAGACAAAATCGTCTGTAAGGATGTTTTTCATGTCTCCTGCATAGAAAAGAGTATTATCAAGCCCATTGACTTTAGAGTTAAGCTTTGCGTCCTCAATGGCAGCCTCCACATACTCAATTCCTATCACCTGCCGGGCACCACGGGCAACAAAATTGGCAATTGTCCCGGTACCTGTGTATAAGTCATAGACTAACGGTTTTTCACAAGATCCTGCAAATCCGTATCTTTTAGACTCCGATTCCGTCAACTCATATTTCGGAGCCATTCCTGCATATTTCCGCGCCACTTTGTAAAGTTCGTATGCCTGATGGGAATTAGTCTGATAGAAAGACTTTGCATTGACCCTGAATCTCAGACCTTCCATCTCTTCCTCAATATAATCAGGTCCAGACCATGCTATCACCGTCTGATCAGATATTGTGTCATTCAGTTTTAGGTTAACCACATAAAGCAACGACGTGATTTCCGGGAAATTTTCTTTGAGATAGTCCATGACAAGCTTTATCTTATCCGGATCGTCCTCTCCAAACTGCAGACACACCATGCACTCACCCGTAGAAGCAATTCTGATCATCAGATTGCGCAGCAATCCACGATTTTCCTTTATATTATAAAACGACAAGTCATTCTTTTCGGCAAAATCATATATGCCGTTGCGTATTCTGTCTCCAAGCACCGACTGAAGAAAGCATTGATCGATGTGCAATACCTTGTCAAAAGCACCAGGAATATGAAAGCCGAGGGCATCCGGAGAGTCATCAAACAATTTTCCGCTTTTCACATCTTCCCAAGTTCTCCATTTCTTATCGGAAAATGTATATTCCATTTTATTGCGGTAGCGCCATATTTCCTTGCTTCCGAGAATTGGAGAAATATCCGGCAAGTCAATCTTGCCTATGCGTGTAAGCGCATCAACCACAGTCTGCTGTTTGCATTCAAGTTGCTTTTCATAAGGGATATGCTGCCACTTGCATCCTCCACAAACACCGAAATGACCGCACTCGGGTTGTATCCTGTCTGGCGACGGACTCACAAGGCGTTCGATATGACCCTCGGCATAAGAATGCTTCTTACGGTCGATTTTAATGTCGGCGATATCTCCAGGCGCACCATAGGGAATGAAAACTACAATAGCTGAGTCATCATCCGGACGCATTTTCACACGTGCGATCGCTTTCCCTTCGGCAGCCAGCGCCGATATTTCCACATTTTCAAGCAGTGGAAGGTATTTTGGTTTTCTCGCCATATAATTATTCAATCACAATATCATAATTTTCAAGAAATTCCATAGTTCTTGAAATGTAATCTTCCATCACCACGTCTTCCTCCACGAAAGGAACGGCATCACGATAGTCGTGCATAATCTTCTCAATCACCGGAGAAGACTTCAGAGGACGGCGGAAATCTATACCCTGTGCGGCATTCATAAGTTCAATCCCGGCTATATACTGAAGATTGGATATGATCTTATGGAGTTTAGTGGCAGCATTGGCACCCATGGAGACAAGATCTTCCTGTCCGTTGCTGCTTACTATCGAGTCGCAACTTGCAGGCCACGCATACATCTTGTTCTGGCTTACCATGGAAGCAGCTGCATACTGCGGAATCATAAATCCACTGTTGAGTCCCGGTTTTGCAACGAGGAATTCCGGAAGCCCTCTGTTGCCGAATATAAGCTGCGCCACCCTACGCTCGGATATATTGCCGAGTTCATGAAGCGCTACTCCCATATAGTCGAATACGAGTGCAAGAGGCTCGCCGTGGAAGTTGCCGCCTGACACCACAAGATCTTCGTCGGGGAACACAGTGGGATTATCCGTCACAGAATTGATTTCTATATGAAGGACCTCAGTGACATGGCGCATCGCATCCTTGACTGCACCGTGCACCTGTGGAATACATCTGAACGAATAAGGATCCTGAACATGTTCCTTTTCTTTTGCAATGATCTCACTTCCTTTCAATATTCTTCTGAAAACCTCACCTGTCTCAATCTGACCCTTATGGGGACGAACACGCTGTATGCATTCCCAGAAAGGCTCAATGCGACCGTCAAATGCCTCAAGGCTCATGGCACCAAACATATCGAAACAGTTCACAAGATGCCAGCCGTCAATAAGTGCCTTTATTCCATTTGCGCTCATAAATTGAGTACCGTTGAGCAGCGCAAGCCCCTCCTTCGATTTTAGTTTGATCGGTTTCCATCCGAACCTGTCAAGAGCATCCCTGCCCTTGGTCACTTTGCCCTCTACGAGCACATAGCCCTCTCCTATCAGTGGCAGGAAAAGATTGGCAAGTGGCGCAAGATCGCCCGATGCTCCGAGAGATCCCCGGTCATATACCACCGGAAGCACATCATTGTTATAAAAATCCAGAATCCTCTGCACCGTCTCTACCTGAACACCACTGAATCCCATTGACAGCGCATGAGCTTTCAGAAGAAGCATCAGTTTGACGACTGTAGCGTCAACAGGGGTACCAACCGAACATGAATGGCTTTTTATGAGGTTTTCCTGCAACGTCACAAGATCAGATGGTGCTATATGTCTGTTGCATAGTGATCCAAAACCTGTCGTAACTCCGTATATTGGCACAGTATTTTCGTCAGTCTTGGTATCGAGAAAATCACGGCAATGCTGTATTTTTTCAACAGCTTCATCCGAAAGTGTCAGATGTGCGTTGTCCTTGAGTATCTTTTCTATGAGATCGTAGGTCAGTAAGGAACTGCCTATCTTATATTCTGTCATTTTTTCCATAAATTTCGAAAATTGTCAGGAATTATAAACTATCTTTCCTTTCGCTATAGTGGTTTTCACACAATTCATTCCCACATAGTATGGCAACATATTGATATTGTCAAAATCAAGAATCACGACATCACCATCCTTGCCGGGCTGAAGTGATCCTTTTCTGTCTGCTACTCCGCAGGCTGCGGCTCCATTGAGTGTCAATGCAGTAATCGTCTCCTCTATGGTCATATTCATATATATGCATGCAAGAGCGATCGTGAGCGGAATGGATCCTGAGAAGCAGCTTCCGGGATTAAGGTCAGTGGCAAGCGCCACGGCACATCCTCCGTCGATCATCTTGCGTGCAGGGGCATAGTTTTCCTTGAGCGCGAATGCGGTCAGAGGAAGCAGCGTGGCAACAGTCCCTGCGTCCGCCAGTCTTCTGACTCCCTCATCGCTGATATGAAGGAGATGATCGGCACTTACTGCACCAAGCTCCGCCGCAAGTTCAGCACCTCCAAGAGGCACTATCTCATCAGCATGGAATTTCAATTTATATCCCAATGACGTCGCAGCTTTCATCAGTCTTCTTGAATCTTCAATCTCAAATACATTTTTCTCAGTGAATATATCGCAGAAACGGGCTGCCTTCCTGAATTTCGGAAGCATTTCGTCAATGATAAGATCCACGTATTCTGAAGTGCGACCTTTATATTCTTCCGGCACTGCATGGGCGCCGAGGAATGTCGGGATAACATCAATTTTCTTTTGGGCTGCAAGTCTGCCTATGGCAGCAAGCATCTTGGCTTCCGTATTGAAATCGAGTCCGTATCCGCTCTTCGCCTCTACGGTCGTGACACCCATCGCGATCATACGGTCAAGCAACCATTCGGCATTTCTGACAAGTTCGGCTATACTTGCCTTTCGTGTGGCGTTGACAGTACTTTGAATACCCCCACCCTTCTCCATGATGCTCATGTAAGATGCTCCTTCAAGACGCATCCGGAACTCATCAGGACGGAATCCACCGAATACCATATGCGTGTGTGAATCCACAAATCCGGGAAGCACTACTTTTCCATTTACGTCTATTTCCTTGAAAGTGGATCCGTTTCCGAAAAGAGTGTATATCTGTCTGAGAGGGTTTGAATTACCGACATATCTGATGACTCCGTCTTTGATGAGTATGGCACCATCTTCGATAATGTTGAGTCGCTTCATGCCTTCTCCCTTTACGGCCTCAACGCCGATGGGTGTAACTATAGTTGCGTGCTTTATATATAGGTTTGACATGTTATTAATTGAGAATTGAGAATTGAGAATTTCTGAATTGAGAATTTCTGAATTGAGAATTTTGAATTATACTGATGACAACTTAAATCAACGAACGGAGCATGGCTTCGTCTGCTATGAAGGGTTCGGTGATCATGAAGCCGTTTTCAGCCTGAGTCTCATTCCATTCTTTCACAGTCGACATTGCATTCTCGTTTCTCGCCCAGCTTCTTCTCGCTACGCCACCCATCACATCCCAAAGCATGGCTTTTGTAAGGATTTCGTCTACCCGGTCTGATCCGTCGCAAATCATACCGAACCCTCCGTTGATCGATTTTCCGATTCCTACACCGCCGCCATTATGAAGCGCCACAAGGCTCATGCCACGGGCGCAGTTTCCTGCAAAACATTGCACAGCCATGTCAGCCATCACATTAGAACCGTCCTTGATATTGGAAGTCTCGCGGAATGGAGAGTCTGTGCCGCTCACATCATGGTGATCGCGTCCGAGCATGATCGGACCCACTTCTCCCTTACGCACCATATCGTTAAACTTCAACGCAATCTTCAGTCTGCCCATTGCATCCTGATAGAGGATTCTCGCCTGGGTTCCGACCACGAGTGCGTTCTTCTCTGCATCTCGGATCCACACCCAGTTGTCCATATCCTGACCGCGACGCTCTTTAGGTATGCAGTCCATGGCTGCCCTGTCGGTCTTCACGAGGTCTTCGTGCTTTCCACTGAGACAAACCCACCGGAAAGGACCGTAGCCATAGTCGAAAAGCATCGGACCCATTATGTCTTCTACGTAAGAGGGCCATATAAATCCGTCTTTTTCATCAATACCGTTCTTCGACAATTCCTTTACACCGGCATCATACATAGCCTTCATGAAGGAATTACCATAATCGAAGAAATATGTCCCTCTGTCTACAAGTGTCTTGATGGCAGCATAATGTCTGTGAAGAGTCTCATCCACAAGGCGACGGAATCCTTCGGGATTGTCGTGAAGGAGTTTGGTACGCTCTTCAAAACTAATACCGGCAGGACAATATCCTCCTTCATAAACGGCATGACATGAAGTCTGATCGCTGAGGAGTTCTATCTTTTTGTTTTCCTTGACAGCATATTCAAGAAGATCAACTATATTGCCGTGGTAAGCGATCGATAGAGGTTTTTTCTCCTGCATCGCATCCTCTGCAAGCCTGAAAGCTTCGTTGAGATCATCTGTGACCACCTGCACCCAGCCTTGATTTTTTCTTGTAGCAATTCTTGACGCATCCACTTCGGCAACAATTGAAACCGCTCCGGCGATATCGGCTGCTTTCGGTTGGGCGCCGCTCATTCCTCCGAGTCCTGAGCTTACAAACAAATGACCGCGAAGGTCGCCGTCCTGCGGGACTCCGAGCTTCATGCGTCCGGCATTGAGAATGGTATTGAATGTGCCGTGCACTATACCCTGCGGACCTATATACATCCACCCACCGGCGGTCATCTGCCCGTAGTTTGCAACTCCCATCTGCATTGCTTCATGCCAGTCGTGGAGATTGTCGAACATACCGACCATCATGGCATTGGTGATGATCACTCTGGGGGCTTCCGGACGAGAAGGAAAGAGACCGAGGGGATGACCGGATTCAACCACAAGGGTCTGATCTTCAGTGAGGTTTTCGAGATACTTCTTTATCAATCTGTATTGCAGCCAGTTCTGACATACTTGACCGGTCTCTCCATATGTTACGAGTTCGTATGGGTAAAGAGCTATGTCAAAACAGAGATTATTGTCTATCATAACTTGGAAAGCCTTGCCTGCAAGGCATTTTCCTTTATATTCATCCACCGGCTTTGCTTTCAGGTCGCCCTGAGGACGCCATCGATAGGCATATATTCTGCCGCGGGTGCGGAGCTCGTTAAGGAATTCCGGAGCTGCTTTTTCATGCAGTTCTTCAGGAAGGTATCTGAGTGCATTTTTCAGTGCCGTTATAGTCTTTTCGGGAGTCAAGGTGTAGTGACGGTCCGGAGCACGGCGGATTCCGTCGACAAAATTCGGATCTTCGGGCCATTCGGCCGAAAGGAGGATTCTGTTGTCAGTCATATCAGGTCAGTTAGTCTTTTTTCATTATGTTTCCTTCACTATGCGTGAGTAACCACAAAATTAATGAAATTTTGCCATATAACCATAATAATTATCCATAAAAAACACCCGTACCATTTAAATCATCGGTCTCAATTTGCAAAATATAAAACTATCATCTATATTTGTAAAAAAAATAGTTCAATGACTTATATTCAAAACAGGATGCTGCTGATAGTGGATCCTCAGATAGATTTCATCAATGGCAATCTGCCTGTGCCCGGGGCAGAAAAGGCTATGGATGGTTTGGCGGATTATGTGCGGGAACATGGCAATAATTACTGTCTGATATGTGTGACATGCGACCGCCATCCATTGTGTCACTCATCTTTTAAGGATTTTGGTGGTATTTGGCAGTCACACTGCATAGAGTCATCCGTAGGAGCTGCCGTCTGGCAAAATCTTATGGAGAACTTACGGCTTTTTTCTTCGAAAATCCGTTTCCTATATAAAGGGGAATCTGCGGAAAAAGATGAATATTCCATTTTTCAGAATATAAAAGGAGCGGCAGACATAAACCGATTTATAGAGGAATACAACATATCTGAAATCGACATATGCGGTATTGCCGGCGATGTATGTGTCGCAAATACACTGCAGGATGCCTTAATCCTGTACCCTGCTATAAAATTTCATATATTAAACGAATATATAGCTTCCCTTGATGGAGGAAAGAAAATATCAACATTTATTGAAGTTGTTTAAACTTATTTATTAAGTTTCATCCAATGCATCTTCCCAACGGACTATACTTTTAAACCGATTAAACATTCTAAACATCAAATTGAGCTTGCGAAAGTTGATAAAAAGTTGATAAAAATATACAATTGTTTTGAATTATAAAATAAATTGTATATTTTTGTACTTCAAAATAAATAATAATCCTCATATGAAAAAAACTTTCTCTCTTTGCAAATCGATAATCGAGATAATATTCGCGATTTTTATTGTATTTTTTATATTTTCTTGCAAATTATCGATGATATATGCTTCTGTGCCTGAGACAGCGCTTGACCGCATAAACTATCAACACTCAATTTATCCGCAGGAAAAACTTCATGTGGTGACAGACCGAGACATATATTGTGGTGGAGACACTATCTGGCTGCGCGTATTCGTCGTGGATGCTGCTACGCATCAGCAGACAGCCATGAGTAAATATGCCTACGTTGAATTGCTGAATCCATTTGAAAAAGTAGAGAAACGCATTAAACTCATTGAACGTGACGGTGTTTATGCCGGATATATTCCAATCAAAGAAGACATCTTCGAAGGAGACTATACAATCTCTGCATATACAGCATATTCAGAAAACCAGGGAAAGGATTATTTTTTCAGAAAACCTATTCATCTCTTGGCACCACATAGTTCAAAATATTCCATAGAAACAGAATTCACTCCTACAACTGAAGGAGAAGTTAGTGGGAAATTTGTTTTGAATTCTCTCAATGGAGATAAGATGAACTACAATATCATGTCATGGACAATGCCAAACGGAAAATTCCTTGAGATGCCCGACTCAAAAAAGGGTTTCACACGAAAGTTCAAGAGTGATAAGAATGAGGATATTGTGCTCGTAAAATTCGGAGACTATGGCAAATATATACGTGTGGAATATCCATCAGAAGAAACCGAAGTAAACTTCTATCCAGAAGGGGGGCGGCTTATTGCAGATGAGCCATGCACCGTTGCTTTCAAGGCGAAAGACGAAAACGGGAAAGGAGTGGATGTGTCAGGAATCATTCGCAATGATTCAAACGAAGAAATAACAAGATTCTCGACATCTCATTGCGGAATGGGAAGCTTCACTTTTATTCCTGAATCAGGCAAGAACTATACTGCTGAATACAAAGGACAGAACGCTGAAAAACGAATTATAGAAATCGGATCTCCTGAAAAAGGAGCTGTTGCACTGCGCTACCGTTATACAGGGTCTAAATGTATATTCAGCGTATCGGGAGGACAGGGAAAAGATCTTGAGTTGATCATAGCATGTCGAGGAATCGGACTGATAGCAACTCCTATATCTCATAACACGCCCCTCTCCATAGAAAAGTCAGATCTTCCGACAGGTCTTTATCAAGCTATGCTTTTTTCAAGAAAAGACAATGCAGTGCTCAGTGAACGCCTATTCTTCATAGGGGCGGATAGAATTGTGCCTGAAGTCTCATCGGTGTCCGCAGACTCGCTTTATATAATGCTGTCAGCCATGCAGGGAGATTCCGTAGATTGCAGTGTCCGGATAACAAATAAGAATATCGTTCCCGTATCGAATGAAAACGATATTCGTTCCCAATTGCTTTTACAAGGTGAGTTACGTGGAAGAATAGAAAATCCGAAGTATTATTTTAAAGACGTCAATCGTGAGACAGAACAAAATCTTGACTTGTTGATGATGGTCAATGGCTGGAGTCGGTATAATCTTCCTGAAGTTGTTCTCGGCAACTACACTGAACCCGAGATTCCACTTGAAATAGGACAGGATATTTCCGGTCAGGTCCTGTCAAGATGGAAAGGAACACCACTGAAGAATGCGACTGTAAGTGTCATAGCAAAAGGTTTTAATTTCGCCACATTCACTAATTCTGACGAGAACGGGGAATTTCATCTCGATGGCTTCGACTTTCCTGAAAACACATCATACATAATCAAAGCAATGAATGAAAAGGGAGGTGATGAGGGAGATTATGTAATTTATGATGAGAAATTTCCTTCGGTTGAAGGACTTTCCGAATCATCAAATGTTTCCTTAGAAGACGTATCAGATTATTTCAAGGGCTACAACAATATATTGCTCGATGAGATCAAAGTGCAGGCTTTCAGTAATAAGGAGATAGATTTTTATGAATCTCTCGCTAAATATTCCAGAGATTATAAAGATCTTGAGGCGCGTGGCGTTTCTTCGCTATCCGAAATTGCCAGAAACATTCCGGGTATGACAAATTATCGTGGATACCTACGGTGGAGAAAAAGGAATGTGGCATATTACATTGATGGCACCATGATGGAATTGGCTTCAAGAGTAGGAAGCAGGATTCCTACTTTGTCTGATATAGAAAGTATATTACCAATTCAGGCTATCAAAAAAATCTGCTTTATCGAGCCGCAATATTCCTTGTCTGTAGGACCTCATTATGGTGGTGGCATTTTAATGCTTACGACCAAGGATGGTACTGAACTAAAACTACAACGCCAATTTGAGCTGAAGGATTATCTGCCACTCGGGTATCAGAAGTATAAGGAATACGCGAGTCCCATGCTGTCGGTGGATGCAGACGAATATGACATGCAGACACAGCCAACCCTACTATGGATTCCATCTGTGAAATTCGATAAGAACGGTAAGACTATCGATCTGAAATTCCCTGTCAATTCCAATCATCAAGTTATCATTGAAGGAGTGACGGACAAGGGCGATATCATATCGGAAACTTTATGAATTCTATATTATCAATTATCAATCGTCATGCTTTCGGTAAGGGTAAGTCGGGTATCAGATGGTATCTTTTCTGTGGTGAACCCAAACTGAATTTTACATTTTTCCGTATAAAGAGAATTCGGCATAACTGAACAGTTAGAATAACGGATATTCAGACTGTAATCTTTCTTGAGATCGAAACGAGCCATAGCCCAATTCCATTGTTGATCATCAATAGTCGGCTCGCAATAGATCACCGATGTGACAATTATCAGGGTATTCTTTGCAAAATCGACTTTTAAATAGTGAAAATCTGAGCCAAATACCAGCAATCCTTCAGGTAGGTTTGCCAGATCTCTGCTTGAATTTATGATATAATATTCAGGAGGATTTACCGGATAATTGGAATCTGAGTCTTCATCAAATGCACAGATAGCCTGGATCAATGGCTTGACAGGCATATCATCTGTCTGTTTCGGTTCTTCATTGCAAGAAGACAATCCTAAAATAAGCAGAAAAAAGACAAATCTAATTATTTTCATGAGCAAAAAGTAATTATAAAGTATCAATCATCAATAAAAAAACGCATTATGATATTATTTTATTATATTTGACTCAAATATATATATATGAAGTACATGCAGAGGTGTCAATATGTGTCTGTACAATGATTCCTCATCTAAAAAAGAGCCGCACCTATCTGTACGACTCCATTTGTTAACTTTGTTGCAGACAAATGCCCGGAAGGCTTTGATTGCTATATTACGTTAGAATTTTTCAGCGAGTGCAGCTGCCTGAGCACATCCGTCGGTCTTGCAGATGTCTCCTTCCACAAATACACCGGGAATAAGAACTTCACCCACTACATCCCATTTCAGTAATGATGCAGTCCGCTCCATAGGTATTTTAACACCATCCATAACTGATGGATCATGCTCCTCGCAGCAGCATATCAGCCCCATCTTCTTTCCCTGAATGGGTTTTTCCGCCACACAGAATGAGAACAGACGGTCTATCACTCCCTTGATCTGTGCAGGAATCGAATACCAATATACCGGCATCGCGAACACAACTGCATCCGCATCGAGAATATGGGGGGCTATGATATTGAAATCATCGTCGAAAGAGCACGCCTTGCCCGTCTTGAAGCATGACATGCAAGCATGACAACCTCCTATCTTCATCATTGCCGCGTCAAACCGCACCACCTCATGTCCTTTTGACTCCGCAGATTTTATGAAAGCATCCACCATGGCTAATGTATTGCCTTTCTTCCTGGGACTTCCTGTAATAACCGTTATTTTCATTCGGTTATTGTATTTGAATTCTGATTATATGCTTTTGCCACACATTTCCACTCTCCACCAAGCTTTAGCAGAAGCAGGAAGTCTGTGAAGTCGATGCTTCCGCCCCACCCTTCTTCGAGAACACGAACCACAGCTACCGTCTCTTCTACTGCAAGCACATCTATTCTTGCCTTGAACCCGTCACCGGCTCCGACAGTATCAACATTGTGATAGAACTGCTCTATCGATCCACGCTCTACAGAACCGTTGAGAATGCCGAAAAGAACGGCATCGTCTGTGAAAAGGGTCTTGGCATACTCGCTGTTTCCCTCTGCAACACTCTTTACAAACTTCCCGGCAGCTTTAGCCACTGCTTCATATTCTTTGATTTCGTCTCTCATGACTATTGTTTATTTTGAATTATTCTGAATGCAAAATTAACAGTATATTTATATATAATCAAGTACCGAAAAATTTTTCATATACCGAAAAATTTTTCCATACTTGTAAATTATACAGTTATTTTATAATTTTGCATTCACAATCAAACAAACTGCATATGGCATACGAAAAGAAAATACCGGTGGATCTGGACTGTCCGTTACGCTTGACCATGAGTCTGATAGAATCCAAATGGAAATCATGTATTCTTGATGAATTGAGAAGCGGTGAACCACAGCGTCCAAGTGAAATTCACAAACTTCTCCCGGAAGCGGCTCCGAGAGTGCTTGACATTCAGCTTAAAGAAATGGTCGAAGACGGTCTTATAGAAAAAACAATATTTCCCGAACTTCCGCCTCGCTCAGAATACAGGATCTCTGCACTCGGATTATCTCTCATCCCAATCATAGACCAGATGTTATGCTGGGGAACCGAGCATTATGATATCTTCGAGAAGAAATATGGGAAAAGGAAGTAATCCGTCATTTTCAGGTCCGTCATAATAAATTCATAAGGATATCAGCGCATTCTCAATCAGCTCGAAAATCTGACTATATCATGATATAGTTGCTTCATTATATATGAGACGCTGGCTCAGGCGAATTTAAAAACTAAGGGTTTTCATTTGCGAATATGAGAAATATAGATTATCTTTGCAACTAAATATATTAACCGGCAGACATGAAGAAACGTAATTACCTACTTCCCACGCTCGCCTTGATGGCAAGTATCTCAGCAGGAGCTGCGGTCAATGACTTTGTCATTAAGACAAATAAGCAGGGAGCACCGATACAGCCTACAATGTATGGCATATTCTTTGAAGATATAAACTTCGGGGCGGATGGTGGTCTCTATGCTGAACTCGTCAAGAACCGCTCATTCGAATTTCCCCAGACTTTCATGGGATGGAACATATTCGGCAACGTTCAGGTTAAAGATGACGGACCATTTGAACGAAACCCACACTATGTGCGACTTGGAGATCCGGGTCACAGACATAAGCATACCGGCATTGAAAACGAGGGTTTCTTCGGAATAGGAGTGGAAAAAGACAAGGAATATCGATTTTCGGTCTGGGCGCGCACGGTGGATGGTGAGACATCAAAAATACGTGTTGAGATCACTGATCCAGATACTATGGACGACCGCCAGGCGATAGCTAAACAGGATATAGAAATCACCGGAAAGGAATGGAAGAAATACTCAGTCATCCTGAAGCCATCTAAAACCGATGAAAAGGCACGCCTGAGAATATTTCTGACAACTCCCAAATCGGGCGTTGATCTTGAGCATGTGTCACTATTCCCCGTAGATACATGGATGGGACATGAAAACGGAATGCGTAAAGATCTCGCCCAGAAGCTTGCAGACCTCAAGCCCGGAGTTTTCCGCTTCCCCGGAGGATGCATTGTGGAAGGCACTGACATGGATACCCGCTATCAGTGGAAAAATACTGTAGGACCGGTTGAAAACCGTCCTCTTAATGAAAACCGCTGGCACTATACTTTCACCAACCGTTTCTATCCCGACTATTTCCAGAGCTATGGTCTCGGTTTCTACGACTATTTTCTTCTTAGTGAGGAAATTGGTAGCGAACCACTCCCTATCATCAATGTAGGTCTCGTTTGCCAGTATCAGAACAACGACCCTCATGCACATGCTGAAGGAGAAGAGCTGCAGCAGTTTATCGATGACGCACTTGACCTCGTGGAATTTGCCAACGGATCAACAGATACGGAATGGGGCAGACTTCGTGCAGAAATGGGACATCCGGAACCTTTCAACCTCAAATATCTTGGTATCGGTAATGAACAATGGGGACCGGAATATCCCGAGCGGCTGCAGAAATTCCTTGATGTAATGAGAAAGCGACATCCGGAAATCAAGATAATAGGATCGTCAGGACCTGACTCCGAAGGCGATAAGTTTGACTATCTATGGCCCGAAATGAGAAAGCTGAACGCCGACCTCGTGGACGAGCATTTCTACCGTCCGGAAAAATGGTTTCTGGAGCAAGGTCGCCGTTATGACAATTATGACAGAAAAGGTCCCAAGGTATTCGCCGGAGAATATGCATGCCATGGAAAGGGTAAGAAATGGAATCATTTCAATGCCGCACTGCTTGAGGCAGCCTTCATGACAGGACTTGAGAGAAATGCCGACGTGGTGCATATGGCTACCTATGCCCCACTCTTCGCTCACGTGGAGGGTTGGCAATGGCGCCCAGACATGATATGGTTTGACAACCTTGAAAGCTTCCCCACATGCAGTTACTATGTACAGCAACTATATGGTACTAATAAAGGTGACTATGTGCTACCCCTGACTATGAACGGAAAGACAGTTGCCGGGGATCCTGATCAGAATGGACTCTTTGCCAGCGCAGTCGTAGATAAGGGCAACAGTACATACATTGTCAAGGTAGTCAACGTGTCGGATGAACCTCAGGAACTAAATCTTACATTTGACGGAATGAAGAAAACCTCGCTTTCCGGTGGAAAGGCAGTGATCCTGCACTCCGATTCAGAAACGGCTGAGAACAGTCTTGAGAATCCTTCGCTCATAACTCCGCAGACAACTTCGATAGATGCTTCCGGCAACAGCTACTCCACTACTATCGGAGCCAAGACATTTGCAGTTTACACATTCAATATAACTAAAAAGTAAAAAGATCATGTTGGAATTCAATGACCAGACCGCCCGCGAGGCGATTGAAAGCGGTAAGCCTGTAGTAATAGATTTCTGGGCTACATGGTGCGGACCCTGCATCAAACTCGGTCCTATAGTAGAGGAACTTGCAGAAAAATACGGTGAACAGGTGACCGTTGGGAAACTAAATATCGATGATAACGATGAGATTGCAAGCGAAAATCGTGTGCGTAATATCCCTACAGTTCTTTTCTTCAAGGACGGCGAAGTTAAAGAACGCTCGGTTGGTCTCGTAAAGCTCGCCGACCTTGAAGCCAAACTTCAGTCGATACTCTGATACTATTCCATTGATATAAATCAATCAAAAAATAAGGAATGACAATCACAAGTCATTCCTTAACTTTTATAGCCTCAATCTTATCATAGATCATCCACTATGGAATCCGGCATATCCGCCGCCTGAGGGTCGACATCTGCAAACGGAGCGTCAAGATTCATCTTTCTGTCAGCATCCCTGATTTCATTCTCGATCTTCCTTGCTGTTTTACTGCATTCCTGCATCTTAAAAGAATTATCACTTTTCATAGCATGTTATTTTAAGAAGGTTTTCAATAAAACATCTCGCAGACGAAAATGGTTCTATTCTGTAAATACCTTATATTTTACCGACATTGAATCAAGGTTGTCGATCACTTCCTTGTCAAGAGGAATCTTTTTCCGGCTGTGAATCTTTATGCTCTGTTGCCTCTCTGCATCATACAGGTTAAGATATAAGTCGCCCTGCCGGCTGTCCGGCTTAGACTCAAGAGTACCGAGATAATCAAAAAGTTCCTTATCATTGACATTACGGTCTATGTATATCATCAATGAGTTAGCCACATTCCCCTTGATGCTGTCAAGAGAATTAACTTCAGAAATTTTCAATTCCATTTCTCCCGGATTGAACATCCTGCCTTGTACCTGTCCTTTTATGAAAACGGGCTGTCCGACCTTAAATCGCTGAAACATCGTGTCATAGTCTCTTCCGAAGAATGCAAATTCATGTTTTCCGCTGAAATCCTCTATAGTTGCCTTTCCGAAAGGCTGTCCTCTTTTCGTGGTCTTAGTCACAGCATCGGTGACCATTCCACCCATGGTAAGGACCGCACCCATCTCCATTTTGTCTTCAACATTGTCGCAATTGGCATTGCATCCGTAAGTAAGTTCCATATAATATTCACTTAGCGGATGGTCGCTGAGATATATCAGCACCAGTTTCTTCTCTTCCTCAAGAAGACGAAGTCTGTTCCAAGGCTCGAAATCCGGATAAGGAGGACGATTTGTCTCGATTGTCTCGAAGTCGCCAAAAAGTGAAAGCTGAAGGGAATTCTTGTCGTTCTGGTAATTCTGACCATATTTTACGAGCATGTCCGCATAAGTAGTGTCAAACATAGGATGCAGAAGCATTTCCCTTTTTATTCCAAAACTGTCGAATGCACCGGCAAGGGCAAGCGCCTCGATAGCAGCACGATTGCAGCCTGAAAGATTCACCCTTTCCACAAAATCATAAATATCCTTATATGGTCCGCCTGCTTCACGCTCGGCAATAATGGTATTTACGGCGTTCTGCCCCACTCCCTTTATAGCGCCGAGACCGAAACGAATCACTCCGTCTTTAGACACACCGAACTTTTCGACAGACTCATTGACGTCAGGACCCATTACCTTCAGTCCCATTCGGATACATTCATCCATGATGACCTTCAACTTATCAGCAGCCCCGAGGTTACGGCTTAGTACACCTGCCATATACTCGGCAGGATAATTAGCCTTCAGATAACCTGTCTGGTAAGCCACCCAGCTGTAACATGTGGCATGACTCTTATTGAAAGCGTAAGAAGCGAACTTCTCCCAGTCAGACCATATCTTCTCAAGCACTTCTTCCTTATGACCGTTTTTCTGCCCTTCCGACATGAACTTCACCTTCAGTTTCTGCATCTTGTCGATCTGCTTTTTGCCCATAGCCTTACGCAGCATGTCGCTCTCGCCTCGCGTGAAGTTGGCAAGCAATCTGGAAAGTAGCATCACCTGTTCCTGATAAACCGTCACACCGTAGGTTTCCTTGAGATATTTCTCCATAATAGGAATATCGTATTCAATTGGCTCCTGACCGTGCTTTCTCGCAATAAATGAGGGAATATAGTCCATAGGACCCGGACGGTAAAGCGCATTCATCGCTATCAGGTCCTCGAACTTGGAAGGCTGAAGCTGACGCAGATATGTACGCATGCCAGCCGATTCGAACTGGAAGGTGGAAGTAGTACGACCGTCACAGTAAAGTTTGAAAGTCGCCGGATCATCAAGCGGGATGCTTTCTATGTCGAGCTCTATACCTTTTGATGCCTTGATGTTGGCAAGTGTCTCTTTTATGATTGACAAGGTCTTTAATCCGAGGAAGTCCATTTTGATGAGCCCGGTATCCTCAATGATACTACCTTCATACTGTGTTGTGATCTGCTTGGTGCCGTCGGCATCTGTTGCCATAGACACCGGAACCCAGTCTGAAATCTCATCACGGCAAATGATCACACCACAGGCATGTATACCTGTACCTCTGATGTTGCCTTCAAGCTGTGTGGCATATTTGATGGTGTCTCTTATCCTCGGATCCGGATTATGAGTTTCATTTTCAAACTCCTTGTTATATTTCAGTACATTCTTCAGATTGATCTTTGGTGCCTTTCCGTTAACTTCCGGAAGTCGATCGGGCACCAGCTTCTTCAGACGGTTTGACTCCGCCACAGACACTTCAAGCACTCTCGCCACATCGGCAATGGCACTTTTGGTTGCCATAGTCTGAAACGTGATTATATGCGCCACCTTTTCTGCGCCATACTTTTCTGTAACGTACTTGAGCACTTCATATCTTCCGTCGTCGTCAAAGTCGACGTCGATATCAGGCAGAGAGATACGGTCCGGATTAAGAAACCTCTCGAAAAGAAGATCATACTTGATAGGATCGATACGCGTGATTCCCAGACAATATGCAGCTGCTGATCCGGCAGCCGAACCACGTCCCGGACCGATGCTTACTCCAAGCTTGTTCCTTCCGGTATTGATGAAATCCTGCACAATAAGGAAGTAGCCCGGAAAGCCCATGGTCTTCATTATGTAAAGCTCGAAGTTCAGGCGTTCAGCTACTTCTTCCGGCAAGGGATCGCCATAAAGTTTTCTGGCTCCTTCCATTGTCAGCTTGTTGAGATAGTCTGCTTCGAACTTGATCCGATACAATTTATCGTATCCTCCAAGCCGTGCTATCTTTTTCTCCCCTTCCTCTCTGGAAAGAACCACATTGCCGTTTTCGTCTTGAGTGAACTCATCGTAGAGCTCTTCTTCAGTGATGCGTGATCTATACTCCTCTTCAGTTCCGAATTCAGCCGGAATTTCAAAAAATGGCATGATCGGTGAATGATCTATAGAATAAGGTTCAACCTTGTCAAGAACCTCCATAGTGTTTTCTAGTGCCTCGGGAATATCACTGAAAATCTTCAGCATCTCATCCGGAGATTTCAGCCACTCCTGCTTGGTATAATGAAGGCGGTCTTCGTTGAAGGTCTTCTGCATGGACACGCAGATCAGACGGTCGTGAGCTTCTGCATCATCTTCATATGTGAAATGGACATCATTGGTGGCAACGAGCTTGATGCCGTGCTTTCTCGCAAGCGATATAAGAACTTCGTTGACCTTACACTGTTCGGGATAAACGCCACGGTTGGAATTCTCCTTAAATGTCTCATGTCTCTGCAGTTCAAGATAATAGTCATCACCAAATGTCTTCTTATACCATAATATCCTCTCTTCGGCAGCATTAAGATCATCATTGAGAATAAACTGAGGTACTTCCCCGCCAAGACATGCGCTGCATATGATCAGGCCCTCCTTGTGAGCCTCCAGCTCCACTCTGTCGGTACGCGGTTTGAAATACATACCGTCGGTCCATGATTTACTTACAAGTTTGATCAGGTTCTTGTATCCCTTCAGATTTTTTGCAAGCACTATAAGGTGATAACCTCTGTCATTTTTGTCACGCTTGTCTGTAAGCCTGTCTTTAGCCACATACATCTCGCATCCGATAATCAACTTGAACTTCTGATCATCAGGCAGTCCGGAATTCTTTTTATTCACATAGTTCCACATTTCCTTGACACCGAACATATTTCCGTGGTCGGTTATCGCGATTCCCCGCATTCCGAGCTCGATGGAGCGGTCTACAAGCTCCTGTATGGATGCCTTTCCATCGAGAAGGCTATATTGCGAATGGACGTGTAGATGTGTAAACTGAGCCATATATAATGATGTTAATGCGTTTTCGTTTTGAATTAATCGTTTTGGATATTTGGTCTTGTTTGTGTCAATACCAATTTACAGACTTCCAGGCAATCTTCAAATTATGAATTGATCATTTATCCGGAACTCTGCCGAAACACTTGAAGGTCCTTGTATAATAAGGCTGATTGATGTCTGAGATCACTACCCCCTTGGATGTGGAAGCATGTATAAAATTACTGTCATCGACCATTATTCCGACATGAGAGATTTTTTCGGGATCCTTTCCGGTTGCAAAGAAGCAAAGGTCGCCGGCAAGAACATCCCTCTTCTTGAGATTCCTGCAGAATTCAGACTGTTTCGCACTGTTTCGTGGCAACTTGATACCCGTCACTTTTTCATACACGCTCATCACCATTCCAGAACAGTCACAAGCCACACCTTTATCTGCTTTCCCATATCCATATGGAGTACCAAGCCAGCCATAGGCTTCCTGCACGATCTTTTTCCTTTGTTTAGAAACGTCTTTGACGCCATTGTCATTTTTGTCATTGCCATGGCGCCGCCCCTTATTCAATGTCTCAATTTGCGCGTCGTAAAAAGTGCGATGCACTTTTTTTGAAGACCGGCATGAAGGCAAAGTCACGACCATGGACGCAACTGTTAAAATGACAAGTAATCTCGGCAAGTTTCGTTTCATAACGCAAATTTAGGCATTTGAAAGATTTTTTCAAAGTATTTTAATACTTTTTTAAATTCAAACTTATCTATATTAAATAAAATTAAAAAGGTAAACCATACAGCACTATTGGAGTCTTATTTGTTGTTTAATGATTGTGAGGATGTCACAGCTGTTGACAACATTCAGCCGTCATCCTTTTTCAATCCCATAGATTCAATAAAATTAAACCAACCAATATTCGACAAATGAAAGTAAAGTATCTTGTAGCAGTGACAGCGGCAGCCGTAATGATTCCGGCTGCGGGTATGGTGTATAACAATACCGTCACCAACACTCATCACACAGATGACAACAAGCCTGAATTCATCACAATTTCGAGAGCTCCCTCATTTGAGTCAGACTTTACCAAAGCTGCTGAAAGCACTGTCAACTCAGTTGTGTGCATCAAGAGCTTTGTCGACCGCAGCCAGCAATATGGAGGCAATCAAGGAGGATACATGGATCCGTTCGGAATGTTTGACTTCTTTTTCGGACCCCAACAGCGTCCTCAACAGCCACAGCAAAAGAAAAGTGAACCGGTGCAAAGTGGACTCGGATCAGGCGTAATTCTCAGTGAAGACGGATATATCGTCACAAATAATCACGTAGTTGACGGTGCCGACCGTCTGGAAGTGCTTTTAAACGATAACTCGACATATGACGCGCGTGTGATAGGTACGGATGAGTCTACAGATCTCGCACTGATAAAGATAGATGCAAAAGGACTTAATGCCATCAAGGTCGGAGATTCCGAAAATCTGCGTCTCGGTGAATGGGTGCTTGCAGTAGGAAACCCTTTCGGATTTAATTCCACAGTGACAGCAGGAATTGTGAGTGCCAAAGCGCGTAGTCTCGGGGCAGACTCTCACCGCAGAAATAAAATGGGAATCGAGGCTTTTATCCAGACAGATGCGGCCCTTAACCCCGGCAACTCAGGCGGAGCCCTCGTTAACCTCAACGGTGAACTCGTAGGTATAAATGCAGCGATTTACTCGAATACCGGTTCGTATACGGGATTCTCGTTTGCCATTCCGACCACCATTATGGCAAAAGTTGTGGCAGACCTCAGGGAATATGGTACAGTCCAGCGTGCGGTTCTTGGTATCACAGTTGCTGACCTTACGGCAGAAATTGCAAAGGAAAAAGGTATTACAGCTACCAAATCCGGCGTTCTTGTAGCCGGAGTGGCAGACAGAAGCACAGCGAAAGAACTTGAACTTAAGGAAGACGATGTTATCGTAGCAATCAATGGCACTGATATCAAGAATCTTCCGGAACTTCACGAACAGCTTGCCAAGTACCGTCCGGGTCAAGAGATCACTGTTTCGTTCTATCGTGATAATAAGAAAGTGACTAAGAAAGCCACTCTCCGAAATACACAGGGCGACACTGCCATTACCAAGAAAGGTGATTTTTCAGAAATAGGTTGCGCTTTCATGAAACTAAGCTCTGACGCGCTGAAGGAGCTTGGAATAAGCAATGGCGTCAAGGTTACAGGACTTAAAGGCGGACCATTCAAGAATGCCGGAGTGAAAGATGGCTTCATCATCACAGAGATCAACGACCGACCGGTCAAATCAAGTGAAGATGTGGAAAATATCTATTACAGAATTATGAAAGATGATTCATCAGAAGACAAAGTAATGATTCTGAAAGGTATTTACCCCAACGGCAAGAAAGGATACTACGCTGTCAACCTCGCGGAATGACAGAGAGGATTACTGACGGTCAAGGCTCATTAAGTTAAAATTACGAAAGAAACGCGCCTGCTACAAACAAGGCGCGTTTCTTTTCTGTTAATAAGACAGAAGCGAATTTACAAATGGTTTTACACCTGAAAATTTGCAAAATCGCCATTTTTTTATTAACTTTGCAACAATTTTGTGTAAGCTTACATATGAGACAATTAAAGATAACAAAATCCATCACCAATCGAGAAAGTGCGTCGCTCGACAAATATCTTCAGGAGATAGGCAGAGAGGAACTTATCTCCGTAGCTGAGGAAGTTGAGCTTGCCCAGCGCATCAAGAAAGGTGATCATGCAGCACTTGAAAAACTGACAAAGGCAAATCTACGATTCGTGGTGTCAGTGGCAAAGCAGTATCAGAATCAGGGTTTAAGTCTTCCTGACCTCATCAACGAGGGCAATCTCGGACTTATTCGTGCTGCTCAGAAATTTGACGAGACAAGAGGATTCAAATTCATTTCTTATGCCGTATGGTGGATACGCCAGTCTATTCTTCAGGCTCTCGCAGAGCAGAGCCGTATAGTTAGACTTCCGCTCAATCAGGTCGGTTCACTTAATAAGATCAGTAAGGAACTCTCAAAATTCGAGCAGGAAAATGAACGTCGACCCTCTCCTGAGGAACTTGCTGAAAGACTTGACATACCTGTAGACAAGATTTCGGACACATTGAAAGTAAGTGGTCGTCATATATCTGTCGACGCTCCGTTTGTGGAAGGTGAGGATAATTCGCTTCTCGACGTGCTTCCCAATGATGACAGTCCAAGTGCAGACGCATCGCTGACCCAGGAATCTCTCTCTAAAGAAGTGGATCGTGCGCTTCGCCAGCTTTATGACCGTGAGCGTGAGATCATAAAGATGTTCTTCGGCATCGGTTGTCAGGAAATGACACTTGAGGAAATCGGTGCGAAGTTCGACCTTACACGTGAACGCGTTCGCCAGATCAAGGAAAAAGCGATACGCCGTCTTAAAGGACAGAAGAGCAAACTCCTGAAAAGCTATTTAGGTGAATAAAGCATACAAATCATTATTTCCCATTAATAAAGAAGAGGTCGGATGATATATCATCCGGCCTCCTCTTATAATTCCAGGTCTCTGACTTTTGGTCATTGGTGTTCACTTCCTGATATTTCACTTGATTCCGTCACGCTTCAACAATGCATCAACTGTAGGCTTTTTGCCCCGGAACTCGATATATAGCTCCATAGGATCAACAGTGCCGCCGGATTCAAGCATCTTATGAAACTTTTCAGCTGTCTTTCTATCGAAGATACCGTTTTCCTGAAATGCAGCAAAAGCATCGGCATCCAGAGATTCTGCCCATTTGTAGCCATAGTATCCGGAAGCATAGCCTCCTGAAAATATATGACCGAACTGTGGCGATGTCAGGCATCCTTCTACCATATCAAACACCTTTACAGGTTTCATCGCCTCGCCTTCAAACACCGCTATATCCTGCGATGCCCTTAGAGGATCCTCTATCATATGATATGCCATGTCTATGTATCCGAATCCGAGCTGGCGCATGCAGCGGTAGGCAGCTCCAAACTGAGATGCTGTCACGAATTTGTCAATAAGTTCCTTCGGCATCTTCTTGCCGGTCTTGTAATGCTTCGCAAACGTATCAAGGAATTTCTGCTCTGTCAGGTAGTTCTCATTGAACTGCGAAAAGAGCTCTACGAAATCATGATATACATTTGTTCCGCTCAGACTCGAATATTTAGCCTGGGAACTGAGACCGTGCAGTGCATGACCGAATTCATGAAGGAAGGTCTCTACCTCACTCGGCGTAAGGAGCACAGGATCGTTTCCTACCGGTTTTGAGAAGTTCATCACTATTGAGATAACCGGGACATTGCGATTGCCTTCGTCATCTTTTGTCTCTGTATTGAATTCCGTCATCCATGCGCCGGAGCCTTTACCCGGTCGGTAGTAGAAATCGGTATACAGCACACCGAGTATATCGCCGTTTCTGTCATACACCTCAAAAGCTTCGGCATCCGGGTGATATGTAGGAATCGACTTGTTCCGTTTGAATGTATATCCATAAAGCTTTGTAGCAAGTCCAAACACTCCGTCGATAGTGTTGTTGAGCTCGAAATAAGGCTTCATGTCTTCATCGTTGAAAGCATACTTTTCATTCTTCAGCTTGTCAAACCAATATGCATAATCCCAAGGCATCAGAACGAAGTCAGGACCTTCGCTTTTGCGTGCGAATTCCTGCACTTCCGCGATTTCCTTACGCATAGGTTCCGTATATGATGCCTTTAGATTACCCAGAAACTCCATTACAGTCTCGGGATTGGCAGCCATGGTGTGTCCAAGTCTGTATTCAGCGAAATTTTTATGCCCGAGCAGTTTTGCAATTTCAAGACGTACATTTGCAATGTCCTTGAGAATTTCCACATTGGAATATTCCCCCTCCATGTTTCTTGAATTATACAATCTGTAAAGCTTCTCACGAAGTTCCCTGTTGTCGGCATATTTCATAAACGGACCATAAGAAGGCGCAAACACCGTGATCAGGTAAAGCCCCTGATCGTTACTCTTTCCCTCCTCGGCAAATGCTGCGTCAGCTTCCGCTTTTGCCGCAGTCTTTATCGACTCAGGAAGACCTGCAGCCTCTTTTTCGGTAATGAACATTCTGCGTGCCTTATCCTTCATTCCATTGGTGACATTTTGAGAAAATTTAAGGTTCAGGTCGCTTAGTTCAGCATTAAGCTTGCGGTATTTATCACGGTCTTCTCCCTTAAGAGCAGCCCCATTGTCGGCAAAATCTGCATATGTCTCCGTGATCAGCCTTTTCTCTTCCGGAGTCAGGTCTACCGCCTTATCACGGTTGTCATAAACCTGCTTTATTCTTTCGAAAAGACGTTCGTTAAGAAGGATGTTTGCGCTGTGCTCCGACAGCAGTGGAGTGATATTCTGCATCGCTGTCTGGTATGCTTCGTCGCCACATGCTCCTTCAAGATTGGAGAGTGCGAGAACTGCACGGTTCAGTTCCCAGCTACTTCTGTCAAAAGCAGCTATGGTATTTTCAAATGTCGGGACTGATCTTTGGTTTACTATTGCAGAGATAGCTTTGTTCTGATAATCGATTCCCTCCTTCACCGCTTCCTCAAGGTAGGCGGCTGAAATCTTGTCGAAAGGCAAAACATTGTAAGGAAGTCCGGAAGGAGCCAACACCGGATTTTTGCTGTCGTTGACAGCCTGCGCATGGATTGAGCCTGTTGTCATAACTGTAGCGGCTAAAATTGATACAATTGTTTTTTTCATAAATGCAGTTGCGGGAACCCGGTCGAATACTTCCGGATTCCCGTCTTTCGGTTAATTGTGTATTATTTGAGATATATTCTCTTGTACATCATTACTCTGCAGCCTGCTTACCAACCATTATAACCTCGATAATGTTCTTGCCGTCATAGACATTCTTAAGGAATTTATTGAATTCATCAAGAGTCAGAGCCTGCAAAGTCTCGATATAGCCGGAATATGTGTTTGCACCTCGTTCGGCGTTCATTATGCAACCTGTCCAGTATCCGTTGGTCTTCGAATTTATCTCATACTGCTTGATAGCTGCTTCTTTCACCTTGTTGAAGTGATCGGCTTTAGCACCATCTTTCAGCATACTTTCAAGTTCCTTTTCAGCACGAGCCTCAAGACGATCAAGTTTTTCTTCCGCAGTCTTGTAGAAGTAGACAAGTTGCCAGATATTGTTGGAGAAATTATAGGAGGATCCAACGCTTGCCCCATATGTGCCACCTTCGTCCTCACGGAGAGTCTCGATGAAAATCATGTCGAGAACGTCACCCATAAGATCAATCATAATGCTATTTTTCACATCCCATTTCAGGTTGGTGCCTGAATACATGTTATATACCTGAGTCACCGGTGACTGCATAGGCTGGTCGAACTTATCCTCAACTTTACCGCTTACAGGATCGAGGTTAGTGACCACCTTCAATTCAGATGCCTTTCCTTTCGAGGGAAGTGTCGAGATATACTGTTCAAGTATCGGACGTAGAGTAGCCTCATCGATATTTCCAACAAAAATGAAAGTATAGTCAGATGCATTCTCAAGTGATTTCTTCGCCATAGAAAGCATGTTGCCATAGTTTGCATTTCTGAGGACATCAACATCCACATTAGCCATAAGTGGATTTCCTCCGTAGACAGCTTTAGTAAGATTCTTGCTGAATATCATGTCCGGAAGCTGAGACTGCGCTTCGAAGATAGGAATTATCTTATCTATCTGAGATCTGTAAGTGGTCTCATCGGGATTCAACTCAGTGAAATATGCATAGATCACTTCAGCAAGTGTGGCAAAGTCCTTCACGCTTGAAGATCCTTCAAGAACGTCGGTGTAGCTATTGACGGAATATCCGAGCGATACAGTCTTGCCTGCAAGATATTTCTTCATTGTATTGACATCGAAATTTCCAAGCTTGGAAAGCTCTACTGCATCATTGATCATAAGCACATCGGCTGCCTGCTCTTTGGAATATATCTGCTTGCCACCCTTACGGAATGCCATAACTTTAATTTCATCAGCCTTGAAGTCTGTAGTCTTAAGTATTACCTTCACTCCGTTGGAAAGCGTAAATTCAGTCGTGCCCATCTGGGAATTATTTGACACAGACTTGATTTTTCCGGGTTTCGGCAGTTTTGCAATCAGTGGTTCAGTGATTACTTCATCCACATATGCCTCATAAGTAGCGTTGATTGTTCCTTCAAGTGCTGCGATCATTTCAGCCTCTTTCATAGGAGTCACATTTTCCTTCAGAGGTTGATTTACGACTATCACCTGATTCTCCGCTGTCAGAAGCGTTTTTGCCATATTATTATATTCTTCTACGGGAAGCATGGGCAAAATCTGTCTGGCAATATCAAGCTCTGCCTCAATACCGGGTGTCGGTTCATTGTCGATGAAGTGGCGGATAAGTTCCCGACCATATTTTTCATTATAGGTCTTATCCTTCTCATTGAAGCTCTTTTCGTAAGAATTCAGAAGTTCGGCATTTGCCCTTTCGAGTTCGGTCTGGGTAAATCCGGTCTTGCATGCGCGAGCCACCACTCCCATTGCGGCATTGTAGGCTGAAAGCACATCGTCTTTTGGAATGACAGTCACTGAGAACGCATCTTTAGTTGCAGCTACTATAAAGTTACCCATATTTACCTGTGCAGCCGCATACGGACATTCCGGATTAAGGGCATATTCCGACAGGCGGTTCTGGAGCATGTCGATAAAAACGGACTGCATCAGAGCCTCAAGCATATATCCCTGCAATGAATTTCGCATCTCCCAAGGCATTTTGTCCTGCTTGAAATATGTCTGCAAAATTGTTCTGTCAAGCTCTGGATCCTGGAAAAGAACAAAAATCGGCTTCTCATTGTCGCTTATCTCTACATATTCGCGTGGAGCAGCATTTTCCGGTAATTTTACAGAAGAGAAAAGTTCTTTGACTTTACTTTCCATCTCATCAGCGTCAAAGTCACCTACTATGACTATTCCCTGAAGATCGGGACGATACCATTTCTTGTAGTATTCACGGAGGACATCTGGTTTGAAATTCATCACCACCTCCATCTTTCCTATAGGCATCTGCTGATACTGATATTCCTTGAATATCTGCGGAAGAATGGATGTGTACATACGGGTTCCAACATCGTTGCGAGAACGCCATTCCTCATTGATCACACCTCTTTCTGCATCTATCTCATCTTCTTCAAGAAGAATTCCGTCACACCAGTCACGGATCACAAGTAGAACACTGTCCATAAGAGGTTTGTCTGTCGTAATGACATTGTTGATGTTATAGACGGTCTCGTCAAATCCGGTGTAGGCATTGATATCGGCACCGAAACGAATCCCCTTGCTTTGAAGATAATTCAGCATGTCTTTGCCGGGATAATGCGTGATACCGTTAAATGCCATGTGTTCAAGGAAGTGCGCAAGACCAAGCTGATCCTGATTTTCGAGTGAACTTCCCACTTTCTGTGCGATGTAGAAATTGGCACGTTCCTTCGGTTGCTCATTGTGGAGGATGTAGTAGGTAAGTCCATTGGGCAGAACACCTGTCTTTACCTCCGGTTTCAGCGGCAGCGGAGTCAACGGAATCTGCTGCGCGAAGGCACACACGAACATGATGATAAGTGTGGCCAGACTGGTAAGTCTTTTCATGTTGCTATTGTTGAGTTTAAATATCATATTGATAGGACCTACAGGACATATATGCCCGACAGGCCCTATATAATGTAAGACGCATAAAACCCGGAAAAATTACATTTTTATCACGGTTTTTTGAGTAATTATCATATCCATTGCCACATCGTGCGGCTCAGACGGAAGAGAATCAAGCAGCTGGAATTCATATCCCACTCCGATTTTGGTAGCTTTTGAGGTGGCTAAAAGACGATCGTAGAACCCCTTTCCTCTTCCAAGACGGTTGCCCTTTCGGTCAAAAGCCACTGCAGGAATTATCATCAGCTCTATATCGTTGACATCCGCCACATCATTACCTGCAGGCTCCTCGATGTGAAAAGATCCAAGCTCAAGTCTTGTTTCCTCATAAGGAAGAATATCCAGATTCACACCGTTTACCCTCGGAAGGAAGAAACGCTTTCGTCCCTGCCACTTCTTTAGAAACTTTATCGTTGAAAGCTCGTCAGGAAGAGAATGATACATAAGAATATTGTCTGCTATCATAAAGGCAGCCGTCTTTTCCAATCTGGAAAAGACCTCTTCTGCTGCTGTGGCTTTCTCTATTTCTGAAAGCATCATGCGCAGATTCTTTATCTTTCTGCGAATTTCTGATTTTTCCATATTTTTGAATTATCGTGTGTTTTAAATAGATTATACTTTTCATTACTCAAATCAGACCCTCCATCCTTTATAGGAACCAATGATACACCGGTCTTACCATCCTTAAGCATATCGAGCGCTTTCCTGACGGTGACATCCTCTTGATTGAGCATCTGAATCAGACCATTGTAACCAAGGACATTACGTGCTATCTGGGCTTTTAGCAGATTAAGTATGACATCCCGGCTTCTGTTGATATAATACCATCTTGCAGGAACTCCATTTTGCGCGGCAAAATCCACAAAACCTTCAAGAAGCGTCTGATCTCGCGGGATAACCCTTTCAAGATCTTCGATTGTCTTTACATTCTTGGTAAGACTTCTGTATTTTTCCGCAACCCTGAACGCATATTTTGTAATAAGACCCTTATTGCTTACATTTACATAATATGATGAATAGCCTGTCGTGTCTTCAGGCACGAAAATATCCGGCATGATACCACCGCCTCCATATACTTTTCTGCCCCCGTGCGTAAGATATAGCTTACTCTTGTCAAGCTTAATGCTGTCGGCATTATAGAATTCTCCGTGTTCAAAACGGTCCACGATGTCCATGACATATTTACCGTCCTCTCCCCTCTCATAAGGCTTCTGGATGCATCTGCCTGATGGAGTATAATAACGCGCTACTGTAAGGCGGATTGCACTACTGTCAGGAAGTTCTATCTGATGCTGCACAAGACCTTTTCCAAAAGAGCGGCGACCTATCACCAGTCCCCGGTCATTGTCCTGAATAGCTCCAGCAAAAATCTCGGATGCAGATGCTGAATACTCATCTATCAGCACTGCTATCGGAAGATTCTGGAAATGTCCGTTTCCATCGCTCATCGCAACACTGCGATTCTCACTTAATTTGCCGTTAGTGCTTACTATGATCCGGTCGTCGGGCAAAAATTCATTTGCCATAAGTATCACCTGATCCAGGAACCCTCCTGAATTGCCCCTCAAATCGACAATTACACTTCTGGCACCCTGAGCCACGAGCTGATGAAGAGCCATGTAGAACTCCTCAAACGTGTTTCGACCAAATTTAGAGACCTTCAGATAACCTGTCCCATTCTCCTGATCAGCGATATAGACGGCATCCACACTGTTTACAGGAATATCATCCCTGACCACTTCAAAATCAAGCAGCTTTTCAGAATTTGACCGTTTCACCTTGAGGTTAACCTTAGTGCCCTTTGGTCCACGCAAAGTCTTGAAAACATTGTCTTGTGTCGCTTTCTTACCTACGAGAAGTGAATCATTTGCCGCCACAATCTTGTCACCGTTGAGAAGACCAACCTTTTCTGCGGGACCACCGGCAATGACATCGACTACAACTACCGAATCATTTACAATCTGAAACGAGACGCCAACTCCGGAAAAATGTCCCTCCATGTCTTCATTGGTGGAAGAAAGTTCCTCCGGAGTGAAATACACAGAATGCGGATCAAGTCCGGCAAGAAGATCAGGCACTATGGAAACAAGCAACGAATCAACATCGATCTTGTCTACATATTCATTCTCTATAAGATCTACAATCGTCCTGAGTTTTACCTCTGCAGGAGACAGACGGCTTACCGAAAGATACTTGCCTATAAAGACACCACCTGCGAGACCTATGGCCAGCACAAGCGGTATCAATACGAATCCAATATTCCTTTTCTTACTCATCTATTCGTCAACTTTTTCTATAGGCATGTGCACTACTTCTATACCGGCTTTCCTAAGAAGATCAAGTCCATCCTGAATCCTGTAAAGATCGGAAAAGACAACTCTCCTTATACCCGCCTGAATTATAAGCTTACTGCACTCCATACATGGAGATGCTGTGACATACAGTGTGGATCCCTCGCTGGAGTTATTGCTTCTTGCCACTTTCGTTATGGCGTTTGCCTCTGCATGCAGCACGTATGGGAAGGTTACGTTGTTTTCTTCGCATACATTTGGGAAACCGGATGGCGTACCATTAAAACCATCCGATATTATCATATTGTCTCTTACTATTATCGCACCGACCTTGCGGCGGACGCAATATGAATTCTCACTCCAGATCTGCGACATACGTAGATAACGCTGATCGAGCAGACGCTGCTTGTCCTTATTGTAAGTCTTGTTTTCAGGCGCCATGACTATTTTATAATTCTGATTTCTCGGTCAGGAAATGTTCAGCGTCAAGTGCCGCCTTCGCTCCGCTTCCGGCAGCTACTATCGCCTGGCGATAACGAGGATCAGCTACATCACCGGCAGCAAACACACCTTCCACACTTGTCTCGGTTGTGTCACCTTTAACCTTTATGTAACCCTGATCATCGAGAACAAGCTGTCCGTTAAGGAAAGCGGTATTAGGATTATGTCCGATACCGAGGAAAAAGCCGTCGATCTTTATGTCGAAATGATCTTCCTGATCGGTACCGGCGGCACGCACTACATGAGCTCCTTCAACTACCTCGTCGCCGAAAAGTCCTGTTACGTTACATTCAAAAAGAATCTCGATATTTGGAGTATTGGCTACCCTTTTGCGCATTACGTCGCTCGCACGGAGAAAAGGTTTTCTAACAATTAGATAAACCTTGTTGCATAGTGACGACAAATAAAGGGCTTCCTCGCAAGCCGTATCTCCACCACCGACAACCGCCACGTCTTTCTTACGGTAGAAAAATCCGTCGCACACTGCACAGGCACTTACTCCCATACCCTGATACTTTATTTCATCGGGAATACCAAGATATTTGGCGCTTGCTCCTGTGCTGATGATGACTGTATTGGCAACAACCTCTTCACCGTGGTCATCTATGGCAACAAAGGGACGTTTCGAAAGATCAATGCTCTCGATATTGCGCGGACGTACCTCAGCACCGAAACGCTCAGCCTGTTTGCGGAGCTGATCCATCATCTCCATGCCACCCACTCCTTCCGGATATCCCGGGAAATTCTCTATTTCTGTAGTTTGAGTAAGCTGGCCGCCGGGCTGATTTCCTTCATATATAATAGGAGCGAGATTTGCTCTGCCGGCATAAATTCCGGCAGTATATCCGGCAGGTCCGGATCCTATGACAAGAACTTTAGCTGTAGACATAATTACAAATTTTTAAGATTATCCGGATTTTGCGTAACATTATCGCAAATCCGTAAGTTACTTAACTTATAACAATCAGGGCGGTAAATTTTTCAGTAAAAATTATTATTTTTTCAAAAAAACCGTCACCTGAGATCTACAATCTCTACATTCGGATACTTTGACTTAGGATAGACAAATGTCGCATCTGGCAGCTTGCAGTCTTTCGTCACCTTTGAAACTGAAACTGTCATCTTCTGTCCTGATGTAGGAATGATAACGAGCCGGAAAGGAAAAGCAGAGCCATCAGGTATGGTGACATGCACGCTTTTATACCCCGTGCGTTTTGATTTTGGAGTAAGAACAATGGTCTTGCTTCCCTTTATCTGACTCTTTGCAAAAGCAGCCGTAAAGTCGGCAGAATATGAATTAACTATGGATAGCGGATTAGCTTCAGCCACTTCCCGTGAAGTAGGTGTCATAAGCGTGGTCTCACCGGTTCTTGCATTGTAAATCCACATGTTTTTTCCGTCATACCATGTAGATGTCGAAGATGTCTGCAATGCGAATTTCTTGCCGGAAGCTTTCATTGTCCCTGACACTTTTTGAGAGCCATAGTCCAATGTAAAGGACGCGGTCAGTCCGCTTGTTCCCGTTATGCCTGCGGCAGCCTTTTTAAGCATTCCGTCAGCTGTATCTGCAGCCGAAACAGAAAGCGACATAACTATGCAGAATACCAATATCAGTATGCTTCTTAATTTCTTTATCATAATATTCAATGCTTGATTATAGATCTTTTATAATTTTTCAACAGTAATTACACAAGAGTCGAAAGAAGATCTTCGAGCGACATAGGATCCATTAGCACAGTTCTGGGCTTACCACCCGTAGCCGGACCTACAACTCCAAGGGCCTCAAGCTGATCCATAATCCTGCCTGCCCTGTTATATCCGATTTCATAACGCCTCTGAACCGCTGATGTAGAAGCAGTGCCACTCATGACAACCTGACGAGCTACTTCTTCAAGAAGAGGGTCTCTCTTTCCAATTGCAGCAGGATCCAATTCCTGAGTCTCGCCTTCGCCTCCCACCTGAGGTTCAGGCAATATGTACGGTCCCTGCGGATAAGGCTGGCGAGCAATATAATCGCAAATCTCCTCTACTTCCGGAGTGTCGACAAACGCACATTGCACACGCACCATCTCTCCGTTATTGCTAATAAGCATATCTCCCCTTCCGATGAGCTGCTGAGCGCCGGTAGAGTCAAGGATTGTCTTCGAATCAACGCCCGAGCTTACCTTGAAAGCTATACGAACCGGGAAGTTAGCCTTTATCATACCTGTTATGACATTTGTTGAAGGACGCTGGGTGGCAATGATCACATGGATTCCTACAGCACGGGCAAGCTGAGCAAGACGTGCGATAGGAAGCTCCACTTCTTTTCCTGCTGTCATTATAAGGTCGGCAAACTCATCGATTATCACCACGATATATGGCATAAACCTATGACCTTCCTTAGGATTTAGTTTCTTTTCCTTGAATTTTTCATTATATTCCGATACCTGACGCACAAACGCCTTCTCAAGAAGTTTATATCGTTCGTCCATCTCCACACAAAGAGAGCTGAGTGTTGCCACCACATTCTCCATGTTTGTGATAATTGGTTGAGGGCTATCCGGAATCTTTGCGAGATAGTAATTTTCAATCTTTGAATAAAGCGAAAATTCTACTCTCTTGGGGTCAACCATTACAAATTTCAATTCCTCGGGACGTTTAGAGTAAAGAAGAGATGTAATAATGGCATTAAGTCCAACAGATTTACCTTGCCCGGTGGCGCCTGCCACAAGAAGGTGAGGCATCTTGGCAAGATCGGCAATATATACATCGTTGGAAATAGTAGATCCAAGTGCCACAGGAAGTTTGAATTTGGAGTTCTGATATACTTTTGACTGTATTATCGTCCTCATCGAAACAGTCTGGGCATCCTTATTTGCAACCTCTATTCCGACAGTGCCTTTGCCCGGAATCGGAGCAATGATCCTCACACCCCTTGCTGCAAGAGAAAGGGCGAGGTCATCCACAAGATTACGAATCTTTGCGATCTTCACTCCAGTATCAGGACGGATCTCATAGAGTGTTACGGTAGGCCCGACAGTAGCTTCTATGCTCGTGATAGGAATACCAAAGTCAAGCAAAGTTTTCCTGATCTTTTCCTTGTTTTCCAATTGCTCATCAGCATCAACAGATATTTTATCCGAACCCGGAATAAGATAGTCTGAAGGTGGAAATTTATATTCGTGTGTAAAGAGTCCGGTATCATATGAAGCACCGGAATCAGCTGAGCCTTTTTCGATCTGATTCACATTTACAGTCATCACCTGATCATCGACTGACTTTATATCATTATCTGATTCGATATTATGACCTTGTGACTCCTCAATTTTAGTATCAGGTTCTTCTGCATTTATATAGCTTGATTCTTCTACGATATATTGTGATTCCTTTTCGATATCTCCTGACTTGTTGTCTTCTATATTTTTGGGGGAATCATCCTGTTCTAAATTGCTATCAGCTTCCGCAACATCATCAGATTTCTCCGATTCCTGACTATCCTCGTGAACTACCACTTCCTTCTCTTCAGTAACGACGGCTACATTATCTGTCGGCTCAACTACATACTTATTGTATTCCATCGGTTCTTCTGAAATAGCAAGAGACTCAGGGTCATCCTGGAATATCCCGGACATTGACTCCATCTCATCATCATCTTCAAGCTCAGGAAGATCAAAAATAGTATCGGCATCAGGATCAAATTCAACTTTCTCTACTGAAGGTACATTTATATTTGCTTCGACCGACTCTTCTTCCTTATCAGGAACACAGGGTTCGGAAATTTCGTTCTCTCGGATTTCCCTTTCCTCCCTTTCTCGTTTCTCAACTTCTTCCCTCATGATCCTGCGCTTCTCATCATATGCCCTTTTTTTCTTCAGAATCCATTTGATAGCATCCCGCAGACATATCATCACGAATATCGCGACAAGGACTATTGAAATGATAATGGCACCGCTCCACCCAATATAACGATAGATTATCTCGTTGATATAACGTCCATGAAATCCACCCCAGTTTACATCTGTATCATGTCCGATAGAAAGCATACCTACCACCACACTCAGAGTAATGAACGCGATAAGCGACTTGATTGTAAAATCGAGTATTCTGAATTTAGGCTTGCCGATCAAGAGTCTCATCGACAGAAACACAAGCCATACTACAATAACGAATGAACCAACCCCAAACCCTTGATTGAAAAGTAATTCCGTAAGCACAGCACCCCCCTCTCCGGCATCGTTGCCGACGGTGGAAAGAGCTTCTGAAGCAGCTGATTCAACAAGGCTCTGATCAGCTATGCAAGTGCCGAGATAAGAAAAGAATGCAACTCCAAACCATAAGCCAAGTCCTCCCAAAAATATTCCTATCACAGATCTGGTCACTGTAGAGTGAAGCCAATTGTCAAATTTCTTCCATGCCGATTCACTCGGCTGCTTTTCTTTCGCAGCTTCTCTTTTGACTTCAGCCTGCTCTTTTTTCCGCGATACAGAATTTACATCATCCTCGGCTGCAGAAGACGGTGTCTCTTTTTGCCTACGCCTTCTCTTGCGAACTTCAGGCTCGGGCTTAGGATGCTGTTCGGCAGCACTTGATTCGGGATTTTCATCACCATTAGGTATTTCAGGCGAATAATTATAATAGTTCTCCATATATGGGCTATAGCGAAGTTGAGATTTTGAAGCTTGATATATTAAAGGAATGCAAAATTAGTAAAAAAAAACGGTATTATATAAAAAAAAATTGTTAACTTCGCATTTGGAATGTAAGCCAATCTCCAATCTTGCCGAATTATTAAGGACGAAATTAATTATATATCAACAAATTATTGTAGAGAATACAAACACACATCTTACAATTCCCCATCTGTCTTAGAGAGATTTACGAATATTTTTGTAACAAATTGTATCAAACTGATGCAAATGTTTGAACATGTTCAAACAGCTTGAACATATAACATTTAACATACATTAACATAGTAAAATTCACATTTTAACATGGTCACATATAGGTTTATTTCCCGAAAGGAGCGCAACAACGCCGTGATGCTCCGTCTTACTGCCAACCGAAAGAGTTCCGAACTTTCGCTTGGAATTTCATTGCCACCAGAAATTCTTGAAGAAACAGTAGCTGGAGTCGCCTCAAAGCAATACAAAGACCAATCGCTTGTAATAAGGCACTACCAGAATGTAATAACCGACCTGGCTGCCCAACTCACCGACAAGGAAACCAAGACAATTACAGCGGCGGAGTTCCAGAAACGCATACGCAATGAGATAGACGGACGGCGAAACTCCGGGGGCGCGTCGGCAAAAGGCGACGTGCTTGGAGTATTCAAAGACAAGATCGAGTCTATGTACAACCAAAACTCAAGAGATACATACATGCAGGCCCTTGACAAGATCTGTGAGTTCTGTACAGACGAGAACAACCGTTACTACAAGAAACCGGAGCAACTTATGTTTGAAGACATCAACAGCAAGTGGCTCACTGCCTTCGACAGCTGGATGACAAAGAAAGGTCTTTCCGTCAATTCAAAATGGCTTCACATGATGAAACTCCGCGTGGTCGCCAACAAGGCACTTGACGAGGAGATTATTGATAAAGATCCCTTCCGCAGATATAAGATAAAGAAAGAGGCGACCCGCAAGCGTTCTCTTTCGGTGGAAGATCTAAGAAGGCTCTTCGATTATCAGGGAACAAAATCCCAGCAGTTTTACATTGATATGTTCAAGCTGATATTTATGCTCTGTGGAATAAATGCCGTGGACTTGTATGGCTTGAAGCACATCACACGCGAAGGCAGGATTGAATACCGACGCGCCAAGACCGGGCGGCTCTATTCAATCAAGATAGAGCCGGAAGCAATGGAGATAATCAATAAATACAAGGGAGAAAACGGTCTTCTTATGCTTTCCGATAGGTTTAAATCTCCACGGATATTTACGATACTGACCGACAGGATACTTAAGCTCGTAGGATCTAAAATAGATGCCAAGCTCGTAAAAGACGGAGAGAAATCCGACAAAGAAGAGTCTGTTCTCTCCCAGATTTCAACGTATTGGGCACGTCACTCATGGGCCACAATAGCATATAATGATTGCGGAGTAAGCAAAGATGTGATTTCTCAGGCTCTTGGTCATACAACAGGAAGCACGGTTACGGATATTTACCTGAATAAAGACCAAAAATTAGTTGACGAAGCCAACCGGAAAGTGATTGACTTCGTCCTCTATGGCAAATCCTAACCTCTCATCACCGAGCTGACGACAAACTTACCCTTCTCGTACACCACCACCCTGTTGAGGAGCGTGTATATGTCCGACAGATGTCGCTCCATCCTCGGAAGGCTCGCAAGGTGCTGGTTGGCGGCCGTCAGCAGGTCTGTGTAGTCAATTGTGGTAGCCGCGCCTGTTCCGCTGGAGACAGTTGCCGACCCGCCTTGCAGTATCATCCTGATCGCCGCCACATTCTCACCAATGACCGGGACTTGACTCAGATAATAGTTCTGCGTATTGAGCGCGGCGGTGTTGGCGTTGATCTCCTCGCTCGTTGCGGTCGCCACATTCTTGGCGATTCCAGTATAACTGCTCTCAGTGTCTCCGATAAGTTGCTTCATGTCGTAGCCTCGCGCCTCCAGAGCCTTCCAAAGCACCTCCATGCCGTTGTTGGCGGCGTTGAGTGCATCATCCATACCTCCGATAAGGGAGTCGATCGCTCCGTCAATGTCGTTATCCTCAAGCATCGCATCCATCTTATCCCACATCGGAGTAAGGGCGTTTTCAATGATCCTCGCGGCAGCTCCCTCTACAATCATATTCTTTATCATCTCGGAGTAATCGCCCTTGATTGCAGCGAAGGTGTCCGACATCGAAACCCTCGCGTCAATCCACGACTGCGCCATCTGCCGCGCCACATCCTGCCGGTTGGTGCCGGTGAACTTCTCCACAAGCTGGGTCTGCATATCGGCGATCTCGTCCATCGTGTCCCGGTACGAGTTCTCATACTCCTTCAGCTTCTCCTTGTCGGTCTTCTTGCCTTTGCTCTTCTCCGCCTCGGCTTGCTTCTGATAAGCCGCCGCCTCTGCTTCAAGAGCGCGCAACTGCTGATTGTAATTGTCAATATAATCCCTGCCAAAGAGCTTGTCTGCGACTTTCTGCAATCGCGAATAGGTGTATTGTAGTCCCTCCAGTAATTCCTGCTGACGCTCTATTTCGAGATTGGCCTTGCGTACCTTGTTATTGGTAATCCACGAGCCAAGCATAGACCCGACAGCCAACACTGCGGCAGCGATGGCAATCCACGGATTCGACTCGGTTACTATGTTGTAGAGTTCCTGAAGACCGATTATAACGTTCATCGTCTTGCTGAAAGTCTGCAATCCCTCAATAGCCGAATCAAATGCCACACCTGCCGCTGAGTCTGCCGATATGGCGAGAAGAGCCTCTACGTCTCCGAGGACACTTGCGAGTTGATCTGCCGTCTGCGCCGTCTTCTGCAAGTCTGCAAAGAACTTACCTGAAGCTTTCTTCTGCTTATCCTGCTGGTTGGTGACTTTCGTCTCGGCTTTCTTGACCTTATCAGCCGCCTTAGCCTTCGACTGCTCTGCAATCTGCACGCCTTTAGTGGCATTGTTAAGACGCAACTCTGCCGCCACAATCTGATTCTCCGTAGCAAGTTCATTTGCTTTTAGGGCATTCAGTTCCTCCTGCGCGGCGATCTCCTCAGCTTTTGCCGTGTCAATGTCCGCGTCAAGTTGCGGAAGTTGCTCGTCATATTCTGCCTGTGACGCTTTGAGTTCAGCCTTTGCCGTCTTAAGGTCACGGAGAGCGTCAATGTAGTCACGCACACCCTGCACCATGTCGTTGCCGAAACCGCGTCCGCTTATCTGCTCGTCTATGTCCTCCATAGCCTTGACAAGCGTCTTCATATTTTCGGGCGAAAGGTCTTTGTTGGTTTCTATCAACTTGCGCATTTCCTCTCTCAAACGTTTGAGGGCGGCGGTGGATGTGTTGTCAAGATTCTCGAATATCTTGATGTAATCTTCGCTCTTAGTAAACTCCTCAAAGTTCACCTTAGCCAAATCCTCGCTCTGCTTTGTCCGGCTCTGTCCGGCAAGGCGATCCTTCTCCTCCTGCGGAAGGTTGCTCTTGTAAATATCAGCCCTCCGCTGGGTCTCGCGGTTGATGATGTCGGTGCGCTGTTGCTCGAAATCCTTTGCTTTTGCAAGTTCCTTTTCCCATGTGCTGATGTTGGCGGCGGCTGTCTTCTGCCCCTCCTTGATGATGTTCTCGGCGGTCTGGCGGTTCTTCTCTATGATTTGGTCTTGATACTTGTCGTAGATGTCGGCAAGCATCTGGTAATTGATACGCTGGTTCTCGGTGTCGATTGCCGTGTCAAGTTCCGCCGTTATCTGCAAGTCGATTGCTTGATTGCCGGAAGAGAACGTCTGCCGTATCTGCTCCACGATGTTGTCAAACAATCCCTCTCCGGTATCTCCATATACGCTCATTGTGACGTTCATGGCAAGGTCTATATCACCTGTCTGCGAGAGTATCTTGTCGTAGAACTCCTTTGCTGTCTTGGTACGAGAAATGCGGTCGGCAAGTTTCTTCAACTCGGCTTCGATGTTCTTCTGCGAATCGTCAATATCCACCTTCTCGATAGTCCAGCGGAGTTCTTTCAAGTCCTTTTCAAGAGTTGAGAAAGATTTCTTCGGCAACTGCTCCATCTTTCCGTAGAGGATTTCAAGAGCCGACACAACATCGTTGGCGGTCTTAGGAAGTCCTATGCCGTACTTCTTGGAGAGCATAGCGATTGTGTCCTTTGCCATACGGTTCATATCGGCAGTGGCTTTTGTCGCGCCCTCCTGCTTCTCCAGTTGCTTGTATTCCTGATATAGTTTCTGCACAAGAGAGATTTCTTCCTTTAGGTTTTGGAGGCGCGGATCGGACTGACGGCCACCTTTGTCCTTTTTATCATCTCTGACATAAGTCTGCTCGTACTTCATCAGTTCCTCAATCGCCTCGGCTTGTGCGGTCATGGCATCCACATCTATACCCATAGCCTGAAGAGCAAGCTTGCCGACAACACCGAAGTTCTTTATATACTGACTATACTTATAAACCTTGTCGCGGATTCTCTCCACCGCATCTCCGAGCGTCTTGATATGCTCTTTCAGGTCTTGCTTACCATCCCAAAGATACTGACGCATGGCATCCCCTCCGTCTTTCATCCCCTGTGCTATCTTAAAGAATTTAGCACGGACAGCCCTTGCTACCGGGTCGGACGGGATGAGGTCTTCATACATCTTTTTGTATTGAAGAATATAATTATACAATTCAAGATGCTTGTTGGGGTCTATTGCCGACAAGATAGCATCCATATTGAGCGAAGAGATACGATTGAGGTCTTCCGCATCCACATTCATAATAAGCTCCGCCCAACCCTCGTTCCATGCGATACCTGCTTCCTTGACAGCATCCTTTATCCACGATGTCATGTAGCGAATCTGCATATTGACATTCTCCTGGTTTTGAAGCATGGTCTCGCCGGAATTGAGGTTGTCCTGCACAGCCTGATTGTAGTTGCGCATAGCTCCCGTATAAACACCGAGATCTTGCGTCAAATCTGCGAATGATTTTCTTACACTCTCATTCAACTCCTGTTGTCTTGAAAGAGATTTAGACAACTCGCCGATTGCAGTCTGCGACTTCACAAATTCGTCCTCACCAGAGAAAAACTCGCTTTTACCGAATGAAAAGAAAGAACTGTATTTTGACTTGACAGCCTCCCAAAGTTTCTCACCTCCGCTGAGTCCTGCAATCTCCAAAGCATCCTCAAACTGCTCTTTAACCGTCTTGGAAGCGTCAAGTGCTGTGCGCTCAAAAGCACGGAAGAAACGCTCTATCTCATCGCTGCTGAGACCTTGCTTTTCAAACACTCCACGCAAACGCTTCTGCATAGCTGTCTGCACCGCACCCTCCTGCTCATTGATTGTGTTGATAGACTTCTCCTCCTGCTGGGCGGCTATGTATTCGCGAACAGCTTGAGTCAGTTCTTCGTAGTTGCCCTTCATCTTGCGGAGGTTTTCGATTTTCAGAGCCTCCTCCGGCACCATATCCTTGTAAGTCCGGTTCAACTCATCAAGAGCCTCCTTCTGCTTCTTGCTCCCATCTGCGTTTTCAGTGGCTTGCTTCGCAAGTCGCTCAAAGTTTCGGACGGACTGATTCTGCAATACCGTAGTCTCTTCTCTTATCTCAGCAAGGGCACGTTTAAGCCTTGTCGCCTTTTCCACGGCTGTACCAATCGCCACTGCGATAGCGGCTATTGCGGTAATGGCAAGGGTTATCCAATTACCCATCAACGCGGCTTTAAGGGAGTTGGTCGCACCGATAAGTTTATACTTGGCTGCCGTCCATACATTGGTTGATAAAGCGGCAGCGCGGTAAGACTGCGCCGCTTTCATTGAATACAAAGCGGATAACCTTTGCGCCTCATTATGTTTGATTGTCGCGGCTCGCATACGTATCTGGGCGCGTGTGTAGTTATCAGCCGCCGCACTTGCCGCAATGGTGCTTTTTGTGGCAAGATTCTGAGCGACTTTGTACGCTCCGAAACCGAGGACTGCGACAGCGACCTCTCCAGATACAAGCCTCCAATTCTTCATGAGGTCGGTCGCGCTCTGAATAAGACCTTTCATTACCGAGTTTACAGGCCCGGTACGCCCTATCTCGTCATACATCACGGACGCGGCATCACCCAACTTCGCCCATAGACCATAGAGCGTGTTGCCCTGCTTCTCCTGCATGTTGTAGAAGATACCTCCGGCGGAAGTCATATCGTCGAACACTTCCTTCACCATATCGAAGCCGATGGCACGCTTGGAGACCATATCCATCACGTCTGCGGCAGTAACCAACTCGCCGTTCATCTTTGAGAGTTTAGCGGCAAGTTCCTCCACAATCGGCACGCCCATTTCGGTGAACTGTCTGATTTCCGATGCGCGAAGGTGTCCGGTGGCGCGGACCTGACCGTAGGCGAGCACCACGCGGTCCATAGACACACCGAGACCTACCGACACGTCAGTCAGTTTCTTTGTGGTCTCAAACAACTCGTCATAGCCGATTTTGTAGGCAGCCAACTGCTTGGTGTATTTCGTAAGGTCAAGTATGGAGACCGGAGATTTGAGTGCGAAACCCTTGATTTCCGAGAAGAGTTGATTGGCTTTCGTCTGGTCTTGCAATATCGCACCCAGCGACACTCTCTGAAGCTCGAACTGAGCCGTCACCTCGCGGACGTTCCTGACAAGGTTGCCTATCATTCCAATAGAACCATAGACAGCCATCTTACGCATGACTTTTTCAAGATATGTCAGTTGTCTGCTGTATTCCTGATTGACGTTTTGAATGTTTTTCTTCTGTGTATTTGCGCTTGAAGTTGACTGTCCAGTCAATTCCGCCACTTTACGTTGTGCGTTTTCAAGTTTCCATGTCAGACGCTCCACCTCCGCCGCTATCTTCTTGAACTTCGACGAATCCATATTGGCGTTGTTCAGACGCTGTCTTTGAAGCTGTAACTTCGCGGAAATCTCGGATATGGTCTTTTCCTGATTTTTAAGGATCCGATATTGTTCAAGTCCTGCCTGTCTTACCTTATTGTATGCCGCCTGTTGCTCCTTGTTTCTGGCATTCCTTCTTTCAATCAGACGGTTTATCTCCTTCTCGCGTTCAAGCTGAGCGTCTGCGGCAGTCTTCATCATCTTGTTGATTTCCTCAGTCAGACGCATACGCTCCTTCAGCATGGCATTCACGCGGTCAGTGTATGTTCCATCGGCTTTCGTGGCGCGTCCGTTCTGATAGAGCATATTGAACCTCTTGTCAATTTCATCTATCTGTCTGCGGAGATTCTGCACCGCCTCGGTCTGCTGTGCGGTGAAGTTGGTGGATAGTCCTCTGAAAGCCTTGCTTTGAAAGTCCGAGAGATATTGATTGGCGCGTTGCAGTTCCTCGGAAAGACGGCGCACTTCTGCGGCAGTCTTGTTGAACTTCTGTGAGCCGGATTCAAGACCTTTCAATCTTTCCTGATATACTTGCAGTTTGCCCGTTAGTCCTGATATAGTCTTCTCGGATGCAGCAAGTATTTCCCTCAACGCCCTAAGAGCCTCCACGCGCTTTCCGGCGGCTTGTAGAGCCTCCTGCATGTCATTAAGTTTCCTTGTCAGACGGTCTACCTCCTCGGTCAAGCGATTGTATTTTGCCGAACCCACTTTGGCATTATTGAGCCGTTCCTGCTGTATCTGGAGCTGTTGGGTCACAATCGCAATGCTGTTCGCTTCGGCATTGAGGATACGCTGTCTTTCAAGTCCTGCCTGACGTTGTGCGTTGAATGCCGCCTGACGCGCCTGATTCTCGCGGTTAGCGTTGGCGATTGCCTGCTGAGTCTCCTTTTCACGCTCGCGCTCCCTCTGGTCTTTTGCGGCGAGCCATTCGCGCTGAAGCTGTTCCTGAGCCTTCTGCTGTGCTTTGGGTGTATTGGCGTTTAGGCGATCCATTACTCCATTCAACCGCTCTATTTCTTTGGCGGCATACGCGAACTGACCGCTACCTTCTGCGGAACGGTTCATGATGTTGTGCCAAATATTAAGTTTCGCGTTTACGCGGTCAATGGAGTTTTCCTCCTGCAAGAGGGCGGACTTTATACGGGCGCGCTCTTGAAGACGCTTGTCGGTCGTCTTTACGTCATTGTCAGTGACTTTCTTCTGTGTTTGATAAAGCCTATCCAACTGCTCTTTGAGTTGCTGTACCATCTGTGAGTTGTAGACCCATTTCTTGCTCCCCTTGTCAGCGGAGTTCATCTGCTTGGTGTAGAAGTTGAGCCGTGCGGTAAGACTCGACACGCTATTCTCTTCATTTTTCAGCACAGCCACAAGTTCCTTACTTTTTGTCATCCGCTTTTCAAGTTCCGCCTGAGCCTTCTGATTGGCGCGAATTTCCGCATCGGCTGACTTCTTCGCCGCCGACGCTATCTGCTCCAGACTACGGGCATAACTCTCGCTTGCCGTCACAAGTTGGCCGTAACGGTTGATTATCTTCATAGCGTCTGCCGTAAACGCGCCGCTCTTTTGGTCCGTTATACGCTGTGCCTCGCTGAGCTTGTTCCACTGCTCGACAAGTTTAGCCATCTCCTTGCGCATGGCATTGATACTGCCCTTGCCGTAGTCTCCGAGTTTCTTATCCCAGCCACCCTTCGGCTGTTCTATCTCTATGCCGAGTTTAAGCGGACGCGAATTAATCATCGTGCCCAGTCTTTTCAGCACTCTATCCGCGTCTCCGCTTGCCTCCTTCACTGCCGCCTCCAGGTCGAACTTGACCGGGAAAACCAATTTGCCGTCTGCCATCGTATCTGTATGGTTATGAGCCACCGCCAAACGGCGGTCTGGCTCAAAGGCTCTGGCTCGGTTTCTTTCTTAATTCTGAAATTCTCCCTCTTCCTCCATCGCAATCCTTTGCATCTCCTCGGCGGTCATAGGCTTCTCTTTCTCCACGTCATGAAGTTTGGTCTTGAAGCCGAATCTTGCAAGCATGGAGCTTACCTCTCTTGTGGTTTTCTTTTTGAGCTTCGGTTTCGGCTTCGGCGGCTCCGTGAAGTCATAGTCGTAATAACCCTTGTCGATAAGGAGGATATTTACATAGTCCGCGCTGTCAAGGTGCCAATACCGTAGCCACGACCACAGGTTGTAGTTGCCGTAAAGTCCCTTTATCCGCTCGTTGTCGGAAGAGAACGAGAACGCGCTCCCTACTTGCTGCCCTCCTTTGCCTCCGAACCGTCCTTCTCTACCATACTCGCCGCACTCTCCCCACGAAGGGTTCTTTGCCTGACGGCTTCGCCAACCTGAGTCATAGAGAGAACGAGTGCTTGCTTTGAGCTTCCCAAGTTGGCTAAATAAAAAACCTTGTTCTCGCCGATGGCTTCCGTAGCGTTGATTGTGGCGGAGACGGCTTCGGACGAGTTGTAGATACGTCTCCACATGAACGCAAAGAGCAACGGAACCCACCGAAGCCACATCCCGAGTACCTTGTGCGCCGCTTTCTTCGCGTACGCCTTGCGGATTTTCGTGCTGATGCGCTTCGCCTTCCTCCGGCTCAGATTCCCCTCTTTGAGAGCCTTCTGCCAATACATGATGTCGAAGTCAAGGTTTGCCATTATTTGGTTCTGCGCCTGACTTGTCGGACGCATATGCCATTTCTTCCCCTCGATCTCGACAATCACACTCCGTCCTTGTCTCACAAAATCAGCCTCAGACAGCAATCGCTCCATCGCCGCTTCATCCATCGTGAAGTCTTTCTCTTCCTGCTTCTCTTCTGCCATACGGTTGCTATATAAGAAGAGCGGCAATCACACTATGGCAACTGCCGCTCTTAAATTGATCTGCGCTATGCAGCCTCTTCTGTGTCGTTCTCATAAACCGGTTCTCCCTCTACGATCATAGCGGTCTTGAGGGTTGTCGTGTCGATGTATTCCGCCGTAGCGGTCGAACTGATTGTGAAGTGCTTGTCCGAGTAGGTGATGCTTGACACTATCTTCGCCTTCGGGAGGAAGAGACAGCGGTTTGCCTCGTCGTTGAACCATCCGATAGGACGGGTCATTACCGGGAGTTTCACGCCGAAGCCGACGGCACTCTTTATGTTCTTGAGCAGTGTCGATGTGAGTCCGGAGAGTTTCACACCGTTGAGGAATTTCACCACGCTGTCTTCCGAGAGGTCTGCCATCTCCCACTTCACGGCTACAGTGCCGTCAGTAGCGGTCGAAGTGATGACCTTACCCTGCTCGTCCACCCAGTTTGTGACCTCTGTGTCTTCTCCGACGTATTCAGAGGAATCACCGGAAACCTGACCTACGGAAGCACCGGAGGCGGTAGCAGTGGAGAAAGTGGCATTCTTGTAGTCGCTGACCTCATCGAATACCACGATGTCGCTCTGTCCGGTAAAGACGGTGGTGGTTGCTAATTTCTTTATTCCAGCCATAGTTTATCTATGTTTTAAAATTCTAAATTCTACATTCTCAATTCTCAATTATTGGTGGTATGCCACGCCACATTCAAAGCTGTTGTCGCGTAGCCAGTAGTATAGTTGGGGGTCGGAGGCGTTATCACGTTGTCCTTGTCAAGCGAGAAGAAGAAGCCCTGCGATTTCCTGCGGTTGATAAGTTTCTCACACTGCGCCACAATCTTGCTCATATGCGGCTGTTTGATTGTGCCGTTGGAGTTCATCTTACAGGTTATCATCAATGCGAGATTGCTGTTGAACTGCCCTATCGGATTGGTCCACGAACTCACCGAGCCGTTGTAGAGAATCGTGATGAAGTCCGAGCCGACACCGCTGTTGGGTTGCATACCCTGGGCATAGACCTCGATAATCCTCGCGTCCGAGCCAACTTTCACCTTGCCGTCAAGCAAGGATTTCAAGGCTATGTCCGGGTTAAGTTCCGATAGATTCATCTTGCAAAACTTGTTATGGGTCCGCTCATCCCTACGATTGCCGTTCCGAACTGCTCCTTCACGTCCATTCCGAGGTATTCGCAAAGGGCAGTGAAGAAACTACGTCCACGGTCTTTAGGCGAGCCTATCTCTTCAATCTGCTCCGCATAGTCAACTGCCGAGAACATCACCAGCCACAATCCTTTGGCAAAGGTGGTCGAAGCTTTTGTCAGGGCTTCGGAGAGCTCCGTTGTACCCCACACATCTTCTCCCGACCGGGATTGCTGTGCGGTACTCGCTCTTTGCACCGGCATATACTTGTCAAGGTGTCCGTCAACGTAGATACCGATTCCAGTAGCATCATGGAGATTTGCGGTCCATTCGGGAAACTGCTCGCTCGCGTCACTGAAGACACGATCGATAAGGTCAATCATTTTTCCGGCTATGATGCGCATCCGACGCACCACCTCCTTCTTCGCCTCCCTCTCTGCGAACTCCTTCAGTCCGACCTTTATGACTGAAAGGTTATGTGCGGTGTAGTCACTCATCGCCTACCTCTTTGTCATACTCCATTTCAAGCCGTGTGAACCGCTCTCCCGTAATCGGCATTTTCACGTTCCGCACGGTCTTGACCTGGCACTCCTTCATCACGCCGTTGCTCTGCGTGACAATCGCCACGTCATTCTCGCGGATTCTCACGTCGCCGGGAAGAATCACGACGCTGTTGCGCTGCTTCCATTCCCGGTACGTCTGCACCCCCTGCTGGTAGTTGCACTTGCCTTTGTAGACCCCCTTCAAGACCTCGCCGCCGTCCTCGTCATAGCCGTCGGCACGGCTTATCACGCACGAATCCTCAAACTTTATCAGTTCCATATCCGTCTGCGCTTTGGTGAAGGCTTCCGGAGACTGCTTGCGTCAAACATCCCGCCGCTGTCGGCCTTCGTCTCCTCGATGTCCGCGCCCACCAGACCACGGAGCTTGTCGCCCATAGCCCGGTAGTAGTCGCGGTCACGCTGGGTGATGATGAAACCCGACATGGAGGCACTGATGTCGCCTACCTGTTCATGGCGTGAACCGCCGCTGAACGCCCCCGCCGCGGAGTAATAGAGGGTAGAAGTCGCGTAGGTGAGACTCCGCACGAAATCCTCGTCAGTGGCGTTGTCCTCCACCACGTCATCAAGCGAGATGGGCTTCATTGCAGTGGGCGTGGCGAATATGGGCGACAATGCCGCCTTCTTCAGCACATTATCCGCAAAGGGATAGCCCGGTATCTCACCTCTAAGATGCTCCTCTACCGTCATACTCCGTCAGTGTTAGTGGTTATTCGCCTTCGTCGCCTCCCTTGTCGCCCTCGTCCTCCTCGGAGGCCTGATTGCCGATCTCGTAGTAGATCATCTTCTTCGGCATGGTCGGTACGGCAAGACAGGTCAACTCCGACTTCCATTTCTGGGTGCGGTTGTCCTTGTCGTAGATGTACTCGATGATACCCTTGCCGCCGAAGATGTCTCCGAAGATGGCGGAGCGGTCGGGACGCACGGGAGCTACATTGTAGATCTTGCCGATGATGCCGGAAGGACGCACAAGAATCACATCGTCTGCATAGGGCGAGGTCGGAACCACGTCATAGTTCTTTTCGGTGGCGTTCCATACCTCCTTGCCGATGATGTTGGTATGCACGATCATCACGTCAGCACCGACGGCAACACGGATGAACTCTTTCGCGTAGTCGATGCCGTTGGTGAGAATCTTCTCCCAGCCGACCTTCTCGGCGGCGTTCTGATCCTTCTGATTGGAAAGTACGAGCGACTTTTCTCCGGCAAAGCCGATGCGCTGCAGCACTTTCGGGTGTTTCATCAGGCGCAGATAGGTGGTGTTGCTCATCTCCAGGCATACGTTGGTATAGCCACGATACTTGTCGGTCTTGAGGTCATAGATTTTCTCCATGAGAATCTCAATCGGGTCTACGGTGGTGACGTAAGTTACCTTGCCCGTCGAGTCTACGGTGTACCAGCTCTGCTTTGTGATGTTATCGTCGGGGATATGCGACTTGTAGGTCACGTCGGTAATACCGCCGGGGTTATTCTCCGCCGTGAGGGTCAGCTGTCGCTTGAACTTCATGTTTCCTACCTGCTCGGTCAGAGAGGCGGAATGACGGTCGGGGAACTGCTTCATGCGGTCAAACAGGCGGTTCCACAGGTATTCCTTGATTGAGTTCTCGGGGATTTCTCCGCGGAGTGCGCCGAGCGTAGCGGCCTTGTTGGCTTCGATGAGTTCCTTGCGGTAGTCTTCCTCTCCGTAGTTCTCGACCCATTTCTGGCGAGGGATTCCACCCGTGTACTTTTTAAGCTTGGTCTTGCGGCCACGTGGCAGCGGGTCGGAATAGAGGTCTACATAGGTCGCGGTTGCGCTCAGGTAGCCCTCTCCTTCCAGGAACTCATAGTCGAAGTCTATCTGTGGGTCTGCCCACTCAAAGCCCTCGATGTCAAGACCGATTGTCTCACGGTCTTTCAGCGCGGACTCATAGTAGGTCTGGAAAGTCTTGTGTGATCCGAGGCCGAGCGTCACGGCCAGGTTGTCAAGTCCTAAAAATCTTGCGTCCATTGCTTAAACTTCTTTAATGAATGTTATGCTGTCCTTGAGGGCGTTCTTCTGCGCCGTGGTGTAGGCTGTGCCTTTGTAGCGGTCTTCCATGATGCGCCCTTTGGTGACGATTGTCAGGGTGCAGAAGTCTGCTCCCATCGTCACATCGTCGAGCGTGAGGCCCATGGGTGCCGAGCCGTTCAATGTGGCTGTACCGCCGAGTTTGTCTACCGAGATAGGTGTTCCGGCAGGGATCAGCGTTCCGGCTGGATAGGTGGTGGAGACTTTCAGTACCGCGCCGACGGGATAGCGTTCATGCACACTCTCCCAAAGCACGATTCTTTCGACCTCCACGGGTCCGGCGGAAGTGTTGCCGAACGAATGTCCGTAGTTTGCCATAGATTGTCGGTGTTAAGTTAAACTTAGGGTTAATTTCGGCAATCGTCACTCCTTCTTGTCGGCGACACGTCCCGACTTGCGGTATATTTTCATGATTTCTGTCATATCGAGATCCGCTTCCACATTCCCTCCGTCGCTGTCGAAAGGCTTTGTGAAGTCCGTCACGCCCTTTGCCTTGACTGCCGGGTCAAACTCCTCGCGAAATGCCGCGATAAGCTGCTCCCCGGTCATGGTCTCGCCTCCGGCCTTGTAGACTTTCAGGGCGATACGCTTTGCAAGTTCGCTTTCCGAAGGGAATCCCTTGGCATAGCCCCATTCGTTCACGAATTTGTCAAGCGCGGCGACTGCTGTCTCCTTGGCTTTAGCGGCTTCAAAGCCCGCGATTTTCTCGCTCAGTGCCTTGTTGGATTCTCTCAGCTCATTGTTTGAGTTGATGATCGCCTGCGCCCAAGCGGGCACGGTATCATCCGGGGCACCGGGTTTGTCTTCGGGTGAAGGTTTGGGTGGCTGATTGCCGTCATCAGAGGGTTTCGGAGTCTCGTTATTTGGTTGCGGATTGATGCGCTCCAAATCCCGAATCTTGTCTGCCATACTCTGATAGGATTTGAGCAGATCCAGCGTCTTTTCGCTTGCCACGAAACCCGCTATCTGACTCTCGTCCGTGATGAAAGTTTCTACGGAAGCGGCTACCCTTTCAAATACCTCGTCACTTACACCCAGTTTCTTATGACCCTGTTTGAGTGCTTCCTTGATTTTCTGCTTCATATTGAAGTGTTTATCGTTAAATAAAAAAAGAGCCACACCCCACTGCTGGGATATGGCTCTCGGCTCTTTGATTGAATATGTATTTTGTTGCGGGAACAGGACTCGAACCTGCGACCTTTGGGTTATGAGCCCAACGAGCTACCACTGCTCTATCCCGCAATTAGTGAACCCAGCAAGACTCGAACTTGCGACTCCGAGATTAAAAAATCACGAGCTCTAACCAACTGAGCTATGAGTTCATCACGTATTATCGTTCTCTCATCTGTCAAGACTTATGTCTTCCATCCTTATGTAAACTTCCTTCTTGCAGACCTTGCAGAAAAGATAAAGGTCTCCCCTGCCGTTTAAATCCTCGCATTTTGCGAGAATCTTGCCTTTACGTCCGGCTCTTCTACATTCAGGACACAATATTTCATGTTTCATCGCGCAAATATACTATATTATTTTTAATTATGCAAATAAATCGCTAATATTACTTTAAATTTTTATTCCTTTCTTACTGCCGCATGGCTTCAGTCATGCCTGCAATGCGCCAGCCGGTTTGTCGCAAGGTGAAAGCCTAACTCAACTTCCTTTCCTACACTTCAAATACACCACATACCCGATCAAGAGAAGAAACACTCCCCCAAAAGCCATAAGACCCAACTCCCACCACGCTGGATCACGCTCCACCTCCACAATCTTCTCCACCGGATAAGGCACACTGATTGTGTCTGTCTTATTGATATAGATAGAATCGTGCTTAATCTCAGTCCGCCATCTGTCGCGCCACTTGTAGATGAACACCGTGTCTCCGTTGATGTAAACGAATCTGTCATTGACAACCGAATCCGTCACATACTCCGTATTGACCCTATCCTTATACTCCGTCCTCACCGTCTCCACCGGAACATACCGCGTCCTGCATCCGCACATCACGCAAGCAAGCAGCAGCATGATAACCATTATCACCACCGAAGCGACAGCCTTGCTCCACTCCGCGAATAATTTCTTGTCAAAGTTTGTCATGTCGTAGAATTTTATTAGTTTTGTATTCCCATCCCGTAAAGGATGTTTTTTAATTTTGCACCGCCTGTCCCCTGCATGTGAATGTCGGGGATATTTTATATGCGCACAAAAAAAGACGGCTCCCGTTTTCGTGGGAACCGTCTCTATCTTACAAACTATCTGTAGTATCTTTGAGTATTATTGGATCAGCTGGATTTAATTTAGGAATTTTCTTAAAACGAATAAAAGTGTCCTTTTGCATGATCCTTTGCTCAACCATATAGCTTAAACTCCTTGAATATTTTGTATACTCCCCTGAATCGGTTGCGGAAAATTTATATTCGTATGGATGATGCTCCATAACAAGCTCATAAAACCCAGCATAGTAAGCAACGCTATCTCTAAGAGATTTATTAGTAGCCTTTAATTCATCTATATATTCCCAGATCTCTTCTGGTACTGCGTGTTTAATAAGAGTTTCTTTTCTTGAAACTACAGTACCATTAGTATTTGCCTTATTTATTGAATCTTTTAAAGATGCAGTGCTTGCATTCAGTCTATCAGTTTCAGCGTTTGCTTGATTTACCTCGCTATAGATATACATCGCCCATCCTGAAATATAGAATGCCGATACTAAGAAAACACCTAAAATATCCTTTAATTGCTTTTTGTATTTTTCAATATTATTCTTCATTTCTGCATTTCTTGATTATAAGTTGAAGACTATCTATCTTTTTATTTTGAGTCCACAAAAGTATGGTATACTCAGTTTCCAAGCGTCGCATATCGTTCTTTGCTTGGGTTGCTGAATCATTATATAATTTCATCTCTTTGGTGTACTCATTTATTAATTCAGCTTTCTCCCTTTCGCGCTTTGAATCACAAAAGTAATAGCCAGCTCCAAAACCTACGATCACCATTATCAGCATAGCAACGTTGCGCCAGCCGATATGTTTATCAAAATATTCTAATATAGCTGAAATGCCTTCCATAATTACAAAGTTACAAAATAAATTCCATTCTCACAATATAAAAACGGTTCCCACAATGTCATTGTCCTCTTTGCGCACCCTGCGCTTGTATCAGCTACCCCTCAAACTTCAGGGCATTTGTCCGGTTCAGCCATCCTTGAAGATTCACCTGCTGCGACGGTCGGTTGAAGACTATCCTGTGATAGCTTCGCTCCCTCGCCGCTTTTAGCCGGTTAAACACAGACTCTGCCGGAGCCGAATTGAGAGCCGCAAGCGTCTTGGGTCCCACGATGCCGTCCTGCCGAAGACTGAATATGTCCTGCACCTTGCGAATCATGAGCGGACCCGAGTGCCACACCCAATCCACAAACATATTCGCCACCGACTGACTCCTGATGTTGTCGGCGTTGCATCTGTCCCAAAAGAGGGATTTCAGGATAGCGAGCCACTCATCATAAGACATCTTCGCCAAATCAGCTTCCGTAACCTTGACCCTTGACCCCTGACTCTTGGTTCTTGACTCTTGAAGCGTGGTCAGCGTCACCCCTGCGAGCGTAGGTCCGCCCTTGTCTGTCTTCTTCTTTATCACTCCCTTTGCCCGGGCGCGCTCATACGTCTGTCTCAGCGTCTCGCCCGGCAGTGTCTTGATCCCGTTCTCCCAAAGGAGGATATGAGGTATAAGTTTCTCAATCTGTGCCATATAGATTATTCTTTCTTTTCCGGGTCAACATACTCCTGCGTGGCAAGCTTCGGATTGGGAGGGATGCGCCCCTCGGGATCTCTGCATACGCTCTTGATGCAACGCCACTGCTTGTTGTACTCATTGTTCGCCTTCTCGCGGTCTCGCTCCTCAGTAAGACGAATAATCTCGTCTTTAGAGTCATTGAGCAAGTCCTGCACCCGGTTAACCTCTTGCTCCGACTTGAAGCATTTTTCCGTAAGGTTGCGGATCTGAGCCGTCTTGTCGTCAATGGTGCGGTCAAGTTGAGCAATTCGCTCGGTCAGCTTCACCTCATTGGCGTTATGCGCATCGTTGATCGCGTGAAGGGACTTTATCCGCTCCTCGTAACCATCCGACATCACCTTCATAGCGTCAGCCTTAGCCTTGATACGCCCCGACTTGGTGAACGCCACAATGCCGCCTCCGGCTATGATGCCACCGATAGTTTGCAAGAGGTTTATCCAATCAAATTCAAACATTCTCTTTTAGTGTTTGCGGTCACCGAGACACTCAAGCCTCCGTGACCCTGTTACATTACTCAGTGATTCCAAGAATCTCATTAAGCTTCACAACTCCCTCAGTCACACCATTGAATGAACCGATGTTGTGGATATTGACATTGGCGTAGCCATTGCCAACATTGGCATTACCGATGACAGCACCATTATCGTCAAGTACATTGAATTGGGCATTTTCAAGTGTATTTGTTTCGTTACCACTTTCATCAAATGTGCGACTCCAGTTCTCGCTTGTTTTTTTTAGTTCCATATATTGTATTTTTTAGTTGAAGGTTATGCGAGTATTTCACGAAGAAGCATGATCTCCGGCACATTTAGCAGATGATCGTTTGTCTGCACAAGCTTGCCGAAAGCTTCCTCTGAAAGATGTTCGTAGGCTTCGATCTCCTTGTCTTTCTCAAGCTCGGTGGAGACACATTCGTTGACCTTGCGGGTATATTCCTCCGCCTCCTTGTCGATCTCCGCCTTTTCCTCTGTGGAAGCATCCTGATACTTCTGCACCTTCTCGTCCCAGCCCTCGGGCTTCAGCTTCTTCTGCGCGTCCTTGACAAAGCCGTCGAATTTATCCACCACGGGCTTTAATGCGTCAAGGGCGCGGATCACGATATAGAGATCATTTGCTTCAAGCGCCGACAGCTTGAATCCCTCCTTTTTCTCGGTTCTCTCGATGTTGAGCAACCTGTACGCCCTTATGATCTTACCTGCCTTCATCGTCACCTTCCCTGCGGTCTTTGCCGCCTTGCTGTCTTTCTTCTCTTTCATTGTCACTAAAAATTTTATGGTTTGATTATCATTATTTCTTCTAAATTCTCAATTCTCAATTCTCAATTAATGAAAATTCTAAATTCTACATTCTCAATTCTCAATTAATCAAGCGTTAAGCCTGTTGAAATAAGCCATGCCCGAACCGCAGTCCTCCCACGTCGAGCCATTGTCATTGCTCACCTGTATTATGAGCTGTGTGGTATAGCCGTAGGGCAGAATGTCATTGGCACGCAGATACACCGTCTTGGTCTCCTTGGAATTGATCGTGACATTGTTCACACTGCTCGACATGTCTGAATCGGTAGCCACCTCAAGGTCCACCCATGCGCCATTGTATGCGTTTCCTCCGTTTGAGAGGTGGAATTCGTTATACCGCGCATAGTCTCCGTAACTGCCCACAGCCCTTGCCCTGAATACAAGGCTGTTCTGCTGTGCGTGTCCTCTCAGGTAGAGATGCAGCGGATTGCTTCCGCTGTTGTATACCGATGCCTCGAACTTCAGGGTCGGTGTCTGCGCCTTGATCGGCGAGGACGGAAAACTCTGGTAAGTATTGCTGTTCGACCACGCATATTTTGTAAGGGTGATGAAATAGGGCGAGCCTTGCTGCACCCAGACCCGGGTCATGAACTTAATTGCCTTCGGGTCCCACGGCGCTATGAATCCCGCGCCCGAGCTAAAGCCCGTAGAAGATAGCTTGTTGAATCCCACACACACATACAAGTTGAAGTCTGATGTCGGTTTCTGGCTCATAAACGACATTATATCACCAATCTTCACACTGAAAGAGATACGCGGCATGTTCGTGCTCATGGCAATAATGGGATACTTGACGACAAACGGTGTTGCGGATGTCTTATTAGCGAAGAGAACCCCATTATCCTCATAAAACTCAGCCACCAGATAATATTGGCCTGCCTCCGGAATGATATCCCTCAGCTCCCACCCGGCGCTGTCCGGAGGCACCTCACAGTACACCGTCATCATCGAATCATCGAATTTGTTCAGCTTTATTGTGGCAAATGTGTTATCTCCGGCAACAGCCCCCAATATGCCTGCATCAAGGAACGGCCCGTTATCCTGGTAATAGCCGTCGAAATCATCCTCCGCGCAGAAATCCACACCCGCCACCGGCTTCATGTACTCGTAATTAGGATGGTTCCCCTTCCCCTGGATTACATTATGGCACAGCTCCCACAGATTGTTGCGGCTTGATCCCGACGCATTCTGCTGCCCTGTGTTCATCGGGTACTGCATCCCCCAGTAAACCGGGAAACCTATAGTCTCTCCGCGATTGCCGGAATACTTGCCCGTCCCGTTCGCCCAGTTGTCCACCGTACGGCTCGGCACCTCCGGTGTAGTGCGCCTGTACGGCTTGTTCTTGTTCCACTTTTTTACCTTCTCGGAGCGCCCGAGAACACCCACATTGTGCGAGTTCTTCCCCGTCACAGCCGAGATCTCGTCCGTGTTTATCCCGACCTTATTGCCGTTCGCATCCGTAGTGGCATATATATATCCTCCGTTTCTCGGCATGATTACCTCCTTTCCTTATTTATCCCGGTTATTATTCCTGTTGATTGCATCTGTTATTTGTTACCGCGCAGGAGCTTCAGCTCCGCCCGCAGTTCCTCATTCTCCCTCTCCAGTCTCTCATTAGAAGACTCCAGTTTCCTCACCCTCACAAGCAAATCATCCACCGTGAAAGTCACCTCCTTTTGCGCTTGCAGAATCACAGGTATCAGCTTCCCATACTTCACGCCCCAAAGTCCGTCGCCGAACATATTGTGGTCAACGAGCCACGGAGCAACCTTGTCGGTCTCCTGCGCAATCAGTCCGTACTGCACCTCATCAGTGTCGAATACTGCGAATCTACTACGGGCCATCGCGTTCCATTTGAACTGCTTCGGCTGCAGCCTCCGGATGATGTCGGTGGCGTTGAAGTCGCGTATATCTTCCTTTAGCCTTATGTCAGATGAGTTGTCTCCCCTCGCCGCCACATATCCGTCGGAGAATATACCGACTGAACTGTATATCACCCCGCCCACATTAAACTTATAATCGGAGACGGTCCCTCCTACCTTGACATTCCCGTTGGTGTATAATGTGATTCCCTGCGATTTCCACTTGCCGTCCTTGTCAAGCGCATTGATGCGCATAGCCTCTCCCTCGGCAAGTCCATGATAAAGTGCATAATTGCCATATTCGCTTCCAAGTCCGTAAAACTCGTAGCGGACAGCCATATATTTGTTCACGTCCAACCCGTACTCGGGCGATGGCGTGCCTACGCCGACTTTCCCGGTAGCTCTGTCGACATAAAAAACCGATCCATTACCCCCCACATGCAGCTGTCCGTCAGTCCTCAGAATGCCGGATGCCTGATATACGCTCTTCCCGTTATACACCCGGATCCATGTAGAGTCCGACATATACCAACCGCCACCGTAAGTCTCGTTCACCCAGCCGTAGGCTCCGCTGTTACGCAGCCATCCGTTCTGAGCCCGGATCGAGCCAACTGCATCAACCTTATACGACGGTGTCTCCGTGCCGAAACCCACATTGCCTGAATTATATACGAGAGTCATGCAGCTAAAATAATCCCCAGCCTTGTCGGTGTAATTGTTCTGAATTTTCAGCGAGCCGCTTTGATTGAGCAACTTCCATGATGCGTTTGTTCCGCGCCACAATTCAAGCGACACGTCACTGCCTGAGCCGCTAATTGATGAGGAGAGCCTTTGGCTTCCCAATACATCCAGCTTATACGCGGGAGCGGTTGTGCCGATGCCTACATTGCCGCCGAACTCCTGAAGAATAAGGTTATAGGCAGTCGCAGTGCCGTCTTTTCTTCCGACCTGAATATGACCTTTACCGTCCCCCGTTCCCCATATGAAAGTACCGTAATTGCCCGGAGCGAGACCAAAACCCGGAGCCGAACCGAGATTGCCCGCATTTGTCGGCGTAACCGATTGGAGCAGATAAGGCGCAACCGCATCCGTGCCTTTTATAGATCCCACCCCCGTCATATCACCGCTGATCGAGTGCGGCACACCGTCATAGAAGAAACTCCGCCCCCATGCCGAATACGTCGAAGTCGTAGCAAGCCGAGATGCCGAAGCCACATTCGAGTCCATGAAGGCAAACTCGCGCCATGTCATGTTCGCGTAGTAGGTGTCAGCTACAGTGTTCGTGACTCCTGACCGCAGCCACGCCCTGTTCTCCGTATATTTGAAATAAATCTGCGAAAGGGTGTCGGCAGTAGTTCCCCTGACCACAAGAAGATTTCCGTATGCGCCTCCGGCAGAAGGGATATTGACCGGACTTGCACCCAGTCGATAGCTTCCGCCTGTGATATAGTCATTAGCATTCGCGTTTGTACCTCCCACATAGACACTGCGCATGAAATCGTACGAATGTAGTCCGTCAAGCTTGTCGGCATTCGTCGCACTCGCCACATTGTCGGTAGTGTAAGCAAGCCTCGACCAGCCGCTCCATGAAGAACCGTTATAGTAGCGTGAACGCCACACATTGTTTTGCACTATAAGCTGCGTCCTGTGTCCGTCCGCTGACCGGAGGTTAAGCAGACCATATTGACCGGAATCCGGCTTATTCGCATTGGAAGCGGCACCGCCACCATAATAGTGCATGAAATTATCCGACACAAGAGAGTTTAAATCCGTTGTCTCGTCACAGACAGCCTTCAGATATGTTGCCACGGTAGCCGATGATGCATTGCCGTTGAATCCTGTGCTGCAGCCCATTCCCGCATGGGTGGAATACTCATACACATTCAGTCCGCTCGTGCTTGGGTCTGTCACCACCTCCGTAGAAGCGTAAGTCCGTATCGCCCCTACTGATGTCACGTGTAAAGCATTGGTATAACTGGTATTGCCAGGATATTTAACATGTATGTCAAGGTATGCGGCAGCACCGTTAGACCACACAATCCTTATCTTATCGATAATTGGGACACCTGCCACTCCACTCAGCTGACTGATATTAATATTGCCATTATAGCCGACAGAAATTGAGAATACATACCCTTCATTCTGTGGCGACCAATAATTTCGACCGATAAAGACAATAGCTTGGGGAGACTCTGAATTGGTACGCAATGTAACTCCGACCCTATACCAATGAGCCACACCATCAGAAGCTTTCTGACTGAAAGTCATGGAATGGTTTCTTTCGAGAATATTTGCGTAATGCACCCCGTCCAGCAAATCCGCATCCATGCCGCTGCCTGAGCCGTCGTTATATGAGTCCCATATAATATAATCCACCCCATTTCTCTTATGCAAGAGTGAAGTATCATTAGAGCGGATAATACCCTGGGTATCCACAGCACCGACAAACCAGTTAGTCTGTCCAGGCTGCTTATAACCGAGCATCCCTACATTTCCAGCCTGATTTTGTATGGAATCCACTTTCAATGCTCCCGTCAGCGTCCCGCCCGAAAGCGGAAGTGCATAATTGGAATAGTTGGCGGAAGAAAGCATAGTCACCCAATCGCTCCATGTGCCGCTATACAATCCCATAACTTGCATCGTAGGCGTACCGTTATTATAAGAAGCCCTCACCACGCTTCCGTAATTGCCGCTCGAAGCTATGCCGATCAGATACTGCCATTCAATACCTAAAGTATTATGCACATGGGCGCGTCTGTTATTCTTCGCATACGCCCTGATCCATGTGTAGGGATCCGTGTTCTGTTCCTGACTTACCTGTGCCGTAGGCAGATACCCGCCGCTTACAAATGACTCCGTAGCCAGCGTGCCCCCCGATGTCGGGAACGTGAAGACACGTGAAGTGGAAGCCGCGCCAGCGTCAAGGCGCACCGTAAAGTCCTCAGCAGCATTGGTGCCGAAATTCGCGCTGTGGAAGTCAATATAGCGTCCCATCTCCGCCACACCGGCACTTGTCAGGCTCACGCACTTTGCCAATGCGTTCTTCAGCTCCCATCCAAGGTTTGCGCCCAGAGCGTCATCCGTGTTCTTATCGTTCTGAGCCGTGTCCCACGTCCGCATAAGACCGAAAGAAGAACCACCGCCCGAAGATCCGCCGACAGAATCATTCGCGCCCCTTGCCGCCACTGATCCCAGCGAATAGATGCCCTTAGAGAATTTCAGCATACCCGCAGAAGCATCCCATGTGATCTCGCAGTCCCCGATAGTGACGGAATTGACATTTAGACCATTCTGCATCTTGACCAATCCAGTGGCATTGTCTATATATAGGGGTCGCAGTGAGTTCCACGTGCCGTATTGGTCGTTCTTGTCCGTGAAGAGCAGATAGAAATTGTTGCCATCCATTCGGAAGAATGCGCCGTAATTCCCTTGCACTACACGGAAGGCATTTCCCGAAGTAGCTATCACCTCGCCGTTTGCCCGGATCACTCCGTTCACATCGAGCTTGTATGCAGGAGTATATCCTACTCCGACATTGCCGTCATGGGTCATATACATTACAGTCCTTTGCCACCCATAATCAGTATGCGCTGATATGGCAAGACCGCCATTTGATTGTGGTGAGAGATAGAAGCCATTGGTTGTAGAGGGATTCTTCAAATACAATATATCAGACATCTTTATGCTGCCCACCCCCGTCATATCGCCGCTAATATCCTTCGGCCTGCCATTCTCGAAAAACGTCTGCCCCCATGCCTTGAATGCAGCATTGCCAGAGAGCTTCGAAGCCGATGCCGCATTGCTGTTGATGCCGAGATAAAGGCTTTCTGCCTCCGTCTTTCCAAGTTTGTTCGACAGAAGATTAGCCAAAGTGTCAGCTTCCGTGTAAGTGTCAAGAAATGCCACAACTTCCTCCCACTTGTTGATTACCGTGTCGCTGTCAGCTCCAAGAATGGCAGAAAGATTGCTCGCGGTGTTGTTCCACAGCGTCCGCTCATCGGCGGTTATGTGGACTGTCGTGTTGCCCATATGCGCCGTCAGGTCTGATGAAAGGGCATAACCCCTGCCCTCCACCCATGACTGGGTAGCGTATTTGTTGGTCGAAAGATAATTCGCAAGCTCCGAAGTGTTGAGACCTTGCTGAATAGCCTGATTCACCCACTTCGTGCCATTATACACCAACGACTGACCTGCCGCCAGATTATTGCCAATAAGCACATCGTCAAGCATCCTGAGCTCCGACGCGCCGCTGCTTGCGCTTCCGTTAGGGTTGTCACCTCTTGCTGCCAAATACTGATCGGTCCACAATCCACGCAGTACCTTGATGGATTCAATATCATCTGGATTGGTAGCCGCGTATATCCAAGTCTTTTCCTTGCCGTCCTTGCCGATAGGTCTTAGCATATTGCTGAGTCCTACGTTGAAATTAGCAAGCTCGCCAAGGGCAGTGTTCAGACCCTCTACATTGGTTACGTCAAACCTTACACCGCTTCCTACCCTGAAAGCCCCGTCGGTTCCAATCTTGATACCCAATTCCTCACTCCCGAAAAGGGCGTAATCCTTTTCAAGACGGATATTGCCTCCGCAGAAATACCCCGTCCCGTCCATCCGCACAATAGCCTTGGCGTAGTCTGCAGGGTCAGTTGTACGCGGAGTGCCGTCGGGATTGAAGAAACGGTCAACCATATTCCCGCCACCCCAAAGGAATGGAGACTTGTCCGTCTTGCGGATGCCGTTCATTCCCGCAAGGTTGTGGCGCAGTCCGTTGTTGTCGGTGTAGCCCGCAGAAATGAATGATGTTATGAAGAGACCGCCGTCAATCTCCGAATACTGGCGCAGCGCATCCTCCACATAGCTTGGCTTATCCTCCGGCAGAAGTCCCTTGAAATATTCGTCAAGCGTCTTGTCGCCGATAGTGGATTGTACTGAGAGTGAACCCTTGATGTTAAGCTTGCCGTCTTTCCATTCTGCATACTCTCCATCTTTTCTGCCAATAAGAAGCCGTGGATTCTGTCCGCTTTGCCGTCCGACAAAGTAATACTCCACCCCCTCTGCATTAACAGAGTCAAGCCCCTCTATATATCTCTCATATCCACCGCCCACAACGTCACGCACTTTGATGTATTGACGTTCCTTGTCGGTGTAGTTACCCCTATGCACAATCACGTCGCCCTCGGCAGGGATGCCTTTTCCGTTTACGCCGCTATCAGTCCATCCTAAAGGACGTGCCGAACCATTGAGCGGTTTTGTCAGCACCACATAGTCAGCACCCACCTCGGTCACACGTCGGCGGTAGAATTTCAATGGGTCATTGTCTGGTGTATAGCGGTTGTTCCACGCTACATCGTCAACGTGGAAGAGATTGGCGACAGTGCCCTCGTGCTGATCGAAATAGCATTTGTAGCCATTATCAAGCTCTTCAACACGGGTAATCTCCATGAAGGCGGCGCAATCAACCTTTGTACCACCTTGCCCTTCGACTTGATTGATTATAAGGTTGTTCACCTCCAAGTCCTGACGCGCCATGAAGCGGTCGGCTTCTATGACCCAATTGCCGTTAGCATCCTTGTAGATACCCCAGCCTGCACCCCCTACCATTCCGCTACGGAAACCCATAGAGGTCAACAATGATGCAAACTCAGTCGGAGACAGTGAGCGGTCGGGCAGACCGTCTTTGCGGAGATAGAGTTTGTCGCCCACCATCCGCACAATCTGCTCGATATTGGAGATAGACCCTACCTGCTTTGCGAGTGCCGACACTTCCCCCTGCAAGGTAGACACTATGTTTGCCGACACCTCATAGCGGTCGCTCAGCACAATCTCCACGTCAGGATTAAGTGCCGCATCCTCACTCGTCGGCTCGCGGTATGTGTAGGTTAAAGAAGATAGATATAATGTTTCATAATCCCCCTCGATAAATCGTTTGTCGGCAAGGCGCAATGTGTCGCCGGGATGCAGTTGTCGGATAAGCGCATCCTCCTTGCCGTAGCCGTTGAGTCTCACGCGGTCAGTCTGCACCACCCAAGTTGGCTTGATGTCGCTCTTGTCGCGTAGGTTGTCTTTCTTCCAATCATCAAGTCTTCTCTCTGCCCAATCGGTGTAGTAATGCTGAGGGTCTATGCCGAGAAAGACGAAATAGTCTCCGGCAATCGCCTGACGCATTGTGGAGGGTAGATACACACCAAGCGATTCAAGGTCAGCGTCACTCTTTGCAAGCGTTATCTTCCAATGGCTCTGCACTCCGTCAAGCGTCTTGCTTGTGTCGTATTCGGGAGTGCTGACGATTGTAAACTCATAGTCCTCACTGATAGCCAACGCACCGGAAGTAAACAATACTTTCGCTTTATTCTCCTCACGGTCCCCGAGGATCGGTCGCCATACGCGCTCCGCATATTCCTTGTCAGACTCGTTGAGCTGCTTGCTTGTCTGCCATATGTTCTTTACCCATATATGCCATACGTTGCGCCACTTATCGTCAAGCGTAGCATCGGTTAATTTCGGGTTTTCAAGAGAAACCGTAACATTGTAATCTTCTGTCGCTGTGTTATAAACCTTGCATGTCACCTTATAGCGGTAGGTGCCTGAGGGAATACCGGAAGCGGACACAATGCTACCAGTCATACTCTCTAAAACAACGGAGGTTTCCTCTATGATTACTTTCTCGTAACCAACGGCAACTTCTTCGTTACTGATATACCAATATCCGGTATTGAAGTCATAACGAATCGTTTTCTCATTCTTAGTAAGAATAACCGATTTATCTCCTTCATTGAAGTTGGCAGTCTTGCCCGTTGGCACACTAAACCAATCCCCGGTCAATACAATCGTTTTGCGGGAGTATTTTGTTACCGTCTCAGTTTTCTTCGGAAATGGAGACTCGAATGTAGAGACCTTCGCATCACTCTCTGCCGAGTCGGCTATATCATCGGAAGTGATCGGCTCGACTGCCACCGTCTGGTCTATGCGTCCGTATGGATTGACGGTCACACCCTGGATTGTAGGGAATATCTCGTCGTTATCGTCAAGCGAGTTAAGAAGTGGCCCATATTTGTCCAGCGAAGACCCCTTCTTCACGAATGGCGAGTAACCGGGCAATATCTCTATTTGTCTATGCGCCGGTGCTTCAGCTCCGGGTAAAACAATCTCATCCGCGACAAACTCTACCGGATGAAACTTCTCGTCTGTAAATCCTTTCCGATAAGCCCAAGGCGAATAGGCATTCACCTCCCCCTTTGCCGTATACCCGGGATATTTGCTGATATGCGCCGCTTTCCATCCCTGCACGTAGGAGCGGAATGTAGCTGGCATAAGACGCGAGAAGTAGATGTTGGCAAGCTCCTCAATCCAGTCGGGGTCGGGAGCGAAGTCAGGGTTGGTAGTGTCGGTATTCTTGAAATACCTAAATGGCAGATTCTTCTCACCACCACGTCCTTTGAGCATATTGGTGATTTCCTCGCTCTGTGTCTGACGCTCCACTTTCATCAGACCACCCTCAAAGCCATACTCAAAGATATGTGATTGCTCAGTGGTCGGATAACCGATGCGGATTACATACTTGTCAGGGGAGCCGTTAGGCTTTATATCCCAGCGCACACCGAATTTCTCATAGAACACCTGCACAAGCACATTCCATACCTTTGTGTGGCTTATGGATATGACTTCGGCTTCTTCCTTATATTGCCATTCGGGATTGAGCGAGAGGGTTATCTTGTCGCCGTAGTAGTAAGCGAGAACTTGCTTGAAGAGATCACAGAAGTCTTTAAGGTTAAGGCTCACGTCCGCAACTTCCTCGTCTGCCACCGCCGTTCCGCTGTCAATCGGTTGCATCGTGACGAACGGCCAGCGTTTGAGCTGCCAGATTGCCCAATGCTGGAAAGTGAGGTTTATGACGGATGCGAATTGCTCGTTATCCTTGCTCCCCTGCGGCTTGCGGAGTGGCTGTATATACTTATGACCCTGAAACAGCACCTCCCAGTCGTAAGAGAAGTCGGGCGCAATCTGCCCGTCAATCCTTATCTGCGAGGTGATAGTCCATTCCCCCATGTCCGGCAACAGACAAGTAGCCGCGCACATCGTTGCGTAGCTCGGGAAATTCAGCTCCTGTATGTCCTTAATCACTTATGCTTCATCATAAGGCTCTCGGCTCTAAGGGTTAATTGTTTCCGGGTCTCATTCTTAAGACTGAAGACTCAAGACTGAAGACTCCTATCAAACTCACAAAGGTTTGGGTTGCTGACGTGGATTGTCAGCGGAACCACCACGCAATCCATAGCATCCCTGTTTGCACGGCGGTAGTAATCCTTCTCGTCTGCATCCTCGATTATCTCCGGAATACCGACAATCTTGCACCGCTTGAAATCATCGTAGAACGTCACGGTCCTGCAACGCTTGATGTCGCTCCCGGCCGTGCGTTCCCTCACCGCCTCGTTCCAGGCATGAATCTTGGAGTTGGCGTTTATGAGGTTTCGGTTAGGTGTCTCAATCAGAAACCGCGCCGTGTAGTCAAACTCATCGTCAACTGTGCGTGGATCTTCATGCGCTCCCGCTTCCTCAATATAGGAAGACTTGTCGCGCTTCTTCTCGGGCGGAGCGAAACGTCTGTCTCCGCTCATGTAGATAAACCCCCACTCCGTGTAGAAGTCCTCTACCGCGCCATTCTCTATCTGTATGCGGGAGTTGATCATGCGTCGATAAGTTTAATGGTGTATCGCGTGAATATGCAGTTGTCGCCTACCGTGTGGTTAATGCAATTAGCCCACTCGTCTGTCACATATAGTGGCACTTTTATCGGCTTTTTGTAAGGTATGTCGCAACTCACTGTGATATTGCATCCGTTGGCGAAATAAAGCATAGGGATAATGCCTTTGTCAACGTTTAAGGAAACCTTAATAGTTCCCTTGCAGTTATGAAAGACATACACCTGCCTGTCATTCAGCAGTTCTCCGTTGAAAGTCCGGTCTACAAACACCCCTTTCTCTCCACAGTCGGCAAAATGTACCCGAAGCGTCTCCAAATCGGGAAAGTTCCGCTCCAAGCACCAATCCGGTTGAGCCGTGTAATACTCAATCAGCGCGTCAATGTCAGCGGATTCAAGCATCTGCCTGTAACCGTCCGCACATATCCCCTTTTCGTGTGCCGTATGCAGTAATTCCTTCCGTATATCTTTCATAGCGCAAAGATAATGATAAAAAATGACATATACAATAAAATCGCTTACGTTACTTTAAATATTTTTTATTATCTTTGTACCCGAAAGAGCCTTAGAGCCAAATCGTACAACGTAAAATGCGAAACGTAAAACGCAATATGGGTCTAAGACTTTTGAATCATGACATAGCGTTCCCGGCACCTTACCCCAAGGTGACGCGCACTCTCGCTACGGTCAAGACCAAGAGCAAGACCATCGTCGGAGGGTTTGAGCTACGCCACAAGATAGACTATATCCCGCAGGTCGGATTGCAGGAGAGCGTATGCGCGTCAGAGTGCAATCTTATATTTATGTGCGGCCAGGGCACGTCGGGAAAGACATTCTCCATGTACCTCAAAGCCCTCTCCGGCATTGACAAGCAGGACTTCAAGGCGCGACTCATATCCGTGCGCGGTCTTGACTCAAAGAAAGGTTCGTCAATCTATTCAGACGGCATAAAGGTATGCGGAGGGTTCGCCAACTGCGAGGCGAGTTCTTCCGATATTCCCTCGTTCGTGTGGTCGTATTGGAACAGCAACCTCCAGCTCATACATTCAAACTTCAACTACGCCAATCCGGAGGATAAGAAACGCTTTGAAGACTACGCCAAGAAGAATCAGGCATCGCTTATAATGATGGACGAGGCTACGGAGATGAATCACTTCGGCATGTTCTCCTTCTGGTTCATGCGTAACCGAGACGATTCGGGCATGATTCCGCAGATGATTCTTTCCTTCAACCCCCTCCACGAGCATTGGACTACACAGATGCTGAAGGATGCGGGCTATCTCGGAGAGGACTGGTATCTGAAAAAGGATATGATCGGCAAGGTGCGCTATTTCTATGTCAAGGGCGACACACCAAGCGAGATTATATGGGGCGACACAAGAGAGGAAGTGGTGGAACGCGCACAGCCGCGACTACAGCCGGAGGACATCGAGGCAGGACTGACCGAAACGGACCTTATCAAATCATTTACTGTATTCACCGGAACGGCGGCAGACAACCGTGAGCTCGTGAACGCCACCGGAGGTCAGTCAGTAGCCAACCTTCACGCGGTAGGAGGCACACAGCGTTCAATCGTGGGCGAGGCATACTTTGGTCCGGTAGACAAGGAGGAGATCAACGTCAACCGCCAGATGATTCATCAACTCTGGGAAAACCCCGTCAACGACGACATGAATATGTATGCCACGATGGATATTTCCTCCGGTAAGGCTGAGAACGACAAATGCCCGATGATTATATGGCGCGGATTGCAGGGAATCGCATTGGAACTGTTCAGCGGAAAACCCGAGGAACTTGCGGGATGGATTCAGTCAAGGCTCGACAAATACGGCGTTCCGGTCAGCAACTTCGCCTTTGATGCAACCGGTCATGGCTATTGGGTCCAGGCTTTCACGTCCGGTATTCCTATCACATGGAATAAGCGCGTGATGCAGGAGTACGATGCAAACGGCAATCCGGTAAGCACAGACGATTACTACAACCTCCGTTCTCAGTTGCTCGGCAAGACAGAAGTGCTTTTCAAGGCTGGTCTTATGTCGTTGGCAATCCCCAAGGATAAGCAGATCCCCTACGGACACAAAAACGAGGTGCGCCGTATCATTGACATTATGTTTGACGAAATCGCCCTTTTCGCCACACTCCGCAAGAACAACAAGACCTACTACCGCTCCACCGAAGAGTTCAAGGCGAAATACCACTTCTCTCCCGACATCATGACCACAATCGCGCTCCGTGCCGTTTTCGAACTCGACACCCGCGAGCGCAAGCAACCCAAACCGAAAGTCTCCGACAGCGCCTACGACGGACTCTACAGGCATCAGCAAGCAAATCCCTATTCCCGCCGCCAAGTCCATCTAAGGATAACTCCCCATCTCGCGAAGCAGGTTTGTCGGAGGTGAAATAATTCAAAATTCAAAATTCAAAATTCAAAATTATGAAATACCCCGTAAGCATATCCCAACACCACCGCAAGAAGTTCTGGCGGCGAATGGTAGCCGACGATGCGGAAGTCAGACCACCGAGCAACGCGGAACACTACTACGCTCCCGACAATGACGGAGGCGCAAGGTATCAAGACCTCACGCAGACCGACTTCATGAAGGAGATTCAGGCTTCGGCTCACGACATCAACGGACGCTATCAGTCCACGCGCCCCATCCAGGAAGTGCAGGAGGTGGAAGTGGAGCGTATAGATGAGAGCGGAAATATCGTCAAGGAGAAAGTCAAGGAGTGGGTCGTTACCGGATATGACGATTTGGAGACCGCGACATGGGGATTGCAAAAACGTTTCGCAGTCACTACGTCGGCACATGGCGCAGGCGACGGATTCACAATCAACAATGAGCAGCTTGACAAGTCCGAGGATGCGCACCGGAGATTTGACACCCTCAATTCCTACAAGGATCAGGTTGGTCTTGATATGGCTCTTATGGAAGTATACATGTCTTGCAATCAGACGTGTGACGCGCTTCTTTATCAATATGTCAATGCCGCAGGTGAGATAGAATACAAGGTCTATAGTTTCCTCGACGGCTACGAGATATGCCCCGACATCGACGAAAACGGCAATCCCATATATTATGTGTATTACTCCCTCAACGGCAAGATGGCTTGCGACGTGCATTCCACAGAGTTCTTCGACACGTGGATTCAGGCAGAGATACCGAGTGTCGCTACTGATACCAAAAACTCATGGTGGGAGAAGGTCAAGGGTTTATTCTCAATCAAGGACAACGTGGAGAGCGAGGACGGTTGGCGAAGAGTCGCGCATAAGGAGCGTCAGATTGGTGCCGGCATAGGTCAGGTTGCCTACTTCTGGATTCCTGACCTTCGGAGTGGTATAGCACAGAAGAATATAGAAGCTTTGGAGCGCGAGACATCGTTTGTGCTGGAAGGCGTGAAGAGTGCCACTTTTGACGATCTTTTCATCAAGGCAACCGACATCGTAAACCTTCCCCCGATAGGAAGTCACGGAAGAGTGATTGGAGTAAAGGGCGATACGGAGTCACTGAAAGCTTCAGATGCAAAACGCCTCGCTCCGAGCGACATTTCCAACGTAGCGGAAATCGCGGCAAAGGAACTCAAAGACAGCATCCTTCACTCCACTATGTCAGTGATTGTAGACCCCGACATTCTCCGAAGCGGTGCGGACAGTTCGTCGGCTATGAAACTCTGCTTCAACGACGAAGTGAAGTACGCAATGGCAATGCAGCCCTTCTTCTTTAAGCCGCTCAAGAAAGCCGTCACCACGTTCAAGCATCTTGTGGCGAAGGTGGAGGGAGACCCGGAATACGCTACCCTCCGTACCAGCATCACCCAGAACATCTGGATTCCGCAGAACTTCTCCGAGAACGTGGAGAATGTGACGAAGATGAAGTATGCCGGAATAATCTCAGCCGAGAACTCACGTCACGAACTCGACATCAACTATCCCGACGATATGAAGCGCGTCGTCAATGAACTCGCCCAGGAACTCTATCTCAAGGCTTACATTCCTCTTATGGCTAAAGGAGAAGCCGAAAAGGAGTACGGCCCCACCGACACCGCCAACGATGTGATTGTAAGCGAGAACGACAATCCCAAGAAACCCGGCGTAGACAACAACGCCACCAATAAATAATATGGGAGGGAGGTTTTCTAACCGCCCCGTATATAATCTTTTTTACCGCGCAGAAGCTTCAGCTTCTGCCCTAATTCAAAATTTATCATGCAGAGAAAAATCAACCGTAAGTCAGACTTTGACTTCATCCTCGCGCTCACGGGAGCCGACGGAAACCCTCTCGGCTGGCAGGAAGCCAACTGGGAACTGACCCTCTATGTGCCTAACGGCAAGAACTTCGCCTACAAGGCATCCTACGCTTTCGGAGAGTGCATCAACTGCCGCAAGACCGAAGACGACAAGATCGAAATCCTCGTAGACAATCATGAGTTCCCCGTTGGCGAACTTCTCATGGACTTCAATATCGAGATTCCCGACGAACGCTACCCCGACCGCAACCGCGCAATCAACATCCCCGAACAGAAAACCGGCATCGAACTTGTCAACGACCGCGGACTCGCAGTCTCAGGTCTCGAAATCCCCCTCTCCGTCCCCATCAAGCCGGAAGCCGAAGAAAAGCCGGAATCCCCCTCCGAAGACCCTGGCGAGGAAGGCGAGAAAGAACCTACCGAAGAGTAACCCCTACTATAAAAAGCAAGAGGCGGCAACCATTATGGCTGTCGCCTCTGTTTCTGTTCCTACACCTGGCAGGTCAGAACGGGAGATCGTCGTCTCCATTAGTCTCCGGAGTGGTCTGCTGCATCGGCTGATACCCTTTCACGCCCATAGAATCAAGCGTAGGCGTAGCCGACTGCGGATTTACCGGATAACTCTGAGCCGGACCATAGAACGGCTGTGCGCTCGGTGGTTGCTGATAGGGCTGCTGTGGCGCATACGGCTGTTGCGGATAAGGACTCGCCACCTCCCACTTATAGCAATTGACCGAAGTGTACCACCTCCCATTGAATTCATTACTGCTGACCTCAATATAAAATGTCCCCACAGTCCCCACAGCCAAAGCCCCGAACGTATCCGCATTTTTAAGATTATCCATCGCAATCTTCTTCGGGTACTGCCCCTCCGTCTCAACCACAATCGAAGCCTTACTCCACTGCTTCCCAGCCTTAGACATTCCCGACTGAACGCCCAGGTTTATTATCACTCTTCCCTTAATTTCCATAATCTATATCGTTTTATTGTTTGTCTTTTGGTGCGCCCTGAATGATATTTTGGATTTCTTCCACATTGCCGTAGATTATACCCATATAGCGTTCGATATTGTTGATTGGTCCTAATTCAATGCGAACCGACACACCAAGTGCTCCGAACACTCTGCTTATTAAGCGAATCGAAACGTCCTCCCAACCGTTTTCAATCTTTGAGATTTGCCTTACGCTCACATTTGCAAGTTTGCTCAACTGCTCTTGCGTGAGGTTCTTTTCTTTTCGGAGTTGCTTTGCAATCTCTCCGATTTGCTTACATGCTTTCTTCATCATATTTTATAAAATTATAGCTTCTGCAAATATCCATTATATCTTCATCGGAAAGGTTGAACCATTCCCTATCAACATGTTTATCTGCATATGCGCGGTGCAACTCAGCCTCAACGTTGCAGTCGCAAACATAACATAAACTTATTGCGAGGTTTGAACACTTAAATCCACTCTCCCTTTTCTTTGGATTGATTGATTTCCCAATCTTTGTATGCCCCGTATTTGCATCTTTCATCAGGTAGGTTTGTTCATTACCTTTGGGGTACACATATCCCGATTGCATTAGTTTCTTAATAGCAAATGATAGAGTTGTATATGTTGTATTCTCTATTGGTACGATTGTATCAAGTTTACGTATTAACCCCATGTCATTACTTTTAAGAGCCTCGGCCAGCAAACCCTCAGCAGTTCCCACATACTTGCCGCCTATATAGGCTACCGCAACCCCTTTATTATTACACACCCATGTCACATCGTTCTCAAAAAATGATTGTTCGATAGTTTCATAATCTGCTCCTATTTGGGAGAGGTTGTTAGGAAAACCACTGTTGTTTATTAGTTCATCGATGTTATCTAAAAGACTAACTATCTTTTCTTTAATATTACTCATATTATCTTTCTTCTAATAATTTTGCTACTTCTTCGCTTACAATTCGATTATGGTTGCGATATTTGATTAGTCGGTTATTTCAACTTCATATCTCATCATTGCCTCATATACACGTTGCGTTATTCCCCTTATGGAATAATATTTTGTCGCAAGTTCTTTTATACGATCCTCTTTTGCTTGCTTATAAAAGATAAATGCATCTTCGGGAGTAGTTGCAGAACCAAGAAATTTCCCATTTAGATATGCGGCATATCTTGATTTCATCTTTCTGACTCCAACGGGATATTTACCCCTACATGCCGCTACTCGCCTGAATTGTTCGTTGATTTCTGCAGGTACAAAACAACATGTTTCAGGAGAATAAATCTTATTACCTTTTACGAGAATATCCTTGTCCAGATGATAGCCCTCTTGATAGCCATTCGTCGGGTCATCATGCCATTCCTTGAATTTAGACAATACCAACCATTCCTTACAAATAGAACAATCTTGATAAGTTGGCGCACGATGCCTTCTCTGTTCTGCGTAACACCGTTCAAGTATGCCCTGCCAACGCTTTCTTATCTTATCTTCTTTAGGTGTTTCAATATCACAAATACCTTTTCCTAAAACAAGGCTTCGACGAGATTCTCTTGCGCATTTAGGACAGCCAGAGCCAGAAATATGATGTGAAGGAAGTACATAAAAATCACCATGCTTCTTACAGGTCACACATAACTTCTCTCCATGCGCCGCATATTTAGCCTTTGAATAATCATACCGATTCCCATGGACTGCTCTTGCTTTCTCCAAAAACGAGATTTGATTTTCTCTTTTATTTTGACAATATGGACATCCGCTGCCTTTAATATGATTGCATGGATATTGTCTAAATTCACCATGTTTCTGGCAGATAATCGTAACATAAGTGCTGTTATTTATGTATTCTACCTTACTATAGTCATATCTATCCCCGTGAATTTTTTGAGCCTTAAGAATAAAATCCTCTTTTGTATCGGCAAGTTTACTCGAAATAGATTCAGCGGCACATTTGGGACACCCACAGCCCATATTAACATGCACTACGGGTTTTTGCTCAAATTCGCCATGGATAGGGCATATAATACAAACCTTAGTGTTAGAATCAATGTACGTTACTTTAGAGTAATCATACTTGCCGTTATGTACGGCTTGTGCCTGACTAATAAATTCTGATGTTGTTTTTCGCCTTGACATATAAACCTATAATGGTTATAATTCAGACACAGAAAGCGGTGTCATTTGCGCTGCTTACAAGACGATAGCCCCGAAAGGCGTTAATCTTACGCAATGACACCGCAGTATGCGGATAAAGTATGGACATAAAAATAGCCCAAACGTATTGAGCGAATACCGTCGCCCATTCGGGATAGAATACTATCATCTTGTAAGCGGTAGCAAAGTTAATAAATTTTTCTGACATAGCCAAATTAATTTTCAACTTTTCCCGATAAAATATCCAGGGTGCTAATCGTGTTGTCTGATTCTGTATCAAGTACCTCCTTAGGAATATCAAGCCTATTGGTTGCATTATCGCGGTAGCCGTTTTCGGTAGCATAGCGGAGCGCACGGCAAAATTTGCATTCATCTATCACATCACCACCTTTTATAGCATTCTCCACAAATAAACGGTAACGACAGCCCGAAAAGCACAGCTCTGGAAGGAAGCGAAGTGGTCGTATCTCCTGCTCTGTCTCATCTTTCAACAAATTGAGCTTTCGGAATATATCGGAAATCACCTTAAGACTTTCTGCATCCAAATCAGTACCTCCTTCCACCAAAGACATTGCTTTATTAAGCAGAGATTTAAGTGCCTTGTCCTTCCTACTATCGTCAATAGCCAACTCCTCTCCGCTATCCGCTCTTCCCCCTCCGCTCTTCGCCAACGTCTCCCGATAAGCATCCATATACTCCCGATGCTTCGCGTAGGCAAAGAATTGAGCGCACTGCCTCTTCCCCTCCTTATTCAGCCGTCCGTTCCCCTCTACGAACTCCGGATGAAACATAGCATACACCTTCTCGTTAGGCCACCCGAAAGCCACACTCACGGAAAGGCAGTCCTTATCTCCTGCCCTAATCCCCGCAAACTGACTATCCTTAGCCGGACTCCTCGCAATCAAACCTTCACTCGCCATATCAATAATTCGGGAAATAGTTTACAGAAAGTGCCTTCTTGCAAGTCGGGCAATACACCCAACATCCCTCGCGTTGGTCGCTATTCACATCACCACGCTCATACGCGAACACGCAACCGCATCGGTCGCATTGCTTTTCAATCTCTTTTACGGGCTTCTTACCCTCTTTAATCACTCTCATATCACTTTCTGTTTTCGTAAGCATAACTCGCAATAGCCAAAGCGTCAGCCGACCAAAGCGTCACTTTCTTCTGCGGAAACCGCTGTTGCGCCCACGCCTTAATGCGGTTCTTATGCGAAGTCTTACTCTCGTCCTTTTTGCCGGATAGGTTGAAATGCTTCTGCCATTTCTGCGGAGTGACAAGCGTAGTGGATATGCCTTTTGCAAGTAACGCCATTGTCAGCTCTCCATAGTTCTTTCCAAAATTGAAAGATGCTGATGCGCCTTGACCGGGTATTCCTCCAACTTTCTCCATAAAACACACAACGCTTTCGCAATCGTAACTGCCTAAAGCCGTCAGCACATCCTCCGGCGTACCCGGCATTTTGATGCACTCCAACAGTGAGCCATCCTCGTCAAGCCACGCGAGACCGCCATTTTGTCCACAATCTATGCCTAAATATATCTTTCCCATACCTCAATAATTCTCAATTTCTTTAACTTCTATCAACAAAGCCCACTCCTTATCAATCCCGTTTCTCCCTATCCCCTCAGTTATCGCCCAATCCTCCCACTGCCTGATAAGACTATCCACCCTCGTATATCGCCCATAGATACTCTGAGCCATAAAAGCGAAGTATGAAGACCTAATCTGTACCTTGCACTTCCGCACCAGCACCCTCTTCTCGTGCCTCCACCCCTGCCAGAACTCCAGCACCGCCCCAGCCTTAGCCTCCTGCAACTTCTGATTGCAGTACATCCCTATCGGCAGGATAGCATACGGCAGTTTTCCCGGCACCGGATGCGCCAAATTTATCACCTTTCCCATCTCAATTTTCCGATCAGCATATTTTTGTTTAGGATCCGAGCTTCAGCGAGGGATTAGCCTCAACATGCTTCCTCACTCTCTCCACCGCCCTATCAAAGTATTCCTCATTAATCTCAATGCCGAGATAAGGATGCCCGGTCTCATACGCGGCGATCGCACTGCTTCCGCTCCCCATGTGGGTATCAAGCACACTCCCACCCTCCGGCAAAAGCAAATCATAAGTCCACATATAGAGTTGCACCGGTTTCTGACACACGTGAATCCGCTTACCCTTTCCCGACACGCCTTTAGGATTCCGGGCAGACGAAAACACACGGGCGTTCCGGTCGAAACTCGTCCACGCATACTCACAGTCCGCGAAGTTCTTCGGTCCATCCGTCTTGAGCCAAACAAGGAAACACCTTGTCGGAGGCAGGAAGTCAAAGTAATTGCCACCCCAAATAACTTGATTGCGGCTTACCTTGCGGAGCGCATCAAACCAATCCACACCCGGCTTCCCACCCAAATTGTTGACAAACCCCTTATACCGTGCCATATAGTTGCCACCCGACAGACACTTCCCTATGCCGTAGTCAGGGTCACAGACGGCAATATCAAACGACCCCTCTCCGAGACCGCCCATCACCTCCATACAGTCCGCGCACACCAACATCAGATTCCCGATATTCTCAACCCTCATCCTCTAAACATCGTAAAACGTCCAACGTCCAACGTAAAACTTACTTAGCCACAATAGAAATAGAAAACGCCTGCATAAAAATCTCGTAATGACACCTCTTCAAAGGGTCTTCCCCACCCTCGTCTATCTTATCCATACGCCTTGCGCACACGTCCTGCACATAGTCGCGGATTTTGAACGGCGATATGGTGTTGCTCGTACTCTTTCCCCACCAATTCAAGGGCTTGTCATTGTATAGCGTCAGTTCCTCCGCACCGGGATTCCTGAGATAGTCCCGAATGCCGCGATTGTAGAACGCCTGAGCCACCATAAGAGCCACCGACATATAATTCGCCTTAAACGACTTCATAGCCTGCCAATAACCCTCAATCACCTTGTAGCAACCGCGTTCCTCCGCAATATCGGTCAGTCGGTTGCGCCAATACACCCAACTCCCCGTCATATTGCCGACAAACCCGAACTTCTGTCCGTCAGCGGTCTGCTCGATATGCTCCATCAGCATACCCTCATCATCCGAGTGCAGTTCCGCGTCATTGACCCCCTTTCGGTACACCAGCATAAACACGCGCCCCA
>JAIDQZ010000044.1 GCA_029062005.1 Muribaculaceae bacterium | reverse complement strand
ATGACGCGCGCGTCGGAGATGTCGGCGACTATGGTCTCCGCCGGGACGCCGGGCCAGCGGTCGTGCATCATCAGACGAAGGTCGTGCATCGGGGTCTCGGCCTGGTCTACCAGGATCATGCGCCCCGGACGGTAGGTGGCGATCTGCCGAACCATCTCGGACCCGATCGAGCCGGCGGCGCCGGTGATCAGGACTACGTTGCCTTCAAGGAGTTCGGCGGCGGCCTGCATGTCGACTTCTATCTTCTCGCGCGGAAGCAGGTCCTCGACGTCGACGGGCTGGAGGTCGGCGGCCCGCAGGTCGGTCTTGCCGTCCCATTCACGGGCGTTGGGGACAACCATGATGCGGATGCCCCGCTCAACGAGGCTGTCGACTATGCCGGGGTTGTCGCGAAGCACGTTCATCAGAAGAGGCGAGACGATGAGGGCCCGCGCCCCGGCGTCGAGCATCGTCTGCGCCAGGCGCGTGTCGAAGCTGTGGACACGCTCGCCCATCAGGAAACGGTTGGCGAGGTCCTTCTCCTCGTCGACGAAGCCGGCGACCTTGAACGGGGAGTCGGCGGACGAGTTCATGCTCTTGGCGAGGGCGGCGCCGCCGGTCTTGACGCCGAGTATGAACGCGGGCTCCCGGTTGGAGTGGCGCAGGGAGTCTTCATACAGTGTCTTGACCCACACGCGGATGGTCCACATGAAGGCGACGACGAAGAGTCCGAACAGGATGATGTCGGCGGTGGTGAACGTCAGGAGCCATCCCCCGTCTCCCTTGACCCATTCGAGGACGAACACCAGGACGACGGCGGTGACGACCGCGGAGGTGACGCGCATCAGGTCGCGGAACGACGAGAACCGGATGACGCCGTCGTAGGTGTGGAACAGACGGAACCCGATCACGAAGCACACCAGGAACAACCCGAGCGTGCATATCAGCGGAAACAGGACCGCAGACGTCCGGACCGCTCCGTGGTGCAGCGTGTACGCCAGAAGCCCCGAGAACACGACGAACACCGAGTCCAGCAGTAGGATGCTCCAGTATGGCAACGCCCGACGCGAAAAATACCATTTCAATAGGTCTCTGAAGGATTTCATGTGTATTTTAAGTAATTTCGAATTTTAAATTTTGAATCTCGAATCGTTTCTAATGGAGAAGGATTTCCTTAAATGTGGAAAAGATTAACTTTATATCGGTCCATAAACTTGCTTTACCTACATATTCAAGATCAATGGCAAGTTTATCCGGCATTACCTGCTCAATATAAGCTCTGTCAGGATCATCCGCGGCTGCAAGAATATCGTTTTCGTTGCGATATCTTATAGAAGCAAGTGAAGTGATTCCAGGACGCACATCAAGCACCCTCATTTGTTCCGGAGAGTACATATCCACATATTTCCTCACCTCGGGACGAGGACCGACAAGACTCATGTCTCCCTTGAATACATTGATGAGTTGTGGGAACTCGTCAAGTTTATATTTACGTATGTAATAACCTGAACGTGTAACACGAGGATCATGTCCTCCGACAGTGATCAGACCTAACCTATCACTATCAGGTCGCATTGAACGGAACTTGAAAAGCCGAAAATCCTTGTTGCCTTTTCCAACTCTTATCTGACGATAGAAAACGGGACCTTTGGAATCGGATTTTATCCAGATCGCCAGAATTAAGAAAAGTGGACTAAGAGCAATAAGACCAAGTCCACTTGCGATAATATCAAAAGTTCGTTTCAAAGTGAGGATATAATATCAATGAAATTAGAGAGGATATAGTCCACATCCTCATCTGTCAATCGTGTATGCAATGGAAGTGTGATTTCATTATGATATTGCTCGTAGGCATTCGTGAAATCCTTGATATCATATCCAATAGCTTTGTAAGCCGTCATCATTGGAAGCGGCTTGTAGTGAACGTTTGTCGCTATTCCCCTTTCCGCCATCCTGACGATAATGTCATTACGCTGCTCAACCGTTATACCGGGTACCCGCACCATATACAGGTGTCCGCTCGAAGAATGCTCGTTGCTATAATGTGGAAGCACAATTATACCGTGGGGTTCAAGCGCGACATTGTATTTTTCAATCAACTGGCGACGTCTGCGCAACATCTCGGGATATCTCTTCAGCTGGGCAATACCGATTCCTGCCATTATATCCGTCATATTGCACTTATACCATGTCCCGATGATATCATACTCCCATCCGCCGAGTTTGGTCTTTGCAAGGGCATCCTTATTCTGTCCGTGGAGGGAGAACAGCTGCAACTGCTTATAGATAGCCGTATCATCCACTCCATCATGACCACGCCATGTCAGGGCACCACCCTCTGCTGTAGTCAGGTTTTTCACCGCATGGAAGGAGAAGGAAGTAAAGTCTGCGATCTCACCACACATCTTTCCGTGCCACATGGCACCGAAAGCATGTGCCGCGTCCGCAACCACTATACATCTGCCGAAAGCTTTCTGGATATCATTGTTTGGATTGAACAGATCTTTCTTACTTTCCACTGCAGCAAACACTTTGTCGTAGTCAGCCACTATACCTCCGAGATCAACAGGCATCACGACCTTTGTCCTCTCCGTAATTGCATCGGCAAGCTTGCCATAATCCATTTCAAACGAACCTGGGGCACAATCCACCATAACGGGACGAGCTCCGACATGACATACACAGCTCGCCGTCGCCGTATAGGTATAAGCCGGTACGATTACCTCATCCCCTTCTCCAACACCGAGAACCCGGAGAGCAAGTTCCATAGCGGCGGTAGCGGAATTCAGACAGACAGTCGTAGGAAGAGGTTTCCCCTCAGCATCATATCTTGCCGTCTGACAACACATGGAGATAAGATGCTCAAATTCTTTGGTTTTCGGACCGGTAGTAATCCATCCGGACTTGAGGGCCTCCGCCACTTCAAGAGCCTCCGCTTCAGTCACATCGGGCGGGGAAAAGGGTATATTCCTTTTTGTATTCATTATATTTTCATTTATTTGTTAGACTAAACAAAGTATTTTGGTAATGAAGTTGTTTAAACTTATTTACGAATTATAAAAATTCCCCAAAGCGTTACCAAAGGACGTGTTGGTTATTTGAATTTATAGATTGTAGTAGCTTTTAAACCATTCCACAGTGCGGTTGATGCCTTCCTGAAGCGGGGTGTCGGGCTTGAAACCTGTCGCCTCCCCGAGAGCCGACGAGTCGGCGTACGTCTGGTACACGTCGCCCGCCTGCATCGGAAGGTATTCCTTCCTCGATTCCCT
>JAIDQZ010000043.1 GCA_029062005.1 Muribaculaceae bacterium | reverse complement strand
ATTCCTTCTTCAACTTGCAAAAATCACTCGCCCTAAACCGCCCCAGGGACTCTGAAATTTTATGAGATGGGGTCTTAATCAAAATATGATACCTCAATCCTTTCTTTGGACCCTGACCATCTCTATCCTCGTAGTAGACATCCTTACGATTGTGAATTTCAGATCACCGATATCAAAAGTCTCCCCTTCCGACGGAAGAGCCTCTGTGTAATGAAGAATGTATCCCGCAATGGTATTGTAATCCTCGGATTCCTTCAAATCAAGTCCGGTCTCTTCATTAACTGCTGCAATCTCCGCGCGTCCTGAAACCTCATACACACCATCTGCCAGCTTACGGAACATCTGGCGCTGACGGTCATGCTCATCCTCTATCTCACCGAAGATCTCCTCCACGAGATCCTCAAGAGTTGCAAGTCCGGAAGTACCGCCAAACTCATCGATCACTATGCAGAGAGATTTCTTCTCGGCTATCATGCGACGCATCATCTTATTGGCGAGCATTGTCTCCGGGGTGAAAATGACAGGTTTTATGTGCCCGCGCCAGTCGGAATCTATATTGAAAAGCTCCGAAATATGGATATAGCCTACCACATCATCAATATCCTCACGATATACCACTATCTTTGAAAGTCCGGTACGGGAAAAGAGCGAAAGCAGATCGGCACGTGTAGTAGAATCTTTTTCCACTGCCACGATTTCATTGCGCGGACGCATACATTCGGCTATCGTAGTGTCTTTAAAATCGACAGCATTCCGAAAAATCTTCACCTCATTCTCAACCTCAACCTGCGATTGCTGGGTGGAATGAAGCTGCTCTTCAAGATAATCGTCGAGCTGATCCATAGTAATCAGACGCGCATCCACCCTATTCTCCCGGATACCGAACAATCCCATCAGACCCTTCGTGATAAAGGATATGAACTTCGATACGGGATACAAAACAATGTAAATGATATAAAGAGGAAGTGCAAACATCCTCATCATAAAATTGGGATTTATACGGAAAGTGGCCTTCGGTATAAACTCTCCACATAACAGAATCACCAGAGTTGAGAATATTGTATTGGCAATCAGCACCATTGCCTCTGAATCACCAAACCAACGCTCCAATACAGGATTGATAAGCACAGACAAAGTGATGCCATAAATCACGAGCACCACATTATTGCCTACCAGCAGCGAAGATATGAACATATCCTCGTTATGGCTGAATCCCTGTATGATACGGTCGATAACTCCTCCGCGCGAACCATCGATCTGCATCCTGATCTTATTAGACTGCACATATGCTATCTCCATCCCCGAAAAGAAAGCGGAGAAGACAACAGCCAATATTGTCAGTATAAGAGCAACTGTAAACGACATATCATTCTCTTTTTAAATTCTCATCTACGGGGAAGATACCCGTCGGACGCCGTATGGTGTATTTGGTCAGCCGATCATTGCTTTCAAATCCATGTCCCTCCAGCATACGGTCAGGAGTCTCAATATGTATGAATGAATCACTATACAGGCGATTGCGCCTCTGATCCCAAAAAAGCTGCTGAGTGAGAAACAATTCTCCGGGTTCCTTCTTCAACTCCACATTTCCGTCAAGTTTCCAGAGATTAAGCATTCTGAAGAATTTTGCTGAATCGGCAGCCACCGAAGCTATAACATTAAACGCCTTGTCATATTTCTGCAGATATATACCCTTCGGAAAATTCCAATATGGAGTGTCAACCTCATCATAGACATTCCACAAAGGCGACACTATCTTATATTGAGTGATTCCTGAATCAGAAATCAATGTCGATACATTGACAGTAGTCATAGTCGGCATTTTTTTCGGGTCTATCCTACTTGCCACCCCAAGTTTCCCATCATCCTTACAGCCGAAAAGCATCATCATTACGGCAAAGGACACAACTACAGCCATGCCTGAAAACCGACCATAAGACACGTATCTCTTCATATGCTATCAATTCAGCCGAATCATGAACAACTTCAACTGCTGGTGGAAGGAATCAATTCAGCCTGCGCTTGAAGAACCAAACCTCATTGAAGTTGACACCAACCATGATATTAAAGTAGTTCTCAGTCAGCAGGCTGACAGGGGAAGTCTGGCGATGACGCCATTCAAGTCCGAAATTTATCATCGTCTTTCCGTGTGGCGCCACAAAACCGGTGCCAAGCGAAATTCCATATTCCTTCATTGTGTTGCGGTCTATCTTCAGATAATCATGCGTATAGAACGCGCCCAACCTGAACGGCATCCTCTCAAGATAATTACCACGAATATTGTGGGTATATTCACCGCCGACAGCTAACTTCCTTCTGTCGGTGAATCTCATTCCGTCAAAAACAACCTGACCATTGTCATCTACAAGTGACGAAAAAGGAGCCTTCGACCATTGCTGCCATGTGAAATCAGCCTCCACGACTATCCTGTGCACTTTCTCGTGAGTGTAGGCGACACCGAATCCCAATGTCTGAGGAGAATAATATTTGCCTTTCAGGTTGCTTGTGGCGACAGTATCCGGTGCACTGTCTGCAGAAAGATCCTGAAGTGTCAGCCATGTTTTACCATGAAATGATTTTTTTGGTGAATAGGTAGCGCCAAGCGTAACCGAATTATACTTATTGATAGGCTGCTTATACTGAATGCCTGCAACTACATTCCAGTCCCTGACCTGCATAACCTGCTCAAACAGAGACTGAGAGCCGGATCCGGGAGTGGCATAGACATCGTTCTGGATAGTGCCGAAGTCGTAGGATACATTCAAACCTATTGAGAAACCTCCTATCTTGCCTGAAAGACCGGCATATGCTTCGGTGATGCCACCGCTACCCTGATTCTGACGCGCACCATACTTTATATCGTCACCAAATGAATATCCGACCTGGCTCAGCGGTACCATACCGATCGACATGCCCATAAATTTTGACAATGGGAACTCCATTGTGACATAATCAAGACCGCCACCAAATCCATGGTCGGAAGCATTGCTGTCCTTGCTCCACCTCATATTCATGTTCGCTCCCATATCCCAAAGAAAGGTCAATGAGTCAATAGAGGCATACGACGCGGGATTCATCACATTGATCTGGCGCCCCGACTGCATGGCGTAGCCAACTCCACCCATCTGCCTCTGCATTGAGGTGGCACGATCTCCGATGATGCCATATCCATACATAGAATAAGGCGTGTTTACGTCGGCATAAGCCGAAAATATGGTCGCGAGCAATACTATTACAGCGGATAATGATTTTATTTTATTCATTGTAGTTATAGATATAAAGCAGACCACGGGCCATCAGATCCGGCACATAGTCGACTGGTATGCGTGAATTTATACAGCCGGCAAGCAACGCGGCATCGCCTCCTGTGAGAACAAGCCTTGAGCATCCGAAAGTGTCTTTAAATTGTCTGAACGTTTCTGTCAGCTCGTCTGCCATGCCAAGAACGACACCGGATCTTATGCAGGTCTCAGTAGAGTCTCCTACAACAGGCAGACTTCCTTCGGCATCAAGCAACGGAAGAGCCGATGTGCGGGCATGCAGCGCATCGAACCTAAGACGCAATCCTGCCGTAATGCGTCCACCCATAAAAGTATGGCTACCGTCCAAAACATCGACCGTAACCGCAGTCCCGGCATCAGCCACCACCAATGCCTCTCCCATATATATAGAAGCAGCTCCGACTGCAAGCGCCACACGGTCAAGACCAAGAGTGGCAGGAGTGGCATAATCTATGCCGATCGGCAACTTTGTGGAACGTGAAAGTATCAAAAGATTACCACCGACCGAAAGCCGCAGCGATTCCACCAACCGAGGATCTATCCTACCAACGGAGCAAAAAGCACCGCAATCCGGATTCCAACGTTCCACTACAGAAAATATATCCTCTATCGCTTCCGGCGCAAAGCGATATGACCCCGAACACACTCCATCCTCCATCAGAGTAAGTTTAAGCAGGGTGTTGCCCTGGTCTATTGCGAGAAATCTTTTTCCATCCATCCTGATCACTGCTGCTTATTTTCCTTCTTCATCCTGGCTGCTATCATCCAGCTCGCTACAATCTGGAGCACAGCTCCCGCCATAGTGAACGCTACAGTCTGGCGCATCACAGCCAACGGACCTGCAAAAAAGCCGGAATAGTATTGAAGCTTATAAAACCAGAATGAGGCACCTATCACAAAGCACATCCCTGCCCAGAATTCAAGTCTGCGGAGCCTTCTAAGCCTAAGTGAATCACCGGGGGCATTGACATTGACCACACGTGCAACCGTATACACCAATGCGCCTCCTGCATAGACCCATTTAGCCCAAGGCATTGAATTGCCAAGCAGTCCTCCAAGAAAAGGCGCCATCATGGCAGCGAGGACAAGCAGCAATCCTACTGATGCCACAATCTCCACATATCTGCGTCTCATTTCCAAAGACGCATCGCCTTTTTGACCATACTCTTTTTCCCTTTTCATGAATCTTTCATTTTGCCGGCGGCACAAGCACAAATACATCCTCAGTAGGACGCTTCATATGATACTGCTCACGAGCTATATACTCAAGAGCCTCATCTCCACGCTCTATAGCGAGCCTGCGGCTCCGATAGAACGCAGCCGAATCCTTGTTCTCCTTTATTTCCTTTTTCAGCCTTACTATCTCTTTCTCATAAATCATGCTCTGAGTAAACGAGGCATCTTCATTGAGCAATAACAACCCAATGAAAAATACTCCTATTATCAACAGGGGTATATTCGCGCATCTTCTAAACCAATATACCGCCTTTCTTGAAAAGCTACTCACGTCTGCTCAATTTACAATATGAAAATGCAAAATTAATCAAATAAATGCGAAAAAACCAAAGAACAATCTAAAAAAATGTAAATATCACCACAATTTATCCCAATCCCGCATATTGGATCAAAGTTGTATTCCGACACATGCCCACACGAAACGGGAACCTTTACGGCGATCACTCATCCAACAGATCAGGACGGAGCCGCCTCGTGCGCTCCATAGCCTGATCAAGACGCCACTGCATTATCTTTGCCTCATGTCCGCTGAGCAACACTTCAGGCACCTTCCAGCCCTTGTAATCAGCCGGACGCGTATATACAGGAGGTGCAAGCAGTCTGTCCTGAAACGAATCTGAAAGAGCCGATTGCTCATCTCCTATCACACCCGGGATCAGCCTCACAACTGCATCCACCACACAAGCCGCCGGCAACTCCCCCCCTGTCAGTACATAATCACCTATCGATATTTCCTTAGTCACGAAATGCTCCCTTATCCTGTAGTCTATACCCTTGTAATGACCACAAAGTATGATCAGATTTTCCGCCATTGACAAAGAGTTTGCCATCGGCTGGTCGAATGTAGCGCCATCAGGAGTCATGAATATCACATCGTCATATTCGCGTTCATTCATAAGTCTCGATATACAGGCATCCACAGGCTGAATCTTCATCACCATTCCAGCCTCTCCACCAAACGGATAATCGTCCACCTTCCTGTGCTTATCTTCCGTATAGTCTCGCAAATTGTGCACATGAATCTCAGCAAGTCCCTTATCCTGCGCCCTCTTAAGTATGGAGCAATTTAGCGGGGATTCAAGTATCTCAGGCATCACTGTCAATATATCTATTCGCATCTGTACACCTTAATATTATAATATACCGATATTATACTATACCTGTTTATATTACGTTAAATCTTTTCCCAAATACATACAAACTGTCAGCCCCACCCGTGACCCACCTATTATATTAACGCCGTAACGGACTTTTTTATCATAGCCACATCTTATGCACGCAAAAATTGTTATATTGATAGAAACTACTAAAAAATCATTTGAAAATGACCGGAAATATCTTTGAGGTCGTACGCGACATCACATATATCGGCGTTGACGACCATGCGATAGACTTATTTGAAAATCAATATAAAGTACCGGAAGGAGTGAGCTATAACTCATATCTCATAAAAGGCGAAAAGACAGCTGTAGTAGACACTACCGATGACCAGACAGGCACCGAATGGCTCGCCAACCTTCAAAAAGCACTTGACGGCAGGAAACCTGACTATCTTATCATAGAGCATCTCGAACCAGACCATTCATCGCTTATTTCCACATTTGTAGAGATATATCCCGATGCAACTCTCGTGATGTCGGCTACAGCCGCGCGGATGCTCCCAAATTACTTTGATCCGATTCCCTCCGACTGCAAAATAATGACAGTGAAGGAGGGTGACACCCTCGATCTCGGGGGACTCACACTTCATTTCTATCTTGCGCCGATGGTACACTGGCCAGAGGTAATGATGGCATATTGTCCGGAAAGGAAGCTTCTCTTCAGTGCCGATGCTTTCGGTACTTTCGGCGCACTTGACTCGCTGACCGACGACTGGGCGGAAGAGGCACGCAGATATTACTTCAATATAGTAGGCAAATACGGCGCACAGGTGCAAAACGCACTCAAGAAACTGTCAACTCTTGAGATCGAGACAATCTGTCCTCTTCACGGACCTATGATCACCGAAAACATCAGCCACTACATATCACTCTACGACACCTGGAGCAGCTATCGACCGGAGAAAGAGGGTGTCTTCATTGCAGCGGCGTCTATCCATGGCAATACACTGGAAGCTGCCGAATACCTCGCAGAGAGACTCAGGCAGCTCGGTGCCGGGGATGTGTTTGTAGCCGACCTCACGCGCTACGACCTTTCCGCAGCAGTAGCTGAAGCATTCAAGTATCCTATGGCTGTATTCTGTGCCTCAAGCTATGATGCCGGGCTTTTCACTCCTATGCACACGTTTCTGCATCTTCTGTCGATCAAAGGATATTGCAACCGGGAAGCCGCCATTATCGAAAACGGTTCCTGGGCTCCGTCAGCGGCAAAATCAATGCGCGCCATGCTTGAAAGCATGAAAGGGATTGAAATACTTCCTGACACTGTCACAATCAGAGGTGCATTCAAGGAGGCAGACCGCCCGACGATTGATGCCCTTGCAAATACAATCATCTCCCAATTATCAAAAAATTAACATAACCGGAATTCTTGAATATGATAGATAAGAACAAACTCCTGACCTTCGTTGAAGATCAGCTCAAAGGCACCGAATATTTCCTCACCGATCTGAAAATATCCCCGGCAAACGAAATCACAGTAGAAATCGACAGCATTACTCCCGGCGACATCGAAGAGTGTGTACGACTTACACGGGCTATAGAAGAGGCTTTTGACCGCGATGAAGATGACTATGAACTTGAAGTCGGCACAGCCGGACTGACCTCGCCTCTCAAGGTCAGACGCCAATATGACAAATACATCGGTCAGGATCTCGAAGTCCTTACCGGTGACGGCAGAAAGCTTCACGGAATGCTGCGTAAAGCAGATGACGACGGCATTACACTTGCCGTGCAGCAGAAAGTAAAAAAGGAAGGATCCAAGAAACCTGTAATTGAGACTACAGATATCGACCTTCCCTACTCCCTAATCAAAAAAGCTGTCTACGATCTCAAATTCTAAGAACCCTTCTCACAAGCAGCTTATGAAATAAGGATGCGCCATATATTGCGCATCCTTATTTCATTTTACTGAATGAATACGGAGCTGAATTTTCTGATATGCCTCTGCACCTATTAGGAGTGTCAGACATAATGAATTTCAGTTGCGCTCCTTTCATAAGATCATCATGCCTGATGTAGTTAAGATCATGTGTCATTCCGTTGACCGTCAATCTGTCCACATACCTTCTGGCATTACTGTTGTCTGCAGCTGATATAGTCACGGTATTCCCGTTTTCGAGATTGAGCCTTACATTCCTGAAAAGGGGCGAACCCAACACATACTCGCCGCTCCCCGGGCATACAGGATAGAAACCCAAAGCCGAGAAAACATACCATGCCGATGTCTGACCATTGTCTTCATCACCGCAATATCCGTCGGGGTCAGGATTGTACATCCTGTCCATGACCTCGCGCACATGATACTGGGTCTTCCATGGTTCTCCTGAATAGTTATATAGATATATCATGTGCTGAATCGGCTGATTGCCGTGGGCATAGTTACCCATGTTCATGATCTGCATCTCCCTGATCTCATGTATGACTCCTCCGTAGTAGCTGTCGTCAAACACCGGTGGGATGATGAATACTGAATCAAGCATCTGATTGAACGTCTCTTTTCCGCCCATAAGGCAGATCAAACCCTGCGGGTCGTGGAACACTGACCACGTATAGTGCCAGCTGTTTCCTTCAGTGAAAGCATCTCCCCATTTCAGCGGATTAAACGGAGACTGGAATGATCCGTCTTTGTTCCTGCCTCTCATAAGATTGTGCTCATGATCGAAAGTATTCCTATAGTTCAAGGCGCGGGCTGCGTATGGAGCAAGTTCCGATTCAGGCTTTCCGAGTGATTTTCCAAGACGATAGATACACCAGTCGTCGTATGCATATTCAAGAGTACGGGCCACGCTTTCATTTATATTCACATTATAAGGAACATAACCCAGCTCATTATAATACTCATGACCGAGTCGTCCGGTCGACGTAACATCGGGATGAACCTTACATGTCCCACTGACGACAGCTTCCCAAAGAGTATCGATGTCACCACAATCCACACCCTTTAGATATGCATCGGCTACAACTGACGCAGAATTGTTGCCTACCATACATCCCCTATGACCCGGACTTGCCCATTCCGGAAGGAATCCGCTTTCCCTGTATGCATTTGCCAAGCCTGCCTGCATCTTTTCATTGATCGACGGATACAGCATATTGAGAAAAGGGAACAACGAACGGAATGTATCCCAGAATCCTGTGTCTGTGAACATGTAGCCCGGAAGCACCTCTCCATTGTAAGGGCTGTAATGCACGGGATCGCCGGCTGCATCTATCTCATAAAACATTCTGGGGAAAAGGACTGAACGGTAAAGGCATGAATAGAATGTACGGAGACGGTCTATATCGTCATCCTCGATTTCAACACGACCTAAAGCTGCATTCCAACGGTCACGTCCATTGCTCTTCACTGTCTCAAAATCATCAGTTCCGAGTTCACCCAGATTTAGACGTGCCTGCGCCGGACTTATGAATGAAGACGCGACCCGCGCCGTAACTTTTTCCCCTCTCTCCGTTTGAAAACCGACTATCGCCCCGGCATGGAAAGCTTCGGAAGACAAATCCCCGGGGATGATATCTCCATCTGCCACCGTAGCTATATACGAAAAAGGCTTATCGAACTCAATCACGAAATAGTTTCTGAAATTTTCGGGAACTCCCCCACTGTTTTTAGTAGTGTAACCTACAACCTTGTTTTCTTGCGGGATCACGGACACCGACGATCCATTGTCGAAGGCATCTATGACTACATATGCGTATTCAGTCTCAGGAAATGTAAAGCGCATCATTGCGGCTCGATCTGTAGGTGTGATCTCTGCCATTACATCATGGTCAGCGAGATAGACACTATAGTAATATGGAGTTGCCCTCTCCGACTTATGAGAGAACCAACTTGCCCGCTCATTCTCATCGAATACAAGCTTTCCCACCACCGGCATAATGGAAAACTGACCGTAATCGTTTATCCATGGACTCGGCTGGTGTGTCTGTTTGAATCCGCGGATTTTGTCCGCATCGTAGGTGTACATCCACCCGTCACCCATTTTCCCAGTCTGAGGAGTCCAGAAATTCATACCCCACGGCATGGCTATGGCGGGATAGGTATTGCCGTTGGACAAGGAATATTTTGATTGAGATCCGACCAGAGTACTGACGTAATCCACCGGATCTGCAGATGAGGCGAACGCCTGCATGCCCACAGTGGAGATAAGACAACCCGCTGCAAATGCAGTCAAGAGATTCTTTGGAAAAATCATGATGAGATGTTTTTTATCATTGCAAAAATACAATTTTTTTTGAATGAAGCAAAGTTAAATCATATAAACATGAGCCTGACACAGCCATATCACATATTGCATACGTATAATTTAATTAAATTTTATTAAAATTTGTTAACGAAAGGCTATTCGCCACCATATTTAGAGGTAAAATCGCGTTATATCAATTTTTTTTTGTATCTTTGCATTGAATTCCAGAGGGGACGCATGCGTTCTCTCTGTTTCTTTTGGAATATTGCTCGAAATTCCTTGCATATCCCACTCAGAACGCAGCCTCGTGACAGGTTTCAGACTGCTTCTGACACCCGGGGAAGCCCATAAGCTTCTTCAGGTTTGTTTTATTATCTGATGCGAAGCGATTGCACTTACAATCGCTGACGACGGCAATTTATGAAAATTAATAAAAAACAACATAATGGCAAAAAAAGTAGAAGCGGTCAACAACATGGTTGACCAATTTGCAGAGTTCAAGGAACACAAGAACATCGACAAGACCACGATGATCAGCGTACTCGAAGAGTCGTTTCGTAATGTGATCGCAAAAATGTTCGGAACAGATGAAAACTTCGATGTGATCATGAATCCGGACAAGGGAGACTGCGAGATCTACCAGAATCTTGAAGTCGTTGCAGACGATGACGTCGACAATGAAGTGACACAAATAGGCATTACGGAAGCACGCGAGATAGACCCGGAATGCGAAATCGGCGAAGATGTCACTAAACGCATCTATTTCGAGAAGTTCGGTCGCCGTGCTATCCTCAATCTCCGCCAGACTCTCCAGTCAAAGATCCTTGACCTACAGAAAGACGCTATCTATTCCAAATTCAAGGAGCTCGAAGGAGAAGTCATCTCCGGCGAAGTGCATCAGATATGGAAGAAAGAGATGCTCCTGATTGACGAAGACCAGAACGAACTCATCATGCCCAAGGAAGAGCAGATTCCGGGAGACTTCTTCCACAAGGGAGACATTGTGCGCGCTGTAGTGAAGCGTGTCGACAATCCCAACAACAATCCGAAGGTAATCGTGAGCCGCACCGACGAAAGATTCCTTCGTCGCCTTTTCGAACAGGAAGTACCCGAGGTTCACGACGGACTAATCACTATCAAGGCAGTGGCACGCATTCCCGGCAAACGAGCAAAAATCGCAGTGGAAAGCTACGATGACCGCATTGATCCGGTCGGTGCATGTGTCGGCATAAAGGGGAGCCGAATCCATGGGATAGTACGAGAACTGCGAAATGAGAACATCGATGTCCTGAATTACACATCCAATCCTTCACTTTTCATACAACGCGCATTATCTCCTGCAAAAATCAGTTCAATCCGCATCAACGAAGATGAAAAGAAAGCCGAAGTATTTCTTCATCCTGAAGAAGTGTCTCTCGCCATTGGCAAGGAGGGCCTCAACATCCGCCTTGCAACATTGATCACTGGCTACACCATCGACGTATACCGTGACATCCAGGAGGGTGAAGAAGACATTTATCTTGACGAATTCCGCGATGAAATCGACGGTTGGGTAATCGAGGCACTCAAAGACCTCGGACTCGGCACCGCAAAGGCCGTGCTCAACGCTTCAGAATCCACACTCGCTCAGGCTGACCTGGAAGACGAGACTCTTGAACACGTGATGCAGGTGCTCCGTGCAGAATTCGAAGACTGACCCCAACTAAAGGTTTATTAAACATTTTAAAAGAGAGCGAATGCGAACAAAATTAGGTAAAATAGCGAAAGACCTCAACGTCGGGATAGGCACCGCGGCTGAGTTGCTTCGCAAACACAATATAGAGGTTGCAGATGATCCAAATATCAGGATCGATGACACTGCGATCGATATCCTTACAAAAGCCTTCAGCACTGACAAAAGTGCAAAAGCCCAAGCTACAGACCAGGCTTTCCAGCGTAAGGAAGAAAAGAAAAGTGCACGTCAGGAACGTGAGAAAGCCGCTGAGACCCGCAAGGCTATGGGACCAAAAATATTAGGAAAAATCGACCTGAATACAGGAAAACCGGTGGAAAAACCGGTGGAAAAGAATGTCGAGAAACCGATAGAAAAGCCGTCTTCCCAGAAATCTCAGCAGGAACAGGCTGCTCAGCATGCGCCGGAGCAGAAACAGACTCAGAAGCAGGAAGCGGCACCGGTTCAGAAACAGGGAACGGCACCTGTGAAAAAGGTCGAGGAGAAGCCCCAACCCAAGCCGGAGATAAAATCTCAGTCAAGCCAGCAGCCTAAGCCGGAAGCAAACCCTCAACCCAAGGAAGATAAAAACGTCGAGTCAAAAACGGCTGAAAAAGACCAGAAGAAACCGGAAATTGAGGGAACCGAGACCAACGGAGTGTTCCGTCTGAAAGCCACGGCTGATGCACCGAAAATCAAGGTCCTCGGAACGATCGATCTTGATACCCTCAATCAGAATACCCGACCGAAAAAGAAAAGCAAAAACGAGCGTAACCGCAATGGTCAGGGTAACGGGGCATCTGCACAAGGAAGCGGCAACGGCGACCGTCGCAGGCGCAACCGCATCGGCAAGGAAAAAGTAGACATAGATAAAGCAGCCGCACACGGCACCAATCAACGACCCGAAAAACAAGGCAAGGGGGGCAACTTAAACAAAGATGCCCAAAACCATGATGGCAAAAACCGCAACAAGAAGAACAACGAGCGCAACCGCCAGCCACAGCGCCAGGAGGTAAGTGCCGAAGATGTTCAGAAGCAGGTAAAGGAAACTCTCGCACGCCTCACCAACAAGCCCGCCAAGAAGGCTGTGAAATGGAGAAAAGAAAAGAGAGAAGAATTCCACAACAGGGAAGAAGCGGCTGCAGCTGCGGCTGCAGCTGAAAGCAAGGTGCTCAAGCTGACTGAATTCGTTACCGCCAACGATCTCGCCCAGATGATGGACGTGCCGGTCAACAATGTCATAGCGACATGCATGAACCTCGGCGTTATGGTCTCTATCAACCAAAGGCTTGATGCCGAGACCATCAACATCGTGGCAGAGGAATTCGGATTCTCTACTGAGTATGTCAGCGCCGAAGTAACCAACGCCATCGCCACAGAAGAAGATTCAGAAGAAGATCTCGTACCTCGTCCCCCTATCGTAACTGTAATGGGACACGTCGACCACGGCAAGACATCACTGCTCGACTACATCAGAAATGCCAATGTAATCGCAGGCGAGGCCGGAGGTATAACCCAGCATATCGGTGCATACAACGTGAAGCTGAACGACGGACGCCACATTACGTTCCTTGACACTCCGGGTCATGAGGCTTTTACTGCCATGCGTGCGCGTGGCGCAAAGATCACTGACCTTGCGATCATTATTGTAGCGGCAGACGATGACGTGATGCCACAGACGATAGAAGCAATCAACCATGCCACCGCAGCAGGCGTGCCGATGGTGTTTGCCATCAATAAAATAGACAAGCCTACCGCCAACCCAGACAAGATCAAGGAACAGCTCGCCGGCATGAATTACCTTATAGAGGATTGGGGTGGTAAATATCAGAGTCAGGATATATCGGCTAAGAAAGGTATCGGTGTCGATGAACTAATGGAAAAAGTGCTTCTGGAGGCTGAAATGCTCGAATTGAAAGCAAATCCAAACCGAAAGGCTATCGGATCGATCATTGAATCTTCGCTCGACAAAGGTCGCGGATATGTGGCGACCGTTATGGTGCAGAACGGCACTCTGCATGTAGGCGATGTCATTCTCGCCGGAACTCACCACGGCAAGATTAAGGCAATGTTCAACGAGCGCAACCAGCGTGTGAAAGAAGCCGGTCCATCCACTCCGGTACTTATACTGGGTCTCAACGGCGCTCCGGCAGCCGGCGACACATTCAATGTGCTTGACACCGAACAGGAAGCACGTGAGATCGCAGCCAAGCGTGAGCAGCTGCAACGCGAGCTCGGTCTGCGCACCACCAAACGACTCGGGCTGGAGGAACTCGGACGACGCCGCGCCCTCAACGACTTCCACGAGCTTAACCTTGTAGTCAAAGGAGACGTGGACGGATCTATCGAAGCATTGTCTGACTCTCTTATCAAGCTTTCCACTCCGGAAATCCAGGTCAATGTACTGCATAAGGGTGTCGGAGCAATTTCGGAAAGCGATGTGACGCTTGCCGCTGCATCGGATGCCATCATCATCGGATTCCAGGTGCGTCCCTCGGGAGCCGCAAGAAAAGAGGCTGAGAAGGAAGGTGTCGAAATCCGTCTTTACTCTGTGATCTATAAAGCTATTGAGGAAGTCAAGCAGGCGATGGAAGGTCTGCTTTCTCCCGAAATCAAAGAAGAGATCACCGGTACGGCAGAAGTGCTTCAGACTTACCATATATCCAAGGTCGGCACTATCGCAGGCGCTATCGTACGCGACGGTCGCATCAAGAGCCGGAGCAAGATCAGGGTTATCCGCGACGGTATCGTCGTCTACACAGGAGAACTTGGCTCTCTCAAGCGTTTCAAGGATGATGTCAAGGAGGTAGTGAGCGGATATGACTGCGGACTCTCAGTAGCCGGATATAACGATATCCGTGAAGGTGACCTAATAGAAGGCTATGAAGAAGTGGAAGTGAAGAAGAAACTATGAAATATTATCTGAACCTCGGCAGCAACCTGGGAAACCGGCTGCTACATCTTACGCGAGCCATGAAGGCAATCGGTGAGGAGTTCGGACCATATGAGACAAGCCATAAGGTGGAGTCGGACCCGTGGGGGTTCGACTCCACAAATCGTTTTGTCAATATCGGTGTGGCAATAGAAAGTGATCTTTCACCTGAAGATGTGATGCGACGGCTGCAGATCATAGAGAAGAGCATATCTGATCGCGGACATCGTCGCTGGGATGGGTCCTATAACGACAGGGAAATCGACATTGACATCATGGCTACCGATGGCGGCATTTATGATTCGCCGATACTCCGTATACCCCATCGGCATCTTGCAAGACGGGACTTCTTTTTAAAGCCACTCTCGGAGCTTGCCCCCGAATGGCGAAATCCGGAATCAGGACTATCAGCCTCGGAAATGCTTGAGCAACTCTGATAAAACACAACACCAATGAAAAAGATATTGCTTAAAGACGGATGTGTAGGACTAACCGGAAATGACTTCGCCAACTCAGAACATGATGCAGAATGGGTGGAGCTGCGCACGTCGTGGCAACGCCTGGGAGACGAAAAATGGCAAATGGCTGTAAGGGCACAGGAAATTGAAAATTTCAACAAAGCTCACAGATTCTGTGGATTTTGCGGAGGTAAAATGCATTATGCATCAGAAATATCATTGAAGTGCGAATCATGCGGCAAAGAGATATGGACTCAGCTTTCTCCTGCCATTGTCGTGCTTGTAACCCGCAACGACGGGAATGAGGCCCTGCTCGTCCATGCAGCCAATTTCAAACATGCCGACGTGCATGCTCTTGTAGCAGGTTTCGTCGAGACAGGAGAAACACTTGAGCAATGCGTAGCACGTGAGGTGAAGGAAGAGACTTCTCTTGACATCGGAAACATAAGGTATGTCGGAAGTCAGAGCTGGCCCTTTCCTGGACAGTTGATGGTGGGATTCACAGCTGAATACATAGGAGGTGAAATAAGGCTTACGGACGGGGAGCTGACATCAGCAGGATGGTTCACACGTGAAAATCATCCGCCTCTCCCATCGCAACCATCCCTTTCACGCCGCATTATCGACCTTTGGAAGGAATCCTAAAAAAGAAAATTCTTAGAATCACAGTCAACATGATCTGGATAGAAATCATAATTGTCATCGGACTGGTAATATTGCTTGTCGCAATGATTCGCGACAAGAAAAAGCACCCCGAAGACTACAAAGTCCCGGAGCGAAGGAAAAAAACACGTACCCACACACAAATTAATAAAGGTCCGGGGCTGCCATGGTTCGGATCTGACAAATACAAAAATAGATGACATCAGACATACGCATTTTTTTTATTTCCGGAAAAAGTCACCTCTTATTATTAGATCCGATATTCTATAGGCTTCCGACAGTGTACCAAGAGTCTCCTTCGAAGGATTTCCATAGATATTACCATAAGAATCAACTGATCCATCAACATCGGGATTGAAAGCAGAAGGAGCAAGGCCGCCATATGATCCCCGATAGCCAAGGATATCAAGAGTGGCAGGGAAGAGATTCACCTGACCTACAACACGGGATACACGCTCAGTGCGGCCGGTATGCAATGCCATGAAAAACGCCATGGGCGTCTCTTTTGAATCTGTCGCCACAGACTGATGATGATCCGACGCAATAAATACTATTGTGTTTTCCGGAAGACACTTGAGGAATTCCCCGATATACCGATCCGTATTATGACACATATTGGCATAATCCTTCTCCATATCTGAAATACCTTCGGCATCTATCAGTTCTTGAGGCAACTTCCATGCCTCTTCAGTGAAAGGTATATGCATTGATATGGTCATAAGAGTCATCAGGAAAGGAGTCTTGACCTTATCCTTACTGACCATATCGATTGCCTGCATAAACATGGCTCCGTCTCTGCCGAATACATTTACATCAAATTCCGCTCGATCCTTCATGACGAGAGGGTCGCCAAGTCCAAAGTTACAAAGCGTCTTACCCTCGTTCCAGCATACTCCATCATCGGCAAGCAAAAGATATTTATGATGATCAGGAAGCACGTCAGCGAGCGAGGGATATGTGTTTTGCGCACCATACATTATAGAATAAGCAATTTTTTCCGGTGGCAGAAGTCCCGTCAGAAGCAGAAGATGACCGTCGGAAGAACTCGCGGCCTTTATCTGGCTCACCACATTGTCAAACACGACGGTCCCATTCCTTCCCGAAAGGGAATCAAGCACGGGCATCACCTCCATACCCCCTATCTTCTTCCCTACCATATCCGCATTTAATGATTCTACAATTATGTAAACCACGTTGACGGAATCCGGGTCAATCATTCTCTCACAGGATGCATCATAATTGTAATCAACCACATCCTGGTTGCCATTACGCTCATATCGGCTTAAAAATCCGGTTATGAGTTCTTTCTGAGAATCATCAAGATCTATGGAACTTGTCAGTACACTCACCGCATCGGCAATAAATCTCACACAATAATATATAGGTCCGTTATAAATATAAAGCTGCTTCTGTCCGGTATATCCTCCTATAAAATGATCATATAAATCTTCTTTAAGCGATTGATCGGTATTGACACCGCGCCATGATGATGTAGACTTAAAATACGACATCTGTCCGAGAAATCCGATGATTAAAGATATTCCTAAGCAACCGAGTTTTATCTTTGTACTGAAAGGAGAAGTCTGAAAGAGTCTGATACGCACCATTACAATCCATGCCACACATGGAGAAAGAATAAAAAGCAGATCACTCCAGCGTAAAAGAGCCATACCATACTTAAAAAGGCTTCCATCGACATTCCCTCCCATAGTAAAGGCCGCAGAAGGAATAAGATCGCCCCAAAATCTATAATATGCAAGATTTGCAATGCACCATACTGACATCAGGCAAACCGGCAATATCGCCGACCAACGCCATCTGGGAGGCAATATCCAGTAGGGTATCAGAACCAGTGCCACATCACCTACCGCCTTAGACAAAGTGCCAAACGCATTGCTATAACTGAATCCAAGTTCGGTCTTCATCATCCACCAGTCAAAAAGCAGACATGCAGCTACCGTAAAATACCAAATCACGTCCCGTTTATGTCCCGTCAAGAAATTTTGCATATTGCAGTAGTTCAGCATCATTTATATCGATATAACCATAATTTATATTTCGGATTGACGCGAATACGTCCCGCCATCAGAAACAATAAAGGCCTAACTCCATGAGTCAGACCTTTTTTCTGAAATTATGTCGGGGTGAGGCGACTCGAACGCCCGACCTCTACGTCCCGAACGTAGCGCGCTAACCAACTGTGCTACACCCCGAGTGCAATATCATTGCGGCGGTTACCACTCAATTGCGGATGCAAAATTAATCTTTTTTTTTAGAATATCCAAATTTTTTACAAAAAAAACGTCTTTTGAGACATTCCTACTCTTATCCCTACTCTTATCTTTTGAGACACAAGTTTGCTGCAATAGCTAACAATAGAGTGGATAAAGCCTTGCGATGAAGTGACCCCATGACAACCCGGACTCAAAGCGTCGCCTGGCAGCACCGCCTATCTTACCGCGTATATCTGACGAGAGTGCCAGTCTTTTCATCTCGCATGCCAGTCTTTCCACATCATGCGGGGGGACAAGGATGCCCTCGCTGCCATCTTCAATGTATTCGCTCTGCGCCCCATTGTCGGTCGTTATGATCGGACGTCCTTCTTTCATAAACTCTATGTTAGACAGGCCGAAAGCCTCGGGTGCTGATGAAGGCAGGACTCCGAAATGCGACATACGTATGAACTCCTGGGTATTTTCCCTATGTCTGGGCCAGTCAATCATATTCATCACGCCGGCAGTAAGCGCACGACGCCTAAGAGAGTCCACATAATCAGGGTGCCCTGTACCCACTATCCTTAGACGCAGCTTCATGTCTTTCAATCGGCTGAGAGCATCTATTATATCTTCCAACCCTTTGTCCGGAGCCAGCCTGCCAAGATACATGGCAATCACGGGACCTTTTGCAGGTTCAGGGACAACGGGATCAAGATCAATGTTAAGGCTATTGTGGATTACTAAAGAGTTTATTTCCTCTTCCGAATAGCGTCCTTTCCAATGCCATCCTGAAAAGAATCTCGATTTAGCAGTTTCGGAAACAAATATAAGATTGTCTACATTACGGTACACAAACCTATGGAACGGTGATTTTCCAGCTCTTCTTACATAATGCCAGGTAAGAATCACCTTTATGTCATGTCTGCCCATCATGCTGCGCGCCGTGAGAGCGGCGAACGCATCCCGCGTGTCATGGCAATGTATAGCTGTATGCTCTTTGGTCTCTCCGAGCACGTCACATATCGCTTTGACTGCATGATAAGACAGGAATCCGCCCAAAGGGGCGAATCTGACAGGAATGCTGTTTCTACGGAACACATCGTCTACCGCACGTGCGTCTCTTGTTATGACAAGGACATCATCACCTTGTCCGCTACAGTGGCGGCATATATCAAGAGCATAGCGCTCCACACCCGACCACATCACCGATGATAGGATATGGACAATCCTCATCCTTAATCAATTGCGTGCCGCAAGCATAACAGACAGGTCAACAGCCGGCAATCCTGTATAAGACCCTACAAGCTTATCAACAAGCTTTCCATGATATGTCACAATTCCTTGCCTTACACCTTCATTGGTGGATATCATGCTGTCAAACCGATCCTTTATACGAAGTTCATCCAAGAAATTCACCATTACGTTGCTTAGAGCCATAGCAACCGTACGCGGCACCGAAACAGACGGATGCGACTCCTTGAAGTCAAGCACATATGCACTGTCTTTCATCACGGCAGAAAGGTTCTTTGGAAATTCAAACTGTCGAGTGGTAGTGCCCAGAAGAATCACATCTGCAGTCTTCACCTTATTGTAAAGCACACGCGGATGAATCATGATAGTCTGTATCTGGGGACCGCATACTTCCCTTGCCACAGCAAGCATAGAGACATCATTGTTGATCACCGTCACCTGAGCCCCCATATTGAGTGCCGCCTTGGCTGCAGAATATACATCAGTTCCATCGCCTATTATCAGGACTTCGCAAGGATTGATTCCGGCTACACTCGCCAGAAGCACGCCCTTTCCACCGCCGAGATAAGAAAGATTTTCCTGAGCGTACATTATTGCTGCCCTTCCATCGATTTCGTCTATAATATCTGCAAATATAGGGGTATCGTTGTGGCTATACATATTATCAAGACATCCCATTGTGATATCCATATCCAGAAGGGCATTTATGGACTCCTTGTCAATAAGACCGGATGCCATTGTACAGAGCAAAGCACTACCGGGCTTCATAAGGCGTATATCAGCAGGACGAAGCGGCTGGAATGAAAGCACGATAGAAGCTCCGAGCGCCTCCTCACGAGAGACTATCTTCACGCCATATTCGGCATAGGCATCGTCGCTGAAAGCAATGTCCACACCTGCACCCTCTTCCATGGCTACTTTCATTCCTGATGATGTCAGCAGTCCACATGCCTCGGGGGTCAGGAGCATCCTGGTCTCGTCCGTATCAGGATAGTTGGCAAGTATGGAAATATCGGTGCCTTCTCCATCTGCCAGCATATTTGCGTGCATCAATAATGGTTCTATCTCAATCTGGGTTATTTTTTTCTGAACTACTTCTTCATTCATGGCTCGTGGTTGTTTTGACGGTATATGACGGACCCGGATTGATCAGCGGAATCCTCAAAGGCAAAATTAACAAATTATTCCAATTCCTCCAAATTGTGCATATGATTTTTCAAAAAGTTCTCAACCGTACCGGTGATCTGAGATTTGTTTTCCAGACTGTCGCCCGAAATATTGACCTTAGCCTTTCCATAGAAAGGAGAGCGCACCGCCATGTGCTCACCAATTGTCTTCAGGATTTCCTCACGTGATTTTCCAGCCATAAGCGGACGTTTGTTGCCGGCTTGGATTATCCGTTCTGCAATGATATCGTCGGAAGCGGTAAGGCATACTGTGATACCCCTTGAATTCATATAATCCATATTATCTCCGAAACATGGTGTGCCTCCGCCACACGAGACAATCACACCCTCCATCTCACCAACTTCGCGAAGCATTGAAGACTCTATGCGCCTGAATTCAGCCTCTCCTTTTGAAGCGAAGATTTCTCTGATCGATGAGTGGAAACGCTGCTCTATGTAGAAGTCAAGATCGATATGCTGCATACCTGTACGGCGGGCAAGAGCCTTTCCAAATGTTGTCTTGCCGGATGCCATATAGCCAACTATGAATAGGGTCATGGAAATAATTTAAAATGTTGAATTTAGATTTTTTCTAATTGGGAATTTCATGGGAATTTTGTGGTGATTTCAGGCTTTTGCCTCGGGAAGTTCAATTCGGAAAGTAGTGCCTTGACCGAGTTCTGATTCCTTGACGAAGATTTTACCATCGTGGTACTCCTCAATGATTCGCTTCACGAGAGTAAGTCCGAGTCCCCATCCCCTTTCTTTTGTGGTATAACCGGGATTGAACACTTTGCTGAAATTTTTACGAGGAATACCCTTTCCCGTATCACGCACTTCGATCCAGATGCAATCCTTTCCTCGCCCGGTAGTTATGTGTATTTCGCCGACTCCCGCCATAGCGTCCACCGCGTTTTTTGTCAAGTTTTCCATCACCCATTCGAAAAGGCTGGCAGACACCAGAACGCCATAGTCATCCTCTCCAAAATGGAAATTCAGAGCCACTTTCCCGGATATTCGTCCACGCATGTATTCGAGAGAAGATTCGATGGTCTGATTAATATATTCAAGTTCAAGACTGGGCCGGGAACCAATTTTCGAGAATCTTTCAGCGATCTTTGACAGACGCTTTACATCCTTGTCGATCTCCGAAGTCACCTCCCGGTCTGTGCCGCATGCCTCAAGATACTGACTCCACGCCATCAGCGAAGATATAGGCGTACCGAGCTGATGAGCAGTCTCTTTCGACAGACCAACCCATACCCTGTTCTGCTCCGCCTTTTTAGTGTAAACCACAGCGGAGTAAATGATGAGTACAAGAACAATCATCACTCCGAGCACAACATAAGGATAAAGGCTTAATCTCCGCAATAGAATGGAATCCTCATAGTAAATATATTGATTGATTCCCGGATATACCTCAACCTTTATGAAATGCGGATCGTTATTTACCAACCTGTCGAAATCCTTATTACCAACCGCCCTTTCAAGACGATTTCTAAGGAACTTTCGGTTCTTTTCGGTAAGCTCAGAAAAAGCAACGTGCTCCCCGTCCTCAACATGGTCGGGAAGCTCGTAGTTTCTATATTCAAGAATGTTCATATCGGCATCTGTCACCATAACGGGTATGGAATTATTTTGCGCTATGATGTTGAGCAGGAATTCAAAATCGGCATTTCCTTCCGATTTTGCCATCTTTTCCGTAGCCGAAGCCCAGATATTCATCCTCTCCCTTTCCTGAGTGGAAAGCTGCTTCACGAGATTGGTGGATATGATCAGAAAAATTATTACCGCTATCGTGGAGCATATCAAAAAAACAGTCTTCCCATACCGGTCGGAAATTACGGAGAGTTTCATTGGCGAGGTATCAGATAAATTTTATTCTTGCTTTTTTAGTGACCCTGCAGGTGTTGTCGGCAAACAGAGCCTCCCCTTCCTGAAGAGTCACGATTTCAGCGGCAATATCCGCGTCCTCGGGATTCTCAATCAAGCATCCACCAGCAAGCCAGTGCTCCGGGTTTTCGAGAAGACGATCAAGGATGTCGGGATTATTAACGACTTTAAATACGCCATGATGTCCATCGGGAATGTCCATCCTATATACGGAATACTCTGCGTTAAGACTGCGGGATGCCTTTACGAAAAGACCTTTTTGATTGACGTGACCGAGAAATACCACCGGAGGAAGACCAGGACCTTTTGCCTGTGGTGTCTGCGGCTTTGCTTCATGTGCTGCAGGGACAACGTGAGCTGACTCCCTGGATTGCTGTACGGATTCGCGAACTACGGGACGTTGAGCCGCAGCTTCCTTAGCGGCAGCCAGCTCTCGCTTCAAGGTTTCCGCATCCCTGCGTGCCGCCTCCAGTTGAGATTCAAGGGTTTCGCATTGAGCCTTCAGATGCTTTATATCTTCATTTTTAGAAGTCAGCGAGCTTGCATACTGCTCCCTCATCTTATTGAGTTCTTCCTTTGCGGCGCGCTTGGTGTCACGGATTTCCTTATCCATATCCTTGTTGCCGGATGCAGATGCACCTGTCTCTTTCATGCTCTTTGAAGCGTACATTACGAGCCACACCACCACACCGATCAGCACCACCAGTATTCCTATATACCACCCTGTATTGCTTGATTTAGGAGTCTGTTCCTCAGCCATACCGGTATCGGCATCAGCCTGAGCTACAACGGCATCGACATCCGTGTCAACCTGATCCACAACTGGATTATCTACAGTCTCTTCTTGCGACTGCGATTTTTCCGGCGATTGAGCGGGGGAAGGGGCAGGCGATGAAGTCACTTCAGGTTTCCGAGCATCAGTATCAGCCTGGTCAGCGGCGGCAGGTGCCGCTTCCTTAGGAGCAGCGGAAGCACTTACATTTATCTTGTTAAGGTTTCGGGCAAGAATGCCGAGACATTTCTTGCCGTCTTCCTTCAGACCAGGAGCCTTAAAGAAAGTAGAACTCCAATACTCCACAAGTTTCTGTTTGTCCCATGAAGCATAATCCTTAGGAACCGCCACGGCATTGAAACTCTTGATATTTTCAATCTCCTTGTTCTTGAGGGATTTTGTCAGTTCACTCATAGAGGTCGGATTCAGCTTATCCAGATAGTCTGAACCGTTGTTGGCATAGCGCAGATAATGCTTGGCAGCCAGAGTCTTTGCCTGCTCCATCTCCTTATCGGAGACAGCAAAAGACGGAATAGCGGTGACCATGGCCACCGCTATCATAAATATTTTGAGGAAGTATTTCATGCGGTAAATTATTCTTCAGCTTCCTTCATGTTATGGAACACGTTCTGCACATCGTCATCATCCTCGAAACGTTCGAGAAGTTTCTCAATGCTCTCACGCTGCTCAGGAGTCACATCCTTATAGTCTGTCGGAATTCTTTCGAATTCGGCACTGACAATCTCCAGTCCAGATCCTTCAAGGAACTTTTGGATGTTGTTGAACTGGTCAAATGCACCATAAACGAGCCACTCCTCGTCTTCAGCCTCAAGTTCTGCATCGAGATCCATGAGTTCAAGTTCGAAATCTTCGAGACTTGTATCGGGATTCGGTTTTACATGGAAAACACTCTTGTGATCGAAAAGGAATGAGAGCGATCCCTGAGTGCCCAGAGAACCGCCATGCTTAGTGAAATAGCTGCGGACATTAGCCACGGTACGTTGATTATTGTCAGTAGCAGTCTCAACCACGATAGCGATACCGAAAGGACCATATCCTTCATAGACGATCTCCTTGTAGTCAGAGGCATCCTTATCGGTCGCTTTCTTGATTGCACGTTCGATAGTGTCTTTAGGCATATTGGCAGCCTTCGCATTGTGCATGAGCATACGAAGACGCGGATTCATGTCCGGATCCGGACCACCAGCCTTGACCGCAATTGTAATTTCTTTTCCTATACGAGTGAATGTTCTTGACATATTGCCCCAGCGTTTAAGCTTACGGGCCTTACGGAATTCAAATGCTCTTCCCATATTTTGTTGGTTGTTGAGTTGTTGAGTTGTGAGGTTGTGTTTTTTTGAGTTAGTAATACTCAACGGAGGGATGCTCCGAGCTGTTGCTGCAGACTCTTGATTATCTTATCCATTACGCTGTCGATCTGTTTGTCCTTAAGCGTATTTTCAGGATCCTGAATCGTGAATGACACTGCATATGATTTCTTGCCCTCAGGCAGATTCTTGCCTTCATAGACATCAAACAGCCTGATATCCCTGAGCAGCTTTCCACCTGCCTTGCGTGCACATGTCTCCACAGCATCGAATGGAGTCGCAGAGTCAAGCAGGAGCGCGAGGTCACGTCTTACCGGCTGTGTCTTTTCAAGTGGTGAATAGGCAGTCTGGAATTTGGCAGAGAGCTTGCAGAGATAGTCCCAATTGATAGAGGCGTAGCACACCTCCTGATCAATATCAAGACTCTTCAAGGCTTTACGACTCAGAATGCCGAGCACAGCCAAAGCCTTGCCACTGCGATGAGTTATCTCAAGCTTGGCGCTGAAAGTTTCATCAGTAGACTGTGTTATCTTTAGTCCGGAAAGTGCGACTCCGGTCTTTGTGAGGATATTGAAGACCGTTGCTTTAAGGTCGAATACCGTAGTCTCGACCGCCTTACGATTCCAGGATGAGCCCTGAATGTCACCGGTCATCCATATTGCGAGTTCCATATGCTCTGAATACTGAGCGAGAGGTTTATCTTCGGTCTTTTCCTTGGCAGGATCAAACGTATAGACATTGCCGAACTCATAAAATTTCAGATCTGTGGACTTGCGGTTTACATTATGCGCTATACTTTCGAGACCACCATACAGGAGCGTCTGACGCATCACACCAAGGTCATTGCTGAGAGGATTCATCACCTTCACTGCGTTTTCAAGTGGGAAATCGTTGTTTCCGTCGTAGTATTTGACAGCTGAAAGTGAATTATTCATAATCTCGCGGAATCCCTGCCCGGAAAGATCGTTGCTTATCACTTGCTGTAGAGTGTAAGCCTCATCCACGGCAGTGCGTTTTGACAGGTTGGCATGCATTTCAGTTCCGAATTCCACATTGTTGTAGCCATATATACGCAGGATTTCCTCCACCACATCGCAAGGACGGGTGACATCCACCCTGTATGTCGGCACCTTAATTGAGAGAACGTCATCATCAGATGTCTCTTTCACCTCGAATTCAAGAGCTCTCAGAATACCTATGATGATATGCCGCGGGATCTGCTTTCCTATCAAGCCGCAACAGTATTTCAACGAGAAATTCATCTCCACCGGCAGGACCGGATCCGGATATATATCGACGACTCCACCGCATATCTCACCGCCTGCTATCTCGCGAATAAGTACAGCCGCAAGTTTAGCGGCATAATCGCATATATTAGGATCCGTTCCGCGTTCGTAGCGGAACGATGCATCCGTGCTAAGACCATGACGACGTGCCGAACGGCGGATAGAGGTCGGATTGAAGTAGGCACTTTCGATAAACACATCTGTAGTGGCTTCCGTAACACCGGAGTCAAGACCTCCGAAAACGCCTGCTATACACATTGGCTTTTCTGCATCGCATATCATAAGGTCCTTTTCGTCGAGGGTATGCTCAACTTCATCGAGAGTAGTGAATTTTGTTCCTGTCGGGCATGTGCGGACCACGATTTTTTCACCTGCCACCTTTGCAAGATCAAAGCAATGAAGAGGCTGACCTATACCGAGCAGCACGAAGTTGGTGATATCCACTATTGAATTAATCGGGCGCTGTCCTGCCGCCACAAGGAGATTCTTCAGCCATTCAGGAGATTCATTCACCTTTACACCGCGGATAGTCACACCACAATAGCGTGGACAAAGTTTAGAATCTTCCACCTGCACTTTGACTGCGCCATCGGTTCTGTCGATAGAGAACGATGACACATCCGGCAGACTGATGACCGGCATACCGACATTAGCGCCATCACCTTTCTCAAGTATCTGTGCCCATTGGTACGCCTTCAGGTCACGGGCACATCCGTAATGGCTTGCAGCATCAACACGGTTTGGAGTCAATTCAACTTCAAGACGGAAATCACTTTCTACGTTGAAGTAAGCTGCGGCTTCTGTTCCGGCGGGTATATCATCCGGAAGCACCATTATTCCGGCATGATCATTACCGAGACCAATTTCATCTTCCGCACAGATCATACCGTAAGACTCAACTCCTCTGAGTTTACCTTTCTTGATTGTAAATTCCTTGTCACCGTCATAAAGGACAGTGCCGATAGTCGCTACCACAACAGTCTGACCGGCAGCCACATTGGGAGCGCCGCAAACGATCTGAAGAGGAGCGTCACCGCCTATGTCGACAGTAGTCACATGCATATGATCGGAATCAGGGTGAGGCACGCAGGTAAGGATCTTTCCTATCTTGAGACCGCGGAGTCCTCCACGAATAGATTCCACTTCTTCTATCTGGTCGCACTCCAGACCGGTGGAAGTGAACACAGCCGCCAGTTCTTTGGGCGACTCATTGAAATCGATATAGCGTTTAAGCCATTTATATGATATATCCATAAAGGTATAGTTATCTGAATTCGGGGCTAAAAGAAGGGATTTTATCCGATCTTTCCCTTTCAACTTGCAAAAGTACAAAATAATCGGCTAATATGCAAATAGAATTTTGTTTTTAAGCCTAAGCTGCCTGTTAAGCACGATCAGTAGATATCGAACTGTGGTATGGTCATAAAAAAAGGCATACTCCAAGTATAGGGAAAACATCTGGAAGTATGCCCTGAATTTATTGCGGTTAATTCATATAATGGAGCGCGGCGCGGCGTAGCGGATGCGTGAAGAATCGGATGGGATTGATCAGGATTGCTTCGATGTAAAGAGGATGTCGAGGTCGATGTGGAGGAAGGGGGAAAGACAGGAGTGAGAATTTGGGGAGCGGATTTGGAGAAGAGGGGGGAAATTGTTATTTTTGCGAGGTGAACATGAAATATCTGGGATGTCTATGTATCGGTTTTTTGTCGGGCTTGTTGTTTTGATGTGTTGGCTGCCGCTTATGCCGGCGGAACCTTATTGCAATGTGACCACTTATGGATATAAAGACGGTGTGCCTTCTTCAACAGGGTCAAGAGTAGTGCAGGACCACAACGGCTTCATATGGATCGCTACCTGGAACGGACTTTACCGATTCGACGGATATGAGTTCAGACAGATCCGTCCGGACTCAGACAATGAGGTAATAAAATACTCTTCACGTTTCCGCGACATCAAGATGGGTCCGGATAGGAAAATGTGGTGCCGTATAGACGATAATATAGTGCTTTTCGATGTTGATACATATGACTTCCATGACCTGCACTCCCGGATAGAAGATTTTTTAGGTGAAAAAATAAAGATCGAAAATTCCATCAGAGAAACACCCGGAGGCAATATGGCGCTCAATACTTCCGATGGCAGATATCTGACATTTGACGCACACAAGCTCTCTGAGTCCGCCGATCCTATCACAGCACTCAGTGTCTTGGCAAAAGATACTCCTATCAAGCTCAAAAGCGCCTCATTCTTCAAGACTCCACTTCCACCATCATTCTCAAGGAAAGATGCGGCATATTCCAAAAAAGATGAACGGGGCAATATCTGGTGCATTACAAAAGATGGAAGAATAATGACCGGCTCGCAACCGAACGACACCTTCAAGGTCATATCTATAGTCGACACAGGAGGCAGTGCTATAAAATACAGTTGCGAGGATGACCAGGGCAACGTTTGGATGACAAGCAACAGAGGAATCCACAGGATAGCCTTGGGGACCTCGCCCCTAACCTATATCACCCCTCCGGAACCATCCCAACTGCGCGCTTCAATGACGGACAGCAAGCAAAGAATATGGTTGTCATGGAGCGATTCAGAATATGTGAATGTCTGTGACGGAACGGATGCCGATACTTATTATTTGAATCCGGATGGCAATCTGACGCTGGCGGCAATCCGATTCGGCTCCCCGATATACTCAATGGCGAGCGGACCGGACGGACAGATATGGCTGGGATCAAAGCCGGATGGACTCTTCAGGCTTACTCCACGCCAGGAAGGAAACGGATATGCCGTCGATCACTTCACAAGATCTTCAATGAACCTCACACAATATGATGACCCTTCCAGCCAATACGACAATTATTACGACATGACTTTTGACAGAAGAGGCAGACTTTGGCTGGCTTCCATGGGCAACGGCATCGAGGTGATAGACAACCCGTCGAGCAAAAATCCACAGATAATTTCGCTAAATGAGCAAAAACAATATCCTCAAGAAGCGAACAAGGCAAGACGACTGCGTATCATTGGAGATTCCCTGATCGTAGCGACAACAACGGAAGGGCTTCTGAGTTTTCCAATGCCACTCAATCCGCATGCAGATAAAATCACATTTACCCTTCATCGATCAGAGCCTGGCAACAATCATTCACTTGGCAACATAGCCACTATGGACGCAATAGCGGGGAGTGACGGTAGACTTTATGTGGCTACCGAAAGCGATGGTCTCAACATACTGACCACCCCACTCACGACAGACATAAGCAAAAAATGGGAATTTTCGGGCAGTAACACAGATCTTCCGGCTATGACTGAGACAACACTCGCCCTAAGCGAGATGCCAGACGGACGCCTTATCGTAATAGGCAGAAGGGATATAATTTTGATTGATCCGAATGATGAAAGACATACCGAAGTGCTCGGTCATACTTTCTGGAATAAGGATCTTGTCTTCAAAGAGGTCAATCCGTTACTTCTATCTGACGGCAGATGGCTGATCGGACTCAGCGAGGGCGCTGTGACAGCCGAACTGAAAGATACCACCCAAGACAAATCTTTTCCCATCAAATTCACATCATACAATATTGAAGGTGGTCCGACAATAGCTTTGAGCCCGCTTACGGATACTATAACACTCAAGTCAGACGAGAGGACAATGACCCTGACATTTTCTGCATTGTGCTATTCAGACACCGAAACGATCCGATATTCATACCGAATCGATGATGACAAGGAGTGGATAGGTGTAGGATCGCTGCGAACACTCACTTTTTCCAAGCTTGAACCGGGAATACACCGTGTCAGTGTAAGATCTACCGACCTAATGGGGCGATGGACAGACAATGAATGCACCATCACCATTGACGTGAAGCCGACTTTCCTTGAAACAGGGTGGGCGAAATTGCTATATGCACTTGCGACTCTCTGCATAATAGCCGGAGCTGTATGGATATGGCTCTACATGCGCAATATCAAACGCAAACAACGCGAGATTCTCGAAGACTATCTCAGTCTGCTTGAAGCACGAACGTCAGCCGAGTATGAAAGCCGAACCAATAAAGAGCCGGAACCTCACAATGAATCACAACAGGCTACAGAACCGGCATCAAAAATCAATGTTGAGATACCGGAAGAGGATAAGATACTGATATCAAGAATTTCGGATTTCATAGACCGGAACTTCTCCGACAGCACCATCACTGTCGATGACATGGCAACGGCTTTAGCCATGAGCAAGAGCAGCCTGACGAAGAAAATGAAATCGCTTATGGGAGTGACACCTGCCGACTTCCTCAAAACGACAAGACTCTCGAAGTCTAAAATCATGCTTAAAGAGACCTCCCTCTCCATCAAGGCTATTGCTTTTGACTGCGGATTCTCCGATATGAACTATTTCGGGAAGTGCTTCAAGGCTGCCTTCGGGATGAGTCCTGGTAATTTCCGTACAGAACAAACCGACAAGCTGAAGAACTGAAAAAACTTATGCAATTTAGATGATTTTGGGTAATTCTGATATTATTGAGGCTATTTTACCCTTGTTTTACTCGATTTTACCCATAGAAACGGGACAAACAAGATAATTTTGTAGCCGAAGTTATTTAGACTTCACCGACAAATTCAAAATCAATCTAAACTGACTCATGAAAAAAATTACAGCTTTCATGGCAGCTGCCGTCCTCAGTATAGGAGACTTCAGTCCTGCCCTTGCAAAAAAAATCCACACCATCGGAGACTCCACAATGGCAAACTATGACGAAAACGCTACCGTGACCAGAGGATGGTGCCAATATCTACAGCAATTTCTTGAGGGTATCGAGGTCAACAACCGAGGTAAGAACGGAGCCTCAAGCAAAAGCTTCTATGAAGAAGCATCGTTCTGGACTTCCGTAAAGAAGCAGATGGAGGCAGGTGATATTGTCCTCATACAGTTTGCCCACAATGACGAAAAGACTCAAGGTATGGACGGCGACGAGGTTAAGTCGTACTATAAATCCATAGGAGAAACAGCCCAGGCAAACGCCACAGACTACCGTGGCACATGCCCCAACACCACCTATAAAGAATATCTGCGCAAATATGTGAAGGAAACGCGCGACGCAGGATGCACCCCGATTCTCGTAGGAGGCATCTGCCGCATGTATTTCTACGGCAATACCATAAGACGCAACGGCAGGCACGACCTCGGGGACAGTTTCTCTATCGTGACCACGGACGGCATCAAGACAGGTCAGAAAGTAGCATCCAGCGACCATTCAATGGACTATCCATACCAGATGAAGCTTGTTGCAGAGGAAATGAATGTACCATATGTAGACCTCACCTCAGCAACAGCGGACCTCTACCTCAGCTACGGCGACCAGGACTGCCACTCGATCCTCGGCGACGGCGACGGCTCAACCCACCTAAGTGCTACCGGCGCAGCCCTTATAGCACGCAGATTCGTGCAGCTATGTCAGGAACAGGGGCTTCTGAGCGAATACATCAACCTGAGCAGCGAGCTTTCCGTGACCCCGGACAACGCAGACCTCGGACAGGGATATAAAGGACAATCCATGACCAGGGAATTCATGGTGAGCGGCTTTGATCTCACTCCGTCTTCCGGCAACGTGACCATCACCACAACCGGCAATGTCCTTGTCTCAACCGACCAACAAAACTGGACAGAGAGCGCTACAATGACCTACAACGGAGGAACGCTCATACAGCGTTTCTACGCAAAAATGGCCATCGCTGAAAATGGTGTAAATACAGCCTTAGTCAAGATTAAAGCCGGCGACAAGCAGATCGAGATTCCGGTTTCAGTCACTGGAGTAGAACTCACCGGAGGAACAGAATTCTCAGCCTACTGGCGTCTTGAATCAGATGACAACTGCGTAACGGAAGGTCCGGTCAGCATAATACCAGAGTCATGGCACGGCATGGAGCTGCAGAGATATTCCAATCCGAACGCCAATACCATATGGCCTGACTATACGGGATTTGATGCAACCCGCAAGACCCAGCGCAACGTAATCGAAGGGGAGAAATGGCCGGAAGGAGAAATAGACGAGGTATCGACACGCTACATAGAATTCGGCATCACCGCACCGGAAGGCACTGAGCTAAACATCGATGAAATCAGCTATTTCTGCTGCGGATGCGGCGGCAACGGCATGTGTCTGCATGTATGGTATTCCACAGAGGATGACTTTTCCAATGCCCAGCTCATCTTCTCCATGACAAAAATGCCAGCCAACAACATGCAGGACGGTAAGATACAGCCGGTAGTGAAACTTCAGCCCAACCAGTCTGCCCGACTGAGATTCTATCCCTGGTATAATGGCACCGCCACCGGCAAAACACTCTGTCTCTCCGACATCAAATTTCACGGATATGCTTCGGCAACCGACCTCTCGGGCGTAGAGAACGTGGCTGGGACCTCTGAGGGCACTACTTACTTAACACTGCAAGGAATAGCTGTTGAGAATCCGGCAGAGGGGGGAGTCTACATCAAATGCGAACGCCGGGCAGACGGCACACTCACCACTTCCAAGGTAAGAATGTAAATTCACAACCCGGATACGCTATCCCTGACAGCACCGGACGCACGAACCGTGGTGTGTCACTATCTTTAAATTATCTATAACTGACATCATAAATCATGAACAAGAAAGCATTATTGTCCGCTATGGGTGCAATCGCCCTCGCAGTCCAGATCCCTGCGGCTGCAGAGACACTTGCCTCGTGGACTTTCGAGACCGGCTACGAAGTAACCGATCTGGGCGACAAGAAGACACTCTACACTCCAGATGCCTCACTTGCGCCAGAAGATATCACTAAATGGTTTAACGAGAGCGTACCTGTCATCCTCCCGGAAGAAGCAAACGGCAACGCCAGCGACTATACCCTCTCAGCCTATTGCGAACCTCGCTACTGGTCACTGACAAACGGCTACCAGACCAGGGTGCTCCGCATAGAAAACGCAACAGCACCAAACGTCACTACAGACTTCACTAACCCCGAAAACCACAAAGCCTATTACGAGCTGACCTTCCCAACAAAGGGATATAAGGACGTGACGATCACATACGCCCTCGCCCCCGGCAACAACACAGAGACTCCTGTGGAGATGGTAGTATCCACCGACGGAGGACAGACATGGTTTGACTCCGGATCAAAAAACACCTCCCCTGTCTGGTTTCAGTATACCGACCAGACAGTAGCGCTTTCGGTCAACAATAAAGAACAGGTGAAAGTGCGTCTACTGCCCACTGAGGGAGAGACCAACTGGAATCTACGCAATATCTCCGTCTCTGCAGAGAAAGGGGATATCCAGGAATCCATGGATATCAAAGGAGCCACCCTTACATGGGAACTCCACAACGGCTCTGACTCAGCAACAGCCGGCGTATCCTCAGCTGAAGGTGTATATTCAGTTGCAGAAATGTCGATTGGCTCCAACCTCACACTTCTCTCCGGAATCAGGACAGACGGTGGCAACGCTATCTCACAGTTCCAACCCATTGAGGGAAACAACGGAGAGAACAACGATGCCAACGCCATCACTTTTACCATCACTCCTAAAGCCGGACTGACACTAACTCCCAAGGCATGGGAGTTCGATGCATGCCGCGTGGGAACCAACGGTGGTAAATTCAGCTGTTCGGCGACCGTAGACGGTAAAGAGACCTTCCTTCTTGAAGACCAGACTCCGCAGCTTGTCAAAGAAGCTCCATACGTAGGTCACTATTCAATCGATCTCTCGAAACTCGGCGAGATAACATCGACACTTGAACTTAGGATCTATATAAAAGGACTCGCCAACAACAAGCAGTACGGCTACCAGAACGTAGTCTTCTCCGCCGACATCACAGGAGAGCTCATAGCAGTACCCTCCTATACATTCTCACTCAATTCAGCAATGGAAGGAGCCGGAGCACTCTCATGCTCGCCGGCAGGAGCCGAATTCGATGAAGGAACCCTACTCACCGTAAGCAGCACTGAAAACTTCGGCTATCACTTCTCGTATTGGAGCGACGCGGAAGGGAACAAGGTATCGACCGACAATCCATATTCATTCAAGATCACAGCAGACACCAAACTCACTGCCAACTATGAGAAAAACAATGTGTATGCCCTTAATCTCGATCTACAGGGAGGAGCCAACGTTAATCTCGTACAGTATACCCCTGAAGGGCATGTGGCAGACGGAGTGCATTACTATGAGGAAGGCACCGATGTGCGCCTAACCACCTACAACAACCGCATCCTGACCTTCACCAACTGGGAAGACAACTCAACCACCCCGACCCGCGACATCTCCATGGACGGAGACAAAAATGTCACCGCCAACTTCGCAGCATGCGACTACATCGTAGGATGGGATTTATACTATGACCAGCCAGCCAGTGAACGCGCCGCAGACTATAAGGACGAAACCGACAACGCAGGTCTGCTCAGCCTACGCAATGCTGCCGGCAACACCACCTCATGGCTCACACGCGGAGTAGGCAACGGCGCAGAAAACGGCAAATGGGGCGCACGCATATGGAAACTTCTCAGCGACCAGAACTACTTCGAAATATCTTTCTCAACAATAGGCTACACCGACATCACTGTAGCCGCAGCCCTCGGGATACAGTACAACTCATACTCGAAAAACGAGATGCAGTACAGCACCGACGGCTCGGAATTCACCACAGTCGCCACCTACGAACTGACTTCCGGCTGGACATCGAAAGAAGTTGCACTCCCGGCGGATGCATCCAATGCACAGCGCGTATGGGTACGCTTCATGCCGGACAGGAGCTCCAAACTGGTCGGCAACTCCAGCGACTATGACGGTCTTGCAATAGCAGAGGTATTCGTCCTTGCCAACAAAGAAGCTGCAGATGACAACACCGCACCTCAGGCACTCAGCATCATACCTGCCAACGGAGAAGAAGGTGCATCGGCAACCGGATCAATCATCGTCAACTTCGACGAGAAAATCACGGTAGGGTCCGGCGACGCAACCCTCAACGGCGAAAGACTAACACCACGTATCAGCGGAAAGAGCGTAGTCTACAATTACGCCGGTCTTGATTACGGCACCACCTACACCTTCACCCTCCCCGCAGGAGCGATCACAGACCGCAGCGGCAATCCTTGCGCAGAACTCACCTCCACCTTCACCACAATGGAGCGCATGCGCCCCGCAGCACGTACATTTGACGCCATCGTAGCCGCTGACGGCACGGGAGACTTCCCGACAGTTCAGGCAGCGATAGACGCCGCGCCCGAAGGTCGAATAAATCCCTGGCTCATCTTCGTCAAAAACGGATCATATAACGAGCACATCGACATCCCTGCCAGCAAGCCTATGCTCCATATAATCGGTCAAGACCGCGACAAGACAGTTATACTTGACGATAAACTCTGCGGCGGAGCAAACGCACTCCACGTAAGCGTGGGAGCAACCGCAGTAGTGAAATCAGACGACTGCTTCTTCGAGAATATCACCATAGAGAATTCATGGGGACACGAGAAACAAGATGGTCCGCAGGCTCTCGCGCTTAACACCATGGGAGACCGTACGATCCTCAACAATGTAGCCCTACTCTCCTATCAGGACACCTGGATCACACCGTCGACATCAAATTACCGCGCATACGTACACAACTCCTTCATCGAGGGTGCAGTTGACTTCATATATAATAGCGGCAACATCTATATCGACAACACCACGCTCTACATCACCCGCAAGAGCGGAGGCTACATAGTAGCACCATCACACGGCGCCGACGTGGAATGGGGATATGTATTCAACAACTGCACCATCACAGCTCCGGGTGTTCCTTCCGAGACAACAGTATGGCTCGGACGCCCATGGCACAACGCTCCCAAAACAGTCTTCCTCAACACTCGTGCAGAGGTGACTATCCCGGCTACAGGCTGGTATGAGACGATGGGTGGTCTTCCCGCCGTATGGGCAGACTGGAACACAACGGACGCAAACGGCAACCTGCTTGACCTTTCACAACGCCGCGACACCTACTATTACACCGATAGCGAAGGAAACCGCGTCTACGGTAAAGCGAAGAACTTCCTCACCGACGAAGAAGCTGCAGAATACACCGTTAAAAATGTACTTACAGGCTCAGACAACTGGCAACCGACAATAAAGACAGAATCGTGTGCCGCTCCCACAGCATGCCTTCTCAACGGAACAATCGAATGGGAACCGGTTGACTACGCAATATGCTACGTAGTGACCCGCAATGATGAAGTAGTGGACATCACCACAGAAACCTGCATCACTACCGATGCCAACACACCGGAAGGCTACTTCGTGCAGGCAGTCAACGAATTCGGAGGTCTCAGTGCCAAGGCAGCAGTTGAATATGGCTCAACCACAGGAGTCAAGACGGCTGAAAAGGACAACATAGTCGAAGGAATCTACAACATAAACGGCATGAGAATTTCCGCTCCTACGAAAGGAGTCAACATCATCCGCCTAAGCAACGGAAGCATCCAGAAGATGATCAAACGCTAAAATATGAACTGCACCCCAAAAGTTTAACACAAAAACTTATGGAGTGCAGTTCAACTTGTCAGACATCCTCATGTCTCAGATGAGTTCACTTGTCAGGAGTCGTTACACTTGGAGGCTTCAATATTGCAGCTATTTCTCCTCTCTTAAGCCCGGAGCCGGAGACAAAACTTTTTGACTTTGGGGATTGAGTGGAGTTCATGGATAGAAAATCACCCCAGGCTGAAAAAATGCCCGGGGTGATTTATCATATGGAGGGTCATACATCGAAATTGAATGCCTTGCGTATGTCAGGCACCGAGTCGAGCTTTTCCCATGAGAAGAGCTCGACTTCACGCTCTATCGGCTCGGCATCATAGCCGGACTTGAAAGTCTTCTTGACTTTTCGTGGTTCGCGCCCCATATGACCGTAGGCAGCAGTCTCGGAATAAATGGGCTCCCGGAGTCCAAAGCGTTTCTCTATAGCAAGAGGACGCATATCGAAGAGAACCTTGACTACATCCGCTATCTGGGCATCAGACATGTTTACTTTAGCTCGACCGAACGTATTAACACAGAAACTTACGGGACTTGCCTCTCCTATGGCATAAGCCACCTGGACGAGCACTTCATCCGCAACACCGGCAGCCACAAGGTTCTTAGCTATATGACGGCATGCATAAGCAGCCGAACGGTCAACTTTGGAAGGATCCTTACCTGAGAAAGCGCCCCCGCCATGAGCACCGCGTCCACCATAGGTGTCAACTATTATCTTTCGGCCCGTGAGACCGGCATCTGCATGAGGACCGCCAAGAACAAATTTACCGGTGGGATTGACATGCAATATATAGCGGTCGTCGAAAAGCGCCCGTGTCTTTTCCGGGAGTTTAGCCAGTACACGAGGAATGAGAACATTGCGCACATCGCGACGTATAACCTCCAGCATCTTGTTTTCCGCAACTTTCCTTGCTTCCGGAGTGTCTTCGAGAGGTTCTATAAACTCATCGTGCTGAGTGGAGATTACAATAGTATTTACATGCAACGGCTTGCCATTGTCGTCATATTCCACAGTAACCTGACTTTTTGCATCCGGCCGCAGATAAGTGACAAGTTTTCCTTTGCGATAGTATGTCATCTCTTTCCCCTCCCTACGAATATCAGCGAGCTCGCGCATGAACATATGTGCAAGGTCGAGAGTGAGTGGCATATAATTTTCAGTTTCATTTACCGCATATCCGAACATCATGCCCTGATCGCCGGCACCCTGATGCTCTTCCACATCACGGTTAACGCCCTGAGCTATGTCCGGGCTCTGCTCGTGGATAGCAGACAGAATACCACAGCTGTCGCAGTCGAAACGATAAGCCCCCCTGTTGTAGCCGATACGGTCGATGACGTTGCGAACTACCGAGTGGATATCTATATAGGCATCAGAGGAGACTTCCCCTGCAATCACAACCTGTCCAGTGGTGACGAGTGTTTCGATGCCGGTATGGCTTTTGGGATCGCGAACCAGGAACTCGTCGAGGAGCGCGTCTGAAATCTGATCAGCCACTTTGTCAGGATGACCTTCAGATACTGATTCGGAAGTAAATAAATAGCTCATTTTAACTAATGATAAATTATTAATGATCCATGATCAATTATAAATGAATAATTTTGTCACGGGATAAAAAAAAGCATATGGCTTGCGCGCCAAATGCCTCAACAGCTTTCTCTGCCCATCCGGACAGAATTATTACAAAGCAGTTTTAGCATTTTTTTCAGTGGTTGCAAGCAGCCAAATTTTTCCACTTTTGTATTCCTTTCGGAATTATAATGCAAAATTACTAAAAATAATTTAGAATTCAGAATTGAGAGTAGATAATTTTTAATTATTGACTCGACTTTCGCAAGATGAAGTTGAGGGGTTGTGAGTTTTTGGGGATTTGGAATCTGGGAATCACATCGGAGGATCTGAATTTTTCGGGGGGATCAGATAAGGCGGATGAAGTTTAGCTGGAAGTCATCAAAGGCATATAGGTTGATGCACAAGAGGATTACTATCAGGAGGATATACTGATCCAATGTAATGGAGCGGATGAGACGCGAGACTTTTTCCGGATCACGATGCATATGACTGAATACCCATACAGATGAAATGAGCAGCACAACCGCCACCGCAACGCCTACCCATGAAGATACATACTCTACGGCACACGGTCGAACAATGAGAATTGCAGAGACAATTATTGCATTCCCAAGGTAGACAAACCTTGTGAAGAATCCCCCTTTCGACGTGACAAGGGTCTCTACTCCGTTGGTAAGATCCTCCTTATAGCGTAGATACTGAATGGCAATGTGAGCATTTGCAGCCATAAGACCATTGATGACCGAATAAACCACTATGGGTAGCCATTCGTTGCTGTCAGGTATCTGCACTATTGCCGTTCCACTGACAGCTATAGGACCAAACAGGATGAATGTGACAAGAATTGACCATTTAGTGCGGACTATCGGTCTCGGACCCGCAAAATAAATGTAGAGGACGATGATTATTATAGCAAGATAAGCCACACCCAACCATCCGACAAACGAAAAAAGAGCCAAACCGGTAGTAAGCGCAAGAATGGCAACTGCATTTGCCACAATCTTCATCAGACCAGCACGGGATGCAATGTTAGACCTCGAATTACGGTCATCCATACCAGAAATGTTATCTCCTACGCTAAATCGGAGATCGATGAAACCATGATAAAGATTACCTGATATTTGCAGAAGAATCGCAAACATGAGGGTCATCAATGCGGGAAAGAAAGTGATGCCGCCTCTTATGACAGATGCAGTAAGTCCTGCCATAACCGCCCCTAAACTTAATATGAGCGAATGAGGATGGCTGTTGCGTACAAGTGTGCGGGTCAGAGAGTTCACTGTAGTCTGTTTTAATGATCAATTACCTATTTTGATGATCTATTTTCAATTGTGTATTGAATGAGATTCTTTCTTCTTCAGATACCGAGGTAGAGTATGGCTGCGAGTGAACCAACTCCGATGACTATCCATAGGATAACAGCCTGCACAAGCGGCTTTACACCAACTTGCTTTATCACCTTTATGCTCAATCCTGCTCCAATTGCAAATAGTACGGCGATAAGACATTGCTTCGCGATCACTACGAGCACATCATATACCGGACGTAGCGTATCGGTGCCTACATATGTATTGAATATCATGGCGAGAACGAAGAGGAAAATAAACCATGGAATCGAGACTTTTCCTTTTTTCCCTTCTTCGGCTGAGGATAGGGAGGAATCTCTCGCCACAAACCACATTGTGAAGAAAGCGAGCGGAATAATCCAGAGGGCACGGGTGCATTTGATGAGTGTCGCCAGGTCACAAGCCTCGTTACCGTATATGGCACCGGCACCAACCACAGAGCTTGTGTCATGAATAGCAATGGCAGCCCAAGTGCCGAACTGCTGCTGTGTCAAGCCAAGTGCATGCCCCATAGGAGGAAATATGAATAGCGCTATGGCATTGAGAATGAAAATGACACCGAGCGATACAGCCATTTCATTTTCCCTTGCATTGAGCACTCCACCGACAGCCGCAATGGCACTTCCACCACAAATGGCGGTGCCGGAAGATATGAGGTAGGATATCTTGGAGTCTATCCGCATGTATCTGCCAAGCAACACACCGGCAACCATCACCACTATTACGGAAACAACTGTGAATATCATGCCTTCGGCACCGCTCTGGAGGGATTTCTCGAGGTTCATTCCGAAACCGAGTCCCACCACTGATGCCTGCAGGAGATATTTAGACAGTTTCTTATTGAATTTCGGATATGGGATGCCGAAGCACAGTGCAAAAACGAGACCAATGAAAAGGGCTACCGGCGCAGAAATCACACTGATTCCAAACAAAAGTCTGAAAGGTACGAACATGAGTACAAGAAGTACCCAATACAGGTATTTAGCCATATTTTTTAAATATTGTTAAATATTTGTGCAAATTTAACACTTTCACTGGAATCGTCAAAATAATTTTCTGATAAAAAGATGTAAAATTATTGTTGTGATAATATGAGGGTGAGCAGTTACTGACTTCAGACTTCGACCTCAGCATAGCGATGAATGATATAGCGAAGAGGAAAAATTTGGATATAGATATATATGAATGTAAGAATTGAAGAGGGATGGAAACGGGAATTATGCGCGGAATTTGACAAGCCATATTTCGGGATGCTTACCAATGCCGTACGCATGGAGTATGCTGATCCCCGTGTGACTGTGTATCCACCGGCGGGTAAGATTTTTTCGGCGTTTGACAATTCACCGTTTTCAGAAACCAAGGTGGTGATAATAGGTCAGGATCCCTATCACGGACCGGGACAGGCAAACGGTCTCGCTTTCTCCGTGAATCCGGGAATAGACATACCGCCATCCTTACGAAATATCTTCAAGGAAATCAATTCTGACACCGGGGCATCCATACCTGCAGACGGAGACCTAACCCGCTGGGCACGCCAAGGGGTGCTTCTGCTAAACGCTACCCTTACCGTAAGACAACATCAGCCGAGATCTCATGCGAATCTTGGCTGGAGTGAATTTACAGATGCCGCCGTACGCGCTGTCAACGAGCATGGCGAGAATGTGGTGTTTATGCTTTGGGGAGCTGACGCTATCCGGAAAGGCAGCATGATAGACAGAACGCGCCACCTTGTGCTGACAGCACCCCACCCCTCTCCTCTTTCGGCTTCACGGGGATTTTTCGGATGCCGCCATTTCTCACAAGCGAATGCCTATCTGCAGGCGCATGGGAAAAGTCCTATCATATGGTGAATATCAGAGGAGTCGGATACCGGCTTCCTCACATGCCTTAATCTGGGATTCAGGCCATATGGATGCCTGGACTTCTCCTATGTGAGCCTTCTGAAGAAGATACATGCAAAGTCGGCTTTGTCCAATTCCTCCCCCTATCGAATAGGGCAGTTCTCCATTGAGAAGAGATCGATGGAAACCGAATTTTTCACGTTCCTCACAACCGCTTTCCCTTAATTGCTCATGCAGGGATTCGGGACTGACCCTTATTCCCATCGAAGAAAGCTCAAACCCACTTTCAAGAATCGGATTCCACAGAATAAGGTCGCCGTTAAGCCCCCTGTAGCCGTCCTCGTTTGGCGAGATCCAGTCATCATAGTCCGGAGCCCTGCCATCGTGGGGCTTGCCATCGGATAGCGGAGCACCGATACCGATAATAAAGACAGCGCCATATTCCTTTGCAGCCTCATTCTCCCGCTCCTTCGGTGTAAGCCCGGGATATCTGTCGAGGAGTTCCTGGGAGTGTATGAAGGTGACTTCCGCGGGAAGCCAAGGCGTGATGTGCGGGAAACGTTCATATATCTGAGCCTCAACTTTCTTCACAGCCGAATATATCTTACACACTGTGTCTTTCAGGAAACCGAGATTCCGGTCTTCCTTTCGTATCGACTTCTCCCAATCCCACTGATCGACATATAAGGAATGCAGATTGTCAAGCTCTTCGAACGTGCGTATGGCATTCATATCGGTGTAGAGTCCATAGCCCGGAGCTATGTCGTAGGCCCCGAGTTTCATGCGTTTCCACTTTGCAAGTGAATGAACCACCTCTGCCCTCCTTCCACCAATAGCGTCGATTGCGAAGCTGACAGGATGCTCCACTCCGTTGAGATCATCGTTGATTCCGGTACCTGACAATACGAAAAGCGGAGCGGTCACCCTACGGAGATTAAGTGCTTTCGCAAGTTCTTTCTGGAAAGAATCCTTAATGTGCTGAATAGCCACCTCGGTGGTTTCGGGGAGAAGCTTCAGGTTGTATTTATGAGGGATTACAAGCATGGGAATCAATTGTTAACTAATGTGTGATAATATAGTGGTCCGGATCAGTCTTCAAGATAATAAACTATGGTGGTGACTACGCGGACTTTCTTGATATAAGGGGTGCTTGAATCGGAATCGTCGATAGAAAACTGCCCCTGATGGGCATTCTTTATCTTTCCGACCCGGCTTTCGCTGTCGGCGGCAAACCGAGCAGCCGCATCACGGGCAGCCTTGGTAGCCTCACCAATCATTTCCGGTTTAATGGAATTAAGACCGGTAAACTGATAGTTGATATAAGAGTTGGAAAAAGCAATACCTTCCTTCAGAAGCTCCGACTGGCGGTTGAGCAATTCTCGCACCTTATCTACTTTTTTTGTCGTCACAGTCAAAGTACTGCTGATGGAAAAATTGTAGTTGAACGTATTAGACCTATATTGGTTTGACTCCGCATTGTAAGTGTCCGGCGGATTGATAGAGATTTCATCACGTCCTATTCCATTGGAGGTAAGAAACTTTATAATGATCTCATTATTGCTGCTTACCTGATTATAGAGGGAAGCGAGATCATTGCCTGCCACAGAGTAAGATATGGGCCACGTGACAAGATCAGCGGGAACCTCACGCTCGGCAAGACCCTTGACAGTGACTTCACGGTCACGGAAAGCAATGTTGTCGATTCCCGCTTTCAATGAAATCCCCAGTATCACTATAGCTACTGCTATCAGAGCTGCGGAAACAATAGATTTTGACATAGCCATATAGAATTAAGCGTTCGTTGAAATTAATCATCGTTTGATTTCCTGCGCGACTCCTGCTTGACCAACTGCAACGGATTGGCTGTCAGTTCACGGTATTTCTCGCGGTTGCGTGCAAGGTCGATGCCTTGGTAGATAGCCTGTCGCATGGAAGTAGGATCCGCCTGGTTCTTTCCCGCGATGTTGTATCCGGTGCCATGATCAGGACTTGTCCTGACGTACTTGAGCCCCGCGGTATAATTAACGCCATATTCCTTAGCAAGCGCCTTGAACGGAGCCAGTCCCTGATCGTGATACATGGCAACAATGCCATCATATCTGGAGTATTCGCCCGTACCGAAAAAGCCGTCGGCGGCAAAGGGACCGAAAGCAAGAATACCATCACTTACGCACTCAGCGACAGCCGGTTCAATTTCTTTGATTTCCTCATCACCAAGCAGACCATTGTCACCGTTATGAGGATTGAGGGAAAGGACAGCAATCCTGGGCTTATCCATCCGGAAGTCCTGTCTCAGAGCCGCGTCAAGATTCCTGACAGTATTGACGACGGCCTCCTTGGTAATGGAATCAGGCACATCACGAATCGACTTGTGGGTGGTGACCAATGCAACCCTTATATCATCATCAAACAATATCATAGTAGCTTTCGTGCTATCTTCAGCCAATCTTCGGGCAAGATATTCCGTATGCCCCGGAAAAGGGAAGTTTTCACTGTAGACTGTCTTTTTATTGATCGGAGCTGTTACGATCAGATCAATATCTCCAGCCTCAAGAGCGTCACAAGCCGCCTCAAGAGCTGCGACAGCCGCCTCGCCGGCTTCAGGCGCGGGGTGACCCGGGGTCAGCTCCATACCTCTCGGACACACGTCGACGACATTAATTCTGCCAGCCTGGGCATCTGAGGCTTTCCGCATAGGAGTGAATCTGAAAGTATCCGTACCGAGATCCTTACGGATCTGATTGAGGATTTCAGGACTTCCAAATATCACAGGCGTACACAGTTCTGTCATTCCCTCTTCGTCAAGAGCCTTAATTATGACCTCATAGCCAATACCATTGAAATCTCCGTGGGTAATACCCACTCGTATAGGGTTGTGCATATTGTTTAGATGTGTAGTTGTTGTATTTTTGTAGGGTCGAGATGAGTTTTGCTTTCAAAATTATAAAATAATCATCAAAGCACAAAACAAATCGACGGAATATTTTAAATCTCACTTCTTTGCAGCAAGCATTCCGCATGCGGCATCGATATCTTCTCCGCGCGAAGCACGTATGGTGGCTGTGATACCATGCTCATTGAGTATATTGCGAAACATCTGCATACGGTCGTCGGAAGCCGGAAAAAGGTCAACTCCAGGGATCTTATGAAAACGTATGAGGTTGACACGACAGTCAAGATCTCCTATGAGTTTTATAAGCATGTTGGCATGGGCAACATCATCGTTGACACCACGCCACATGATATATTCAAAGGAGAGCCTCCGCTGTCCGGAGAAATCGTAAGACTGAAGAAGCTTGACCACTGACTGTATGGGGAACGCCTTTTGAGCCGGCATCATCGATTCTCTCTGAGGAATATCGGCGGTATGCACACTGACAGCGACGTGGACATTTGTCTTCTCAAGCAGATCCTTAAGCTGCGGAAGCTTGCCTACGGTAGAGACAGTGATACGTTTTGGACTCCAGCCAAGTCCCCATGGCGCGGTCAAGATCTCTATTGCCTTCATGACTTCAGGGAAATTATCAAGCGGCTCTCCCATACCCATGAATACAATATTCGTAAGCTCACCCTGTTCGCTGCCACCTGTCTTATTCTGACGAATTGGCATGGAGAGGATCTGATTCATAATACCGGCAGCTGTCAGATTAGATTTGAAACCGAGCTTACCCGTGGCGCAAAAATAACAATTCATCTTACAGCCGCACTGAGAGCTGACGCAGAGAGTAGACCTGTCTTTATCAGGGATCATGACAGACTCCACACGGTTGCCATTTCCGACATCGAAAAGGTATTTTACTGTACCATCCTGCGATCTGGAAGCCTTGACCGGTTTGCTACGACCAATTTCATAGTTTGCAGCCAGCCAAGCCTGATTTTTCTTGGATATATTTGCCATCTGCTCAAAGGATGTCACCCGCTTAGAGTATATCCAGTCGGCAAGCTGCTTTGCGACAAAACGCGGCATACCTCCTTGCCTGGCGACTGCTTCGAGGTCAGAAAGATTCATTCCTATTAGTGATGGGAACATATTTTTTTAATTGAGAATATTTTAATTGAGAATTGGTAATTCTAATATTTTTTTGAAAAAGAAAAGGAGGGTCATCGCCCGGATGGGGATGACCCTCGATATTCGGGGATTGTAAAGATTCAAAATTTCTGATTATTCTCCACCTTCAAACTTGTAGCTCTTGTTGACGAGTTTGTCTCCGCCACGGAGCATCTGGTCGAAGTTGGGATTTACGAGCTGATAATACTGCTGCTCGTAGTTGGATTCGTTGTAGGGCATATCAGCCTTTACATTGCTGTTGACAACAAATGCATAGACACCGTCGTCACCGGGAATGACAACAAGCTTCTTGTCAGCCTTGGAACCTGCGATCTTACCGAGAACCTTGGCATCGCTAACGCCCATCCCACGACCTAAACGGAAATCAGTCAGCTGGCGGGGTTCAACACCCATAGCCTTTGCAACGGCTTCTATGTCCTTACCGCCTTTCTGATATTCAGCAACGAGATCCTTGCCAGCTTTCTGGCGACGCACCTTGTTGGTCAGATAATTCTTTACATCAGAGTTGGAAGCAGGCACATATTCATCATATTGCGCATCGACTGCCACTGCATAAAGCATAGGAGCGGAAGCATCCTTGGACTCATAGATATGGCTGACCTCGCCCGGCTTTCCTTCGATCATAGCCCAACGAACCACCTGACGGCTATCCGGGAAGAACTGGTTGTAGCCAGCCATGCGCGGAACAGCAGGAGTGGACTGAGTGAACTGGAACGTCTGCACATTGTAGCCGGCTTCAGGAGCATTTTTTGAGAAGAGCTCGGCAGTATTATTCTTTTCAAGATATTTCTCAAACTTGGAGATCTCGTCGTCGACAGTCTTGGCGGAAGGATTGAGCTGATAGTTGTATTCCTCAAACTCCACTACCTCTACGGGAGCATTCTGCTTCACGATCTTTGCAAGCACAGCACCTTCGGGAGAATTCATGATTGCCACATATTTTCCACCTGCCATACGCAAAGAGTCAAGCTGGGAAGAAGCGAGGGCTCCGGTAGGACCGTCCTGGGCAAAAAGCGGAATCCACTGTTCCTTCTGAGAATATACGCTGTCAGAAGAGAATTCCTTATTGATGCTATCGATCGGGAGACCGGCGTTAAGACGCGCGGCAACTTTTCCGGCAAGCTCGCCTCCGGCAACCTGAACAATATTGATCTGAATGGAATCCACCTCATAAGAGCGCTTACCCATCTTTACGATCTCAAAACCGCGAAGATTTTCAGTCACCATGCTCACATCTCCAGCCTTAGCCTCGGAAACAAAATTTTTCACCGGACCATTGCGAAGATCTGAAGTACGGACATTGCTGCGTGTCATGACCACACCTTCCTTTTTGATATTGGCAGGGAGTCCGGAAGAGGCAGAGTCGTTGAGAGCCTTGAGAGTGCTCTGAGCAAGAGCCTTTGCAGCTGCACGGTCGGCATCTGAAGCCGCGATATTGATTGCAATAAAGGAAACCTCCTTTGTAGGCTCTGCAACCTTGAAGTAGGATTTTTCCTCATTATAAGCGGAGTTGATTTCAGAATCGCTGACAGGATATTTCTTCTCATCGATAGCGCCGTAGGGACGGAAAGCGAGAGAGACATTATTTGTAGCCACATAATCATTGTAAAGGGCTTTCTTGTCAAGATCATTAGCCTTCACAGTGCCGACAACAAGCTGCTGATATTTCTGGCGTTTGATAAGCTGCTTTGTCTCTTCCTCCATAGCGACCCAAGCATTCTGGAAAGGCTTAGCCTGCTGCTCGGACATGCCGTTGCGTCCCGGGTTGAAGATCACCTCATAAGCCTGAGCAGGAGTCTGGACACTGAATCCGGCAGCATTCAACTGCTGTATGATATTGCTCATATCCTCACGATTGATAGGATTGTCGAGGACGAAGAAACGAAGCTGCTCGGGACTTGACTCGATACCGGCATTCTTCACCGCATCGTCGAGAAGGCGCTCTCCGACGAGCTGCTCCACAGCCATCTGGGCAAGCATCTGAGCGTCGAAATTAGCATACTGCTGTGGATTTGTCTGCTTGAGCTGTTCGAGCTGACGGTTGAGTTCTTCACGTTTACGCTGATATTCGGTATAGTCGATTTTTTTGCCGCCGATTTTAGCCACTGTAGTGTTGTCGCCGAAAAGGTTGCGGCTGTTAGTGAGTGCGTCACCCACAATGAAAGCGAGAAGCGCCACGCCGATTACAACGATCAGCATGACTGATTTGCTCCTGATTTTCTCTAATGTTGCCATTCTGAATTTATACTGTAAGTAGTTGATTAATACAAAACAAACACCTCCGAATATCAAAATCCGGAAGACACGGACACGTCAACGTACCGAATTATCATGCAAAGTTAGAAAAAAAAACGCTGAAATCCAAATTTAATCTTGAAATTAATTAAGATTTGAGATTTCAGAATTGGGTGAGCGGGATCACAACTTTTCTCGGAGTTGATTGTATTACTATTACAATAATTCTTAAAAAAATCATAAAAAAGCGAATGATTCTTTAAACTATATTCCAACTTGTATGAAAAAGACACTATTATTGATATTCGCATCAGCCGCCACGGCAACATCCATGGCACAGGCAGCAGTCAGTCTTGACAGCTGCCGCCATCTGGCGCTTAACAATAATAAGGCGATACGAATTGCAGAGGAAAATATCCGCGGTGCAGGGTATTTGCGTGATGCGGCAAAAGCCGCCTATCTTCCCGGAATAGACTTCTCGGGAGGATACGTACACAACCAGAACCAGATAGCCCTACTCGGGGAAGACGCGAAGCTGCCGACCATGAGTTTCGATCCGAAAACGATGAGCTACAATTACAATCTCCTTATGGGACCAGACGGCAAACCTGTAACAAACCCGGCAAACGGACAGCCTATTCCAAGCGAGGTGGCGGTGATACCCAAGGAAGCGATGAAATATGATACCCGTAATGTCTTTTTCGGAGCCTTCACGTTGACACAGCCAGTCTACTTAGGCGGATCGATCAGAGCCCTCAACCAGATAGCAAAGCATGGCCAGAGCATCGCACGATCTCTGAAGGACGTTGCAGAACAGGATGTACTCCTGAGTGTGGATGAAGCATACTGGCAAGTGGTCTCACTAGTGGAGAAGCGCAATCTTGCCCAGAGCTTCGTGAATCTTGTGGATTCACTCCGTCAGAGCGTGATAGACATGAAGGAGGAGGGAGTAGCCACGAGATCAGACGTGCTCAACGTCGACGTTAAATATAACGAGGCGTGCATAATGCTCACGAAAGTCGAAAACGGGCTTTCACTCTCCCGCATGTCGCTTGCCCAGATATGCGGACTTCCGGTAGGCACCAAGATGACCCTATCGGATGAAGCGTCGGAGAATCTTGAGGCGGATATGACGATGCCCAGCACCAACATGCAGGATGTGTATGCACACCGATCAGACCTTGAGGTGCTTCGCAAGGGCATCGATCTTATGAAGAGTAAGGAAAATCTTTCGCTCTCAGCGATGCTGCCTAAAGTCGCGGCATTCGGAGCATATTCATTTTCCAACCCGAACGTGATCGACGGATTCGAGAAGAAGTTCGGGGGAGGTTTCTCTGTAGGCGCCATGCTGACAGTGCCGCTATGGCACTGGGGAGGCAACTACAATAAGTATCGTGCAGCAAAATCACAGACAGCAGCCCAGAAACTTCTGCTGGAGGACATGGAAGAGAAAGTAAGCCTTCAGGTAAGCCAGGCGGAATACAGCTACAACGAGGCATTCAAGACATACGACATGACGAAGACCAATATGAAGAGCGCTGAGGAAAATCTGCAGAATGCCCAATATGCATTCAAGGAAGGAGTGCTCACCACTGACGATGTGCTTGCAGCCCAGACAGCATGGCTGAAAGCAAAGTCGGAAGTGATCGACGCTCAGATCGGCATTCGCCTGTGTCATACTTATCTTAGCAAAGTGACAGGACATATTAATGACTAATGAGAAATTATCAATTTATAATTAGTTTAATTATTAATTGGGGTGGGGATGAGACTGAAAATTTATTACTGACAAACTATAAATGAAATTATAAAAGCCATGGAACAGCATACCAATTACACTCCTGCTCCCGATGCAACTGAGGTGAGCGCAAAAGAAAAATCATTAATATTCACAATTGTCATTGTTCTTCTTATAGTGGCTGCGATGGCTGTGGTAGGATTCATCTTCATAAAGCCGGCTCCGGACACCATTCAGGGCATGGGAGAATCTACCGAGGTGAGAATTTCCGGAAAGCTACCCGGCAGGGTGACAAAACTATATGTGGAGGAGGGTCAACGTGTGAAAGCGGGCGATACTCTGGTGCATATACATTCATCGCTCATAGAGGCACGCCTCGCACAGGCAGAGGCAATGGAAAATGCATCGAAAGCAACCAACCGCAAGGTTGATGCAGGCACCCGCAAGCAGATAGTCAACTCTGCGCGCGACGTAATGAACCAGGCAGCGGCAGCCACCGGCATAGCAAAGAAAACATACGACAGGATGGAAAACCTGTTTAATAAAGGAGTTGTGAGCGAACAGAAACGCGACGAGGCAAAAGCAGCCTATGAGGCGGCAAAAGCCGGAGAGGCGGCAGCACGCAGCCAGTATGAACTTGCCGTTGCCGGTCCACAGATTGAAGACAAGGAGGCAGCCGAATCAATGGTAAAGGTTGCACAAGGAGGCGTAAGCGAAGTCGACGCCTTACTTGAAGACCAATATCTTCTGGCTCCTGCCGACGGAGTCATCACTGTGGTCTATCCGAATGTCAGCGAGCTTGTAGCCACAGGCGCTCCGATCATGAACCTTCAGAAAGACGATGACCATGCTGTGTTCAATGTGCGTGAGACTCTGCTGAAGGATATCACGGAAGGAAGCAAGATCCGCGTGAAAATACCTGCTCTTGACAAGGAGGAAGTGATGACAGTGTTCTATATCCGCGACCTTGGCACATATGCCAACTGGCAGGCAACCAAGTCAACAGGCGACTATGACGCCCGTACATTCCAGATCAAGGCAAGACCTCAAAAGAAAATCGAGAATTTCCGCCCGGGCATGAGCGTGGTATATCTGGGAGTTGAAAAATAGTTTAAAAGGTTTAGTGAGTTTAATGAGTTTAGGATTTTACATATGGCGAAATCCATAACATCTTAAACCACATAAACTACCGGACCAATATAAACAAGACAACGATGAGTGGATTCAAGCAAATATTCAAAAGGTCGGTCATACAGCTGACCGGGCGTCCGATCTATTGGGTCGCCATGTTTGTGCTGCCCCTCTTCCTGATGCTGATGCTCACCAATATGATGGAATCCGGGCTGCCTGACAAGGTGCCCGCAGCCATCGTAGACAAGGACGGAACCGCCCTTTCCAGGGAAATCACCCAGAACCTTGGGTCACTGCAAATGGTGGACCTGGTGGATCAAAGCAATTCCTATACGGAAGCGCGCCACAAGATGCAGGAAGGAAAGATATTCGGATTTTTCATGATTCCTGAAAACTTCGAACAAGACCTGCTTTCCGGGAAAGGACCTACAATAACGTTCTACACCAACATGACGTATTTCGTACCCGCATCACTGCTGTTCAAATCGTTCAAGACAACGGCATTGATGTCTAAGGCGGGCATCATGCTTAACGTAGCCGAGACAGCAGGACTTTCCCAAGACGAGGTGGTGCCGATGATGCAGCCTGTGAACATAGTGAGCAGGGGACTCGGCAATCCGGGACTCAACTATGCGATCTATCTGTGCAACTCTTTCGTGCCGTGTGTGTTCCAGCTTATGATCATGCTCATGGTGTGCTTCTCGCTGGGAGAGGAAATAAAATACGGCACGTCGCCGAAGCTAATGCAGCTTGCGGGGGGCAACGTATGCAAGGCGCTCGTAGCGAAGATTCTGCCTCAGACCATAGGATGGTGGGTCATGATACTCTTCATGCAATCGTGGCTTTACTTCTGGCAAGGATATCCGATGCACGGAAGCTGGTGGTGGTTTACCATTTCGGAACTTATGTATGTAGTGGCTTGCCAGTGCATGGCGGTATTTTTCTTCGGTGTGCTTCCCAACCTGAGATTCAGTCTGTCGGTATGCTCGCTTTTAGGCATCCTCTCATTCTCGCTTGCGGCATTCTCATTCCCGGTGGAAAGCATGTATGGAGCGATAGCGATATTCAGCTGGCTGATGCCGATACGCTATAATTTCCTCATCTATATCGATCAGGCACTTAACGGTATCGACATATGGTATTCACGCTGGTGGTATGTGGCATATATCGCGTATATGCTCTTGCCTTTCACGATGATGTGGAACATCAAGAAGAACTTTGAGAAGCCGGTGTATATACCTTGATTTTTAATTTAGAATTGAGAATTGAGAATTGATAACTGAGAATCTTTCTCAATCGAAAGTTTGAATTACGATGGGAATATTTATTAAATCATATATAAAGGAGCTGAAGCTGATGACCCACGACATAGGCATCATCCTCTTCCTGGCGTTTCTGCCTCTCGCCTACCCTATCATCTACTCGCTGATCTATAATCCGGAGCAGGTGAGAGATGTGAGAATGGTGGTGGTGGACCACGACCGGTCTTCCCTTTCGAGAGAGCTTGTCAGGAATCTTGATGCCACTCAGGAGGTCAGGATCATCGGCTACGCAGCTGACCTTGGGGAAGGGAAAAAGGCGATGGACAGCCATCACTGCTACGGGATCCTTGAGATTCCGGAGGGATTCGAAAAGAAAGTGGGGCGCGGCGAGTCTTCCCCTGCGGTGCTCTATTCTGAGATGAGCCTTCTGCTGCGCTATCGCGGATTTCTTGTCGCCACCACCAATGTGGCTCAAGCCATGGGAAGCGAGATACTGACAGAAAAGATCAGCGAGAGCGCTCCTCTCGCCGAAACCCTTGTGTCGGGGGACCCGCTTGGAGTAGAGAATATAGCTATGGGCAACCTGGAATCGGGGTTTGACTCATTCATCATGCCGGGAGTGCTTGTCCTGATTCTCCAGCAATGCCTTATCCTCGCTATCGGAATGACCGGCGGAGCAAAACGTGAGAAACCATGGCTTTATACAGATATCGACAAAGCCACAGGACTCGGCACTATAAAGGAGATGTCGGGAGCCGGACTTGCCTATCTGACAGTCATAATCGTAGCCTGCGTATATATGCTGCATTATGTGCCGATGATGTTCAGATTCCCAATGGCAGGCAATCCTTTTGAAATCCAGATATTCATCCTGCCGATGGTGATAGCCTCCATAGCATTGGGATTCTGTTTCCAGGCATTCTGCCGCGAACGCGAGTCGGTGTTCGTGATATGGGTCGTCACTTCCGTTGCGTTCCTCTTCCTGTCGGGACTGACATGGCCGAGATATGCTATGGGACCCTTCTGGCATACTCTGTCGGATCTTGTGCCCGCCACATTCGGAGTGGAAGGATTCATAAGGATGAATACCAACGGCGCAAGTCTTGCACAGGTGAGCGGCGACTATATTGCCCTCTGGATCCAGGCGGCAGGATATTCGATATTGGCATTCATGGTGCAACGTTTCTATGTGATGCCTTCGCGCATCAAAGCACTGAAACATCCGGGAGCCACACCAATTGCATGACCCCGTCTTATATCTTCTTGCGAAGACGGGCCGGTGCAATACCAAGACGGTCGCGGTACTTGGCTACAGTGCGACGGCTTATATTCAGACCTTCCGAAAGGAGGGTCTGAGTTATTTTTTCATCGCTCAAAGGATGCTTTTTGTCTTCCGCATCCACCACACGGCGAATCTCAGCCTCTATCTTGCGGTTGGTGAGGGCATCGGTTTCCTCCTCGCCGGCATTGTCACCCACAGTGTCACTGAAGAAGAACCGCAGCGGCAGGATACCCCACGGAAGCGCTACGTATTTATTAGCCGTGCAGCGGGAAATGACCGAGGCATCCTGCCCGGTAAGCTTCTCGATGTCCTTGATCATCATGGGACGAAGACGATATACGTCTTCAGTGTCGAAATACTCGCGTTGCAACTTTACGATAGCCGTCACCACCGACATCATAGCCTGCTGCCTGAGCTGCAGGGAGCGGATGAAATCACGGGCATCGTTATATCTGTTAAGGATAAACTCACGATCGGTGTTGTCTTTCAATTTTTCAGCCCGTTTTTTCATATCTGTCTCAGCTTGCGAGAATGCCTCGCTGATACGGAGTTCGGGGATGCGGTTGTTGAGCGTTATGACAGGCTCACTGCCGGAAGTGTCGATGATCACATCCGGAATGATTGTGTTGATGCCTGCCGGGGCGGACTCTACCGATGCGCCCGGTTTCGGATTAAGGGTACGGATGAGATCGATTGCCTCAGTGACCCTTTCCTGCGAGATCTTCAGGCGGGAGACGAGAAGATGAGTATGCAGCATAGAGAACGCCTCATACTGCTCGTTGAGTATGCGGAGCGCATCGTCGCGGGTCTGCGAAGGAGGGAGATATTCAAGCTGGATAGAAAGACAGTCAGCGAGGGATATGGCTCCCACACCGTGCGGCTCAAGTGTGCGCACTATTCCGAATGCCTTGTCCATGACAGACTGCGGAAGATCGATGCCTTCGGAAAAAGCGAGATCGTTGACGAGAAATGCGGGATCGCGCTGGAGGCGACCGTTTGAATCGAGATTTCCCACGATGAAGCGTGCGGCAGTAAGGACATCCGGATCAAGATGAAGTTGACCGAGCTGAATCAGCAGGGAGTCATAGAGTGAAGGAGCCGAATCGGCTATGGGAATTTCAGCATAGTCGGCTGATGAGCCGGAATGCCTTGTGGAGTTCCACTCTGTCTGAACAGGGGAAATTGAGGGCTCGGATTCGCGATATGTATCGGCATCCACTGCTTCGAGAGCCGGGTTTGCCTCCATCTCACGCTCCACTTCATCGTCGAGTTCGGGGGCAGACATCTCAAGCATCTTCACAAAGCGAAGCTGCTGCTGAGTGAGGCGCTGGGAGAGGCGCTGCTCCAAGACGATGTTCTGCCGGCTCTTTTCCATAATGCAAAATTACGGATTTTTCGGGAGACGACCAAATCGTTTTTCACGCCCGGAAGGCAGGGTTTGCCATTCAAACTTCAATTCTCCGCCACGCATTATGTCGGCATATCGCACGTATCTTTCCTTGAGTTCCTTTCCGTCGAGGGTAACTTTGACGAGGTGCAAGGGAGCGGCTGCCGATCCTCCTTCAGATATGATCCTGAAAGTGCCACCTGGAACATCCAGCTCAGTCTTTCGGAAAAGAGGGTATCCAAACCAATAGAGACCGCTCCCCGGCTCCACTTCATAGAGTCCCATTGCTGAAAGAACATACCATGCCGACATCTGACCTACATCCTCGTTGCCGCAAATACCGTCAGGAGCGGAAGAATACATCGTGGTAAGTATTTCCCTTACCTTCTCTGCCGTCTTATCGGGATATCCAAGCATGGTGTAGATATACGCAGTATGATGACCGGGCTCGTTGCCGTGGGCATACTGCCCTATAAGTCCGGAGACATCGGGCGAGATATCGTCGCCTTCAAGCGGACTTTCGACAGTGAAGAGGGAGTCAAGTTTAGCCAGCATTTCAGTATTGGAGCCGAAACAGTCACGAAGACCCTCGATGTCGTGCGGCACAAGCCATGTGTATTGCCATGCCGTACCCTCACAATAGTCGTTGGCTCGGTGGGAAGCATCGAACGGTCGGAACGGGTTACGGAAACAACCGTGACTGTCTTTGCCACGTACAAGGCCCGTAGAAGGGTCGAAGTAATACCTGTAGGAACGGCTACGGGCGGAAAAATATCGGTATGACGCCGAGTCCCCCATCGCCAGGGCTGCCTGAGCCACAGCGCCGTCGGCAAGTGCATATTCCATGTCGTAAGCCACCGATTCCGCATGAAGATCAAAGGGAATATAGCCGTATTTCTGCCGAAGTCCGTTGCCCCTTGTGGTATCCATGGCAGTAGTGAGAAGGGCTTTGTAGGCACTCTCCCTGTCTATGCCCGGGATTCCTTTCACAATAGCGTCGGCAACCACAGGGATCGCCGGATTACCAACCATACAGTCGGTCTCACATCCCCAGAGATGCCACACGGGAAGGCGTCCCTGCCGGTGGCATATCTGAATCATAGTATTGATCATATCTGCATACCTGCCGGGCTGCGTGATGCTGAGAAGTGGCATGGCAGCGCGGTACGTGTCCCACAGCGAGAAAGTGGTATATTCCGGATATGAGGCTCCTGCATCACTGAATTCCGACGGAGCTATCATCGTGTGGAATAAAGCCGTGTAGAATATCTTTTCCTCTTCCGGCGAAGCTCCATAGATACGGATACGCCTTAGCTGATCATTCCACGCACGGTCGGCAGCCATGACAGTCCCGTCGAAATCCCACCCGGGCAGTTCCGCCGCCATGTTGGCAGCTGCTCCCTCAACCGAGACAGCAGAAAGCGCGACCTTAACGAGCAACGGAGAGGATGAGAGCGTTCCGAAGTCAGCACGCCCGAACAATCCATCCTCATCCTTGATCTCAAATTTACTGAACGGACAGGAAAAATCCGCAACGAAATACACTTTCTGGTCGTCAGCCCAACCGGTGGAATGTCTCCAGCCCTGAATGCGAGAGTCGCCGACAGGCTCCATGTGTATATCTACAGGACGATCCCAATTCCCTCCGTCGCGAAGGTCAAAGACAACAGCCGCTCCACAGGAGTCTGGGAAGGTATAGCGATGAAATCCTACACGAGACGTTGATGTCATCTCAGCGAGAATCCCATAGCGGGTAAGGGGAACAGAGTAATATCCGGGACGGACTGTCTCATGATTTCGGTCGGCATATGACCAAAGTCCCGATCCTATAGAGTCGACGGAACCTCGCGCATATGTGAGGTCTGTACCTACGACGGGCATTACGGTTATATCGAGGAGGTCGCCGCATCCGGTGCCGGAAAGATGTGTGTGAGAAAAACCGATAACTGTAGAATCGCTACGATGATATCCGGAACACCAGTCCCAACCCTGAGGGACTCCGGTGGGACCTACCTGCACCATCCCGAAAGGGACGCTCGCCCCTACAAACACATGACCGTGACCGCCGGAGCCGATCAACGGATCAACTTTGCCGGCAAATGACTCCTCGACGGTACGTGACGAACATCCCGCCATAAACGATAAAGCCAATATGAAGTAAAAAATCTTACGCATAATCTATTGCAAAATTAGGGAATTTCCGGCATAATGCCAAATAGGATTCACGGAGGAGGTATGTACATTCAGGGAGCACCGAATCGGCGAAAGAGCTTTCTGCAGATGTTACAGCTTGACTTCAATAAATATACCGAACGCAGTCACGTCAATAGGTGACTATATTTTCGAAAGATGCAGCAGCCTGACCTCGGTAAATATACCAAATTCCGTCAATTCAATCGGTAAGGATACTTTCTACAACTGTATCTAGAGGGAAGGGAAAGACAGGGAATAATTAGGAATAACGAGTAGAATAGGCGTGATTTGCAGGGGATTATGGAATTTAACACTTTGGTGGGTAGTATTTGGAAGTAGCCGTTTTTAGGCATATTTTTGTGACGTATTTCTACCGCGGAGAAGCTGAGGCTTTCCGCTTTCGTCATTTTATGGGGTCAGTTTACATCGGTTTACGATGGTTTACAACTGTTGTCAGCAGCGGTAAATGAGGTTTTGGAATCGTGATTTCGTGCAAGTAGTTGACATGGGTTGTCAACGGTTGACTTCGGTTTACACGCGGAAGGCGCAAAAAGCGTCGCAACGATTTCATCAATGCGGTCGAACCGCTTATAGACCTTCAAAATCAGGAATACCTTTCTTTTTCAAAGGCAGCCCTACTTATGGGGTGTACCCGGCAGTACGTTTATAAGCTCGTTGCCCAGGGCCGGCTCAGGGCATCAAGGTTAAGCGCCCGTATGTCGCTCATTCGTCGGGCCGATATAGAGTCTCTTTTGGCGCAATGCCCATACGAGCGCGTAGTGCCGGTGGCACGACCGTCCAAGAACACATCCAAGCCACGTAAGGAGACATCGACCGACAACGCGCCTATGGAGCATTATACCTCCGAAGAAGTAATGTCGAAATTCAAGATCGGTCAGGGCTGGCTGTATACCTGCACCAAGCGTTACCGTATACGTACCTGCAAAATCGCCGGACGAATCTATTTTAACAGACCTGATGTCGATGCCCACTTTGGCATCGCAGTCGACACATCACACATTACCGAGTGGCTTACGACTGCCGAGGTCGAGCAACAATTTGGAATGAAAGCATCGGCAATAAGGGCATACGCTTATCGTCACACCATACCATCGAAAAAGGAGAATGGTGTCGCATACTATTCCAAAAGCCATTTAGAAGAGCTGCGCCGTCCGGATCTTGTATCAGACAACCATAAACAACGCAATTTTTTTAACTTTTTGTCGGGCTGTTTATGCACCTGATACTACTAGATAGAACATCAAAAGGCAACTGAACAGTCCGAAATAGATTGCGACTCTACAGAAAAAATAAGCAGATTACGCTCGGAATAAAGATTTTCACGAAACAAATACTGAGATAAATTTGTTAGATTCACGTAAAATTAGTAACTTTGCACCATAAAATCAGCTCATCAACCACGCAGTTGAAGGAGTTACGGAGGCGGCTGTTAAGGTTAGCCTCTTGCTTTTTTAATGGACTCCTGAATCATTGCAATAAGCTCGTCGGGAGTATTGATGTCAATGCCTTCTCCTTGTTTCCACGCCTCAAACTCCTTGAGTTTCTTTTGTGATTGGTGTCGAAATTCTGATAGAAATGCCGTCCAAAGCAGAACGTATGTTTCCCTGACTTCAAGAATAACAAAGTAAGTTTCCTCACCGGTTTCAAGGGCAATACATACGCGATTGCTCGACCGTTGACGTGATTGTCTCCAGAATTTCAGGTGCCATTCATCAACATTTTCAATCGTAGGTCGTGCCCATGGCATACACTCACATCGGCGTAAATCCGGTTCCCGTTCAGATTCAATTTCACCTTTGTGGGTCATGTGATAGAAGGTATAAGCCCGTTCTTGAAATGCCGGATGATATTTCAGGTTAAGTTTATGAGACCCAAATGTCGTTTTATGTCTAATAAAATCCTTCTCAAAAACTTCATAGACTGCATCAATATATGCCCTGTAGTTTCCTCCGTAATCTTCAAGGCATATCTTATACGGCAACAAATCTTTATCTATCATACCTGATGCCAAACGAACAGATTAAACTTATTCTCGCGATAAAGTGTGCTACGTAACAGTTGATAGCCGGATCGCTGACGAATCCTATCAATAACAGCCATCTTTGCAGAACTCTCGTGAAGTCCGCGGTGAACATACGAAAGCGCACCGATAAACAGATCGGCGAGAGCCACCAATTCAAGCTCATGCGAACGCACTTGCTGTACCCGTTTTATCATCTCGCGGTCAAAATCATAACGGCTATTACATAGATATTCGTGCAACTTACGCACTTTTTCCTCACCTTGGGTATCCTTTATGTCAAGATATATGTTATAAGAAGCTCCCGGCTCCAGAAGAGTTTTCAGTAGCCTGAAGTAACATTTGTAGTAAAACTCGTCATGTGTCTGACCGAAATCCTCATGCCTGAGTTCCCCTTTATTGGGAATTATGAACGCTCTGAAATGCAAATCCGGATTATCGAAAAAGAAGTCCACTAGCGCGAGATAGAAATCAACACGAGCTGGAGAAATCTTATTCCATTTTATTTCAAACTTTGGATTAAGATTATACCTAACCTT
>JAIDQZ010000042.1 GCA_029062005.1 Muribaculaceae bacterium | reverse complement strand
TTCTGGAAAAAGGACTTCAACGACAAAGGGTGGGACACCATAAAGGTGCCGGGCTGCTGGGAGCTCAACGGATACGCCGACCCTCTCTACACCAACATGCCCTACGCATGGGACCGTTTCTTCCGCAACGATCCCCCCAACGTGCCGGAGCAGGAAAATCATGTCGGCACATACCGTCGCGAGATTCTCGTGCCGGCATCTTGGAAAGGAAAGGAGATTTTTGCCCATTTCGGTTCTGTGACCTCCAACATCTATCTATGGGTCAACGGCAAATATGTAGGTTACAGCGAAGACAGTAAACTGGAGGCAGAGTTTGATCTTACTCCCTACCTTAATCCGGGGAAGGAAAACCTGATATGTTTCCAGGTATTCCGTTGGTGTGACGGCTCCTATCTTGAAGATCAGGATTTCTGGCGCCTTTCAGGCGTGGGACGCGACTGCTATCTATTCGCCCGCGACAAGAACCGCATCGCTGACATCCGGGTCACTCCCGATCTCATCAATAATTATACCGATGGTCTACTTGAGATCGACTTGACTTTGACCGCCAATAAGCCGGTCACACTAACACTGACCGATGCCGGAGGCAATATTGTGGCAACCGGCAACGCCACCAGGTCAGGCAAGACATCAATGCAGGTGGCAAACCCCAACAAGTGGACAGCAGAGACTCCGTACCTCTATACCCTGACCGCCACAATGGACGGCAATGACGAGGTGGTGCCCGTCAATGTCGGTTTCCGTAAGATAGAACTTCAGGGAAATCAGATTCTTGTCAACGGCAAGCCCGTACTCTTCAAGGGTGCCGACCGCCATGAACTTGATCCCGACGGAGGATATGTGGTGAGTCCGGAGCGTATGCTTGAGGATGTGCAGCTCATGAAGAAGCTGAACATGAATGCCGTGCGCACATGTCATTATCCCGACGACGAACTATGGTATGAGCTGTGCGACAGATATGGACTCTATGTGGTGGCAGAGGCAAATGTGGAGAGCCACGGAATGGGATACGGTGATAAGACTCTTGCAAAGAATCCTGCTTACCACAAGGCTCATCAGGAGCGTAATCAGCGTAATGTGATCCGTAATTTCAACCATCCTTCGGTCATATTCTGGAGTCTCGGCAATGAAGCAGGCTATGGTCCCAACTTCGAGGATGCCTACGACTGGGTGAAGGCGTTCGATCCCTCTCGCGCCACACAGTATGAGCAGGCGGGACATGACCGTAAGTCTGACATCTTCTGTCCGATGTATTACGGCTACGAAGGTATGGAGGCATGGGGCAAGAACCCTAACAGCCCTAAGCCTCTCATCCAGTGTGAATACGCCCATGCTATGGGCAACTCGATGGGTGGATTCAAGGAATATTGGGATCTCATCCGCAAGTATCCGAGTCTGCAGGGTGGATTTATCTGGGACTTTGTCGACCAGGGCATACGCATGAAGGATGAAAACGGAGTGGAATACTTCGCATATGGCGGTGACTTCAATGATTATGACGCAAGCGACAACAACTTCTGCATCAACGGTGTGGTAAGTCCTGACCGTGTGCCCAACCCACATGCCGACGAAGTACGCTATTTCTATCAGAACGTCTGGACCACTCCCGCCGATATCAAGAGCGGCAAAGTGAATGTCTACAACGAGAACTTCTTCCGCGACCTTTCCGATCTAAATCTTGACTGGACGCTTCTTCACGATGGCAAGCCAGTACGCAAAGGTACAATCTCAGAGCTTAACGTGGCGCCGGGCGCGACAGAGCAGATCACAATTCCTTACGGCGATATCTCCGGCAATGGCGAATGGCTCCTCAATGTGGACTATACCCTCAAGGAGACCGACGGTCTGCTCCCCGCAGGCTACCCGGTAGCCCGCGATCAGCTTGAAGTATTCCTGCCGGAATCTTCTCAGTCGCTTGCCACTTCAAGTGCAGGTGGTAAGAACACTCGGTTGGCAGTTCCGAAGGTGATCAGCAATCACGTCAATTTCCTGAAGATAAAGGGTGAGAATTTCCGTATTGAATTCAACCGTCATTCCGGTTTTATGACAAGATATGATGTCGACGGAATGAAGATGATTGCGGAGGGTGGTCAGCTGACTCCCAATTTCTGGCGTGCTCCGACTGATAATGATTTTGGTGCCGGACTGCAGCGTAGATATGAGGCCTGGCGCAAGCCGGAGATGAAGCTCACATCTCTTGAGCATCATGAAAAGGATGGTATTGTCATTGTGGATGCAAAATATGATATGCCGGGTGTAAAAGGATCCTTGGCATTATGTTATGCCATTGCTCCGGACGGTGAGATAGTGGTCACTGAAAGTTTCAAGCCCGCAGAAGGTGCCGAAGGCAGCAACCTCTTCCGCTTCGGAATGCAGATGCAGATGCCGGTGGATTTCGACGCCATCGAATATTACGGCAGAGGTCCGGTCGAGAACTATTCCGACCGCAACCATTCCACATTCCTTGGTGTATACAGTCAGAAGGTTTCCGATCAGTTCTATCCCTACATCCGTCCGCAGGAGACAGGTACAAAGACCGACGTCCGCTATTGGAAGCAGCTGAACGCTGCCGGCAACGGACTGGAGTTCCGGAGCATAGATCCCTTCTCCATATCTGCCCTTAACTACAGTATCGACAGTCTTGACGACTATCCCAACAAGGACCGCAAGCCTCACAGCCATGGTCCACTCGTGAAGAAGGCGGACTTCACCAACATCTGCATTGACAAGGCGCAGATGGGACTCGGGTGCGTCAACAGCTGGGGTGCCGTTCCCCGTAGTGAGTACATGCTTCCCTACGGGGAATACAGTTTCATCTTCTCGATGCAGCCGGTCTTCCATCAGATCCAGCACAAATATTGATTTACGTTTTACGTTGGACGTTTTACGTTTTACGAATGCGTCCAACGTAAAACGTCCAACGCAATAAATATGAAATGCAGTGATTTTAAGAATCTGAGGGTATGGCAGCATTCTATGGCTATCTGCAAGGATATCTATAAAATCGTGCGGTTGCTTCCTATAGAAGAGAGATTCGCTCTCGCTGATCAAATCAGAAGATCTTCTATATCCGTACCTTCCAACATAGCGGAAGGACAGCGTCGAGGGTCTGATAAGGAATTCCTTCATTTCCTTTCAATTTCAAGAGGTTCTTTGGCAGAGCTTCATACGCAATTGCTGTTATGCGTAGATCTTGAATATGTACTTGAGCCAGAGATGACTCCCATACTTAATGAATTAGAAGAGATTGATAAAATGCTTAATGGACTTATGCAGTCCATATCCCGGCGACTGTAGCTCGTTTGACGAGTATATAATAAATCGGCTATGTCTTCTGACATAGCCGATTTATTATATACTCTCTGCTGTCTACGTCCAACGTAAAACGTCCAACGTAAAACGTTATTTCTTGGTAAACGAAACCTTCCTGTCCGGATTGTCAAGCTCGAATGAGAGCACAGAGCCGTCTTTGGTCACGTCCACGTCCTCGATCTTCGAGTATTGTGCAAGGCTGCCGAGGAAGTTGGCGGTCACTGCGCCGAGTCCGTCAGGAGCGTCTACGCCGGCTACGTCAAGCGTGTTCTGGTCGAAAGAGATGAAATAGTCGTCATCACCCTTTTCTTCACGGGTCCATTTGCCTTCGACTGAAGCCTTCACTGTATAGGTGACAGGATTGCCTACTGAATCCGATGCTGTAACTGTATAGTCTGTCGTCATCTTCACCGGACCGTTGCTCTTTTCAGCACCTTCGCTGAACTCGAAAGTGGTCACGGCAGTGGCTGCCTGAGATCCCTCGATGGCGGGAACAACGTTCTCAGGAGTTGAAGATGTCCATGTACCGATCATTGCGTTTTTTTCCTCAGAGCAGGAAGAGAGTGCGGCAGCACCGAAAAGAAGGGCTGCGCCTACTGCGAGCTGATTGATTGTCTTCATAGTTTTTTCTTTTTATAATTTAAATATCAGTATATATAACACCTGATTTCATTTTTTGTTTAACCCTTTTCCCTCCACAGATAGAGCCTGTCTGAAGCCCGTATCCTTGCCGGCACCGGAAGCGAGAATCTGTCGCCTTTCTTCACCTCCGCCACCGGGTCGGTGGTAAGGCGAAGTTCCTCCACCTTGAAGATCAGCGCTCCTGTGGTCGGGCCGGTCACCACTACTTCGTCGCCGGGTCTGAGCACTCCGCTTTCCATCTGGAACTCTCCTACTCCCAGACGGTCGTAGTATCTCACTCCCTTAGCCACATATTCCTTCACCCGCGTGCTGCTGCTGCCATATTTGCCGCTCCATTCCCCGAGGCGCTGCCCAAGATAGTAGCCGTCCCAGTATCCGCGGTTGAACACCTTCTTCAGCCGTTCCTCCCATCCCTGAAGTTTTTCATCGTTGAATTCCCCGGCGCATATCGCCTCAAGGGCATCCGAATAGCATTCCACCACTTCCTTCACATATTCCGGACCACGTGCCCGTCCTTCGATCTTGAACACGCGCACGCCGGCATCCACCATCTTATTGAGGAAATGTATTGTCTTAAGGTCTTTCGGACTCATTATATACTGGTTGTCCACCTCAAGCTGATCTCCCGTCTCTTTATCCGTGACGGTATAAGACCTGCGGCATATCTGTGTGCATGCTCCGCGGTTGGCTGCAGAGTTCATCTGGTGGAGCGAGAGATAGCATTTTCCGCTCACTGCCATGCAGAGGGCTCCGTGGCAGAACATCTCCAGCCTCACCGGCTTTCCGTTCGGTCCCTTCAGTCCTTCACTTTCTATCGCCTCGTGGATAGCTTTCACCTGATCAAGGTTGAGCTCACGCGCAAGCACCATCACATCGGCAAATTGCGAGTAGAAGCGCACCGCCTCTATATTGGTCACATTCACCTGGGTCGAAATATGCACTTCCTGCCCGATCTGCCGTGCGTAGAGTATCGCCGCCATGTCTGATGCGATTATCGCTGATATGCCTGCCGACTTCGCGCGGTCTATTATCTTGTGAAGAAGATCCATATCGTTGTCATAGATCACAGTGTTCACGGTAAGATAGGTCTTTACACCCTTCTCCGAGCACAAGCGCACTATCTCGTCCATATCGTCGGCTGTGAAGTTGGCACTCGACCGGGAGCGCATGTTCAGGCCCTCGATTCCGAAATAGACAGCATCGGCACCCGCCTGGAGAGCGGCTGCCAGCGATTCCCGACTCCCCACAGGAGCCATTATCTCAAAATCCTTTCTGTTCATTCTAAATTATTTAATCCCCATATATATAGTGATCACACCGAGTGTCAGCGACTTATATGAGGTCTCTCTGAAACCGGCACGTTTCATCATCGCCGTCATCTCCCCTCTTTGCGGACATGCCGCTATCGATTCCGGAAGATACGAATATGCCCGCGTATCGTGCGACACCATACGTCCGACCATCGGAATCACATTGCGCGAATAGAGCCTGTACATACTTTTTATGGGTGCGTTGGCAGGCTCCGAAAGCTCTATCACGCAGATCACGCCTCCCGGCTTCATCACGCGCCGCATCTCACGGTAGCCGTCTTCAAGACGCTCGAAGTTCCTCACTCCATACGCCACAGTCAGAAGGTCGAAAGTATCATCGGCAAAAGGCATGTTCAGGCTGTCGCCCTCGATGAAAGAGACATGTTCCCGCGCTTCCTGATCCATCCTTGAAAGCTTTTCATTTGCTATCTTCAGCATCCCTGCAGAAAGATCAAGACCGGTGACATAAGTCTCCGGGAATAATTCATGCAGACGGAAAGAAACGTCTCCCGTGCCGCATGCCACGTCGAGCGCACTCTCCGGTTCCGCTTCCGGCAGTCTTGCCGCAGCCATCTTCAGCGCCTTATTACGCCAATGCACATGCAGTCCACCCGTCATCATGGTATTCATGAAATCGTAGGCAGGGGCTATGGCGTCAAACATTTCCCCCACCTGCTTCCCCTTTGCCTCCGTATCATTATACGGCTTTATATTCTCCGGACTTCCCATCTGCTAAATTAATCAGTTAGATACCCCGCTCCCCATAATTCCAAACCCCCACAACATCACAACCCAACAACCCCACAACCCCAAGAACCTCACAACTCAATCTCCTTAGTATAGCTACGTCTGCGTTTATGCTGGCGGTTGGGGAAGGCATCCCACTGTGTCTGCACCTTATTGTTGCTTTCGAGCTCCGGATTGGACTCCGCGTACTTATATCCGTGGTTGATATAGGCGGGAATCAGATCCTGGAAGAGCAGGGCATTGACCCCTTTTCCCTGAAATTCCGGCTTCACAGCCACAAGCAGGAGGTCGACCCTGTCGTTTTTTCCTTTCAGTCCCTTCAGCAGATGCCACCATCCCAGAGGCAGCATCTTTCCTTTCGACTTCTGGAGTGCCCGGCTCATCGACGGCATAGAGATGCCGACTCCTACGAGTCTGTCGTCACTGTCCACGATGCAGCTCACAAGGCTCAGGTCAAGCAGTCCTAAATATACCTTGATGTAATGCTCTATCTGCTTGTCGGTGAGAGGCGAATACTGGTATAGCTTCTCATATGCCTCATTGATCAGTTGGAAAAGGGCACGTCCGTATTTCTCCTTGATCTCTTTCTTGCTCGTGAACTTCGCGATGCGCAGTCCGAATTTCTTCTTCACTATGTCAGCGATACGGTTGTATCTCTCCGGTATTCCGTCCGGCACCTCCATCAGGAATTCCACCCAGTCCGTATCCTTCTCATAGCCGAGGGCATGCATATGTTCAGGATAATAGGAATAGTTGTAGATGGTTGCCATGGTGCTGAGCTGGTCGTAGCCCTCCACGAGCATTCCCTCATAGTCGAGATCGGTGAATCCTAATGGACCCACTATTCTCCTGAGTCCTCGTTCCCGGCCCCATTCCTCTATTTTCTCAAGCAGTCCGCGCGACACTTCTATCTCGTCGGTAAAGTCAATAAATCCGAAGCGGATATCTTTCGTGCCATGCTTCTCATTGAGCGTATTGTTGATAATGCCTGCGATCCTGCCCACCGGTTTTCCGTTCTTGTATGCCATGAAGCAGCGCACGTCGCAGAAATCGAACGCCGGATTTTTCTTCGGATTAAGGGTGTCTACATCGTCGCTCACCAATGGCGGCACGAAATACGGATTGTCCTCGTACATATCAATCTGAAACTGTACGAATTTCCTTAGCTCTTTCGGAACGAGCTCTATTTCCTTTATTTCAATCATTACTCTTTAATGGTCTTAGTTTATCCCCTTGTCATCCGGCAGGGACATTCTGTCCTTGCGTCCGCCTTCTTGTCGTTCAGAGTGGAGAGCAGGCATCCCTGTGCGTCAATGCTGAAGGCTGAGCACGATCAGCACGCCCAGCATTATTATGATGAAGCCCAGCAGCCACAGTATGATGGAAGTCATGCTCCTCTCGCGAAGCGCCATCTTCAGTTCCTGCACATTATTGATAGGTCCCTCGGGTTCTACAGCCTTCTGTGCCACTTTCCTCAGCCTCGGAAGCTGCTCCGGAAGATTGTCGAGCACCTCGTTGATAAGCTTGCCGTAGTTGATTATATCCTGCTTGGTGTCTTGCGCCTCCAGTCTGTCGCTGTGGTCATAGCCTACATTTATGAGCTTCAGATTCTCGTTATATTCTGTAAATATGACATTGTCGGGAGTGATCGGCTGGTGCATCACGTGATTTTCCTGGATATATTCCAGAGCGTCGGGCAGTTGCGTCTCAAGTCTCTGTATTATCTTCGGGGTGAGCCTCTTCTCATCGATGAGTCTCCGAAGCGAGTATCCGTAGGCATCGTCGGTCACTATCGCCATGCCGATCCCGGGCACTTCCTCGAAGTCATTTATCATCACTATGTTTGGATGGGCGAGATTGTAGCGGGTGTCAAATTCCTTCTCGATGATGGCCCTGTATTCCGGATCGTTACGGTATTGCTCTTTCAAAGCTTTGAGCATGACCCACTTACCGTGCTTTTTCACGGTATACACGTCATATATATCCTCCTCCCATTCCGGAAGGAGGGTAAGCTCCGACCAGCGTCCCGTAGGGTCGCTGATCGGTATCAGTTTTTCATCCTTGCTTATATATGCAGCCATCCTTTTTAATTGAGAATTCAGAACTTAGACCCCATCTCATAAAATTTCAGAGCCTCTGGGGTCGCTGGGTTGGAACGATTTTTGGCTTTTGGCGATGGAGCATACCGAGGTATGTGACTGAGCCAAAGGACA
>JAIDQZ010000041.1 GCA_029062005.1 Muribaculaceae bacterium | reverse complement strand
GCCAAACAGGCAGATGGTGCGGTGGAAGTGCGCATGGGCAACACCATGCTTCTCGCTACCGTCTGCTCCGCGCAGGAGGCAAACGAGGGTGTTGACTTTATGCCCCTCACAGTTGAGTACAAAGAAAAATACGCCTCTATCGGACGTTATCCCGGCGGTTTTCTGAAACGTGAAGGACGCGCAAGCGACTATGAGATCCTCACGTCGCGTCTCGTAGACCGCGTACTCCGCCCTCTCTTCCCTGACAATTACCATGCCGAGACATTTGTCAACGTCACACTCTTCTCAGCCGATGAAAATGATGCTCCGGACGCACTTGCCGGCATAGCCGCTTCTGCCGCCCTCGCATGCAGCGACATTCCTTTCAACGGCCCGATCTCCGAAGTGCGAGTTGCCCGTGTCAACGGCGAATGGGTGATCAACCCCACTTTCGCACAGATCGAGGAAGCCGACATCGAACTTATGGTCGGCGCCACCTACGACAATATCATGATGGTGGAAGGTGAGATGAACGAGGTGAGCGAAGCAGAACTCCTTGAGGCTCTCAAGGTAGCTCATGAGGAAATCAAGAAGCACTGCGTGGCTCAGATGGAACTCATGAAAGAGGCTGGCAAGGAAACCAAACGTGAATATTGCCATGAAGTGAACGACGATGCACTCCGTGCCGATGTTCATGAGAAATGCTACGACAAGGCATACGCAATAGCAAAGACCGGAAGCGCCGACAAGCAGTGGCGCAATGAATCGTTCAAGGCTATTCGCGACGAATATATCGAATCACTCCCCGAGATGACGGAGGAGCAGCTTGCCAACTACAATGAGGAGCAGCGCATAGCAATGGTGAAGCGCTACTACCACGATGTTGAGAAAGAGGCAATGCGCCGTTGTGTCCTCGACGAAGGCATCCGTCTCGACGGCCGCAAGACCACCGAGATCCGCCCCATCTGGATCGAGACCGACTATATACCCGGACCTCACGGATCTGCCGTCTTCACACGTGGCGAGACACAGGCTCTGGTGACAGCCACTCTCGGCACTACTCTCGACGAAAAGATAGTAGACGACGTACTCAACCAGAGCAAGGAGCGCTTCCTGCTCCACTATAATTTCCCACCCTTCTCTACCGGCGAGGCCCGTCCGCAACGTGGCGTAGGCCGCCGCGAGATAGGTCACGGCAACCTTGCACACAGGGCGCTTAAGCGTATGTTCCCTGAGGGCTTCCCCTATACTTGCCGCATCGTCAGCGACATTCTCGAATCAAACGGCAGTTCCTCCATGGCTACTGTATGCGGCGGTACACTCGCCCTGCTTGATGCCGGAGTGAAGATGAAGCGTCCGGTAGCCGGAGTGGCTATGGGTCTCATCTCTGATCCGGGAGCAACAAAATATGCCGTGCTTTCCGATATCCTCGGCGACGAAGACCACCTCGGAGACATGGACTTCAAGGTGACCGGTACAGAAAACGGCATCACGGCAACTCAGATGGACATCAAGTGCGACGGTCTCAGCTACGAGATCCTTGCAAAGGCTCTTGATCAGGCACGCCAGGGTCGTCTTCATATCCTCGGCAAGATTGCGGAAGCAATTCCGGAAGCACGTGAAGACTACAAGCCGCATGTGCCCCGCCTCGTGACCATCGAGATCCCGAAAGAAATGATCGGTGCCGTCATCGGTCCACAGGGCAAGATCATCCAGGGCATTCAGGAAGAGACAGGCGCTACCATCTCAATTGACGAAGACGAGAAACTCGGCATAGGCAAGGTCGAGATCGCTTCCAAAGACAAGGCAAGCATCGACGCAGCACTTGCAAAGATCAAGGCAATCGTAGCTATGCCTGAAGAGGGTGAGACATATGAAGGCAAAGTCCGCTCGATCCTCGACTTCGGTGCGTTTGTAGAATTCATGCCGGGACGTGACGGACTTCTCCACATCAGCGAGATCTCTTGGGATCGTCTTGAAAACATGGAGGCATCAGGTCTTAAGGAAGGTGATACAGTCAAGGTCAAGCTCATTGAAATCGACAAGAAGACAGGCAAGTACCGTCTGTCGATGCGAGCTCTTACAGAGAAGCCAGAGGGCTACGTAGAGCGAGAGTCTCGCCCGAGGGGTGAAAGAGGCGACCGCCCGCGCCGCGATGGAGACAGACCGCGCAGAGACGGTGACCGCGGACCTCGCGGACCGAGACGCGACGGAGGAAACGACCGCGGACCTCGCGGACCAAGACACGAATAAATAAAATATAAATAGAAACAAGATAATCCATTCCAAATCCGGGATGGATTATTTTTTTAAGTCAAAAGCCAAGAAACAGGAAACAAGAGGCAGAATCCAATGGGAAGCATCAGAAACGGATACCACCTGAGAGGACTATGCTTTCCACTGTATTGAAGAGCGATGCCTGACCGGAATGATACCAGTTTCCCCTTATCTTGCCCTGTAATCCGGCAAACCAATTGCCGTTGTTGTAAGTGAATGAAGTCATTGCGCGTCCGCTGATCGACAGGAGCTTCGTGCTTCCATCAGCCGAATCCTCATAGCAATGGTTGAAGCCGGCTCCCGGTATCACCGTTATATTATATAGCCAATGCGGACCCATCACGCAATTGTAGCCATACCCGAACAGCAGATTATAGTCGTTGTAATGAAAACGGTAATTCGTATTGTTGAATGTCATGAATGGTTTCAGCTCCTCGGGAAGCTTGTCGAAATCAAAATCGATATTCTGATTGCAGTATGCAAGACCTGCCATAAAGCATCCCTGACTTTTTTTCTGTATTTTTGAGAAGGCATAGGCTGCCGCCTGCGAATACTTATAGCCATTGACGAAATAATACCCTTCCAGACCGAAAGAGGTCATCGACACGCCTGAAAACGGTATCCTCACAGCCCCATGATCATTATACTGCCCAAAATTCCGGATATACGTACCTCCTCCGTTAGAATAGAAATAGCCGTCGATACTGAAACGGGCACAGTTGAAACCGAATTCCTGCTTCTTGTAATTGATAGGACCTCCATTCAGCAGGTGGGATATATCCACGGTATATGTATAGCTTACCGCCATATATTGAATCGATGCGCCTGCCAGGATATGGAGATTACCGCTCATAAGTGACTTGAACTTATTAGTGAAGCGGATATAGTATGAATCATTCCAGTTATCGTTGAGCACCCGTGCACGCCATTTCTTTCCTGTGCCCTCCACATACTCCGGATTGAAGGAACTGAACACATGATCGCCCCAATTATATACTTTCACACAGAATCCAAGAAAACGCGGCCACTCTACGGTTGGATCATCCATCTTCAATTCACCCTTTCTAAATAGATACCACCAGTTTCTGTTATCATCCGCTTCCGCATCGCGTATGGACTGCATCCTCAATTCAGGATCGGTGAATCTCGGAGCTACAGGAATGATAGAATCCACTTCCGGAACACTCACTGCACAGACGGGATTCCAGCACAACTCATCAGGCAGATGCTCTTTGGCAACTACCATGAAAAAGACAACTGAAAGGATGACTGTTGACAGCAGACGCTTCATAGTCTTAACATATATAATCCATAATTCCGGAATCAGAATATTCGGCAGTCAACATCACAATATGCCGCGACGGTCAAGTTCCCGCTTATATCGCCTTGCGTTAGCCTGATGCTCGGCATAAGTCACGGCAAAGTTATGACGGCCGGAAAAGTCCTCTTTGGCACACATAAAGATGAAATCGTGAGGCTGGCTGTCGAGTATGGCATCAATTGTCTCTACCGACGTAGTGCGGATAGGACCCGGCGGAAGACCCGCATGAATGTAGGTATTATACGGACTCTCCACCGACTTTGGATTGCGTACTCTCTTGATTGTGAAGTCTCCTCCTGCAAACCTTACAGTCGGATCCGCCTCCAGACGCATGCCCTTTTTCAATCGGTTGATGTAAAGGCGGCCGATAGTGCCTTTTTCTTCTTTTGCATTTGTCTCCTCGTCTACTATTGAAGCTACGATCATCACTTCCGCAGGAGTAAGTCCGAGAGCTTCCGCCTTTGCCTTCCGTTCAGGAGTCCAGACATCAAGATAATGCGAACCTATCTTCTCTATGACATCCTCAGGAGAAGCACTCCAATAAAAATCATATGAATCATTAAAAAAAAGAGCGAGCGCCTGCTCCGGCGTCAGTCCATACGGCTTAACGACTGTAGAATCGGCAAGCACGCCGGCTAAATCATCTTGAGAGAAATCAAATCTGGCAGCCACTTTTTCCTCAAGCACCGGAAGAAGACGAAATCCGTTGATGGTGATGGTCAGAGGTTCCTGTGGTCCGCCGGTAAGACGACGCATAGCGTCGAGAGGGCTCATGCCTGCCTCAATCAGATATGCCCCGTGACGAGAATTCAGATCTGTTCCTCTGAGTGCGACAAGTCTGCTTACCTTCTTAGCATAGCTTTCTCCAAGATATTTCGATATGGAGTCGTGCAGTTGTTCCGAAGTGGCTGCCGAGGGGATCTTTATCACGGCGCCTGAAGGAGCCTGCCCTGAAAGCAACATTAAATATATGCCCACAAGGGCAATGACAAAGAGTCCGGACAGACCGAACATCCAGTACACCCGTCGTCTACCAGCTCCGGGACTGTCTACTGATCTTATATTACTCTTCTTTTCTTCTGTCATGATCTGAATTTATTTATGATTTCCGACACCTCGACGGCATTTTCTGAAGTTAAATTCGCGATTGGAAGACTTATGCAGCTGTTGGAAAGACGGACCGACAGTGTTTCAGCTTCCGGCGCATAGTCTTCCACATAGCAAGGTTGCATATATGGAGGCGACGGATAATGCACATCGGTCTGGATCCCGTGCTCCATAAGATAATTTCGCATGTTGTCACGTAAACCTTCCGGAACGCGCACCACATACTGATGCCACACCTGAATCATATCGGGAAATATAGCCGGCAGTTCAACAATAGGATTATTAATCTCCCGGGAATATATCTCCGCTATTTCCCGACGGCGTCGGGTTTCCTCCCCCATATGGCGCAGTTTGATCCTGAGCATGGCTGCCTGTATCTCATCAAGACGGCAGTTGAAGCCGGCATAAATGTTATGATACCTGCGGTCGGTGCCGTAGTTTGCAAGTGCCTTTACGGCATCGGCAAGAACCGGATCATTGGTAGTGACAGCGCCGGCATCGCCGAGAGCTCCGATATTTTTAGTGGGATAAAAGCTGAACGCCGCAGCATCTGCAAGATTTCCGGTGTGACTAACGCCGTTAAAACCCTCTTCCGAAGCCTCAGCCCCAATAGCCTGGGCATTATCCTCCACTATGATCATGCCTCTGCTCCTCATCATGTCTGCCACAGTGCTATCCCAGCAAGGTGTGCCATAAAGATGAGTGATAAGAGCGCATCTGATATTCAACGGAAACTGCGAGTCATCATTCTCAGCCAGTATCCGCGATGCTTCTTCCCAGTTGAAGTTCATTGTATCGGCATCCGGCTCCACAAATATTGGGACCAGTCCGAACTCCGTGACGGGCATCACAGTGGCAATGTAGGTGTTGGCAGCCACCATTACTGCATCTCCCGGTCGCAGACGACCTGTTTCGATATATCCGCGGATGATAAGCCTCAATGCATCCAGCCCGTTGCTGACACCGATGGCATATTTAGAGCCGCACTGCATGGCGAGTTCTTCCTCGAAAGCCTTTGTCTCCGGTCCATGCAGATAGCAGCCGCTCCTTATCACCCTGGAAGCGGCATCCTCAAGCTCTTTAAGAAGCGGTGCATTAGTCTTTGCGAGATTTAAGAAATTCATTATATTCGTCAAGATCCCTTATATAGTCTTCTTCTTCATAATGATGGTCACATAGGGCGAGACAGACAGTGCCGGTAGTGAAATCATGCATCGAATCCCAGACTCCCGGGGGGATCAGCACTCCCTTGTTGGCACGGTTCATACGGATCACCATAGTGTCTTCTCCGTCCGTGAGATGAAGATCGAACGAGCCTGACACAGCTATCAGCACAGTCGAGTTTTCCCTGTGCGCATGTCCACCGCGGGTCTCTCCGCCGGGTACATCATAGATATAGAATACCCTTTTTATGGAAAATGGCACGTGGCAACCTTCCTCTATAAAAGAAAGGTTGCCGCGCGGGTCACATACTTTTGAGAATTCAAATATCCTTACTTTGTCGAGAAGGCGTCCCATCCGTCACTTCTTTTCCTTGTTGCGTTCGAGACGGTTTTCAAGAGCCACAAGAGCGAGGTCAAGAGCCTCTTCGAAAGAGTCTGCTGTCTTTGATGCAAAAATGGGAGATGATCCGGGAACGATGAGTTCCACACCGGCTTCCTTATTATTGTTGGTTTCCGGCTTCACGAGGGTATAGTTGACATTTACGCCGCCGATGGCATCGAACCTGCGGACGAGTTTCTCGATTTTCTTGTTGGTGAAAGCTTCAAGCTTGTCGCTGATGTCGAAATGAATCGCTTTGATCTTAACGTCCATAGTCAATGAGATTTAAAGGTGGTTGAACAATACCGGAGAGAACTCCCCCGCTCCATCTGCATCTATCCTCCTTTACCTTTATAACACCCCCGGCGCACAAAAGTTGCAGGTCAATTCATAATGATCCATGTATATTTCTTAATTAAAAACAGATAAGAAGCTATATAACATTTCATCTCCGGGAGACGTTATAACTATATGAGTATAACCCCAAATTACTAAAGACATGAAAACTTTGAAATTCTTAGGACTCTGCGGAGTTGCCTTCATGATGGCATCATGCGGCGGCAACGCGAGCAAGGAAAAGGAAGCCGAGGCTGAAGCAAATGAGGCGTTCGCTGAGAAGCAACCGGTGGAAAGCGGTATTTATGATGCCACGTATTTCGACATAAAAGGCAAGGACTCCCGCAAAGGGCAGTTTGACGGACGCGTGATATATGCCCTTAGCCCGGAGCAATCTGTAGTATTCGTGTACGAAAACGGCAACCGCACCAAGATCAAGCAGATCCTTATGCTTGAGAAAGGCTTCCAGAAGGAAGACAGCGTATATGTAGCCACCGACAAGAACGGTCTCCCCGTCACAGTTGGCAATGACAGCACTGAAATGTATGTAAATTACATAGCCAACAACGATACCGTAACAATCACTTTCAACCCGAAAGCGCGCAACACCTACAGTCCGATCGAAGCCCTTTCCAAGATAAAGGAAGAGGCAGGCAAGTGACGCGATCAGGCTCTGCGTGATATCAAGATCGAAACTTCATAAAGGAGCCAGATCGGAAGAGAGACTATAAGAAGCGTGAATGCGTCGGATGTAGGCGTGATTATCGCACAGACTACAAGTATTACCAGGACGGCATGCCGCCTGTATCTTTTCAGAAAGCCGGAGTCAATGATTCCGGCTTTCGCGGCTATATACGAAATGACAGGGAGCTCACACATGATGCCCATGAAAAGACAGAGCATGATCAGCACACTCATGTATGACTCAAGCGATATCAGGTTGGTCACCTCCGCCGAAACCTGATAAGTGCCAAGAAACCTGAATGTAAGTGGAAAGATTATAAAATAGCTTAATGCCACCCCAATCATAAACATCACATATCCACCGATCAGGAGTCGCAGTGAAGATTTCCGTTCGCTCTCATAAAGTGCCGGAGACACAAAGCTGAAGAGCTGATGAAGGATGTAGGGCGAGGCTACGATCAGGGCGACACAGAAGGCTGTCTTCATATGTATCATAAACTGCTGGGCAAGCCCAGTGTTGATAAGACTCACATCAAAAGTGTCAGTCACGCTGAAGCCAATTCTTGCAGACAGATCTGAGAGCAGACGGTAAAGGATGAAATCAGGCGATTTAGGAGCAAGCACTATAGCGAAAACCTCATCCTTGAGGCAGAATGCCACCACTGTCAATATAAGCGTTACCACGAGGATACGGATAAGCACGCCACGCAGCACATCAAGATGATCCCAGAATGTCTGTTCGGAACCATCTCCTTGTTTTTCAGACGATTCCTTCATCGCCTTACTTCTTTTCCTCTTCTTTTTTAGTTTCCTCCTTACTGTCATCGTCCAGACCGGACTGCACTTCCTTCATGCCGTCCTTGAAGGATCGCACTCCCTTGCCAAGTCCCTTCATAAGTTCAGGGATTTTCTTCCCTCCGAAGAAAAGAAGCACCACAAGTGCGATAACCAATACCTCTGAAAGACCGAGACCGCCTATAAAACAAATCATAATCCTAAATTCTCTATTATTCTACATTCTCAATTCTATATTAATCACGTGGTATCACTTCCTGCATATATATAGCATCAAGACTCCAGAGCGCGGCGTCGTTGGTACTGATCGGTGATGCCTCATGCAACGGAGCCGGAACCTCCGCCCCTTCAATCACGCTCACTTCCATACGCGGGGCCTCCGCATGCTCGGAAGTGGTCATGAGATCGTGCCAAGCCTCCTCGGCGAGCGCCTTGTCGCCAAGTTTCCACGCTGCATAAGACTGCAGACGTGACACCCTGAATTTATTGCGCAATATCTCACGTGCCTTATGCTTATAATGCGCCGCATGCTCAAGCCATGCGTCTTCCCAGTCTTCGTCAGGAATCAGATCCATAAGCTCATTGTTGATCTCGAATCCTCCCATGATTGTCATAAGGTGGTTGGTGGTCTGAAGAGCAGGGTCGCATTCCGATGTTATCACGCCTGTGGCTGGATCATATCCGAGGGCAAGCGGTCCGGTGAAGAGCCTGCTCGGAAGCGCACATATACTCTTCATTCCAGCCTTTATCTTGTCGCGGTAGGCTGTATTTCCGGTTCTCTCCCATTCTGTCATCCAGTTGCCGGCATACGCAAGCCAGTCCGGTCCGAAGCGTAGTCTGGCAGGGGCACTGCAGGGATATTGCTCACGGGGCTGTGCAAGACGCATAGGATCTATCGTATATAATTTATGATCCGAATCGGTGACGTCGCTCATAAGGTCGCCGAGCCGTTCGTCCGCGGTGAGATAATACATGATACGGTTAAATCCCGCCTGACTGATACGTGCCTCTTTTGCACCACACCCCCAGTGGCTGACATTGTGGCGGCTGCCGAGACCTGCATTGGGACCGATATGATACACATCCACTTCCGATGCATGCCGGGTCATGGCTGTAGCCATTCTCCATAGCTCCGGATCCGCCGTGCGCAGAAACTGATACCATAGCCAGAGATTGCTGCCGAGCTCTGTATTGTCCCAGGCATATCCGCCCACGTCATATCGCCATTCATGGCGTACGGGGTCATAGGCGTGCATCACGTCACCGTAATTCCAGAATCCATACCAGCGGTTTTCTTCGATTGCATGCTTATAGAAATCAGCATAATCGTCAAGACGATCTTCTACCTCGGCTCGTGAGGGGGTAGAACGGTCAGGCAGGCCCCATATGCCGAATGCCTTGTGCCGGTGCAGATAGTCGGGAGTCGGGAGCAACACACTCTCAAGTCCGGCTGCAGCCGCATTGGCGGAAAAGTTCTGTTTGCCCCTGTAGCCTTCGTCGGGGCGTATGGTGATACTCGATGTGCGGGCAATGCCGTAAGGCGTGCTCATTCCTTCCTGCACGTCCTCATAGCTTGAATTCAGGCCATGCGGGCGCTCATCGTAGTGGCGGAGATCCATCGGCGATGCATCCGGATTCCAGAGCCATGCTGTAATGGTAGCGACAGGAGTCCGCGCACCCTCCACCTCAAGTCCGGAAGGATATGACTGCCAGAAGTCTTTCATTGATATTGTCAATCCTCCTGTCACATCTCCGGCATAGACGGCTCCGTCGGCACGATGTCCTCCATAAGTGCCTATCCACGGCGATCCCGAAGTCGCTTTCTTGCGTATTGTGAATCCATCAGGACCATTCTGCGACAGACGGAAACCGTCCCACTCCGCCCATTCGTCGATAAGCTTTTGTCCGGCATCATCAAATTCGGAATAATCGAAGACTCTTTCTCCCTTCATCTGCATTTCCTGAACTGACGGGGTGAACTGACCGGTCTCAGGATTTCGGAGCACTCGTCTGCCCACAAGCGGCTGCACAGGCTCGCTCCATACGCCGCCGTCTGCAGTGGAGAAGGCTACATGCCGGTTGTATGTACGTTCTCTCATAGGCACGCCGAAGGCAATGCCGAGTGATGAAATGAAATCCTTATCCTGGTCTCCGTCAAAAATGAAAGAATGAGTCATCTTGATTTCGGGGCTCGTACCCGATGCGATCAGACGGACTGTCCATGGGAGCCATTCACGTCCATCTTCCGATCTGTGAACTCCTTTCAGTAATATCACAGCCCGCTCGGCACCGTTTCGCTCGATACCGGAATATAGCAGCCTGCTCTTCATGGAAGCAGAAGATACAGAACCCTCATAGGGAGAATCCTTCACAGTCCCCACAAGATGACCGTCGACAGCAGTCTTTACGCCCGCGGTCACAATTGAATCTATGATATTTTCTACTGTGTGCACCGACGAAGAGACTTTGGGGATATAGACGTTAGAATTGCCTGCCCGCACCACTATGCGATTTCCGTCATCTTCTGCCAGAAGATGCTTTTTTACCTTATCCGGTGACTTCTTGTCCCGGGTTCCGATGCACACTGTGAGATTGTCAGCTCCAGCCGGTATGGTGCCGGAAACAGCTGCCCATTTCACCGTGCCGTCAGGCCAGAATGCAAGAGGCCAGCTTTCCGTGGGGATTTCCAAAGCTCCGGAAGCGATGGACAACGGTGTCGTCTTTGTGACAGCACCGGCATCAAACGGCACGCCGAATGTCACCGGCACATCCGATTCAGGTGCCTTTCCTACCCACGCGAGAGGAACTTCGGTCTCCTGAAGGGGTTCGCAAGAATAAGAGAAGTTGGTCATCCGGGTTCGGCTGAGCGTAGTGCGGAATGCGAACCATCCTTCTGTAAGAGGAGCAGGATCGCGAAAATCTACCAGACGCTCGCCGTCAATGAAATATTGTGTGCGCAGACCGTCATGAGTGATCTTGATATGATACCACTTGCCCGGTTTCAGAAGGTGGTCGGCATCGGTATACTCTGTAATTACGACGGGACGATACTCCGGATCATCCACACCTCTGGCATCGCCATTGTAGCGGCGGAAACGTGTGGTGGAGTTGTGATTACCCCCATAACCGAGATAATACAATTGCAATGAATATGAATTGACAAACTTGCCCCCTCTTTTATTAAGGTTTTTCCAAGGATCCGGAGCGTTGGGATCTGAAGCCATCCAGAAGCAGTTGAGATCGCTGAGCCGGTCATCCGGACTTTCAGTCACGACCTGTGCGTCATATTCGATGACTGTTCTGCCGCTCATCTTTTCCTTACGCCATACACTCAATCCTTTCGGCGCGGTGAATTCAGCTGTATCACCCCTGAAAGTGACTTTGCAGGGTCCTTCCGATTCTACTGTCCAATACTTCTTAAATTCTTTGGCGTTTAGACCGGAGACTGCTTTTCCGGCATGCATGGCTGTCACTCCCGGGACTGCCATTGCAATGAGAGCAAGTATTCGAAAATAGGTTAGTTTCATCTCAGATATTCAGGTATGTTTCTGCAAAGATAGTCATAATCTGTGAAATCTGCAAATGAAGTTTTTTTGAGCAGGAAACATATACAAACAGAACAAGAGAATCGCAACCACGGCAGATGCAGCCGTAGTTGCGATTCTATATTTCCTGGCGGGATTTCAGGAGAGCGAATTATTGTCAGAAATCACCCCAGCCCCAGTCACCGCCGCCGGAAGAACCGGAACCGTCGTCGGCTTTAGTCTCTTCTTTATATAAAGAAGTAGTAGCTATGCCGGCGAAACCAAACGCAAACACATAGTAATCCTGACCGTTGACGATTGATGCACCCGCATAGTCTGCAGTAGTCTTAAAAGGAACGGGCGAGGATGTGAGCACGCTGTTGTCAGCGCCCATATAGCAGTTCATCATTATCGTCTCACCCGCAGTTTTGATCACATCTGCCATAAAGTCTGCATCAGTGGCAAACTTCTCGTAGTCTGACTTCTTCACGGCTCCTGTGTAATAGTATTGGTTGTCTACCGACGGAGTCACACTATATGAGAAATAGCAAAGTTTAGGACCCCATCCCGACCAGTCATTCGGATCTGATTCGCCTCCTGCTGTTACGTCTGAAATCTTGAGTGTCATCGATGAAGGCTCCGGTGCAGGAGTGGTCACACTGAGTGTCGAGACTGCGGTAGTCCGGACTCCTTCAGAGCTTACGCCAAAGACATAGGCTGTATATTCTGTAGAAGGCATGATGATGGTCACACCGAGATTCCTGCGTGAGTTTAGAGTGCGGTCGCCTGAGAACACACGCGGATCTTTACTCCAGTCGATAGGAGGCTGGAAACCATTCTGAAATGCGATCTCATTGTCCGCAACCTGACCGGGAGTGAGAGAAGCTGTATCGGCAGTCTTGCGGATTGTCACGAAATAACGTGTCGACGGGTTGCTCGGCTTTACGTCAAGGTTAATAAACATAGGTTCGACCGAAGCAACAGTCACATCAAACGTGCAATCATCGGTGATTGCAACCGGAGAAGTCTTGAAGGGAATTTTCGACAGTGTCGTGGAGGCGGAAACACTCTCGTCAATTCCGAAGGCGAGACAATAGTATTCCATGTCCGGCGTAAGGTGGGTCAGCTCCTGAGTACCGTTACCCTTGCGAACTGAAGCCATCTCTCCGAGCTTCGATCCGTCGTTACCTATAGCCATGCGTATGGAAGCGAGAGCATTATTGATCACGTACTCTTCGTCACCTCTGAATTCATTTTCAAATTCATTCTTGGAGATGAAACCGAGATAGTAATATATCGACTGATTGTCGGGAGATGCGGTCAGCGTAACCGAAGAAGAGGTGATATCTGTTGCTTTCAGATTAAAGTTAACATCCATATAGCCGGGGGTATGAACCGGTTTCTTGATAAGACCGGTGGTAAATTCGCCCGAAATGGTTATGCCATAGGCATAAATATAGTAGTCTGTGTCTACTGAAAGATTATCCCGGTTCAGCTTCTGGTCGTCCGGATTCCAGTCAGACAGCAGGAAATCAAGATAGTCGGAAAGAGAATCGAACCACCAGTCTTCTGCTTCAGCAGTCAGACGCGAGATCTCATAATCAAGAAATTCACTGTCGCCGCCGATCTCATCAAATTTTTCCTTTGCTACTATTCCGAAGAGGAATGTCTGGGTTGGATCTGACGCTTTGAATGTTGCCTTTACTGAACTTACGGTAAGCTGTGTAACGTCTATTGCTATATCGTTTTCCGGATCGGCTTCACCATCATCATCAAATGTGATCTCCTCGATATCTGAGATAGCATATTCCTGCTTGCTCCCGTCTTTGAGTTTCACTACCATTGTCGGACCAACAGCAAACGCTATTGCACTAACTGCGATGCAGCATATTGATATTATCGCGTATATTTTTTTCATCTTTATGGATTTTAGCTTCATTTGTTGAGATATTTAATACTTTTACCTGCAGAGGTGATAATATACACCCCGGTATTCATGCCGGAGAAATCATATTCAGCCTCTCCTGAGGCAGACACTGCGTCGATCTGCCGACCGGATGCATCGAAGACACGCAGTTCGACATCGCCTCCCGATGCTGATATTATTCTGACTTTCTTTCGTTCTACGACGAAAGTCAGTTCTTCTGTCAAGGAAGACTCCAGTTCTTCTATTGAGGATGTGGCAAGATCGAACACCAAGCGTTCGATATCCCTTACAGGAAACGACACTTCAGGCTCCCCGGCGGTGTTTATCACCATCGAAGACCCCTGGAATGTGATTCGGGGACTCTTACTTAAATCCGCCTTATAGGAAGCCGAGCCATTCGACATCCGGACCACAATGTCATCCGGAGAACCGAAAGCGACACCGACTGCTGCAATCGATGCCAATGTGAGCGCAATGCGGACATTTGGATACTTTTTCATAAAAAAACACTGGTTAAAGAACAAATTCACGGTCATCATCACCGCATATCTCCAAACATAAACCTAATTACCTTAAACTCAACAATATATCTCATCAAACCGTTTTACATTGAGATATGCATGGATTCAGATTCACAAAGGTAATATTAAATTTCCACAACTGCAACAATATGCATTTATTTAACTAAATCAAATTTCGCAATCTCAAGCAGCCATGCACTGCCCAAGAAATGTAGCCATTTTGTGATTATCGTAATGATAAAATTATTTCAAATTTGGAGACTATTCCCGGTTTATTTTACGATATTATCTAAATTTTTGAGTATCTTTGCCAGAAGAATTATTAGTGTAAAATATTTCCGGTAAATATTATGCACGATAGGTTGAACACCTTTTGTGCAGGCAGAACATACATAAAACGTAACAATATAATTATGACTCAAAAAATATATATGATAGTCGCATCGTTGATGCTGATCGGATCAACTCTATGCGTCATGGCAAAAGAGTCGACCAATAAATATCTTAATTCTTCAGATGAAGAATCAATATCAGACTCAATAATAGTCTCAGGACGTTTCAGGAATATCGTGGAAGGAATGCCTCGCACCACAGTGATAATAGAATGTGATCCATCAGACAAGAGTGTGAGGGAGATATGTGAGCTTGACAGCAATGGATCTTTCTGCAAAAATATTCCATTGTCATATCCTCACACATTCACTGTAAACTATAATAAACGCAACTTTATCAACGCATTTGCAGCTCCTGGCGATTCCATATATATGGACATAGATGCTTCCACCTCTCCGCTTTCAGTCTCATTTTCCGGAGACCATGCAGAAATAAATCAGCAGTATGACCATGCCTTTCAGAATATCAGTTCATTAATAAATGCAGTGGTTTTGCCCCCTGATACTATTGCATTTGAGGAATATATGCCCGTATTTAAAAAATATGTAAGTTATGTACGTGACAGTATCGACAGCTATGCTCGTAAGCACAATTTGTCAGATAAAGTAATATCAATGTTATATGCAGATAATCTTTATGCTCTTGCAAATCTCGCATTAGACTACAGCGGAAGGAATATTGAAGAAAAGCGTGCTTTTTTCCTTGATCCGATCTTTGATATCTTTAATGAAGAAAATACAAAGGTAATGATCTTTCCCTATCACCTTTCCGCGATAATGAATTATTTCCCGGATGTCAGGGACAACGCCCCGAAAGGAACTGTCCGCGATATAATGTATGCCTGTGATGAAGATGCTCCGGTACCGGACAGATCTGTGTTTTTCAATAACAAATATTATGACCGGCTTTATGGGCATGATGAGCCTATCAACGACATTTCAATTGACGGAATTAAGACCGGTAGCGCCATTGTCTATACCGATGGTAAAATCAAGGAATTTGCTGACGAGAATCCTGTGAAATGGCTTATAAATGAATACAAAGGGCATCCTATATACCTTGACATAAGCGAGACTGGGTGCGGTCCATGCCGGGAAGGACTAAAGGGGAGTAAGTCACTGAGGGAACATTTCAAAGACAGCGACATCCGATTTGCTGTAATTTGGCTTCGTTCAACCAAGGAAGACTGGATTAAATTAGCCCCTACTATATCAAACACTATACAGATTTTTATAGACGATGCAGAAATGACCGATCGGATTATGGGGCATCTTAATGTTCATAGCTTTCCGACTTATTTAATGATTGATAAAAACGGCAACATAATAAAAGATGGCGTGCCACGGTACCTGTCTCCGGAGCTCCCCGACTTCTTAAATCTCTATAAATAGTATCGACCGGAATGTAAAAAAATGATTGATTTGTGTCAATTATACATCGAATTTATGCTTTAAAAAAATTGGAATACTCTTTTGGGTATTGCTCATTTTGATCTTTCATATTAATTTTGCCTCATAAACAATAACCTGATAAATATGAAAAGAGAACTTCTTTTTCTCATGGCAATCTGCATCTGCGGAAGCATGTCGATCTCCGGGCGGCAGACAAAACCGACGGAGCCTAAACCGGTGACTGCCACAAAAGAGAATAGCCTCGGAAAAGACTTGCTGCCTACACCGCTATGGGAGGAAGGATATGCCACGATCACTGGAACCACCATCAACTATGATCGGGCAAAAGATGACAATCCGAATGCCAAGATCTATCCCCGCAGTTCTTTCGGACGATATATTGATCAAAAGCATGGGACTGCCCCGGTTGATTCGTCAGGTAATTACAACTTGCACGTCAAACTTTATCAGACACATCAGCCTTGCTTCATAGACATACCGGGTTATTACGGACTCATGTATCTCTCACCAGGCGAAAACGTGAATATCACCGTCGATTATGCCGGTCGATTGGCAAACGGACATCAGGGTAACGACGGCACCGTGATCTTTGCCGGCGGCGCTGACAGCGACATCAACAACATGCTTGCCACAAATACGGGCCATGACGTGATATGGAACTCATTCGGTAAAAACGGAGCCTACTATAAGAAATATGCCGACAACACCGAGTTTGTACATGCAGTGATGGAGCACCGTGCCTCACAGTATGCCCATGTCGATACGCTGCCATATACCGACAGGATGAAACAGCTTCTGAGACTAAATATTGATTGTGATGCAGCGCAGGCTCAATTGATGGCGCCGTATTATCAGCTTGTAAAGCCTGATTCCGCTTACTATTCCTTTATTCCGGCGCTGGGTTTAGATAGTCACAGGCTAAGGTGGGCAGGAAATTATGATTCTGCCGTATCCTATTGCAGTCGCCTTTATCTGTCGGATGATTCAGGTCCGGAGACGGCACAGATAGAGGCATATATACTTGAAGATTTGCTGGCAACCGGCAAACTCGATGCAGACGAGACAAAACTTGTGGAGGGTATGCTCGGGTTCAACATCGACAGACTGCCTGCCGACGTGCTGAAAGATGGCAGGAAGCGCTTGTCAGTCCGCGTCGCATTCCTGTGCGATTCCCTGCAGCTTGACGGCGCAGACAAGGTAAAGGCCGGAAACCTGCGGGCGATGCTTGCCGATGATAATATCAGGGATGCAAGAAAGATTTACAACGCTTATCTGAAGTTCATCAGTGAGATGGAGAATAATCATGGCATATCATTATCAAGCTACCATAAAGAGATGACCAATGATGATTTCAGTCGCAGGCAATCGGCATTCTTTGAGGCCAACAGCGATGCCTTGGATTCTCTTTATGAAAAGTACAATAATGACTTGCAAATGATCTTCAAGCGTCATGATATGGCGGAAAACATTCAACGTTTCAGCGATATCACCGGCATCGATGATGAAGACATCAGACAGAATATGATCATCAGTTCGTATTCCGCTATGTTGCTAAGAGGAGATTTGTTGCCTGATGAAGTATTGAATGAAGAGATCAAGGATTTTTCTCCGGTGGCAGTGGCATTTCTAACTGAGCAGAACAATGTGCAGAGGGAGATACTTGGCAAAGCCGTGTCGAATGTAAGCCAGATGTCGCTCGACGATGACGCCGACAAGATAATCCTTAACCTGGTGGAGAAACACAAGGGGAAAATGATATTCATTGATATATGGAACACCTGGTGTGGAGGTTGTCTGGTAGCAATGGCGGAGCATGAACAGGTAAAAGGAGATTACACCGATAATGTCGCTTTCGTTTACCTTGCCGACGAGACCAGTCCGGAGGCTTTATGGAATGAACGCATCAAGAGCTTCACCGGCGACCATTACCGTCTGCCTCTCGACCAGCATCAGAGACTTATGCAGCGTTTCAATTTTCACTCATATCCATCTTACATCATCATAGGCAGTAACGGTGATATCCTTTGCACCTCAAACCATATCCATTCCCTGACGGAAGAACTGGACAGATGGCTTAAATAAGAACGTGCTCAATATTTAGAAACTTGACAGCCACAAGGCTATCTCGTTGCGACATCCCTTTTCCCTATAATTGGTGACGATGTTGTGTAGGTTTTCTCCAGTAGTAGGGAATATACCGCTTAATAGCGGTTTTTTTATCGGCATTGACCAAAATGTGAGTATTGCGATCAGCCAATGATAGAATGAAATCAAAAAAAACTGAGATTCATGGCTTCTAATTCATGAATTTTTCGTAACTTTGCAACGCAGAGATAACTCTGCGGACATATAGAAGCGTTTTTTGCTTTATCCTTTCAAGGAAATCGCCAATTTCAAAATCAGAGAAGGATGAGCAGTCAATAAAACGCTCATGCTTGTCGTATATCCACTCCCCGACAAGGGGTATCGATATCCGATAAGGCGTGGGAGTGGACTGTTTATTTCTCTGATAGGCGTTTGGCGATGCCTCCTTGAAGATAGACAAGATATCATTCCACGCTTTTTTCGTATAACAACTTAAAAGTCAAATCAGGAATGGAGGCGACACCAAACAAAACAAATGGGAAAATTACTAAAGTATCTGAAAGTGATGCTCGTCGCGACATTTAGCGTTACTTTCGTTTCCTGCGGAGGAGACGATGATGACGAGCCGGATTACAACCCACCCATCACCAGTTCCTTAACAGCACCGACCGGTGTATCCGGGACAGTTGTTACCAATGGAGTAAGGCTATCTTGGAATCCAGTAGATGTTGCAGAGTTCTATACAATTTCTCGGTCAAATTCTAAAAATGGGACTACTGTATCATTAGGGTATATTGGTGATTCCGGGAAAATCTATAATACAAATGTAATAGACACTAAACCCCTGGAAGGAGATAATTATTATTATATTTATGCCTGTAACAACCTTAGAGGAAATACTTACTCGATAAGTTCTAAATCATCACCAATTTACGTTCAATACATTGGCAGCAATTCAGGTGGTGGCAATGATAATCCTGGCGGTAGTGGCAACGACAACCAAGGCGGAGACAATAATCAACAAAAACCTCAAGCACCTACTGGCGTAACGGTATCAAATGAAGGGAATAATTATATTCCTGATGTTAGAGTGCGTTGGAACTCAGTCAACAATGCAACAACATATTATATTTACAAAAGTTCTTCCGCAAACGGCAGCTATTCAAAAATTGGTGAAACATCTTACGCGCAATATGGTTATTCAGATTCAAATGCGCCAACAAATGGAGCAACTGCCTATTATAAAGTGAAAGCAGTTAATAGCGCAGGAGAGAGCCCCTTTAGCGATTATGCAAAATACACAGCAACAAGCAATGATGAAGCATTTGCTCCAGCATATACTTACGGTAATTGTACAGTCAGCGGAAGCACTATGACTCTAAATTGGAAAAATTCCACTGGCAATGGATATGGCAAAGCAACAGAGATTGTATTACGAGTTTGGAATCCTTATGCTGAAGAATGGCAAGATACAAAATTGAATGCCACAGCAACTTCCGCATCGTTTAACTATTCTACCAAAATAGACAATAGTGGATATGTAAAAGCTGGAATCGTTGTAAGCAATGCCAAAGGATCGTTTACTGCTGGAGCAAAAATATACGATACCAAAAACAAAAAATGGCTAAATTGATTTAGAAATCAATTTATCTATTAATCTTTTTACTGTCAGATAAAAAAAATTGAATAGAAATAAGATTGGGTCGGTTCCATTTGAAGGCATCGACCCTTTTTGTATAGTTTATGCTTTGCCAAAACATAAGACTTTGTATATACCGTATAGTATATCTCGCCTATTCTATTATGTAACTTTATTATATAACGAAGTTTTCATATAGATTATCACCTCCCGATATCAACTTTTCCAAGCGACTTTCTTCACTTCAGAGAATTTTAAGAGCTATTGCCGCGCAGGCCTCGGCGTCAACAGACGCACACAGTCTTGTGTATATATAAGAAACACAACAGGGAACTTATTCTTTCAAATATTGAGAAGGTAAGAGAACAGTTTAAACTCCAATGATTGACTTATTGTATAAAATAAATGAGAGCGCAAATAACGCACTCTCATTTATTGATTAGGAAAGATTCTCAAGAATCTTATTTATAACATCATTCTTATTGCTTCCCTCCTTCTCTACAAGTTTCTGTAGGTTTTCATATGCCTTTGGGGAAAGACTGCAAGCAACTGAAATGTTGCGACTGTTTTCTGTTTTCTTTCGTCCTGCGCCTTTTCTCGCTCCTCCTCGGTTTTCAACCTTCTCAATTTTAAGACTGATTTCCATAATTGATTTTTTTTTATTAACTTTGTGTTTGAAAAAATGAAAAGCCAAGTGGTAGGGGTCTTGCCCCTACCTTGGAAGTTAGAACTTATATGTTAGTTCTATTTTAAACTTCCAGATTTTGAAAACAATTTTGAGGGTCGCTTTCATAATCATTGGCTTTTCATTTTGTTTCTTACTTCGGGTGAAGAAACTTAACCTTGTCAAACTCCCTTTGTTTGACATTACAAAGTTAATGAAAATTTTTGAATTACACAAATATTTTTCAAAAAAATATAAGAAAAAGAGGTATGATTTTTCATACCTCTTTTATTGTTAAATTAAGTTAAATAACAGTTCCAAATTATCCTGTTATTCTCTATTGAAAACTAATAAAACCTTATTTATGATTTTGATTTTCAAACACTTCCCAACCAAATCTCCTCTGTATATCAATACACACAAAACTGCATGCCTCTGCATCTGCCAGAGCGTGATGGTGGTGGTCGAGAGCATACCCGCAGGCTGCCGCCACTACATGTAGCTGATGACATGGCAGCTTGAGCGTACGTCTTGAGGCTGCGAGGGTGCAGTGGAATTCATAGCCGGGATAATCCATCCCATACTCAGCAAAAACCGCCTTGAGACAACTTTCATCAAACGGACGGTTATGGGCCACAAGAGGAAGACCTGCTATCCGGTCCCGGACCTGAGACCATACATCTGGGAATTTCGGAGCCGTATCGGTGTCGCGACGCGTTAGCCCGTGAATACGGGTGGTGAAAGGGCTGTAATAGTTGGGAGTAGGACGTATAAGGCTATAGAATCTGTCTGCTATTTCCCCGTCACGCACGATGACGATACCGACACTGCATACCGAAGAACGGCTGCCGTTGGCTGTCTCGAAATCTATTGCCGCAAAATCTTTCATATCTTTCTTGTCTTTTACCGGAGAACAGTTACATTATTATTAGAATACTCCTTTTCTGATCTCCCAACCTACATTAATCACCTTATATTTCTTCTTTTATACATCTTTACATATTACGCATTGGAGCGAGTTTTTTACACCTACTTTTCAACGGGAAGGAGATCCAGATCTTGTAGGCATTGGAAGAAGCGATTGGCTGCCTCACGACACCCGTTACCATTGAAATGAAGGCGGTCGTCAGCTCGCAGCTCGCATCCTTCAAGGTCTATATAATGAATACCATATGAAGTTGTTTCGACCTATTTTATTAAGATTTCGTCATATTTTCGTGCAGACCTGCTTTGGCTTAATAGGGAGCCAATCGGAAATAAGCTTAAACAACTTCCATTGCAAAGATAGACATATTTATCTATTTATGCAAAAAAAATACTCTTTTTTCGAATTCGGAATTCCCCATCTCATAAGCTCAACTTAAATAAATTATCTTTCAAAGGGCGTGGAGGCGGCGAAGCCAGCCGGAGCGGAAGCGGAGGTTGGCGGGACGGGAGGTGCAGATGCGGTCTATGTAGGCGATCCTCTCCTGTTTTATAAGCCGGAATAATTCATCGGGATCAGATCTGTTGACGGCATCGAGGGTTTTCGGACCCACAATGCCGTCTGCTTTTACTCCTATGAGCCGTTGCGGAATGGTGATCCCGTAGCTGCCGCTGGTCCATACCCAGTCCACAAGCATCTCCGCCACTTTCTGATCCAGTATCCTGTCTGCCTGCCAACGATCCCAGAACATTGTCTTGAGGATATCAAGCCATTCCTCATATGACAGTCTTGACAAAGATCTTACAGATGGGACAGGGCGATTTTTACGGATACAATATGTGCGGTAAGTGCCTATAGTCACACCTGCCATAGTTGCCCCTCCCATGTCATATGGATCATTGGCTATGCCTTTTGCTTTAGCTTTGCCAAACAGATGCTTATTGCCGAGCGTCGTGTCTTTGATGCCGGTTTCCCAGAAGATCAGAAACGGGATGAATTTTTCGAGATGTGCCACTTTTTAATTTAGAATTTTTAATTTAGAATTTAGAATAATTGAGAATTGAGAATTGAGGATTGAGGATTGAGAATTGAGAATTGAGGATTGAGGATTGAGGATTGAGAATTGAGAATTGAGGATTGAGGATTGAGATTTTTGTTTCCGTTACTCCTGTCGCTTCCGAAGGGGGCGGATCTTTACAAGGATTAGTGTCAACACGAGAATAACGATAGCAGATATATAAATGCATTTCATAAGAAATCTTCGGGAATTGGAGTCCTTGACCTGGAATTCGGAATGTACCGCTTCTTTCTTGGAGGACGATAGACTGTCTTTTCTTTGAATCTGAAGTGAAGAACTGCTGTTATCTTCCTTTCCGGAAGAAGCGTCAAGTCTGGAGGAATGCAAGTATGTGACTCCTGACATGACCAACGAACCATCGGCAACCACTGATATAGATCCTCCTGAATCTATAAATTCCACCACGCCGCAGACATGAGTCATTTTATCTTCGGTCTTGACTGAGGAATCCTTACACAGACTGAAAGACGTATCGATAGAAGCTGCCAGAGTATCGCTCACTTCATAAAATATGTTTGCCGGTTTTGAGGATCTGCAGGAGATCAAAGCGGCACAGGAGAGCATGGTAATAAACTTAAAAACTAAAGAATACATAATAAATACTTGTTTACTCAACTTTCGCAAGCTCAAGCTGATGGTTAGAAGGTTCAGGTCGCATCACATAAAAAATCGGACATTACATGGATCATGAATTGACTTCAGGCGGGATCCGCGACGGGCAGCCGCGTACGAGGCATTTACGTGCTTCGGCTTCTGTAAGCCTCAGTTCCACTTCGTGACGCTGATGTATCTCGCCTATACGGAGAGTCTGCTCCTTGCGAAATTCCGCATAGATGGCATCTATCTTTGCATCGCGCTCGGCAAGGCGTTTTTCAAGCCAGTCTATCTGCATCCTGCTGTTTTGATTTTCCACTGCAGTAATATCCGCATCCTCTTTTCTCTGTTCCATTTTTCGGGAACGCAACCATCTGGCAAGTTCCACGATACCTTGCATGCCTCCTACGGCTCCTGCAAGTGTGACAAGTTCTGTAATATCCATTTGCATTTGTTTTTTCGGCAAAATTACAAGGCGACATCGTCATTCATCCCTTATCCGGCAAATCCGCATTAAGACCCGCTTCATAAAAAAAGAAAAAAATGTCACCGTTGTATATGATTTTTTTGTAATTTTGCTTGAAATTTTCATCACACAGAGATCGAATTATGCAAAAGGAAGATGATATCTGGAAGAAGATGATGGCAGGAGAAGTATATGATGCCACTAATTCCTATCTGATAAAGAAACTTGAGGTAACCAGGGAAAAACTCTGGAGATTCAATTCCCTTAATCCTTATATGATTGAGGAGCAGCGCGAGATACTGCACTCCCTGTTAGGAAGTCACGGAGAGCATTTTCAGTTTAATCAGCCTTTCCGCTGCGACTATGGAGAAAATATTCATATCGGTGATTTTTTTTTCGCAAACTTCAACCTTACCGTCCTTGACGAAGCGGAGGTCAGGATAGGGCACCATTGTTTCATCGGTCCGAACGTAAGCATCTACACCGCATGCCATCCGCTTGATACGGAAGATCGCAATAAGGCATTGGAATGGTCGGAACCTGTCACTATCGGCGACAATGTATGGATAGGGGGCAGCGTCACGATATGTCCCGGGGTAAGCATAGGCGACAATGTAGTGATCGGGGCGGGATCAACCGTTGTAAAGGACATCCCGTCCAATGTAGTGGCAGCCGGCAATCCGGCAAAAATCATCAAACATCTTTAAATCATGAAATTCACCAAAATGCATGGATGCGGCAATGATTATGTCTATATCGACTGCCGCAATGGAGTGCCCGAAAATATAGGGGAACTTGCCATCAGGCTCAGCGACCGGCATAAGGGAATAGGAGGCGACGGAATAATACTGATATGCGGATCAGAAAAAGCTGACTTCATGATGCGTATATTCAATGCTGACGGGTCTGAAGGTAAAATGTGTGGCAACGGCATCAGATGCGTAGCCAAATATGTATTCGACAAAGGACTGACCGGCAAGCGACATCTTGAAATCGACACTCTTTCCGGCATCAAGATAATAGATATAGCCCCGGATGCACAACCTGGAGATCCGGAAACATGGATCACCGTCGACATGGGGAAACCTGAAATAGAGACATTGGAGGAGACAATAAAACTTTCTGACGGTTCGACACTGACAGGCAGCATAATTTCAATGGGAAACCCTCATTTTGTCTGCTATTCCGAACAAGATCCAACCGATGCGATGGTTCTCGGGAAAGGTCCTCTCGCTGAAAGGCACGAACGTTTTCCGGAACGCTCCAACATTGAGTTTGCAAAAGTTACAGGTAAAAATGAAGTGGGAATGAGGGTCTGGGAACGTGGAAGCGGCGAGACCATGGCATGCGGGACAGGAGCCTGTGCCACTGCCGTCGCAGCCATTGGCAAGGGACTGACAGAAAATGACGTGACAGTACACTTGCGGGGCGGCGACCTTATAATAAGTCTTGATGAGCGTGGACATGTACTGATGACCGGACCGGCAACCACTGTCTTTGAAGGTTCAATTTAGATTTCTATAAAAATGATTAGGGTAAATGATAATTTTGGACTGCTTCCGGAGTCTTATCTCTTTTCGGAAGTGGCAAGAAGGGTAAAAGAGTTTCAGGAAAAGAATCCCGATGTGAAGATAATCAGAATGGGAATCGGGGATGTGACGCGCCCCCTTTGCCGTGCATCTGTTGAAGCCATGCACCGTGCAGCAGACGATGAGGCGGACACAGCAACTTTCCACGGCTATGGTCCGGAACAGGGTTATTCATTCCTGCGCGACAAGATTGCGGATTTCGACTATCAGAGACGTGGCATAGATATCTCTGCAGATGAAATCTTTATCGGCGACGGAGCAAAGAGCGATCTCGGAAATTTCTTTGATATCCTGGCACAAGACAATACAGTGGCTGTTACAGATCCCGTCTATCCGGTCTATGTAGACACCAACGTGATGGGTGGAAGAGGAGGAAAGCGTACCGGCGAACATCATGAGGGGATCATATATATTCCTATCAATAAAGACAACGATTACATCCCGCAGCTGCCGGGGGTCCGTCCCGACGTAATCTACCTGTGCAGTCCCAACAATCCCACCGGAACAGCAATGACACGCGGAGAACTACGGAAATGGATAGAATACGCAAGGAAAGAGAATTGCCTGATACTCTTTGACTCGGCATATGAATCATATATACACAGCGACGATGTCCCTCACAGCATATATGAGATAGAGGGAGCCAAGGAGGTGGCGGTCGAATTCCGCAGTTTTTCAAAAACTGCCGGATTTACGGGAGTACGTTGTGGCTATACTGTAGTGCCGTCAGTCCTGAAAGGCAAGGATTCTGAAGGAAATGTCATCAGCCTTAACAGGCTGTGGAACAGAAGGCAGTGCACTAAATTCAACGGGGCATCATATATCTCGCAGAGAGCGGCGGAGGCTGTGTACTCTCCGGAAGGAAGAAAGCAGATCATGGAGACCGTGGAATACTATATGGAGAATGCTCGAATGATGCGAGAATCACTCGCCGGAGCGGGATATGAGATAGTCGGAGGCATAGACTCCCCATATATATGGATGAAGACTCCTGACGGCATGTCTTCGTGGGAATTCTTTGACTTTCTGCTCAGCAGGCACGGCATCGTGGGCACTCCGGGCTCCGGGTTCGGTGCCGAAGGTGAGGGATATCTGCGACTGACTGCCTTCAATACTCATGAGGCAACCGAAGAAGCCATGCAGCGAATGCATAAGAAATAATTCAAATGCATAATTGATCGGGGTAGCGGCGTGATATTGAACCAAGACGATGCATCCGGCGTTTATACCAATGAGAATTATCAGTCAAATCAGAAATATCTGACTAATTCGACCTTAAACTTATAGACTTTAATATTAAAAACTTAAAAACTATGGAAAACAATATCAATCTCACGCAGGCTCAGGCAGCGGCGGCAATATCAAAGGCAGCGGCGGAAGTATCATCGGAATCAGCTAAGATTGCTGCTGAATCAGGAATTGCGGCTGCCAAGGATATGGCTGCTGACAAATTTGCCGATGCAAAAGAAGCAACGCAGTCAGCAGTCGCCCAGGCTCAGGATAAAGCTGCCCAATTAAAAGACAACCTGCAAGACAAATTCACTGACGCCAAGGATGCTCTCGGCGACAAAGTGGATCAGGCTAAAGATGCTTTGAGCGGATTCGCTGCTCAGGCTCTGGATAAGGTATCGGATCTTGCCTCAAAGGCTGCCGATGCCGCCGCAAAGAAAGCGAAAGAGCTTTCTGAATAACGATTATTGATAAGTGACTACAGGGAGAGATGGCTATAGAAAGTCAGCTCTCCTTTTATTTTTATAGAAAGATAATTGCTTATACGCGTAGTTTTAATTAACTTTGCATAATTAATTTTGAATTTTGAATTCAGAATTATCATACTGAAGACTCAAGACTTAACAACTATGAACAAAATAGCAAGATATTTCGCAATTACGGCTTCCATTGCCGCCATTGCATTCGCCGGCGGATGCGGCGAAAAGGGTTTCAAGATCGAAGGAGAGCTCGCCGATAGTGATAATGACAAGATTCTTCTTGAGAAGGCTGATTTTGCAGGCTACTGGACCATAGTGGATTCCACACGTACAGACAGCAAAGGCAAGTTCAGTTTCTCTCAGCCTCAGCAGGGAGGACCCGAGATCTTCCGTCTGTCGCTCGACGACAAATACATCTATCTCCCCATCGACTCAACCGAGACTCTATCCGTAGCAAGCTCGAAAAACGGATTTGGTCATGACTTCACTGTGACCGGCACGGAGCAGGCACAGCGTATGGCACAGTTTGAAAAGGATCTTATAGCATTCGTCCCCTATATCAACGATGCGGACTCGCTTAAAAACTTCAAGAAGCGTATCTACAATGAGTATATGCACGATAGCAAAGGGAATGTGATGTCATACTATATACTTACAAAGACTGTCGGAAACCAACCGCTCTTCGATCCTACCACAGAAGATTTCCGCTATATAGTAGCTGTTGCAAATAATTACAATCATTTTCGACCGGAAGACGCCCACACACCATTCCTGCTCAACCTTGCACGGGCAGCCCAGCGCCACCATAATGACATGAGCGGCATCCACACCGTAATCAATGCGGAGGAGATCACTATGTTTGAGATCGCACTCAACGATGAGAATGGAAAGGAGAGGAAACTTTCAGAATTTGTAGGGAAAGGGAAACCGGTGATAGTAGCATTCACCCTGATGCGTGACGGTGCCACTCCTGAGATCAACCGCCAGCTGGCTGAACTCTACAAAGCAGGACGTGCAGAAATCTATAATGTGAGTCCGGACCGCGACCAATACGGATGGCATGAAGCTGCAGCCAACCTCCCGTGGACAACGGTGCTCGATCCTTCTGCCGGTCAGGACAAGGTATTCGTTCAGTACAATGTAGGTCAACTTCCTACATTCTTCATCTATAACGCCAATGGTGAATTGTCAGCGCGTTGCGCCACTGTCAGTGAAATAAAGGAAAAACTCTGATATGGACTGGAAAGACGCACTCGCCTCCCTGACAGGTCTCCCTGAAGGAGAAGAGCCCAGCAACCCAACAACCCCAAAACCCAACAACTCCACAACCCAACAACCCAACAACCAAAAAGCACCGCTACACGTACTTATCGAGAAAAAAGGACGTGGAGGGAAGACCGCCACAATAGTGGAAGGCTTTGAGATTTCAGATAACGAGGTCGATGATATAGCGCGTACCTTGCGCAAGAAGCTCGGCACAGGCGGCAGCTCAAGAGGAGGGGAAATACTGATCCAGGGCGATCGCAAGGCTGACACAGTAAGACTGCTTAAAGAAATGGGGTTCAAAGTCAAGGGGTGAAACAAGAGACAGGAACCAAGAGTCAGGAACCATTTATAATTTATCATTGATATTTAATCATTAACCCAAGTGTTGCAGCTTCAGAGGGCTTCCGCAGGCTCAGGCAAAACATATACGCTGGCGAAGAAGTTTATCGAATTTTATATTTCCCGACCGGATGACAAAGGCTGTCGCCGTCTGCTTCCCGTGCGCGGACTCCGCGATTCGCTCCAGCACATTCTCGCAATCACCTTCACAAACAAGGCGACCAACGAGATGAAACTCCGCATTGTCGACAAACTTAATGCACTCGCCTCATGGACACCGGGAATTCCGCTGAAAGACGTGGACTATCTAAAGGACTTTGTTGACGAGTTCAATTGCACTCCTGACGAAATAGCAAGCTGCTGCAAATATGCCCTGAAAGTATTGCTCACCGATTATAGCGATTTCAAGGTATCTACGATAGACTCCTTTTTCCAGACCGTGCTCCGCACATTTGCCTACGAAGCTGATCTCGACGACACATATCAGCTCGAACTTGACTCCGACTATGTGTCGCAGATGGGTCTTGACACCACATTAGACGAGATCGACAGCGAGAAGCAGTCCACTCAGGGATCAGCCTGGATAGAATCTCTGATGGAAAATAAAGCCACTGCCGGGAAAGGGTGGAATATATTTCAAAGAAACCGGAACAAATATAGCGTCTATGGAGAAATCCTGAATGCGTCAAAAAATCTTGCGAAAGAAAACTTCAAGGAGATTAGGGAAAGTCTTGACAGCTACTTTGAGGAAAATCCCGACTTTTTCCATACATACCATCAACTCTGCCAGTTCTACGAAAAGCGCCCACGAGAAGCATTCGAGAGAATGAAGCAATCTGCCGGAGCTGTAAAAAAAGCATTCTCGGATGCAGGACTCGACATGGACGACACCGCCGGCACATACCTTGCATCAAGGGTCAGGAATATGGCAGAGAACTGGAAATGGGATCATCCTGTAGAGAAGAACGCTACTTTCAAAATTCCTGAATTCACACGCAAGGGTGCAACTACAAGAGTGTTTCATCCCAAAAAGTCAAATCCCTATCTCGGCACCACGGTAGAAGACCATATAGAAGAGCTCGCCACAAAAATGTATGAGCATTTCGAAACATGGAGAAATGAAATTTCTTCTGAAAGAATGATAAAATGGCGTATCTACCGATCCACAATGCCTTATGTCGGGCTTCTGCAGAGCATCAGAAACAATTCCAGGCTCTTTCTCACGGACAGCAATACCGTAGAGCTTGCGGAGACCAATTCAATCCTGAACAGGATCATCGGTGATGACGACGCTCCGTTTGTCTATGAACGCCTCGGCAGCCGACTGGAGCACTTTCTCATCGATGAATTCCAGGACACAAGCAATCTTCAATGGCGCAATCTTCGCCCTCTCCTGATCGAAAGTGAAGGTAAAGGAAACGACAACCTCATTATCGGAGATGCAAAGCAAAGCATATACCGCTTCCGAAACGCTGACCCGAGTCTCATCACCGACAAGGTGCCCAGGGAATTCTCAGACACATGCCGCGAATGCGGAAACACTCCGGCTGAAAACAAGAACTGGAGAAGCAGCCTGAGAATAGTGAAATTCAACAACCTCTTCTTCCGCTACTTCTCAAAAGAACTGGGACAAAGGATGGAACGTCTGTACGCCAACACGGTCCAGCCTGCCTCCCGCACATCTGACACCGGGTATGTGAAGATCCAGCTTTTCAAGAAAGATAGCGGCGATGACATGCCGGCGCATTTTGATGATATCCCTGAACTTATCGCAGAAATGCTCCGCCGGGGTTACAGGATGGGCGAGATAGCCGTGCTTGTCGACACACACGAACAGGGCGCACAGATCATCGACCGCATCATGCTCTACAACAGGAGGGAAGATGTGGATGAGAAAATCAATTTTATTAGCGCAGATTCCCTTCAGGCAGGAGAATCTCCTGCCGTGCAGACCACATTGTCAATTCTTGAGGCGATCTGCAACGGCACTAATGCCAGACTCAACCCCAAGGAACAGAGAAAGGAAAAAGGAGCCGGAGACTGGAGCAAACTGAAGGCTGATTTCAGTTTTTTCGCCATGCGACATCAGGAAATGGAACTCTCTGAAATTCTAACCCGCTTCCTTGAAGGGGAATACAACCCCGATTCCATACGCGACATGCTCTCCGGAATGAGTACGACAGTGCTCCCCGCACTCGTTGAAAACATAATCCGTGAATTTATTCCGGAACATACAAGAAAATCGGAGGCAGCCTTCCTTGCCGCACTTCAGGACATGGTACTTGAATTCTGCGAAAGCCATACCGCCGACATTGCATCCTTCCTTCAATGGTGGGATAAGAAAGGCAAATTCCGGTCCATATCATCGCCGGAAGAGACAGATGCCGTAAATATAATGACCGTTCATAAGTCAAAAGGACTTGAATTCAGATGCGTCATAGTGCCTTTCTCCAAGCAGACGGTGAAGCCTATGTCTGCGTTGCAGCGCGAGTGGCTATGGGTCAAGCCCGACCTATCGGAGGCGGAAGGCATTCCGCATATCCCATGGATACCCGTATGGAGTGATCCGACGCTTAAAAACACAATACATGCCGATACCTACAGAAAATATCTCGACGAGTACCAATCGGATAAGGTCAACATGGCATATGTGGCCTATACCAGAGCCAAGGATGAGCTATATATCTACACTCCATGCTCCATTAAGGAAGACGGCACCGTCAAAGACACAGAGCGCATTGGGGCATACCTTTGGAAATGCGGCGCTGATGCGGATAAGATAATCGCCGGCATAAAGGAATCTTACCCTGAGACTGCCGCATACATCCCGGCACCTGAAGAAATAAATGTGGACATTGACAGCCGGAGCTGGACCTTCGGCAACCCGCTTTCCCGGATAGAAATAGTTTCGGGCAGAAAGGTGAATGATGGGGGACCGAAAAATGTGATTGTCAGCGATTATGGCTGCGGAACCATTATTCCCGCACTCAAATATGCCGATCCAACCAGTCCTGACACCAATCTGCTGCCATTCGAAACGGATGACGATGAGAAAGACACAGCACAAACGGACGAAACAAGAAAATACGGTGAACTTATGCACTCCCTGATGGAACAACTGAATACCGCTGCTGATCTTGACAAAGCACTCCTGAGGATGAAAACAGCCGGCTACATAAACCGTCATCAGATGAAAATGCTGAAGACTGAAGTCACCAAAACTCTGGAAAGTGTCAGTGACTACGGATGGTTTGACAAAGGACTGCGGGTGATCAACGAACGCGGCATCATCGACAATGGGAAAATTAGAAGACCTGATCGTCTTGTTATCCGTCCGGATGGGACAGCTGTTGTCATCGACTACAAATTCGGCAACCACCGCAATGACGCAAACTACATTCGACAGGTGAAACGTTATCGGGATGCAGTGATCCGGGCGGACATAGCAAAAAAATGCGAGGCCTACATATGGTATGTAAGCCTCGGCGAAATTATACATTGTTCGGATTAAACAACAAGTTTTGTATTTTCAACTGATACGCAAACGCCTATCGGCGACTGCATCGCAAGCCGTAGACTATGATGATGAGGAAGCATATCAGTGGCAATGCAAACGAAAGATTGACTGCCGGAAATCCCATTATTTCCCCACAATCGATTATCTTTGCCTGAAGAGGAGGAAGCACGGAGCCTCCCAGAATAGCCATAATAAGACCCGCTGCCCCGAACTTGGCGTCATCGCCCATGCCATCAAGCGCTATTCCATATATAGTCGGGAACATAAGCGACATGCAGGCGGAAACACCGACAAGACAATACAGTCCCAGTCGTCCCTGGAAGACTATTACTCCTGCAGTCAGAACAGTCGCCGCTGACGCAAGCACTGCCAGAAGACGTCCGGCATTGATGTAGCGTAGAAGATAGGTGCATACGAAACGACTTCCGCAGAAAATTGCCATGGCGACAATATTGTATTTCTGCGACAAGACCTCCGCACTCTTCTCATCGAGTCCTTCGAGCATGAAAACTCTTGTTCCATATTGGATTATAAAAGTCCAGCACATGATCTGCGCCCCAACATAGAAAAACTGCGCCACCACGCCTTCCCTATAGTGTGCCACTGAGAAGATACGCCTTATAGTGGGAATAAAATCAATGGAATGTGACTTGTCGCCGTTTTTAGGCATCCTCACTACCGCTATCACCACAAACATCAACACCACTACAATTCCAATGAAGACATAAGGAGTGATAAGTGTAAGCAGATCTGCATCCCTTACGGCTTCAAACTCGGCATCGGTCAAACGCGATCGGGCCTCTGTTTCAAGCGGATTCAGACGGGCCTGTATAAAATTCATAGCCACCCACATTCCCAGAAGCGAGCCTACAGGATTGAACGACTGCGCCATGTTGAGCCTGCGTGTAGCCGTCTCTTCCGGTCCCATCGAAAGGATATATGGATTGCAGCTTGTCTCAAGGAAAGACAGTCCGCAGGTCAGGATGAAATAAGCTATGAGGAATGGATAGTAACTGCCGGTCAGCATCGCCGGATAAAAAAGGAATGCTCCGCAGGCATAAAGTCCAAGACCGAGCATTACTCCCGCTTTGTAGGAAAAGCGACGGATAAAGATTGCGGCAGGGAAAGCCATAGCGAAGTAGCCGCCGTAGAAAGCGACCTGCACAAGAGTGCCGTCGGTCACGCTCATACGGAAGATCTTCGAAAACGCTTTCACCATAGGATTGGTGATGTCATTGGCAAATCCCCACAAGGCAAAGCAGCTCGTGATGAGAATGAATGGCACAAGATAACTTACACCGTTCATGCTGAGCAACGAAGCGGTCTCTCTTTTTGGTGCGTCGGGTTCAGTATTTTTCATGATATTCTGTTTTCTTTACTTATAAATCGGTCCGTATGCCGCGCACGCACGATAGTCAGCCCCCTCCTTGTCCATACCGAAAGCATTCCATGAGGCAGGACGGAATATATCTTCCTCCTCGATATTGTGCATGCAGACGGGAATACGAAGAATCGAAGCAAGAGTGATGAGATCCTTGCCGATATGTCCGTAGGATATGGCTCCATGGTTGGCTCCCCAGTTATTCATCACTGAATATACATCCTTGAATGCATCACGGTCCCTGCATAGACGTGGCACGAACCAGGTTGTAGGCCAGGTCGGATCTGTACGCATGTCGAGCGCGCGGTTTATCTCGGGATCGACATCAGCAGTCCAGCCTTCGGCGATCTGAAGCACCGGACCGAGTCCTTTCACGAGATTCAGACGCATCATGGTGACGGGCATACCTCCCTTGGTAAGGAAATTTGAAGAGAATCCTCCACCACGGAAATAGTCTCTGTCTGCCGGATACCACGTAGTGGCCTCAAGGCATTTCTCTGCATCGGCTTCTGTCATCTCCCAATGCGCCTTCATCACAGGCATACCGTTTGAATCCACCGACTGACCCGTACCGTCAAGAGTGGTAGCTCCTGAATTGATAAGATGGATCATGCCTCCGGCTGCGCGCCCGGTCAGTTCCTTACCTGTAACCCTGTACACAGCTTCCGGGCTCCAGTATGTGCGGACGTCGCTGAAGAACTGCGCCCGGTTGGTGAGCAGATGTCCGAAAAGCATCGCCACCCCGTTGCAGGCATCATTCTCAGTCGCCAGCACAAACGCCTCCCTTATGCCGTTCCAATCGAAGGAGGTGTTGAGAAGAGCCTCGGTAAAGTCTCCGTTGGGATAAAAGTCAGTCCATTGGCGCTGACCTTGAAAACCTCCGGCTATGGCATTATGTCCGAGCGCCTCCTCTTTGAATCCCATTTCCTTAAGTTTGGGATTTCCCTTGAGCAGGTCGCGCACGATGAGAGTCATCTTCACCACAAACTCCCAGTCCGCATCCTTCTGCTCACGTGTCTTCTTTTTCTCTTCTCTGTTCTTGAAGTCCTCCCCTTCACGGGTCTTGCAGTATTTCTCAGTCCATGCCATTGCTTTCTCATACTCATCCTTATCGTAGATGCCTTCGCTCATACGGCGAATGATCTCGGTAGCATCCACAGACTCCGTGCGCATGCCGAGATATTCCTGGAAGAAATCGGGATTGACGATTGAGCCGGCGATTCCCATAGAGACCGAACCGATCGATAGATAGGATTTTCCCCTCATTATAGCCACGGCAACCGCAGCCCTGGCAAAACGCAGGATCTTCTCTGCCACATCGGCAGGAATACTGTTGTCGTCGATATCCTGCACATTGCGACCGTATATGCCAAATGCAGGAAGTCCCTTCTGTGCATGGGCGGCAAGCACGGCGGCAAGATAAACTGCACCCGGGCGTTCCGTGCCGTTGAACCCCCACACTGCTTTAGGCCAATGAGGATGCATGTCCATGGTCTCCGACCCATAGCACCAGCATGATGTAACTGTAATTGTAGCGCCTACGCCTTCGCGTTCGAATTTCTCGGCACAAGCCGCCGTCTCCGGAAATCTTCCTATAGTGCCGTCTGCTATAACGCATTCCACCGGAGTGCCGTCCGGATAGCGAAGATTTGCCGAAATAAGGTCTGCTACAGCCTTTGCGAGGTTCATGGTCTTGTCTTCAAGACTTTCGCGTACACCTCCCTGACGTCCGTCAATAGTGGGGCGTATACCGATTTTGGGATATTTTGTCATGAGTTGTCAGGTATAAGTAATTTAAAATATGAAAAAAGGCTTGTAATGCATGAGCATTACAAGCCCGGATTGCTTTTATCAGTCTCGGTTTCCACCGAATATACGCAGGATAAAGAGGAAGAGGTTGATGAAGTCAAGATAGAGGTTCATGGCGCCCATTGTAGCAAGTTTGTCAGCAAGCGCCGGATCAAGATTGGCTGCCGCAAGCTGTTTCACCTGCTGGGTGTCCCATGCAGTCAGACCCGTGAATATCAGCACTCCTGCAATCGAGATAATGAATCCCATAGTATTGCTGTGGATGAATATATTCACAAGCATGGCTATAAGGAGTCCGAACAATGCCATCATCAGGAATGAGCCCATTTTAGTCAGGTCTGACTTGGTGAAATAGCCGTACACCGTCATAGCACCGAATGTTCCTGCCGTGATGAAGAAGGTGGAGACAATGGCTGACAGCTTATAGACTATAAAAATGCTGCTTAGGAAAGTGCCCATGAGTGCCGAATATATAATAAATAGCAGGAGCACCATTCCGCTCGACATCTTCTGCATGCGCACCGGAATGAGGATTGCCATAGCAAACATTGCAATGACCAGACCCCACATCACGATCTGATTGCCGAAAATGATATTTATCATAGTCTGACTCGATGCCACGCCGAGAGCGCAGAAAGCCGACACAAGAAGTCCGATAAACATACGGACATATACACGCTTCATAACGGCATTTGCCTGACGTGTCACTGCAGACTGTCCGTAATAAGGAGGAGGAGTCTGCGGCTGATTGTTATAATCTGGATACATATTTATTTGTGATTTTTGTTTATCATAATTGTGATTTGACGAATCTGTCTTACTGTCTTTACAAGACCTTCAATATATTAGACAAAGACATCCGCACTTAGGTTTAATCCTGCATCGGGACACTACATCCTCTCGGGCATCTCCATGCCGAGAAGCGCCACTCCCGCCTTCAGTGTGCGCGCCACGACATAGCTCAGGAGCAGACGCAGTTTTCGCACCGATTCGTTCTCTTCCCTGAGTATGCTGTAGTCATGGTAAAATCTGTTGTATTCCTTAGCCAGCTCGAAGCAGTAGTTGGCGATGAGCGACGGACTGTAAGTACGTCCTGCTTCCTTGACCACTTCCGGGAAATCCGCCACTTTCTGAATCAGGTCAGACTCCACCTCGTTGGGTATGGCAGCAGGCATAGTCTGTGGGTCGAAATCATCACCGGCACGACGGAGCACTGATTGCACACGTGCATACGTGTACTGCAGGAACGGACCAGTATTTCCATTAAAGTCGATTGATTCCTTGGGATTGAAAAGCATGTTCTTGCGGGGATCCACCTTCAGCAGGAAATACTTCAACGCACCCATACCCACTATACGCGCCACTTCCTTCCTTTCTTCTTCAGGCATATCGGCAAAACGTTCAGCTCCGGTCTCGGCGGCATCGGCTATCATCTTGTCGATGAGATCATCGGCATCAACCACCGTTCCTTCGCGGCTCTTCATCTTTCCCTCCGGCAACTCCACCATTCCATATGAGAAGTGGGTAAGGTCCTTGCCCCATTTGAATCCGAGTTTGTCGAGAAGAAGCGACAGCACCTGGAAGTGATAGTTCTGCTCATTTCCTACCACATATATCATCTTGTCGATAGGAAAATCCTGATATCTCAGCTTAGCGGTGCCAATGTCCTGGGTCATATAGACAGATGTTCCGTCTGCACGGAGCAGAAGCTTATGGTCAAGACCGTCAGAAGTAAGATCAGCCCATACGGATCCGTCCTCCTTTCGGTACATGATACCTTCATCAAGACCTTTAAGCACGAGATCCTTACCCTGAAGATATGTATCGCTCTCATAATATATCTTGTCGAATCCGACACCAAGACGGCGGTAGGTCTCGTCGAAGCCTGCATATACCCATTCGTTCATCATCTTCCAGAGGTCGCGCACCTCCTTGTCGCCGGCTTCCCACTTGCGCAGCATCTCGCGCGCCTCAAGCATGAGGGGGGACTTTGCCTTCGCATCATCTTCGGAAAGACCTTCCTTCTCCATCAGATCGTTTACTTCCGATTTGAAATGCTTGTCAAAAAGCACATAGAAGTCGCCGATAAGATGATCACCCTTCTTGCCGGTGGATTCAGGAGTGGCGCCATCACCCCACTTCTTCCATGCGAGCATGGACTTGCATATATGGATGCCGCGGTCGTTTACGATATTTGTCTTCACCACCTTATGACCGTTTGCCTCAAGTATCCTCGACAAGGAATAACCGAGAAGATTATTGCGGACATGGCCGAGATGAAGTGGCTTATTGGTGTTGGGACTGGAATATTCCACCATCACGAGGTCGGAATGCTCATCGGCATGCCTGATTCCGAATTCAGGATCTTCAGCAATGGAATGCAGCGTAGTAAGCCAAAAGGTAGGATTTACCGAAAGATTCAGAAATCCTTTCACCACATTGAATTTCTCCACCGCCGGCACATTGGCAACAAGCCACTCCCCTATCTCCGCAGCTGTGGCTTCGGGCGATTTATGGGATGCCTTCAGAAACGGGAATGCCATCACCGTGAGGTTTCCTTCAAATTCCTTCTTTGTCTGCTGAGGCTGAATCTTGTCAGCCGGAAAGTCAAGAGCGTAAAGTGCCTTTACAGCATCGCTTACGCCCTGAGTGATTATCGATTCAATTTTCATTTCCTTTGTTGTCAAATTCGTATGCAAATTTAACAATAAATACCGAAATATACAAAGAACTTGCGGATGAAGTTGTCTGAATCCATACAAAACATTCCCAAACGCAGCAGACTTCCTGCCATGCGGGGCGGGAAGTCTGCTGAATCTGTAGGAATCTCCTTATATGCTTTTATAAAAGAAGACTTTTACTTGCCAAGACCATCGGCTGGTTTGAATTTCACGACCTTACGGGCCTCGATCTGGATCTTTTCCTTTGTGCGGGGGTTGATGCCTTCGCGTGCAGGCTTTTCCACCACTGCGAAAGTGCCGAAACCGATGAGCTGAACCTTGTCTTCATTTGCGAGAGCCTGTTCGATTGATTCAAGAACCGCATCAAGAGCCTTCTTTGAATCCACTTTGCTGAGACCTGCCTTAGCGGCGATTTCATTGACGAGATCTGTCTTGTTCATAATTCTAAATTTTGGTTGAATATATTATAACTAACTGATTTTTTTACTTAAAAGTTGAGTTCAGGTCGCAAATATAATGTTAAAAATGCTAATAACAAACTTTTTAGAGAAAAAAATTAAAAAAATTATTAAAAGATATGTTTTTTCGATGATTTAAGATGAAATCAGGACTAAAATTGTTAATTTTGCATAGAATTTGTCAAAGAGTTCTCCTTATAAACTTAAAACCGAAAAAAAGAATCAGAAAATGTACAACGGATCTTCTTCCGGCAATTGGTGGAGCTCCATCCCCACCGTGACCAAAAACCTTATAATAATCAATCTTATCGTCTGGCTTGCAGAAATCCTCGTACCGGGATTTTCGAAGACTCTTGTCGACAGGCTCGGACTGCACTTGATAGGAAGCGGTCTTTTCAATCCGGCGCAGTTCCTCACATATATGTTCATGCACAGTCCCGACAATCCTATGCACATACTCTTCAACATGTTCTCCCTATGGATGTTCGGCAGGATCTTGGAACATGTCTGGGGATCAAAACGTTTCCTTATCTTCTATCTCGTGTGTGGAATCGGAGCAGCGGCGGTGCAGGAAGGAGTGTGGGAACTGACATGGAAATCAGAATATGTAGATGGCATAGCACGCCTCAACGGCCTCACCTCCGAACATATGAGAGCTATCGTGGATGCAGCAGTGAGCAGCGGAGACCCCAAATGGATTGAAGCTATCGACAGCTTCAAGTCAATGATGGTCACTATAGGAGCTTCAGGCGCGATCTACGGTATATTGCTCGGATTCGCTTTTACTTTTCCCAATATGCCGCTTTACTTTTTCTTCATTCCTGTGCCGATCAAAGCCAAATATATGGTGATAGGCTACGGCGTGATCGAATTTTTCCTCGGAGTGAGCGGAAGCGCAAGCACCATCGCACATTTCGCACACCTCGGAGGCATGCTGTTTGGTATCTTCATGCTCCTTTATTGGAAGAAAAAGGGGACACTGCATAGATTTAATTAAGTATTGTGACCGAGAAGATAATGATCGACAGGTGGAAATCGTATTGCGGAGGAAGCACTCTGCTGGCATGGCTTACACTATGCGAGGCTGCTATCTGGCTTGCAGTCACGATCCTGACTCTCGCCGGACGCGTCATGCATTTCCAGGTCCCGGTTGCGGATTGGCTCACACTTCCCTCTTCTTTCCCTATCTTTATATCCCGCCCATGGACCTTGATAAGCTACATGGCAATCCATTTCGACGTGCTTCACATGCTTTTCAATGTGCTTTGGCTCTACTGGTTTGGACGGATCATGCTGATCAGTCTTTCTGACAGGCAACTTGCCTTCGCATTTGCAGGAGGGGGTATCGCAGGAGGAATTTTTTTCCTGATCGCTGCGGCTGCAGGATACGGAAGCGGCTGGCTTTGCGGATGCAGCGCCGCCGTGATAGCGGTGATGTGCACAGCAGCCATAATGAATCCGGACTATAACGTCAGCTTGTTCCTTATTGGGAATGTAAGACTCAAATGGGTGGCGACCATATGTTGCCTGCTGACATTTCTTGGCGGTGGCGGCAACCAGGCGGCACATATCGGAGGTCTTGCCTGGGGCGTAATCTTCGCTATGCTGCTCAGGAAGGGGAAAGACCTGTCTGCCGCTCCTGCCACGCTGATAGGCGGCCTGCGTCCATCCGGCAAAGACAGCAGTGCCCGACGAAGCCCGGGCAGGATGGTGGAAGTGCTCAAAGAGCGTCAGCATGATCTGCAACGTCTTGATATGCTCCTTGACAAAATAAAGCTGTCCGGCTACGGAAGCCTTTCGCGTAAGGAACGCAAGGAACTCAACGACCTTTCAGCGAAACTGAATAAATAATTCCGTACAATCTGTACATTATATAATATATAATATTGTATATATAGAAAACATGATCATAATATCACCACTAATACGTTTAGCGCTCAAGATCGTATCTATAATATTGTTCATAGTCACAATAGCCGCGGCATACGGAGGCAAGTGCAATCCGGAATATATGACTGTACCCTCTGTGCTCGTGCTTGCTCTTCCTTACCTTGCCATAGCAACACTGATCGTCGGAATCGGATGGCTGCTTTCAGGACGAATCATAATGGCAGCCATCGCAGGTCTGACACTTTTCGGAAGCTGGAGCACCCTGAAAGACGTGACCCCCCTTTCTTTCTCAAAATCCGTGCAGGATGAAAAGCGGACATTCCGGCTGATGACATTCAACTGCCTCCATCTCGCTGACACTACAAAATCGGAACTTCCGGGCAACCGGTCTATTGAATTCCTTATAAAGAGCAATGCCGACATAATTTGCCTTCAGGAACTGGAAAATTTTGAAGATCCCTCCGAGATACATCATTGGAGCCGCGGATTGATCGATTCTCTTTATGCCGCGTATCCATATAGGGCGGGAACTGAAGATAATGACCTGAAGGTACTGTCGAAATATCCCGTGGCGCTTCTTCCGGTGGCTTGCTCCGATCAGGAAGAGGAAGACTACTGGCGACAACGCAGACGCTGGAGGCTGTTTGAAGTCGACATCAAAGGCTTCAAGCTTCATTTGGTGAATTTCCATATGACATCCTACTCTCTGACAGATACGGAAAGAGAAGTAGTGACTGAAATACGCGGTGTAAGCACCGCCAGAAAAAGCTATGAGGAATTCAAATATGAGATATTTCCAAAACTTGGTCAGGCATTCCGTTCGAGGGCTTATAATGTTACGGAAATGGCAGAGACCACAGCAGGAATCAACCCCATAATCGCATGCGGGGACTTCAACGACGTTGCGGGAAGCTGGTCGTATGGCATCATGCGTAAAGCCGGATTCAAGGATGCTTATTCCGAGACAAGTTTCGGACCGACAAACACGTTCAATCAGTTTTTATTTCTTTTTCACATCGACCAGATATTCTATCGAGGCGACAGGCTTAGAGCCATCAGGACCAAACGACATCGTATAAATACATCAGACCATTATCCCATTGAAGCCACCTTTGAGCTCCTGAAATAAGCGCCAATGAACTCCTCCGGACACAGGCAAATACAGGTGACGTAAAAAACTTAAATTTTACCTTAAAACATTATCGCCTGATAACCAGAATTTTAAAACAACCAAAAGTCTTAACAAATGTTAAATTCAACTTTTTTTTATATTTTCATTAAGCAAATTGCCTTATTCGCGCGTTTTAATGGTACAAAATCACTGAGGCGAAACAAACCTCAATGATAATTAAAAAAACCAATATAAATTTATCTTAATTTTTTAACTTAAAAACGCACAATTATGAAAAAGATGTTACTCGCCGCTACAGTCCTTCTTTCAGGCGCGGCAACTATGACAGCCCAGGAAACTCTTCAGAAACCCGGTTTCTTCAGCAACATGTCTATCGGAGTTCAAGGCGGTGCCACCACTCCCATGACAAGCGGAAAGAATTTCTTCAAGGACATGCGCGGAGTTGCAGGCCTTGACATCCGCAAGCAGATCACTCCTGCATTCGCTCTCGGAGCTGAAGGTGATTTCGCTGTGAATACTTCAAACTGGAAAGGCATGACTCATTCCACTACAGCATTCGATGCAAGCTATGTAGGTACTTACGGTGCAGTCAACCTCTTCAAGCTCTTCCAGCCATACGGAACCAAAAACGTATTTGACATCGAGGCGGTAGCCGGAGCCGGATGGGGACACCTTTATCAGAATGGCAAAGGCACAGACCACAACTTCTTCGCCACAAAGGCAGGTCTTAACTTCAACTTCAATGTAAGTGACAATGTGACCCTTTCAATCCGCCCGAGCGTGCTCTACGACATGAGCGACGCACACGCAAAGCAGACTTCTGCTGCCTATGACGCCGGTAAGGCAACTATCAATGTCATGGCTGGTGTATCTGTTAAACTCGGAAAGGGATTCAAATACAGTCTACCTGAATATAATCTCGATGAAATCGCAGCTCTCAACGAGAAAGTCACCAACCTTCGCGCTGATCTCGCAGCAGCAGGCGACGCCCTCAACCAGAGCACTAATGAAAACATGATGCTTGCATCAGAGATCCAGAAGCTCAAGAATCAGAAACCGGTCGTTGTAAAGGAGACTCAGGACTTCCTCAGCACCGTAAGATATGTGAACTTCGCAATCGGTCGCTACAATGTTCCTTCCGATCAGCTTCCTAATGTAGCAGCAGTTGCTTCCTACCTTAAGAATCACCCGAAGGCTACTGTAAGCATCAAGGGATACGCATCACAGGATGGTCCTGCAGAAGTCAACGAACGTCTCGCCAACCAGCGTGCTGAATCAGTCAAGAACATGCTCGTAAGCAAATACGGCATACCTGAAAGCAGAATCAAGGCAGAAGGCATGGGCATCGGCCACATGTTTGAGGAAGAAAGCTGGAACCGAGTTGCAATCTGCACTCTTGACAATGGCGCTCCCGTATCAACTGAAACCAGCGTTACTAAATAAAAATAACTTTAGGCTAGTGAATGCCGCAGTGCGGCGAATGTGGATGCCCCGTATAACCTACGGGGCATCTTTTTAATAAAAATATTTGGTCAACTCCAAAAAAGTAATTAACTTTGCATTCGGAATGCAACTCCGGCAGCCTGATGCAGGAATGGTGGAATGGTAGACACGGGGGACTTAAAATCCCCTGGCCTTTGCGGGCTGTGTGGGTTCGAGTCCCATTTCCTGTACGAATAATTTGCCTCGTGATGGTCTCATCACGAGGTTTTAATTTTTATATGACTGCACGCGAAACATACAGTCATTAACATTCATTAACAAACAACTGCCCGAAACCGGCAGTAATCCGGACTATTTTTGCAATATAAAACAAGGGCGGCTTATTCAGCCGCCGGCAAAAATATCCGGCTATGAACAGTACGTATTACATCTCCAGCACATCAGGTGCCCCCATCCTCTCCTCACGCACAGAAAGGCGCATCCCGGTAGGGCGCAGCGACAATCTAATCAGCTATGGCGACAGGATCTCTGTAAGAATGCTGATGAGAAACCAATGCGTGATGGAATACGAAACCCGCAAGGTAGCAGACATGACCGACCTCACGGGAGATCTGCGAATCCGCGCCAAAGGGATGCAGGGACTCGCAGTAATACAGATACGAAACCATGACAGAGGCTGGACACGCGAACGCCGCATGATGCTCTATCCACAGCGCAAATTCACACCCCGGCAGAAAGTAAACGCCATCCAGGTGCCGATGTTCTTTCCATGGGAAATCTAATCAATTATCGATTATGGATTGAAGAGATCTTTATTGTAGAAGTCGAGAATCTCATAGGTAGCCTTAAGCAATTGCGTGGCTTTACCGGCAGGATTTATCTTCTGAGCCGCAAGATAGTCGTTGATCGCCTCACGCCGGCATCCTAACGACCACAAAAGCCGTCCCCTCTCTATATATGCGTCTTCATCCTCTACGTCTTGCAGACGCCCGGAAAGCATCCGGAGTCTCTCGGCTATATCCGACGGTATATTATTGGTTTCCATATTCAAGAATCATTTTCAATCAAGCGTACAGCGGGTGGACTTTACGGGATGATGGGTGAATACCGATGCCAGGGCATCAAATTTATCGGGATTCTCGCTGGTGAGATACTCCACGCCTCCTCCTCTCGACAGGCGGATGTCCATCTCCGGATGTCTGCGCAGATAATCTTTCAGGGACTCCGCCACCAGGCGTCCCTGCTCAAGGATTCTGACATGATCAGGCGCATATTTCCTGATCTTCTCTATCAGCAACGGATAATGAGTACATCCGAGTACGAAGGTGTCCACTTCGGGATCCTCAGTCATCAGCGCATCTATATATTTCTTCACGAAAAAGTCCGCTCCGTCGCTGTCAGCCTCAGAGTTCTCCACTATCGGCACCCATAGCGGACACGCCTGCTCAGTGACGCGCATTTCCGGGAACAGCTTCACGGTCTCTATCTGATATGAATGACTTGCCACAGTGCCCGGAGTGGCGAGGACACCGACATGCCCTGACCGCGACACATCGTCCAGTATCTCCACAGTCGGGCGTATGACTCCCAATACCCTTCGCGCAGGATCAATCGCAGGCAGATCCTTCTGCTGTATGGTACGCAAGGCTTTGGCGGATGCAGTGTTGCATGCAAGTATCACCAGATGGCAACCTCGCGAAAACAATTCCTTGACAGCCTCAAGGGTATAGCGGTAGATTATTTCAAAACTTCTCGATCCGTAGGGAGCACGCGCATTGTCGCCAAGATATAGATAATCATACTCTGGAAGGATCTTCCTGAGCTCCCTGAGGATGGTCAGTCCTCCGTAGCCGGAATCGAAAACCCCCACCGGACCTACTGAAATGGCGGAAGCATCAGCCTCCGCCATCATATTTGCATTTTGATCTGTCATAGTGTTGGATTCAACACATCGTTGACGCAATATTATTTTACACCAAGCTTTGCCTTGACTGCAGGAGTAATATCCTCCACAGGCTCTGCATGATACAATGTAAGCTGAGGATTATAAATCTGGATAAGGGAGTAATTGCCCTCACGGCCTACACTCTCTACAGCCTGGCTGATCTTCTGCTGGATAGGACCCATAAGCTCAGCCTGCATCTTCTGCAGATCCTGCATAGCAGTCTGCTCAAACTGCTGGATCTTCTGTTGATAGTCGCTCAACTCGCGGGTCTTGCGCTCCTTAATGGCAGGAAGCTCAGTCTCCGGCATATTCTGGAATTCAGTCACAAGGCGATTCATCTCATCGTTGAGTTTCTTATATTCGGCATCGTATTTTTCGCCCACTTCCTTAACCTGATTCTGTGCTGCTGCGGTCTCAGGCATCACCTGAAAAATCGCGTCAAAATCAACGAGTCCGATCTTGAGGGTCTGAGCGGACATAAGCATCGGGCAGATAACCGCGATAGCTAAAAGTACTTTCTTGATCATTTCTTTTTGTTTGTTTTATGTGTTATTGTTTATTCTCAATATATTTTATTCTCCACTTATTTTGAATATCCGAGTTTTGCAAGCACTTCATTGCTGACATCGATCTTAGGGGAGGCGAATACGATACTCTGCGACGAAGCACGGTCGAAGATCACCTGATAGCCTTTCTCCTCACTTACAGCCTTAACTGCATTATACACATCTTCCTGAATAGGCTTCATGAGGCTCTGGCGCTTTTTAAACAGCTCACCTTCCGGACCGAAATATTTATAACGGAGATCGGTCACTTCCTTCTCCTTAGCCACAAGTTCCTCTTCACGGGCCTTCTTTTGATCATCGGTAAGGAATATCATCTCAGACTGATAATTCTTATACATCGTCTCCGCTTCTTTGGAGAGTTCCGTCACTTCCCGCTCCCAGCGCTGCGACACCTGATTGAGCTGTTCGTTAGCCATCTCATAGCTCGGCACATTACGCAATATGTAGTCCATGTCCACGAGAGCGAACTTCTGTGCATATGCTCCAAGAAACGCCGTCATTACCAGTGCGAATGATATGATAAGTTTCTTCATGTTATTTCTATTTTAAAAGTTCATACTAACTTAAAGACAAAATAGCGTCATTAAAGTTTAAATACCTGCACCTGCAAGGATCCGCGCATGGTTCCTGCCCTTGGTTCTTGACTCTTGGTCCTTGACTCTTGGTCCTTGACTCTTGGTCCTTGGTCCCTGACCCTTAACTTAGAATTCCTGTCCGAGCACGAAGTGCAGGTTGCCTCCGCCACGTCTTCCCCATACCTTGTCGAAACCATAACCCCAGTCGATACCGAGGAAACCGAGCATCGAGAGATAAAGGCGGATACCGACTCCGGCAGAACGCTTCAGGTTGAATGGAGCAAAATCCTTTATATCGGTCCACGCATTGCCCGCCTCTGCAAATGCAAGTGCGAAGATGGTGGTGTTAGGCTGAAGCATAAACGGGAAGCGAAGCTCAAATGTAAATTTCGAGTAGGCATAGGCTTCGTAGAAGTTAGGAGTAAACTGACCGTTCTCATATCCGCGCATCGACACGGTCTCTGTGGCATAGGTGTAGCTTCCTGTCATACCGTCGCCACCGAAATAGAAAGTCTCGAACGGTGACTTCACATATTTGTTGTATGATCCCAGGATAGCGAAGTCAGCCTTTGTCATCATCACGAGAGTCCAGTTGCCTTCCGGATCGGTAAGCGGGGTGAAAGTCTTTGCCTGGAATTTGAGTTTCCAGTATTCAATCCACTTATACAGTTCAGCCTGTGCCTTCGCATCATATTTGGCAGCCTCCGCAGCCAGTGTCTTCCAATCATGACCGTGGCGCATCTTTGTCCAGGGTGGAGTCATCTGAAGGGAGAGCATGAAGCTTGATCCGTTGCGAGGGTAGATCGGCTGGTCGGTGGTGTTCCTGCTTAGAGTAAGACCGAGCACCACGGAATTTGAAGAGCCTGTCTGCATGAAGCGGAGGTATTCCCAGTTCTTGAGGTAATACCAGCGGTAGGCAAGAGAGACCTGGAACTGGAAATAATCGTCGGGCCACGTCAGACGTGTGCCGTAAGCAGCCGTGACTCCTGCAAGCTGAAGCACCTTGTTAGGATCATATGCATTCTGATAAGCATACTGTCCGTAATTATAATTATAAGATCCTCCTGCATACGGATAGGATGTAAAGGCGTTCATCCAGTTCTGATTATAGAAGCGGCTGTTTACTCCGGTTGAACGGCTGTAATCTACAGAGAACGAGAAAGAGTTTGGACGCTTTCCTCCAAGCCATGGATCAAAGAAGCTTATATTGTAGCTCTGGTAATATTTAGCATTGGTCTGAGCCGATATTGAGAATGTCTGTCCGTCGCCACGCGGAATGATGCCGCGATAGCTCTGTGGATTGAAAAGGTTCTTTATCGAGAAGTTTGAAAATGACAACGCCACCTGCCCCGTGACGCCGGTCTGTCCCCAGCCAAGTGATAGCTGCACCTTATCGTTTGCTTTCTGTTCAAGGTCAAACACGATATCCACGGTGCCGTCGGCAGGATTCTCAACCGGATTGATACCCATTGTCTCAGGATCAAAATGTCCGGATGCAGCGATCTCTCGCGCTGAATTCATAAGCGCACGTTTCGAGAAGAGATCGCCGGGCTTCACGCGCAGCTCGCGACGGATCACTTTCTCGTAAAGCTGGTCGTTACCGTTGATGACAACCTTGTTGATCTTTGCCGGCTGACCCTCATAGATCCTCATGAGGAGCGAAATGCTGTCGCCCTGCACGTGCTGCTCGATCGGAACAAGCTGGAAGAAAAGATAACCGTTGTCGAGATAATAATTGCCCACAGCATCATCATCTTCCATAGTGCGCTTGCTCAGGCGCTTCTGATTGTAGACATCGCCGGGATACATGCCGAGCACCTGATTGAGGAACTCTGTGGGATACACGGTGTTTCCGACCCAATTTATATCCTTGATATAATATCTGTCGCCTTCATCTACTGTCAGATATATATCAATCTCCTTATCGTCATATTTCACTATGGAGTCGCTGACTATTTCGGCATCACGATAACCAAGCTCGTTATACTTCTCTATAATACGATTCTTGTCATCGGCATAATCTGTATCCACAAACTTCTTCTGCTTGAATAGATTCAGAATGTCATGATTCTCATTCGTCTTCTTCATAGCATTTTTGAATTTGCGGTCGCTCAGCACATTATTGCCGTTGACATATATCTTATGCACCTTGACCTTGCTCTGCCGGTCCACATTCACTGTCAGGAAATCATAATTCTCCTGCGACAGATCAGGCTGCTGGGACGAAGTCACCACTACATTCTTAAAGCCTTTGTCGGAATAGTATTGTTTTACGACCTGCACGATACGCGCCACGATATTTGGAGTGAGCTGCTGTCCTTTCTCCACACCGAGACGCTCAAGAAGATCCTTGCGTTCATTGCCCTTAACTCCGGTAAACCGTATCTCAGCCATTCTGGGCTGCTGCTTAAGCGCGATCTGAAGCCACGCCTTGTCGCCTACGGTCTTCTCAAGATTGATCTCCACCTTTGAATAGAGACCCTGCCTGTAAAAGCGCTTTACAGCCGTGGAAATCGCATCTCCGGGTATCTCTATACGCTCACCCACAGAGAGACCGGAATATCCGATAATTACATAATCCTCTACATCAGGAACACCCGTCACCGAAATGCCGGCTATCTCATAGACCTTAGGAATCGGGCTGTATATGATTTCGGGAGAATATACAGTGTCATTGGTCGCCGTCTGCGCGTTCATGACTGGGACTGCAGCAAAGGAGGCTGCGATGACTACGGCTGAAAGAATCCGTCTTATATGGCTGGTCAATATCATATCTATGCTGTCAGATTGTCGGGTTGTTGGTCACTTGTTCTGATGTCTTTCCAAACCTGCGCTCACGCTGCTGATAGTCGATGAGGGCGAGGGCGTATTCCTTCTTACCGAAGTCCGGCCAGAGCACCGGAGTAAAATAAAGCTCGCTATACGCTATCTGCCAAAGAAGGTAGTTGCTGATACGCTCTTCTCCACCTGTGCGGATAAGCAGGTCGGGGTCGGGCATTCCGGCTGTGGCAAGATGATTGCTGAACATTCCCTCATCGATATCGTCAGGGTCAAGCCTGCCTTCGGCAGCCTCGCGGGCGAGACGGCGTGCTGCTTCTGTGATCTCCCATCTTGATGAATAGCTGATGCAGATATTCAGCTGCAGTCCCGTGCAGTGAGCGGTCTTGTCACGTGAGTCATAAAGCTCTCCGCGTGGACCCTCCGGCACCCTCTCTATATCGCCAAGAAGATTGATCCTGACATTATTCTGAAGAAGCTCAGGCAGTTCCCTTGCTATTGCCCATCCTATAATGGTCATCAGGGTATCGACCTCTTCCTTCGGACGGTTCCAGTTTTCGGTACTGAAAGCATATAGCGTGAGATATTCCATACCCAGGTCGGATGACAATGCTGTGACGTTGTGCACGCTGGTTATGCCTTCGTAGTGACCGTCGCTACGAACCTTGTCCCGGCTTTTCGCCCAGCGCCCGTTTCCGTCCATTATCATTGCCACATGCCGGGGAATCCTCGTCATGTCGAGCCTGTCCAGTATATCTTCAAGTGTTTCCATAAAGGAGATTTTTAATCTTTATAATTGCACGTGGCACATCGCTTTGAAAATTCATAGCTTAGTGTCACCGAAAGGGTTGAATACCAGTCGGTGTTCTTAGCAAACGCTGACTTTACAGCATGAGGATCCGCAAGGTCTGTCCCGTCAAGACGATCGGAGAAAGTCTTCTTCATCAGGAACTCCAGCCCGAGGTTCAACCTTTCATTAATCTTATATTTGGCACCTATGCCAAAAGGAAGAGTGAAAGCCGCACCCGTATATCCGGAAGTCATCCACACGGTTGCGCCGAGTCCCGCCGTGATATATGGGCTCCATCTCTTCAGTTTCCTGTATTTCTCACCGATCCCGTAGTTGAAGAAATTAAATTCAAACATCTCCGACAACTCAAAGAATGTAGTGGAAAACTTAAACTGACCGGCATCAGGAAGCACGTCTGCCATATCATTGGTGTCACCAGAAAGAGAACCTGCATAAAAGCCGGTCTTGAAGGCTATCCTCGGACTACGCAAATACCTGAACAGCAACATGCCGTCAATGCCGGGATGACTCCACAGGTTGGATGAATTGGCGTCACCTAAATATCCGGTCATGCCGATGCCGCCGCCGATGTCAAACCTATAGTCTTCCTGCGCCGAAGCTGAAGCCGCGGTGCAAAAGACGACAATAAGTAATATGACCGGATTTAAAGCCTTCATCAGCAATCAGAACAGCGGTACAAATGTCAGTCGGTTGAGAACGCCCCTCCATATCTTATCGTTGAGCAAGCCGGTTTCCTCAATTCCTCCAAATATGTAAATATAGGGACATTGCCAAGACACCTCATAATCTTTAACATCATACTTCATACGCGCCATTCCCGGAAGATTACGACCGGCTACTTCGCTCCAGTTGTCTTTGAGCGAAGCAGATTTCTTCCAGTCCATGACTATACCGTCAAGATATTTCAAGCCGGGGAAGTAGTCCGGAAGATCCATCTGGCTGTCGGCGGAATACCAGTTCACACCATTGTCATACGACACATAGATCTGATAGTTGCAATATCCTTCATCGACCTCGCCTCCTATAAGCATCCACACTGCAAACTCCGTCTGCACCAAGGATGACGATGTCTTGCGATACACGAAATAAGGCACAAGTGTAGCGCCCTCAAGTTTCGGTATCATCCCTTCTGAAAGAACTGCCCAATGATCACCGTCGTATCCCCATGTCTTGTCGGAGAAGGACCCGTCGGAAAGTCTGCCACCTACCAGGAATCCTATCGGATAATTAGCCCATCTGTTGTCATACTGCACGAAATCTGTGAAACCGGCTACCGGGAATTCATCACTTACCGGCATATCCGGATGCAATTGATCGGAAGGCCACATGGTATGGAAAAGCTTGCCTCCTTCTCTACGCAGACCAAGCATGCTGCTATTATAGGCACCTATTATATTTACCCATGTCACACCTGTATTTTCCCACGCCAGACCGTCGGCTGAAGTATGAAGCACTCCGGTGCTGTCCAGCATATACAACAGATCGGAAGTGGCATTGAGCGACCTGACATCCGGTTCGAAATCAAATTCCGGAAGCAATTTGTCCCATGTGCCGGAAAGAAGGTCAGTCGCCACCGACATCGTGTAGCTGCCGTCCGACTCCTTAATCAGAGTGTAGGAAGTATCCTTGAACTTGACAGTCTTCTGTGCCTCCGGGGAATCGTGACGCGACGGCATCGGTGTCACTGCAAGACGATCCCAGACAAGAGAATCAGGCTCAACTTTATGCACGTTTACCTTGATATTGTATGAACGGGTGGTGGTCTTGTCTTCAGCAGTGATCTTCAGTACGACTTTGCCTGAAAAATCGATTGAATCCGTTGGATTCGACTTATAGTCGATATCGCCTGTGGTCTTGCCACCGCTCTGCGTAAGAGTGACCTCTGATGCTGAAGAGGTGTAAGAAATATCCGCCACTAATTTTGTGACATCCGTGCCAACCGGAAGCGAATCCGCATTGAATATCACGCCTTTGTTAAGGTCTATTGAAAAAAACACGGAGTCAAGCTTGACTTTTGTGCCGCTCTTGGATTTCAGACTGAAAGCCGTGACAGCAACCGAGGAGGCCGGCATATAAAGTTCTTCTGTCGTTTCAGTCGCCTTATTGCATGACGACACTCCGGCAATCAGCAGCAAAGCACATGCCGATAGCACCAAACGTCCTAATAATGAGCTTTTTATATTCACAAGCATATAATTTTAACGCAAATGCGTGTGGTTTCAATCTGCAAAATTAACATTATTTGCCAAATAAACCGATATTAAAGGTAAACTTTTTTAGCATTTCACCTCACTTTGCACATATTTTAACAACTTTTAAGCAAGTATCATTACCTTTACGTAACCGGCACGTATAATTAAAGTTGCCAAGACCGATATTCGTAAATGAGTAGAACCGACTTCATTTGCAAGTTGTCTATTTTTTACTTAATTTTGCGAAAAATCGATGATAAATATGGATATTGACATTAAATATATGAAACGAGCGCTTCAGCTCGCACGTCTCGGCGAAGGGCTTGTATCTCCGAATCCAATGGTAGGTGCAGTCATCGCAGCGCATGACGGAAGGATAATCGGAGAAGGCTACCATCACAGGTACGGTGGTCCTCATGCGGAAGTATGCGCAGTCAGTTCCGTAAAGGACTCCGACCGCCATCTGCTTGCAGACTCCACTATGTACGTGACGCTTGAACCATGCTCTCACTATGGGAAGACCCCCCCGTGCGCTAAACTCATCATCGACATGGGGATTCCACGTGTGGCAGTCGGAAGCGCCGACCCATTTCCTGAAGTGAGCGGACGAGGCATCAGGATGCTTCGCGAAGCCGGTGTGGAGGTTGTGGAAGATGTTCTCCGCGACGAGTGCGATGCGCTCAATGTCCGGTTCCTGACAGCACATCACCTCGGACGCCCATGGATACAATTAAAATGGGCACAGAGTGCCGACGGGTTCATGGCGGGCATCGACAAAGACGGAATGCCGTATCCCGTACAGTTCTCTACACCGGTATCTTCTGTCTGGATGCATCGCCGCCGCTCAATGGTTGATGCTATCATGGTGGGCAAAAACACCCTCGAAATTGATCACCCTCGTCTTGACTGTCGACATTGGCCCGGTCGTGCACCGCGCCGCGTAGAGCCTCGGCATGATCTTGAAGAGCAGATGCACGAGCTATATAAAGAAGGAGTGACTTCCCTAATGGTGGAAGGGGGACCGACCCTGCTACAAAGCTTCATTGACCTTGGTCTTTACGATGAAATTAAAATAGAAACATCAGAAAAGAAATTGGGAGAAGGTCTCCCCTCTCCCCAATTTAATGATAAGTTATAAATAATAAATTTTTTGTTTAAAGGTTTAGAATAATTTCTCAAATAAGCTAAACTGCCTAAACGCCTAAAACTTCCTAAACCTTCTGACATCAATCAGTTTCCTTCCGGACGAAGGCTGCGGACCACGGCGCCAGCCTGCCACATCTCGCTTTCGCGCATATCCTTGAGTTCTTTCTCAAGTCCGTCCCTATAGTCAGCCTTCGAGTTGGAATCGATAGAATTCTGAGCCTCGACACCGTCAGCCACGCTCTTGTAGAGCTTTTCCATTACCGGTTTGATGGCATCATGGAAAGGAGTCATCCAGTCAAGGGCTCCGCGCTGCGCTGTAGTCGAACAGTTGGCATACATCCAGTCCATACCCTTCTTGGCTACAAGAGGCATCAGCGACTGTGTAAGCTCCTCTACTGTCTCGTTGAATGCCTCCGAAGGTGTGTGACCATTTTCACGAAGCACTTCGTATTGTGCAAGGAAAAGCCCTTGGATAGCGCCCATCAGGCTACCTCTCTCGCCAGTGAGGTCACTGTAAGCCTCTCGCTTGAAGGTAGTCTCGAAAATATATCCTGAACCGATGCCGATAGCAAGGGCAAGAGTTCGGTCAAGTGCTCTGCCTGTGGCATCCTGCTCGATAGCATAGCTGGAATTGAGTCCGCGACCTTCAAGAAACATGGTGCGGAGAGATGTTCCGCTACCTTTTGGAGCCACAAGAATGACATCCACATCTGCCGGAGGCACCACACCCGTACGCTCCGGCCAGGCTATTGCAAAGCCATGCGAGAAATACAGAGCTTTACCTGGAGTAAGGCATTTCTTTATAGTCTGCCATACGGAAATCACAGCAGCATCTGAAAGCAGGCACATGATTATGGTGCCTTTCTCACATGCTTCTTCAATAGAGAAGAGGGTTTCTCCGGGCACCCACCCGTCGGCGACTGCTTTGTCATAGGTCTTGCCCGGACGCTGGCCTACTATCACGTTGAAGCCATTGTCGCGGAGATTAAGGCTCTGTCCCGGACCCTGCACACCATACCCGATCACAGCGATGGTCTCGTCTTTAAGTATCTCACGTGCTTTTTCAAGAGGAAATTCCTCTCTTGTGACTACAGTCTCCTCGACTGAGCCGAATTTCATTTTTGCCATGTCTATATAATTTAGATTTTAAATTCAGAATTGAGAATCATTTGTCTCTGTCCGCGGATCGCTTTTCAAGAAACTCGTCGACGAACTCACGTGACGACCGGGTGACGGCTATTCTGCCTGACCTGACAAACTGCCGTATGCCGAGGGGTTTCAGATGCTCATACAGTTCCTTTATCTCATCAGTGTGTCCGGTCTTCTCAAAGACTGTATATTCAGGATGAATCTCAAGAACACGGGCACCATGCTTTCGCACTATCTCCTCGATATCTGTATTGACCACATTCTCGGTAGGGACCTTGTAAAGGGCAACTTCCTGAAAAAGGATCTCGTCGTCGGTGAGCACGAAAGCCTTTATCACATCAACGCGCTTCTCGATCTGCTTCACCACGTGCTCCATCATCGGGCGCGTGGAGCGGCAGGTGATTGTGAATTTATGCACTCCCTCTATTGAACAAGCACTTACAGTCATGCTGTCGATATTAAGACACCTGCGGCTGAATATCATGGATATCTGATGCAGAAGGGTCACTCTGTTTTCGGTATAGACCGCAATAGTAAACAATTGTTCTTCCATAGATTCAGACCGGTTTATAATATTCAGATTCATTAAGAAGTATCTCATCGACCCCGTTTCCGCCGGGGGTCATGGGAAACACCATATCGGTCTCATCGATATTGACATTGAGCAGATATGCGCCCCGGCTGTCACGCATTTCGGCGATCGCTGCATCAAGCTGCGATATGTCTGCCACATCGGAAGCCTCGATGCCATATGCGCCTGCAAGCATCCTGAAGTCGGGATTCACCATCGGGGTGCAGCTGTATCTGCCTTTATAAAAGAGGTGCTGCCACTGGCGTACATTTCCCAGAAAGTTATTGTTGAGCAATACGATCTTCACTCCGACATTGTACTCCATGATCATGCCAAGCTCCTCGATTGTCATCTGAAGTCCGCCATCTCCGCAAAAGAGTACCACAGTCCTGTCAGGAACCCCGATCTTGGCTCCTATGGCGGCAGGGAGTCCATAACCCATGGTGCCGAGTCCGCCTGACGAAATCAGGCTACGCGTCCTTGTAAACCTGGAATATTTCACCGCGAACATCTGATTCTGACCTACGTCGGTGACAATGACGGCATCATTTCCAAATGCCTCGCACACTTTTCTGATCACTCCACCCATGAGCATTCCCCGCTTTTCGGAAGCACATCCCAATTCCCTTGCCATGACACGATCCTCCTCTACCCTACGGTGCTGGTCGAAAGAAGCACGCCATTCTTTATGACTCCCTGTCTCTACAAGAGGCAGGAGCGCGGCAAGCGCCTTTCCTGCATCGGAATGCACATGCAGGTCGCATTTTATCATCTTGTCAAACTCGCTTGCGTCTATATCTATATGAATTATCCTGGCATCAGGAGCATATTTCTTCACGTCACCGGTGACGCGGTCGTCAAAACGCATCCCGACAGCAACAATCAGATCAGCCCGGTTGGTATTAATGTTTGGTCCGAGATTACCATGCATACCAAGCATACCGACATACTGCGGATGATCAGACGGCAAGGCGGAAAGTCCGAGCATGGTGCATCCTACAGGCAGGTCCGCCTTCTCCGCAAGCTCTGCCAGATTTTTTTCAGCTCCTGATATCATGACGCCATGCCCGGCGAGCACAAGCGGACGCTGAGACTCGTTAATAAGGCGGGCAGCCTTTTCGATTGTCTCTTTTTCCGGCTGCGGATCTGAATCATAGCTGCGGATGAAGGGTTGAGACTGCTTTTCGTAGACAGCCATCCCGATCTGCGCGTCACGAGCAAGATCGATCACAACCGGACCGGGACGCCCGGAATTTGCAATGTAAAAAGCTCGGCTGATTGCCGGGGCAATGTCCTCGGGACGCCTCACCTGAAGCGCCCATTTTGTGACCGGAAGCACACTTGATATTACATCACTCTCCTGAAATGCATCCTTGCCGAGCATCCCGCATCCCACCTGTCCTGAAATCGCGACAAGCGGAGTGCTGTCCATCAGGGCGTCAGCAAGCCCGGTCAGAAGATTCATTGCACCGGGCCCGGAGGTCGTGATGACGACACCCGTGCGTCCGGTAGCCCGCGCATAACCCTCGGCTGCATGGATGGCACCCTGTTCGTGTCGGGCAAGATAATGTCGCAACCCATACGGATTCTCAAATATCTTGTCATAGACCGGCATGATCTGACCACCGGGATAGCCGAACATACATTCGACTCCATTGTCTGCCAGAGCCCGGATCAATATCTCCGAACCGGTTATCTTTTCTTCCATATCTTTTCTTGTTTATAGCTTGGAAGTTTATTTGTTGAAACTAAATATCACACCGCACTCCACCTTTGTCGGCAGAAGTGACATTTGCCGCGTATGCTCGAAGCGCACGGCTCACTTTTCGGTCACGTCCGCGCGGAGTGAACGCTTCCTTCCCAAAAGACGCTTCTTCTTCCCGGCGCTTCTCTAAATCTTCATCAGAAAGTCTGACATTGATGCTTCGTGCCGGAATATCGATATCGATGATGTCGCCATCGCGAACAAGTCCGATTTCCCCGCCGGCGGCCGCCTCAGGCGATATGTGACCTATGGATAGACCTGACGTACCGCCGGAAAAACGTCCGTCGGTAAGCAAAGCGCATTCCTTTCCTAAATGCATACTCTTTATATAGCTTGTGGGATAAAGCATCTCCTGCATGCCTGGCCCCCCTTTGGGACCTTCGAATGTGATGACCACCACATCCCCGCTTTTCACCTCGCCGCCAAGTATACCTTCTACAGCCTGATCCTGGCTCTGAAATACCTTGGCAGGACCGGAGAACCGGAATATGCTCTCGTCCACACCGGCTGTCTTGACTACGCATCCATCTTTGGCAATGTTACCTTTCAACACGGCAAGTCCGCCATCCTTCACATAGGCATGCTCATAGTCGCGGATACAGCCATTCCCCCTGTCAGTGTCAAGATCACGGTACATTGCCGTCTGGCTGGCTGCCTCTGTAGTATGCACAAGTCCCGGAGCGGAACGCCATAATATATCAGCTTCTTCTCCATATTTTTCTCCCCCTATCGCAAAACGCGAAATTGCTTCTGAAAGCGAAAGTCCGTCCACACGCTTCACGGAAGTGTCGAGAAGCCCCTTATCGGCAAGTTGCTTCATAATGGAGAGTATGCCGCCTGCCCGGTTCACATCTTCCATATGATAATGAGAGTTAGGCGCAACCTTGCAGAGTACGGGCACCTTACGGGAAAGGGCATCTATATCGTCAAGAGTAAAATCAACTCTTCCCTCGTTGGCGATGGCAAGAAGATGAAGCACCGTATTAGTGCTTCCTCCCATCGCGATATCAAGCGACATCGCATTTAGAAACGCCTCCCTCGTGGCGATATTTCTCGGGAGCACGGAGTCATCTCCATCCCTATAATATTTAAATGCATTCTCCACTATCATGCGCGCCGCTTCCTTAAAAAGCCTCATGCGATTGACATGGGTGGCAAGCACGCTTCCATTGCCCGGAAGTGCAAGACCGATAGCCTCGTTGAGAGAGTTCATGGAGTTGGCGGTAAACATTCCGGAACATGAGCCGCACGTAGGGCACCCCTCCCGTTCGAGTTCATTCACCTCGCTGTCAGTCACCGACGGATCTGCTGAGTCGATCATTATATCGATGAGGTCAAGCTTGCGGTTTCCTACCCGTCCCGCCTCCATCGGGCCGCCCGATACAAAAAGCGAAGGGATATTCAGGCGCATAGCAGCCATAAGCATACCCGGTGTGATTTTGTCACAGTTGCTTATGCAGATCATTGCATCAGCCTTGTGGGCATTGACCATATATTCCACCGAGTCGGCTATCAGGTCGCGTGAGGGCAGCGAATACAGCATGCCGTCGTGCCCCATAGCTATACCGTCATCAATCGCGATAGTATTGAATTCTGCAGCATAGCAGCCGAGTGATTCTATTTCTTTCTTAATTAATTGCCCTATTTCATGCAGATGCGTATGTCCTGGCACAAATTGGGTAAACGAATTGACAATTGCTATTATAGGCTTGCCGAATTGTTCCTCCTTCATGCCGTTGGCTCTCCAAAGGGCTCTGGCTCCCGCCATACGCCTCCCTTCAGTGACAGCCTGACTTCTCAACTGATTTACCATAAGATTTTCCTGTTAAAAATGCAAATTTACATTTTTTTATCCTTACAGCCAAATCTTATGCCAAAATAATTTAAAATTCAATAAAAACAATTCATAAAAATACACGAGCCGCCACAATCTGTGCAAAGATTTCAATTCATCATCGCAGCCAGGACGAGGGGTTCTGCTTTTCCCGCCCTTTCCAGACTTCGAAATGAACCGAGCCACGACCGGCATCATCAGGATCATGCCCGGCGGTGCCTATCTTCTGTCCGGCTCCTACGGAAGTGCCTGCCGCCACATCTGTGGATGCAAGATTGCCATATACTGTATAATATTCGCCGTGGCAGACGATCACTACAGTGCCATATCCCGCAACTTTATATACTCCCGACACCTTTCCGCCGCACACCGACTTGACAGGAGATCCAACTGCAACCTCGGCATCGATACCGGGATTGTCATACTCCACCTCGGGAAGTTCAGGCATGGCATGGCGTCCAAACGGATTGGTGATCCTCCAGCTGCCATCCACCGGACGGGGCAGACTGCCGCGAAGACTTGCGAAATTGACATTTGCTGCAGGGGTCGTACTTGTCTTCTCAACCGTTTTAGGACTTACACTCGGCGTCGGTCCGACACTTTTTTCGGGTTCTTTTTCGGGTTCCTGCTTCCGCTTCTTGCGGTCGTTCTTTTTTCTTGCCGACTTCTCGCTGTTTTTCTTTCTTTCGTTTTCTGATCTCTTCTTTTCTTTTACAGCCTTTTCTGATGAAGGTCCATCGACCGATTTCCTTGCAGGAACCGCTTTTTCGGAATCTTTCTTTTCGGCTGCAGCACGCTCCGCAGCTGCCTTTTCTGCAGCAGCCTTCTCCGCTGCTATGCGTTCAGCCTCCGCTTTTTCCTTTGCAATCCGTTCTGCCTCGGCTTTTTCCCTTGCCCTGCGCTCGGCTTCAGCCTTGGCCTGCTCCTGAGCAATAAGCGCGGAGATAGTCTCCTTGAGTCTGTTAGCTTCATTCTGTTTCGCGACAAGATGAGCCTGCAGGGCATCGCCGTTCTGACGAAGCTTAGCCACCAATGTCTCCTGCTTACGGTGATTTTCCTCCAGCTGCGCCTGTGATCTGGTAAGCTGCCCGAGAGCTGCAGCCTGTGCATCCTTTGCACGGGCAAGGCTCTCACGCTCACTTGCGAGCTTACTTATCTTCTTGTCAATGTCGCTGCTTTTGCGTTCTTTCCATGCCGAGAACTGCCGCATATATCTTATCCTTCGCATCGCCTGATTGAAATTTTCAGAAGCAAAAACAAATGCGAGTGCGGACTGGCTTTTCTTCGTAAGCCTCATCTTCTTCACAGCCTTCAGATACTCATCACGCATAAGCTTGAGCTCTGATTCATTGGCTGCAATCTCCTCACTCAGGGAGGTGATTTCTGTATTAAGTGACTCCACCTTTTTCTGCAATCCTTGCACACGGGTGCGTCCCGCAGCTATTTCCGAAGAAAGGCGGTTCAGGTCAGACAGACCTGTCTTTATTTCCTGCTCATTGAGTCTGAGTTTCTCTTTTGTCTGCTGAATTTCCCGCTGAGCGGCCTCCTGCATACGCTTTGCCTCAGCCGACGATTTTGGAGAGGATGAGTTCTTCTTGGCGGTTGACTTTTTAGCAGTTGTCTGTCCCTTCCCCGCTGATGATGCTTTTTTCTGGCTCTGTGAAGACTTCTTCTGCCCGTTACCGTTCTTTTTTTGCGACGTGGAAGAAGATGTCTTTTTCTTCTTAGACGATGCTGTCTTGGTCTGAGCCGAAACGATACCTGCTCCACCAAAATCAGGAACACCCGCGATAATCACCATTGCCACCAGGGCGGCAAGTAATCTCATATAATTTTTGCCTAACGAGAAACGCTTCATCAATCCGATTATGAATTTTGAATTACGAATTTTGCATTATATTAGAATTTCATCAGCTCCTTAAAATCTACCTTGCGGTATTTACCGGTCAGGGAGGTGAATTCGAGAGGAGACGGATTATAGTCCGGATAGGACAACTCCACCTCCCCATGCATCTTTTTCTTGGGAAGGGAAATATCCAGCGTAAGTGTCCACCCTTCCTTTCCATAACGATAACCTGTCTCCAGAACCACTCCGGGTTTGATCATCAGCACAAAGGAGTTCAACTGCCAGCATGATGAGTCCATCACAAAACCATATTCAGTGCCCGACACCTGCATCTCCGGATTTGGGTATATGAGCGAATTGTCTTCAGGCATGGCTATCCACTGCGAATCAAGGGCGATATCGCGGGTCAGCCTGCCATGTCCCGGGAATGCCACTTGTCCTAACAGGATATCCTGGAGATCACTAAGATAAGCTTTTGTATCCACACCAAGCGAACCGAATGGCTGCGAATTGTAGGTACGCGTATGCTTATTTACTAATACGATGGAATCCGGATTCACCTCGACTCGCGCCACTTCTCCGAATATTGGTGCTCGCGCTGACATGATGATCGATTCACCCCTCTTCATGTAGATCTTTACATTTACACGCATAGGGAGACCGTCAAACTGCAGCCTGCCCTGCATGGAAAGATCCGTCCAGTCCGAATCGTAATTGGCTATGATGGTATCCGCCGCCACAGCAATCTCCGCAGCAGACATCAACCGCGCCGCACTTCCCCTGTCCATTGTCGGATCTGAAACCTCCGGGGTATCTTCCGGAGGACAGACCGATATCGAATCCGGCACACCCTGTCCGAGCGTCTCCAAAGACAACAGCAACGCAAATACAACTGTCAAAATATTTCTCATCATCATCTGAATTCAATTTTTTGTCCTGACTCAAAATGCATGTATCTCAGCATACACTGATCAATCCTTTATATTCCTGTTTCGGACTTTTTCAGCGATATCCTTATTATCCGGATCTATATCGAGAGCTTTTTTCCAGCTTTCCACGGCATTCTCCTTCTGATTGTTCCTGAACTGTATATCTCCGAGATGATCCCAGAATTCAGCTGCTGATTCTTCATCGGATTTCATTTCGCCGACGGCTTTTTCCTGAATCTCAAGAGCATCGGAATATTCACCTTTCAGATATAATATCCATGCAAGAGTATCGAGATAAGTAGGATTGTCGGGTTGGTCGAATACAGCCTTACGGCTCAATTCCTCAGCCTTTGAAAGGTCTCCACCACCGATGGCAAGATAATATGCATAGTTATTGAGTGCCATCGCATTCTGAGGATTAAGGGTAATCACCACATCGTATTCTTGTGCCGACCGTTCTATGTCACCGCTTTTGAAACTGCCATCTCCCGTCATCTGGAATATATCCGCCACTTTCATCAATGATTCGTAAGAAAGTTTGCCCGCCTTTTGAAGTATTGTCTGCGCGTCGTCGGTTAGAAGGGCACCGGGTAGTTCCAGGTCAAGCATACCCTGATAAGCCTGACGTGCCTTGTCATAATCTCCTTCCATCGAAGATGCGGAGCCATATACGAGAAGCAGTCCCTGAGAGGCTTCGGGAAGCTTTTCGAATGCCTTCTCGCAAACTTCCACCGCTTCCTTATATTTATTGTCGGAGAAATAGAAATGAGCGAGTCTTAACCAGTAATCAGGATTCTCCGGTTCAAGATCTGTGGCATAAGACATCAGTTCCTGTGCGCGGACATAGTCATTGACAGCCGCTGAATATTGAGCTCCGAGATCAAGCACCTGAGGTTCGTGAGGATACTGAAGCAGTAGTCCGTCAAACAGCCGTGCTCCCCTGCGGGAATCAGCGGTGGTGTCCGCAATGATATTCTGCATATAGCGCCTCATCATCTCAAGCTTCTCGTCAAGCATGATATTCTCGCTCAGTATCGCTTCACGGCTCTTCTGATCATATGCCGTGGAATCTCCCATCTGCAGATAATAGTTGGCAAGCGTCAGTTTCACCTTGCCGTCATCCGGATCGAGCGCCTCCGCACGCTGATAACACACCAGTGCTGAATCCGGCATATCAAGCGCCTCCATGGCATTTCCTCTGATCAGCATGAATTCCGTGCTGAGCGGATGCTCTCTTACGAGCCTGCCGCTTTCTTTGAGCAGAGCAGCGGTGTCGCCTTTCATGAACATCAGTGAGAATTTACGCAATGCTATATCCGGATCACTTCCCTCTATTCTTTCGTAACGTTCAAGTGTGCTTATTGCCTTGTCGTAATTCTGTTTTGCTGCATAATATTGCGCCAGCTGCAGCAGGATCACACTCACATCAGATGCAAGGGAATCACTGCGTTCCGCTACCCGTATAGCCTCGTCAAGATCTCCGTTACGGGCTGTAAGGAATGAATAGTTCATAGCCTCTTCCGTCTCCTCAGGAAACCGGTCGACATACGCCCGCATCAATGATATGGACTTCCCGACTTCGGCAGGCGACATCAGCGTATCGTTCCTCAGCGTCATGCGCATCAAGGCATAGGTGTAATTGGCTTCCGCATAGTCGGGATCTGTCATTGCGGCTTTCTTGATAAGCTCATATGCTTCCGAGGGTCTTCCCTCAGCCATTGCAACACTTCCCTCCACATAGTAATACCGCGCTTTTGCCCTGTCGCCGCCCGACTTCCCGGCACCGGATGCCAATATACCTGTAAAGCCTGTCATCACAACTAACAAGGCTGAGATTATTGTCCTGATATATTCTTTTTTCATTGATTCTCAAACTATCTTACTGCCATCATTACATACATCTTGCAAAATTACAATTTTTTTTTCATATCTCCGCCTCAAACCGTCCGATTTTAGGACCCATATAATAAAAAATGGGTCTTTAATATTTCGTCATTTTTTCGAGTGCATTTTTCTTCACGTAAATAAGTTAATAAATAAGTTAAGCCATTTTTATTTGCTCATTTCAAAAAAAAAATATAATTTTACCCCCGGTTTTTATATGTAGTTCGCATATGAGGTTGTTTAAACAACTTCGATACGACAAATACAGATAATCTTATTTTCCATAATTTATGATGAAGAAACTAATCATTGCAGGTATTGCAACTTTGATGTCGGTTCCTCTGACTTTCTCACAGCAATTCCCTGAAAAACTAAATCGCGGAGCAGTTATAATGGTGGATGGGCGCACCCCCTATCTGTCTTGGCGTTCATTCTCCACTGACAGTCCTGATATGTACTTTGACATCTATAGGGATGGCAAAAAAATCAACAAAGAACCCATAACGAAAACCACTGATTATCGCGATGGCAGCGGCAAGATGACCCAGACCTACACCATCAAGGCCATGATCGGCGATAATGAGGTCGAGGAGATTTCTCCTCTTAAATGGTCACGATCTCAACAACTGCAGCTCAATCGCCCTGATGGAGGCACGACACCATCGGGGGAAACATACGACTATACCCCTAACGACTGCTCGGTAGGCGATGTGGATGGCGATGGAGACTATGAGCTGATCGTGAAATGGTATCCTTCAAACGCCAAGGATAACTCTCAGGGTGGCTACACCGGAAACACCATACTCGACTGTTATGAATTTGATGGCACTCTGCTGTGGCGTATTGACTTAGGCATAAACATCCGTTCGGGTGCCCACTATACTCAGTTTATGGTATACGATTTTGACGGCGATGGCAAGGCTGAGATGATTTGCAAGACCGGTCCCGGCTCCGTAGACGGCACCGGCGCATATGTCAACGGCGTAGCTGATATCGCAGCCATAAAAAATGCGAGCAACACTAAGGATTGGCGCAACTCAGGTGGTCGGGTGGACGGCGGTCAGGAATGGCTCACCGTGTTTGAAGGTCCGACAGGTAAAGCTATACATACCGTATATTATAACCCCAACCGTAACCAAGGTCTCGGCGGCGAAGCTTCCGGCTCATTCAACTGGGGAACCGGTGGCAAGAACGATACCGGGGCTTACGGCAACCGTGGAGAGCGCTACCTGGCAGCTGTTGCATATCTCGATGGCTCCGACGCTAATCCCAGCGCTGTGATGTGCCGCGGTTATTACGACTACGCTTTCTTGTGGGCAGTTGACTTTAACGGCGAGAAACTAAGCACTCGTTGGCTGCATGCCGCTAAGTCTGCAACTCAGTACACAGTCACCGATGGCGACGGCAACATTCAGACCTATTCACCCCCTGAGGCGACTCGCGGTGCAGGCAGCCGCACCGCCTATACCAACGGCAACCATAATCTCACCGTCGGCGATGTCGACGGCGATGGCAAGGACGAGATCGTATGGGGCGCATGTGCTATTGATGACAATGGCAAATTGCTGTATGCCACAGGCTACGGCCACGGCGATGCAATTCATTTAGGCAAGATGATTCCGGGTCGCGAGGGTCTGCAGGTCTACGACATTCACGAGGCTTCTCCTTATGGTTGGGATCTCCACGATGCCGCCACCGGTGAAATCCTTTTCAGCGGCACTGCCTCCGGAGATACAGGTCGTGGCATAGCTGCTGACATTGACCCTCGCTACGATGGTTACGAAATGTGGTGTGCAAGCCATCCTTCACCTCGCAATGCCGCTACAGGCACTACAACAAGTAGCGCTACCCCATCACAGAATTTCCGAATATATTGGGACGGTGACCTTCAGGACGAACTTCTCGATGGTACCGGAATCACCAAGTGGGTTGATGGAACGATCACTTCTTTAGCTTCGTTGGCCGGTTCGTCATGCAACGGGTCAAAAAAGACTCCATGCCTGTCTGCAGATATCTTCGGCGACTGGCGCGAAGAGGTCATATTGTGGAACGGTAGTGATCCCTCGAAAATTTATATCCACAGCACGACCATCGCATCTGAACATCGTGTGCCATGTCTGATGCAAGACCGCACATACCGCATGGCGATCTGCTGGCAGAACGTGGCATACAACCAGCCCCCTCACCTTGGCTATTATCTCCCCGAATATGCCAAACTCGGCAACGCCGGCACCGAAAATATCTCCGTCGATAAGACGACAGGCACCTTTGAGGTATATACGACTGACGGCATCAAAGTGCTCGACGGTCAGGGTTCTGTCTGGGCTTCTCTCTCGACACTCACACCCGGCATCTATATCGTACGCTATCCCGAAGGACGCTCCGAGAAGATCATCAGGCACTAAGAAATGCGCGCAAAATCTCATCTGTCTCTGATGATTTTTTGCTGACACATTGACAATAAGAGAAAAAATCAGGAAAAAGAGGATGTCTAACAATTAAAGTTAGGCATCCTCTTTTTCACCAGATCCCGGCATGATCAAAAAAGAAAGCTGCGTCGTAAAACTAATTTACGACACAGCCTCGTGTGTTCACTTTGCGTATTCTCTGAAATTTAGCCTTCAGAGATAGCGTCGCTCGGGCAAACCTGTGCGCAGCTGCCGCAGTCGATGCAGGTGTCCGGATTGATGTGGTAGATATC
>JAIDQZ010000040.1 GCA_029062005.1 Muribaculaceae bacterium | reverse complement strand
CTATTAAACCTATGGCTCGCACTTTGTCAACTCCGATCTTAAGTACAAATTTATGCAAAGATTCCCATGCAGTTGGTTCTTCGATGATTGAGCCGTCTGGCATAGTTATCCTTAGGCGAGTGCGTGGGTTTGTTACAACCTTCTTGCCTCCCTTTTTCTTCTCAGTGTGTTCAACAACCAGATCCGGTTTGATTTCTACAGCATCAGGAAGGACATCGGATATATTGTGTCTACGAGATAGGCTTACTTTAAGAGGGGCTCCGGGTACATAGTCAACGACTAAGACGAGTTCACGCTGAACCTGTGCTAGAGCCGGTTCAATCTTCTCGGTGAGAGTGGGGAGAATCTCGGTGCGGATGAGGTCCTCTTCAAGTTTGGCAGCTTCCTGTTTCAGCCTTTCATCAATAGGGAGATTGAGCTTACGCAGATTCTCCATTGTTATATATAGTTCGCTTAAGCTTGACATTGTAGACTTATTTTGTAGGAGGTGTGGAAAAGAACGCCTGATTTTTGTTTAGTTCAGCAGTATATGACATATTCATTGTTTTTTGTCCTATTACTGAAGCGCTTCGTCTAAAAACATCATTGCTTATTGAGCGACGCCTTTCTGTAAGGAACTTTGAGATTGAATCTTGATCTGGAGATATTTCTCCGTTTGATATCCCAATTTGCAATTCGTTTATTAATGTTTGTTGTACGATATTATTTTTTTCATTTAACAAATCAACAACTTCCTGATATTTTGCATTATCCGGAATTGCTACATAAACGTGCTTCTCAAAGTCTGCCCCTTTCGGATAAGTTCCATTCGTAGAGAAACTACTAATATTATTAGGTTTTAGAACAGAAAATATCTGAGATCCAAAAGAGAAATCTTGGAATTGATCTTTACCTGGCGTGATAAAGTTTACCTTATCATCCTTGAAATATAAATTTAATATATAAAGGGCGGCTAATGCGCGAAGAAAATGATTAAGATTTCCTCTTTTTAGTTCTTTTACTCGATTATGTTTTACCGCTTGATATGCCTTACACCAATCTGCAGACGATGAACCTCGTTTATTAGATTTGTGTAATGGTGTGAGGATCAGGTTTGTTTCCTCGGTTAAAAATATATTGGGCGAAGATACTAATACTACTTTCTTATCAATTCCCCAAATATCAACAAGGAGAGCCATACAATCAGTATCAAAGTACAAATCTTTGTCATCTGGTTTTGAACCTCCATTAGAAAAATACAGATTCTTTGCCAAGGACTCAATTTCCACAACCGTCCGAATGAGTAGTTCCGCAATTTTCATTGAGTACACATCAAGTTGAGCATCGTCGACATGTATTATATCGCAGATTGAAAGAAATTCCTTCTCTAGATTCTGATAAACAGGCCAGTATAAGTTATGACTCATTGGGTAGACTAGTTAAAGTTTTGATTGTCAAATTCTTTTCGAGAGATTGGTGTTTGTGGGTCAATGACGAGGACTTCATCGTAAGTCAAGTGGTAGAGATGATATACAATGTGGTCGATTTGACTCTCCAGATCTTGAATTGAGGCATACTCATCGGCTGATTTTCTGGCGATAATTCTCTCGACCATCTGCCCAAGCAGAACTTGAGTCTCAGCTCTTGGAACCGCAATAGGAATTTGCTGTAAGGGCTCTTTGTCAAGTTGATAGTTCAACCCTTGCATCTTGCCTCGATTTCTCAACCAAAATGCGATTAGTTTGGAGTTGAGTAATCCTGTAAGATACAAAAGATTAACTCGATTAGTCTTTATAATGTTAAAAGTCTGCGTAAGATAGCACTCACCATCTGAATAAGAGAATACCGGGAGTTCTGCACACTTCCTTTGGCAAATGATCTTGGTTCCAGAAAAGAAACGTGAATCCCTTGCTCGGTGAAGTCCGTATGGTTTGTTATCCGAGGTGAAAATTTGTCTAAATTGGTCAAGATGAGCTTTTAATATGGGGAAGCTATCCATAGAAGACTCTTCTTTATATGCCGAATCTGTGTAGATTAGCCACTGAGTATTAGTTCCTGAGATCGTATAATATCTTTTTACTTGTTCAGTTGTATAATATGGTTTAATCAAAACCATTTCATCTTCAGGTAGTTTAAGATTGCTGAGTTCTTGATTGGTTAAGCCAAATATTCCATCGCCAACATTGTGATGACCTAAAATCTTTTGACCTTTTTTATTAAGGAAATCTTGAGGAAAAACAATACCTTGAGCAATTTCTTTATTTTCAAGGTATATTATCCCGACTGCTGATTTTAGCTTCTTAAACAGATCTTCTGAATTAGAGAAAGTGATAAATTTACCTCTCATTTCAAGACGATTATATATAGGCACTAGAAATTGAGTCGTAGGAGATTCTTCTTTATTCAGAAGCTTAATTACATCTTCTAACTCTGAACCAAGGAGATTGCGCAAATCGAACTGATATGATTGTTCCACTTTATTTTTTTTGAACTGCATGATCATTGTTTGAATACTTGCAGTCTTGAATATCATATAATTCTTGAAATCACATAATTGAAGGATTTTTGCGTCAGTATTTATCTTCTTACGTAGTTTCTTAGCACCAGCACTTGTAACCCAATTGTTGGTTGCAATAAAGCAAAGATTCCCATCCGGTTTAAGCATATCAAGACCTAAACAAGCGAACATATACCATATATCCATCTTGCCTTGATAATAAGGAGAAGCTTTAACCGCTTCAAAGATAGTCTTATTTGCACGTCCTTCTTTTAAATAGGGCGGGTTTCCTATCACAATATCAAAACCGCCATTTTCAAATATGTCAGCAAACCAAGTGTGCCATAAAAAGAATTTTTCATTGGCACTAACATCTTTAACATCTTTGAGAAGATTCTGGTCTTGGGTTTCTTCAAAGATTTGATTGATAACAGTCTTCTTTATTTCATAAAGAATTTTATCGCGTTCCTCGTGAGTATCGGTTTCATAGAATTTCCGAATGTCATTTCGCAACAATTCTCGATAGCCTGAAAAATCAA
>JAIDQZ010000004.1 GCA_029062005.1 Muribaculaceae bacterium | reverse complement strand
TTATAGGGTCAAGATTATTTTGCCCGCAGGATCAAATCCCGGATGCCCGAAAGGGTCAAATCCCTGTGGCTTTTCCACCTGAGCAACACTCTTACCGTATTTCTTACCGATAGCTTCAAGCACAGGGTTCGTAAAGAAATTGTTACGTCCTTCCGCGAGAGGTCCCCACGACATGATCCGGCAACCAAGTTCCTCCATATATTTTTGTGCATCAATCTGCTGGTCGAACACATGGGTCTCGACCTGATTCACCATCGGCGGAATCTCCACGTTATTAGCAAGGTCGATTAGATGATCCGGATAGAAGTTGCTGACACCGATTGCGCGGAGCTTACCCTCTTTATAAGCCTCTTCGAGCGCGCGATATGCGCCATAGCGGTCGCAGAAAGGCTGGTGAAGCAGCATCAGGTCGATGTAATCGGTACCGAGCTTATGGAGGCTTGCATCAATCGAGGCCTTTGCCTTCCCATAACCATAGTTTGAAATCCAGACCTTAGAGACGATGAATAGCTCTTTGCGGGGAATGCCACTTTTTGCTATTGCTGCCCCTACCCCTTCCTCGTTATGATATGCCTGAGCGGTATCAATCATCCGATATCCCACCTTAAGGGCATCGCTTACACAACGCTCACATTCTGCCGGATCTACCTGATAGACTCCGTAGCCAATCTGCGGCATTTCAACGCCGTTGCTAAGTTTTACTGTTTTCATATTATTCCTTTCTTTGATTATTTCTTCATTCCAAGACTATCCAGCCAACGCTCTACACTCTTCTGTGCGGATGCCTGATTCTCCTGAGCAACTTTGCCCTGAACGGCAAGACCTTTTCCAGTCAAAGTGTTGGCACCATTACAAGCCGCCTCGATCTTACGGTCGGTTCCGCCCATGCCGCTCCCTTCATGCGTAATGAAAGGTATTACGGTCTTGCCGTTCCAATTGTGCTTCTCGATAAAGGTGTAAACGCACATCGGAGGATTACCCCACCAGTTCGGGTATCCGATGAATATCACATCATAGTCTTCTACTTTCACATCTCCCTTTATAGCAGGGCGTGCATCTGATTGGAGTTCTTCTTTCGCTATCTCAATGCAGTCGTTGTAACTGTCTTTGGGATAGCTTTTTTCAGGAAGTATCTCAAAAGTATCCGCTCCGGCTGCATCTGCAATCATATCAGCTATGATATGGGTATTGCCTTTTTCAATATAACCAACATTGTAGTTCTCTCCTGTATGGGAGAAGAATACTACCAATTTCTTTCCGTCTGTATTCATAATAGATTTATCTTCTTTTTTCATTTGCTTATTCGAATTATTAGAGGCACAAGCCGTAAGACAGGAAATCGAACAGAGTGCGACCAACAGTGTTTTGATAATTTTTATCATATAGTTGTTATGGTTTAACGGATTATATTATATCTTGCCCAGATCACTCCATTAGGGAGTGCTTTGACGTCTTTGAAATTAAGCTTCTCAGGCATAAATCTTTCGTGATCTTTGATGCCATCGAAAAGAGCCGGTTGTCCGATTCTACCATCAATTCCGGGAGCAATCATCGCGCTCAATTCATCAATCAGACAGGCAGAAAGGAATGCACCGTTAATTTTGCCTCCCCCTACGACAGCGAGTCGTTTCACACCAAATTCTTTGTGAAGAATTTCCATTGCTCTTGGAAGGTCAACCCTGTCCTTACCCACAGCAATGTATGAAATACCCTTAATCTCCAGATATGCAAGATATTCGGGAGAAGCCTGTTCGCTGACTATGCATAGACGGTTGGTATTGTCAGTATTTTCCCAAAGAAGCACCCCACGGGTATCAACCGATATGCTGTAACCACCGCTTCTACCGGCAACATACCATTTTTCTGTGTCTATACCTCCAGGATTAGTAGGTTTGAATTCATCAAATCCGCAATAATGGAGTTGATAGGAATGCTTACCCTCAACATGAGAAAGACAGTCGAGAGACGCAAGCGCATCATAATACTCATCGCCACTGATTTTATCAACCATGTCACAGGCTACTCTGCCATCGACAGATTGCATCATGTGGCATATAATGTAAGGTCTATCCATAATAACTGTTCTTTAATAATACTACAAAGATAACGCCTTACAATTGAATATGATTTTCACAAATAGAGGCAAAACTTTCATCATTTTACCTTTTGAGAACATTAAAGATATCACCATTTGACGGCAAAACAGACGAAAACACGAGCCACCACACCTCTCGAAGTTTACCACAATGGCACCCCTAAACTCATTTTTTTATCAAACACGGAATTATAATCGCATTTTCTTGTACCTTATTATTCTCTTAATCGTGATTTCTTGCATGGCATTTGATTTTAGAAGAATCTTATTAAATTTGCAGTGTCTGAATTGCATTCCGGTGAAGAACATTGAAGTATGAGCGTGAGACATACGTAAGTCCGGCAAACGGACTTGATGTAACTCACTGAAACACACAACACAGCGTCAGAGCCTCAGGGCTCCAGACGGATCACACAAAGGTCATGATTTTCATATGAAATCGTGACCTTCTTTGTGTTTGTAATAGATTATAGGAAAAGACTACCCGTCACGCTTCTCAGAGTTTACGAATTTCGTAATTTATACATAAAAACATCGATAAAGTTGCGAACGTGTGCGACTGATTATCTAAACTATTGGCTCTACCTTTGTAACTAAAATGAACAAACTCCTGTCCTATGCCGATTTTATTCATTATAACAATCATGAATATGGCCTAACCTGCTTTGCATATAAAGTATTGCCGTTTGATCCAGTTCCAGAACACTGGGAACGTTATACAATTCCCTGCCTGGAATTGACATGAAAGAATTCGTTTATACGAGCAGTCATAACGGTATCAAATTTTAAGAAACTAATCATTCCCCAGGGTGTTATAATAGAAAAATTACATGGAAATGACACAGAAAATTCAACTAAAAAGGGCATATGATCCCGAAGAACCAACCGATGGCTTCAGAGTTTATATCGACCGGCTCTGGCCACGCGGTCTCTCGCATGAAACATTCCATTATGATTTGTGGGATAAAGAGATTGCACCATCCACCGAGCTTCGTGAATGGTTTCATGCCGATCCCGAAAATTTGTGGAAGCAATTTATGACGAAATATAAAGCTGAGTTAAGTTCCAATCCGGCTTTTGACTCCCTGAAGAAAACAATAGACGGGAAACCAACCGTGACACTTCTCTATTCTTCCCATGACCTTGCGCACAATAATGCAATTATTGTAAAGGAAATGCTGGAAGATTCATGAAGACCTACGAATTCCACCGTGTTAAAAATTCCAAAACAAAAGAGCTTACTGACAAAATAGGTTATGAAGGATGAACGTGTCAAAGAGATTGAAAAAGCAATACGCATAAATAAGTTAATCGAAAGTTATGTCATGCCCGTTGTTCATGCGTTGCTATGGGTGACCGCACTGAGTTTTGCCGCATTCTTTCATTTATCAGAATCTTTCAGTCACAGTCAGGCCCTGTTGTTTTCAACACTGGTTGCTTATGGTGCTTATCTTTGTGAAAGTGGACTCGGGACTGTGAAAGAAGCTGCATCAGCCACCATGTCGGATCTTGACTTCAAGAAAGCCGGTCTGTGGCATTGGATTTCGCTAAACATTGCGGTCAATACTATATTAAGTCTCCTGTTCCTTTCCAATCCTTCGTGGATCTATTTAATCCTGATAATCATCACGGCGGGATGGCAAAAATACATGGATGGCAGGATACCTCCGCGCCTTCAGGCAACCGCCCGTCCTATCACACTTAAAAATTTCAGCTCATGAATATAATATCTCCTTCGATCCCTCTTATTGCAGGAATAATAGCGGGTTCGATATTTATCATCCTGTTTATCGGAGCATTGGTTGTGACCATGCGCAACCGCCGGTTGATACGCAGATATTCGGATTATAGAAAAAACAGCCTTGCTTTGTCAGGAAGTTCAAACTGTAAAAAATGTAGGTGAAATGACACTCATTTCTTTATAGAGTTTTGAGAAATGTGAAAGTTTTTTGAAACCTTCATCAAAACAAATCTCCGATACCTTTTTTCCCTCCTTTGAGGATTATATCAAGAGCTGCCTCCAATCTGCGATGTGTAAGCACTTTCTGATGCATGGACTCGCTTCCTTTCTTAAAATCTCTTATAAAAAAGCGCCCCATAAAAAAGGACGCATATCAGAATATAATATTGTAATATGTAATAGCTTTTCGGCGTTGCGATGAGAGAATTTCTCTTTATCCATGTCCGAAAGCGGAGCATTGTCAACGAAGGCACGTGCATCATTCATCGGCACGTATGGCCAATCTGCCGAGAAAACCAGTTGTTCGATACCGAGTTTGCTGACGCAGAACTGAAGCGCATCGTTGTCGTATAAACCGCTGGGCGAAATCCAGACGTGTTTCTTATAGATGTTTGAAATTGTGTCTGAAAGTCCGGTTACCTCAGACTTGAACATTTGATCAAGACGATAGAGGAAATACGGAACCATTTCACCCCAATGTCCCGAAATGACTTTCAGAGTCGGAAATTTTTCAAATACTCCGGCAAGAATCATTCGGATAACCTGCATCCCTGCCTCGTAGTGCCACCCATAGCCGTACGAACATAGTATCTATCGAGCTGGTCGTTGAGCCCCTTATAGTACGCGTTGACAGCATCAACGGAGGTATAGTTGGGATGGATATATACCGGCAGATCAACTTCTGTCAGAGCTTCCCATACGGGATAATACATCTTGTCATCAAGGAAAACATTGCCTGTCTGAGGGCGTCCCGATATAAGAACAGAGAAAGCTATTGAAAACAGAGATAAAATAGTCTCGGCAATAACTTTGGCAACCGGGAAGGGTCGTGGAAATATGACAGATAAAGAATACAAAAACGGATTGAGCTTTCTCAAAAAAATTTATGAAAACATACACTCTTAATTTCCAAAGCAGAATCTGAGGATCCGCCTCATAAGAATTGGGGGATTAACCTTCCCTTTTTGGATAGATGAAGCGGGCGAGACCGTAGATGTAGCGACGGAATCCGGGGCGATAGTCGAGCATATGATCAAACCATCCAAGATGAGGATTGACAAGTTTTACGACATAACCAACATAGAACATGGCGAAAAGAGTGCCAGGTCCTACCACAGTCCAGGGCCATGTGCCGAAAAAGCAGAAACCGGATATGACTGCCAAAACCACGAGAACAGTATCCACAGTAATCTTAATTATTGGAAACGGTTTGCCTGTCACGCATGCTATGGCAACCTGTATGCCCTCCCCGGGCATAGTAACCGACCCGCATCGTATCTCCACCGCTACTGCACAACCAAGAACGGTAGCCCCCATGAATTGTGCAATAATTTGACTGGCAATGTTATCATAAGGAAGATAAGATGTAATCCACATATTGATGTCGAGAAAACATCCGAATATGAATCCTATGATAAGCTGAAAAAGCTGAATCGGCTCGAACCTGCTTCTAAGTATGAGCACTTGCGCCATGACAAGAATAACATTCATGATATTAGTATATCCACCTATAGTCCACGCAGGTGTAATGCCAGCTTCACCGGCTAATGTAAACGACATCGGAATGGAAGATATTACCCCACTTCCAAGATTCGATCTTACACATAGTGCGACACCTAAAGTCATGAAAAACATGGAAAGAAGTAAAAGGACATGCTGCCAGATAAATCCAATGATCTGATTCTTTGTAATTTTCATTTTTTACCTAACCTTTCTTGAAACTCTAAATCTAATGCAAAATTAATAAAATTAAAGGAGATTTCATAATTTAGGTCACATCTCATAAAAAAACTGTCATGCGGGGAAACCACATGACAGCCTTTTTAATTTAGTTACAGGATCAGCGCACAATCATCTTTTTACCGTTGACAATATATAATCCACGCTGCGTAATGGTCTTGACACGCAGACCATTAATATCATATACTTCTGCACCTCTTAGTCCGGAAGCTTCATCAAGCAGTATCTCTCCCACCCCGTTGATGATACCAGAGTCATAGACTGCACGAAGCGCCTCATAATGAGGAAGTAACGCCTCGTATGCCTCATCATATTCCGGATTGGAATAACGCGGACGTTCCAAAGCCTGCGAAGCTATGTGAAGCTGTCTGAGAGCTGCTTTATAAGTCTCATCCCCGGCATCAGGATATATATCTTTCCTTAAAGTGGCGGAAATATCATATTTGCTGAGCGCCAGACCACTTAGGACAAAGAAACAATGCCCAGCTGCCATCTTAGTGCCGGAATTAGCCGCTGATTGACGGTTTTTTTTGACCATAAAACGAATATATCGTGTTCCTGAAGGAAGCGTGAACGGCGCAGACTCAAATCCGGATGCAGAAATGAACGGCAATTCCCCTGCCAATTCAGCAATGGTCTCCCACTCTTCGCAATCGCCACTGCATTCCAGTGTTGCCTCTGCCGGATACCAGTTGGAATCGTTTCCTCTACGCGTCGTATAGCCCAGCACCATGTCTTCAGGTTCAGATAAAGTTTCCGGAAGTTCGATCCTTATGTAATGATCAAGTCCATCGTCAGTGTCACGATTATCATAATTGCTATGGAAGAATGTATCTACATTGTCATCGAAAAGTACATCCCAAGACACAAACTGATCACTACCGGCTCCTTTATGCAAAGCATTGGAATAAAGAAGATCCCCATTAAGTTGCACAGGCAGCAATTCCTCAGCATATGTCCCGATTGCATCTGCAAGCTCACGAGTCTGCGCCACGAGTTCTTTCAGTCGGTCAACATTCCTATTCATTGCTCCCTTTACTTCTTCATACAAAGCCTCCAATGTCCCGGTTGTCTTTATCATCGATTCAGCTGTGGCCTCCGAACTTTCTTCCAGAAGATGTCTGCCTTCAGATATAAGTCCGTACAGATCCGAGAGCATCACAGGAGTTACAAACTGATATTCCGGGAGCGGAGTACCTATGATTCCGGCGCCTGTGTCATCGACACCACCTGCTTTAATAAGAATCTCCTCCGCCTTTTCAAGAATAGATGTCAAAGCCAGCATAGCACTCTTATCTTCCCATCCGTCAATCATAGTCATCGACCAGCGTGAACCCTTTGTAGCGGAATCCCAGCGTGTCAGGCGATTATAACCGTCATCGTGAAGAGAATCGTGGTCGCTGCCATCAGGACTGATCGAAAATCCAGCAAACTCCCGGAACACCACAAGCTGCTTGACCGGGTCGGATACAAGAGTCACAATTCCCTTATCAGCCGGAGCCTTGCCGATATATTTATTAAACTTTACATTACGGATATAGTAATAACCCTCTTCACCGGCAGACTCAAACACCCATTGCTGGGCTTCATCGTCAAGATTTACTTCTTCCGGGGCAACAGTAGCAAGATGCGTTCCCTGACCATTGGCTTTAATGCCCTTTCCCGGATACTGGAGATTTGAAGTAAAAACATATATACCACCGGGAATCACCGGAATGGAATTCATATCAGTGACCGTGAGATCCTTAACTTCCATGTATTTCTCATAGAGTGTGTCGTAGAGACTGACATTATTCATCTCAGTAATCTCTCCCGCATCCCGCTTTGCCTTCACATCATCGAAGACCTCTTGCAGTCCGGCCACAAACTCCGGACGAAGCAAACCGGGATTGAGTCCTGCCTTGTCAGAACGATTCAGGACTTCAAGCGACTTATCGAGCAAGACATCTATCGCTTCAAGGCGCTGTTCGAGCGATCCTGCATGGACGGCATCAACAACCGTTGCACTCACATTGGCATGGTCAATCACATCGAATGTGAATTTTCCAGCACGAATCTTCTCTGCCGCTTCCGGACTTACCTCGAATACAGGTTCATTGGAGAATCCAATCAGTTCACCTGAATCATCGTGTATGATGAACCCCACACCGCCAGATCCGCCGGTAACCTGAACGGTGGTGCCGCTTATAGTAAACGAATATTCACCCGACACAGGCGCACCTTCCGTGAAATCACGGAGACCACCCATTGAGCCGCATTTGGTATTGTCGAATGAATATGACTGTTTTTTTGAACCGACACGATCGTCGATAAAAATAATAGCCTGATTCTTTTCCCATCCGTTTTCTTCAGCAAGCCGTGCGATATCAGCTCTCCATTCGGCTATATCCTCAGCCGATAGATAAGAAGTATAGGATGTATAGTCACCAATAAAATATCCGTCCTGAACTTCAAGGAAGCCCCATGCATCAAAGAAGTCGGTAAGATCCTCTCCGGCAGCCATGCATACCATCTTTGCAAAGTGGAGCTGATCATCTTTCGCAAGCATGGGATTGACCTCTCCGTCATGACCGGGAGCAGGAGTACGCCGCAGCGGATTCTGCCTGAGAAGTTCGTAAAGACGCGGATAGAACCTCTTGTCATGACCTACACAATGATAATACAGCCATAACTGAAACCACATCCGGGTAGTACCCCATGTGTCGTGCTGATGAAAATTCTCCCCTGCATTGAAACGACGACGTTGAACAGACGGGTAATCCGCGCGCGAACTGTGAGTGCCCCTATAGAAGAGAGCAACATTTGAGAAGACATTATTGCTCTCCTCAGTGCATCCCGCCATATTCATAGGTCCCTGATTCAAATGTCCCATTTCATGAGCAGGCCCCCACAAATCACCTGTAGGGAACTCTCGGATAATGCTGCTTATCGTACTCGGATTATATGCAGTGCGCCACCATGTGGCATTCATAAACCCGCATTCACGCATTGATATGCCGAGATGACGGTTGTTAAGGTATTTATAATAATCGTCTCTTGCCACCGCATCGCCTTCAAGGGTATCGTAATAGTCACGTCCGGCAGCTTTCTCTGCCTCTATCACCTCTTTCGGAAGCCATCCCATGATAAGGGCCTCCGCCATATACATTTCATCCCACGATTTCATAGTGGCACGCAGATCGTATCTGCCTTCAGCATACGCCTCAGGAGAGCAAAGGCTCTTCAGGCATGGGGTACGGTTGCCTGACTCATCAACAATGTCATGAAAATGCATGTATAGAGTATTATATTTTGAGATAAGGCAGAACATTGTGTGCCGCGCTCTTTCGCGGTAATACAGCCAGTCTTCATTAGTGTCAGGAGTGTACAAGGCATCTCCCTCATAATTGAAATAGCCATTAAGCGAACCTCCCTCTATATGCACCTTTATTGGCTTATAATCCGTGACAGCGCGCTGCCGATTGTTTGTACGCACCGTATAATAGATGATCATATCCGCTACATCTTTGTCGCAATACAGTATATTAAGACCTTTGTGCAGATCCATGCCATCGCTTGTATTGTTGAGTGTAACCATCGGAAGACCTTCACCCGTTCGCCCCGCAATACGGAATTCCGCTCCGGGTGCAGGCTCCTCATCAAGCATGACATATAGCACAGTACCGTTATCTGTCACAATACCGGTGGGATTATTTACATCTCCGTGTGCCTGCACCCCTGCAAGTCCAGACGCACCACCACTTTCAGAAAAGGGTTCAGCAAGCATAACACGCAACTTACGCGCATGTGCACTGTCCCAACTGTTTCCGTTGTAGGGATCCGTCTCAGACCAGTCACCCGACCGGATTTTCCTCACCATCGGGCGTAATGCTTCCGGAAGAGCAAGCACATTGGGATCTGTATCATAAAGATCAGGATTCATGGAAGCATATTCAGGTGTGAGTTCAGTACATGCCGCATCCTTGAAGATATTCTTCATCGCCATCTCAACTGTATATTTCTTAAAGCACTCCCATGACAGCCTCTTTTCGTCAATCTTAGCCTGCGAATAGCCGGCAGCTTCCGTAAAGTGCCATATGGATGCATTGGCATTGATATTCCAGCATACGACGGCTTTCTGCGCATCCTCATGTGCGTAAGTATGATCTTTGCCCTCATTGTCCTCCTCATAAGTGCTAAGCGTAGAGAAGCCGAAACCATATGATTTTTTGTTAAACCTCACTACAGAAACATCCTGGTCTGGCACATAATCATCCTTAAGAGTCCAGGCCTGTCCGGAATTGCGGGAACTTGCCACAAGTTTCCCGGTCTCATAGTTACGGATCGCATAGCCGTCTCCGGCAGGATTATTTTCCACTATCCATACTTGTTCAGGATTATCCTCATCAAGTTCAGCACCCACCAATCTGTTTCCATTGGGAGAAAAGTAATTGCCATAGTAATAATTACGTATCCTGTAAGCCTTGCCCGGAATAATCTCGTCGACACATGACGCCCATTTCTTCTTCTGATCGGCAATGACGGCTGAAGTAACGGAGGTCTGGTCCACAAGATTCCACCTTGTGTATGCCGAATTAGTATTCCAACCAACGATTCTTCCTGAGGCATCCTCGTGCGCGAATCCGTGCGTACCTTCATCGTCTGTCTTACCATAACCGTTGATAGTGTGAATGAAGAATGAGTCTCCATCCGGAATAAAAGTCAGCACCATCTTATCCTGATCAGGAATTATCGAAAATTCCGCCTGCCAGGGGGTAGATCGTTTTCTTGAACTGGACATATAGTATCCGGTCTTGAAATTCCGCAAATAGAAGCCACCTCCGGTTCTTGCTTCAGCAAGCCATAGCTGCGACTCATCCGCCTCATCAATATCAGAGACTGTAAGATTGCCAGAGCCCTGAGCTTTCACGGCATGATTATAGCCTGCATTTACTATGCGATAGACATGTCCATCACACGGGACTTCATTGCTTGTCGGGGTCTCACCGCTCCTCACGGATTCCACCACTGCCGCCACGGCATATATTCCGAGCAGCACGATCAAAACAGTAGTTAACCGTCTTTTCATAAATTATATATAAATGATAATAATAGTTTTTTAGGAATTAAATATAAAATCAGATTAATGAAGTTGCCTAAACCTCAATTCCGGAATACCGAATATAATGTAAAATTAATAAAAAAATTCAATATCATCCGAATATTTACAATTTTTTTGAAATGCAGATTTTGCAAATTCCTGAACCTTTATATGCATCAATATGTTGAAATGTCATCATTAACCTTAATTCCACTATACTATGAAAAAGACATTCATTCTTCTCAGCCTCTTACTCGCAGCAATGACTGCACATGCAGACATTAAAGAAAGCCTTATGACTTTGATCCGCAACCATGCAAAGACCAGCCAGACTGCATCTGCAAAGCGTTCAGAGCCATTAAAATTAAGTCAGTCTAAGCAGGATTCAATCGTAAAATCCATCACAAATCTCTATTCAAGCGGCAAAATATCGGCTGACAGCGTAGTAAGCCTTGCGCTATACCACAAGGCAGCCAGTCCCGAAGTAGCCGAAAAATGTCTCAGGGCAGTAGCAGCTGAAAATAATCTGCGAGGAATCACTGAACTCGGAGTCATCTATGCACTGACTCCTCAATTCCAAAGTAAAACTTCCGACGGATTAAAATTGCTTCAGGCAGCCGCAAATGCAGGCTATAACGATGCAAATGCATATCTCGGACTGTATTACTACAATAGAAATGACTTCAAGAAAGCCAAGGCGTATTTCGACAGGTGTAATCCGATGAAGTTCGGATTCGGCAATACAGCATTGGGAGGAATGTATCTTCAAGGGAAAGGTGTAAAGACTGATATCCCCAAAGCAAGAGACTATTTTCATAAAGCAGCCCTTCAAGGATATGCACGCGGGGCAAGCCTATACGGCCACAACCTACGGGCGAACGGAGGAGGTGAAATAGATTATCCCGAAGCATTTTTCTGGCTGTATATTGCCGGGGATCTTGGTGATGACACTGCACGTGCCACTCTCGGAAGACCGCTGAACGGTGAAAGTTTCGGCGAAGGAGAAGCTGCTGAAGACGGTCAGGTGGCACTACACTGGATTTCTACAGTCAACAGTATGCAGGACATGAAGAATGAACCGGTATATAAAGACGGATTTCTGAAAGGACTCAAAGGGAAGGAAGCGGCAGCTGAAAAAGGAGACGACTGGGCACGTTTCTACCTCGGTAGCATGAACTACAGCGGAGATTTCCTCAACCAGAACTACGCTCAGGCAATACGATATTATGAGCCAATAGCCGCCAATGCAAAATTACCCGATACGGTCCTCGCGCTTGTCAATTTACGACTTGCAAATATGTATCAGACAGGAAAAGGGACAAAAGCCAACGCAACAAAAGCCAACCATTACGCAAAGGCAGCCGCTAAATACGGGAGCGTCGAAGGCTACCGATCCACTGAACACGTCAACTAAAGAGTATGAATATCAAGGTCCCGTTTCTATGAGACGGGACCTTACTCTTTGGCAGTCGTCTCCCATGCAAGCGTCCTGTCTTTATTCTCCAGAAGAAAATCAATATCGTCCAGTGCATTCATCAGGCAATACTTCTTATACCCGTTGATCTCAAATGTCTCGCAATCTCCGTTCGCTTTATTTGTGACAGTCTGATTGGGAAGATCCACCACAACCACAGTTTTGGGATCTTTATCAATAGATTCAAAAAGGCGAGACAAAAACGACTCACTTACCACTACAGGAAGTACGAAATTATTAAGTTCGTTGTTCTTATGAATATCTGCAAAAAAACTGCTGATCACCACCCTGAAGCCATAACCGGCAATTGCCCATGCCGCATGCTCCCTGCTTGAACCGCTTCCGAAGTTCTTTCCTGCCACAAGAATCTCTCCACTATATCGGGGATTGTTGAGTACGAAATCTCCATTAAGAGACCCGTCAGGGTTATAACGCCAATCCCTGAATAGATTCTCGCCAAAGAAACTCTCCTCACGGGTAGTAGCCTTAAGAAATCTCGCAGGTATGATCTGGTCTGTATCTACGTTTTCAAGCGGAAGTGGAACACATGTGCTTGTGATGACATTGAATTTCTGTTTCATTTATATATTAATGAAGTTAAGGGATAATATACATCAATCTGACCGTTTGCTGATGACTGAACTGCAAAATCTTCACATAGTGCGGGGATCAGTGATGACCCCGGTCACTGCCGCTGCAGCCGCGACCAACGGACTTGCAAGTACGGTACGCGCCCCTGGACCCTGCCGTCCTTCGAAATTACGGTTGGAAGTAGACACAGAAAGCTTGCCTGACGGAATCTTGTCATCATTCATAGCAAGGCAAGCGGAGCAACCAGGCTGGCGGATCTCAAAACCTGCATCTTCCAATGTTCTGTCGAGACCTTCCTCCTTTATCTGATCGAAGACCATCCAGGAACCAGGCACGAGCCAAGCCGTTACATTATCCGATTTCCTGCGGCCCTTGACAATCGAGGCAAATGCCCGGAAGTCTTCAATTCTTCCATTTGTACATGCTCCGAGGAATACATAGTCCACCGGTGTCCCAATAAGCTTCTGACCCGGATTAAATCCCATATACTCAAGGCTCTTGACAAACGATGCCTTCCCTGCCTCGGGAATAGTATCGAGCGTAGGTATAGACTCGTTGATCCCCATTCCCATTCCTGGATTTGTGCCATAAGTCACAAACGGCTCAATTTCCCCGGCATTGAATGTCAGTTCCTTATCAAAAACAGCATCATCTCCGCTTTTAAGCGTCTTCCAATATTCTACAGCCTTAGTCCAGTCGTCGCCCACAGGCGCATATTCGCGACCCTTTATATATTCTAAAGTGACCTCGTCAGGGGCAATGAAGCCGCCGCGCGCCCCCATTTCGATAGAGAGATTGCACAGTGTGAGCCGACCTTCCATTGAAAGATTTCTGATTGCCTCTCCTGAATATTCCACGAAATAACCGGTAGCTCCCGAGGTAGTGAGCTTAGACATCAGGTAAAGAGCAACATCCTTAGCTGTCACATCCTTGCCAAGCTTGCCTTCTATATTGATACGCATTGATTTAGGCTTCTGTTGGAGTATGCACTGAGATGCAAGTACCATCTCGACTTCCGACGTGCCTATTCCGAATGCCACCGCCCCCATAGCGCCGTGGGTAGAAGTGTGGGAATCTCCACACACAATAGTCATTCCGGGTAAGGAAAGTCCTCTTTCGGGACCAACCACATGTATGATTCCATTTTTTGGATCCATCATTCCGAAGTGCTCCAGACCAAACTCACGCGCATTGCGCGCAAGTGTATCCACCTGAGTCTTGCCCACAGGATCCTCGATAGGTTTATCCTGATCATGTGTCGGAGTATTGTGGTCAGGCATACAGAATATGTTGCCCGGACGAAAACACTTTATGCCACGCTTACGCATTCCATCGAAAGCCTGCGGACTTGTCACCTCATGACAATACAGACGGTCTATGTAAAGCTGCTCCGGACCATCCTCGACATGCTGCACCACATGCCTATCCCATATCTTATCAAACAGAGTGTTTGCCATTCCTTTTGCAATATTATACTAATCTCGCTTTTCAAGATTACTCCTTTCGTCTTGCCAAGCATTTTATCAAACATATTGCAAAATTAATCTAAAATATACTAAATTCCTAATCACGGCAAATAAAATTTCAATTCTAATCTAAAAAGACAAGATAATTCTCAAATATTTATTATCTTTGTATTGAAGTTGTTTAAACTTGCGTACGAATAATAAAATCAACACCATAATCATCAAGCCACCGTAATAAATGACTATTGACATTGCCGGCATAAAGGATAAATTCAAAAAGATAGCATCGGACACATCCAGAGAAATCGAAGACCGAATCGAAGATGCCATTTCATTCAGGAATAACCTTGAAGAAAGTTCTGACAATAACGAAAACCTGAAAGTGGATGAAATCTGCTATACGATACTTATAGAGATGCTTCACAATGAAAACGCTACAATGAGCAATATCTCTGACCTGATCGCACTCTATACCCTTCTTGCAGAAACTTTAGCAGAGGAAGAAAACTATATCCCCATCAAGGAAATCGCATACGAGGTAAGGGAAATGATCCGCATTAATATGGTACCATGGGATGTGATTAAGGAAAACCTCCCCAGACTCATAGATACTGTCAATGAAACCGTATTCCGCCACACTGACTATGACCTTCATCTGCTTCTGCTAAAAAAAGCCTTTGAAGCAGACGATCTGAATGAAGAGTTCAAAGGACGTGCAAGACATCTTCTCAAACTCCGGATATTGCTTGAAGACGCAGACCGTCACGATTGGATGCTTGACAAACCCCTTCAAGACCGAATCGCCGGACTTTTCACCCCGGAAGAACTCATGAAGATAATACTCAAACCACAGATAGGACATCTCAGGCAAGATCCGGTAGAATACACCTGCCGATGGGAAGAAATCTATTATGAAGTGGAGAACCGTCTGAAAGAAAGATTTGCCAACGTGCACCGTCAAATGGGATTCTGCTTCAGGTATTGGAACGCGAAACGCGAACTTCTTAAAGATGAATACGGCATAGAATGGAAGTCACCCTCTCAGATGAATCCACGCGTAAAGTTTGACTAAAATACATCTCCACCATCAATGCTACCCAATATGTATAATAATTCACTGACCGGCATGTTCGACATGCTGCTCTCCTGCAACACGGAAAATCCGGAAATCAAAAAGAATTTGTTCGATATGGTCTATGAGTCACCGGAAAGCGGAGAGCGTGACGGTCTGCTTGCCCTGATATATCATGAAGGAATCGGAGTGAAGCCTGATATGGACAAATGCTTTGAATATGCAGAAAAGGCAGCCTTTTCGGGAGATGACCCGCTCGGGTATTACATCCTCGGATATATGTGCGACAATGCCGAGACACCCGACCAGAAGTCAGGTGGTCCGCGACAGAAATATGACCATTATGATGCCGAGAGCTTTTATGAGTCATGCGCCAAAAAAGAAAGCATCTGGAAAATACCTGCCTGCAACTGGCTTGGTGACTATTTCACAGACTTTGCAAAAGGAGGAGATCCGGAAACGGGAGTGGAATATTATGAAGAAATAGCTGAGGAAGATGCCGAGGCAGCCGGAAAGCTGAGCGACTATTACTGGGATCTTGTCATGCCGGACCATACTGACGATACCGACCGTGCACTCCAGCTATTCAAATGGACAAGTGTGGCGGCTAAGCTCGATCCCAAAGAATATGCATACCGTCTCGGGTGGCTTTATGCAGACGGCATAGGATGCAGCAAGACACACCAACTTGCAATAAAATATTTCAATGACGCATTTTTACATGACGACTGGCGCGGTGCCTGCTCCATCGCCCACATTCTCGAATCATATATCGATCAGCACAAGGATATGGACGATAAAGAACGGAATGCAGTGAGACATATGATATCCTCGTGGAAGATACTTGCAAAAGAGAAGAAAGAAGAAAATGATTCGGAAGAACATGACTACTCGCAAGAAGAAGACTGAGGCTGCGGCAAGCTCAAAAAACAAAAAAATTCATTGAATTAAAAAAAATATGGAACGCAATATTTGATATAGTGAAAATTTTCACTAATTTTGCAGTCTGAAAACAAAATACATCTTAAGAGATATGACAAAAGCAGAAATCGCAAACGAAATTGCAAAAAAGACAGGAATCGACAAGTCGACAACAATAGAGGTCATCGAGCAGTTCATGACTGTAGTAAAGGACAGCCTTGCTCACGGTGAGAATGTTTATCTCCGTGGTTTCGGTTCTTTCATCATCAAGGAAAGAGCAGAAAAGACAGCACGCAACATTACAAAGAATACTGCTGTCATCATCCCGGCACACAACATCCCCGCATTCAAGCCGGCACCGGTGTTTAAGGAAGCCGTAGCAAAAGGTTGATTCACCACCAGCAGATTCCTTTATCATCAACGTAAAAAGTCCCGCTTTTGCAATAGCATCAGCGGGACTTTATGTATAAGTCAACCAATGACCAGTTCTGAAAGCGGACGTTTAGGGACATGATGCACGCCGTCTGCCGTGCGGAAATACTTGAAATCAGAATCCTCGTGCCCGTCCATATCCTCCAGCTTCACCTCTTCAGCAGGATATCCTATCGCCATGACATACCTTGGCTTGAAGCGGGGATCGAGATCAAGCATCTCTGAAACAAGCGGAGCGTTGAATGCCTTAATGATGCATCCTCCGAGTCCAAGGGTCCGCATACCCAAAGAGATTGCCTCCAGCTGAAGTCCATCATCACACAAGCATTCCTGCCCATACTTTGTATCAAGACATTGTATAAGGTAAGCCACCGGGCGCTCCCCCGGCTCCGGACCATCCCAATCTTTATAATAACCTGCCCATTTAAGAGTGGAATATACTTTTTCACACATCTCATAATCACTTACTGCCACATAACGCAACGGCTGGGCATTCCTGCCCGAATGACAATAGCGTGTCAGTTCCACCAGACGCTCAAGCGTTTCCGCCGGGATCTTACGGTGCTCCTGGAAACGCCTTACAGTCCTGTCGGCTTCAATAAGCCTGCGCAAACTTTCAAAATCGATATCCATAATATATTTCTTAAGTCAATAAAATATAACATTTCTCCACTTTAGCAATCTCATGTTGTGGTTTAGCGGGTTTTAAGCCGGGCTTGCGAAACTTAAATAAAAAACAGAGCCGATGCCTCGACTCTGCACCTATATTATAGGAACAATTTCAAGAGATGAATTTCAATCACCATATCTGATGAATTTACCTTTTTCAGTAAATCTTGCATCTTTACCGTTTGAAAGCTCTACTTCATATCCATAGTTTTTCTTCTCAATGCCGGTGACATAAACCGCATTCTGGTTTTCCTTCACAAAAGTCCTGATCGGATTAAGGATAAATACCGACGGGACAGCTTTTGCGTGCGACACCTCGACATCCTTCCAGTTGCCATGCTTGTCGAATGATATCTCCGTGCCATCAGTCATCACGACTTCATATTCCCTTATCTGACCGAATTCCTTTCCGATCTTTATATGGCTGACACCTGCCTTGAAATTTTGCTTAAGAATTGTCTGAGCCTGCTCCGGCAGTATTTCGATATCGTGAGAATAATTAGTCCTTGCGGAGACTGAAATCACTCCGAAAACAACAGCGAGAATTAAAAATAACTTTTTCATAGTATCAAGCGGATAATGTGTGTGTGTTAAAGTATTTGTACCTATAAAATGCACCGCGGACACATAAAGTTCATGCTTAACAAAAATGTAACAAACCCAACAAAAACGAAACATTTATCAACAATGAAGCCACACACCTCGAATTTTAAATTTGCGGGATATATATTTTTTTTATATCTTTGAGGATTATTTACAAAACACTACCTTAAACTAACCCAAACATTCTGACGATAATGAACGCAAACTTCATCCGTATGCTCATAATAGGGGCGGCTATATGCATGACTGCCCCACCATCATATACGCAGGCACGATATGATTTCTCCCGTCTGAAAATGGAAAATCTCGGCAGAGGTGTTGTAGCGGTAAGGGAATCTCCTGACAAAGTCAACATTTCATGGAGATATCTGTCAAAGGATCCGGAATCACAGTCTTTCGACATATACCGCGACGGCAAAAAAATCAACAAATCACCAATAACCGAATCAACATTCTATACCGACCACTATAAGGGAAAATCAGAAACGACTTATGAGGTTAGACCCACTCAAGGCAAGATCTCAGGTTCATTCACATTGCCGGCAGACGCTCCTCACGGATATATAGACATCCCCCTTGACAAACCTGAACTTGGAGTTGACTTCTGGGGTAAAGAATATTTTTATCATGCAAACGATGCCTCCGCAGGCGATGTGGATGGAGACGGCGAATATGAGATCATCCTGAAATGGGATCCTACCAATTCGCACGACAATGCACATGACGGATTTACCGGACCTACATATCTGGACTGCTATAAAATCGACGGCACAAAACTCTGGCGTATCAACCTCGGCGACAACATTCGTTCCGGAGCACACTACACCCAATTTATGGTTTACGATCTTGACGGCGACGGATGTGCTGAAGTGGTATGCAAGACAGCAGACGGCACAATCGACGGAACCCGACGGGTCATAGGTGGGCACAAAGCCGACTGGCGCAACATGAAAGGCAGGATCATAGCAGGACCCGAATACCTGACTGTATTCAATGGAAAGACGGGCGAGGCAATGAGCACCGTTGACTATCAGCCTGCTCGCGGACAGATAAAAGACTGGGGCGACAGCTATGCCAACCGCAGCGAAAGATACCTCGGAGCCATAGCATATCTTGATGGAGTCCACCCCTCAGTGATAATGTGCAGGGGATACTATGCCAAGACAGCACTTGCCGCATATGACTGGGACGGGAAAGAACTTAAACTACGCTGGCTTTTTGACTCAAGCACACCCGGCAATGAATCATTCGGCGGACAAGGCAATCATAATCTGAGGGTTGCTGATGTGGACGGCGACGGATGTGATGAAATCATCTACGGTCAGATGACAATAGACAATGACGGAACCGGACTTTACAGCACCGGCATGTATCATGGGGATGCAATACATCTCCTTTCGGATATCAACAACGAAAGATACTACGTGTGGGGATGCCACGAAAACAAAAAAGACGGCACATCCCTTCGTGACGCGGCTACCGGAGAAGTAATCCTCCGATATCCGAGCAATAAGGATATCGGCAGATGCATGGCTGGCGATATTGACCCGACTCACGAAGGAGTGGAACTATGGTCACCAAGCAGCCTTGGACTTCGCTCGTTTTCCGGAGAAATCATAAAACCACAGAAAAAATTCCTCAATGAGACAAAAAGTTTCCTTCCAGTAAACTTCTGCGTGCAATGGGACGGAGATCTCCTTACCGAACTTCTTGACGGCAATACCATAACGAAATATAATTGGCAGACCGGAACACTCGATGTCTTGGAAAAATTCGAGGGAGCTGTCTCCAACAATGGCACCAAAGCCACTCCATGCCTGCAGGCGGACATACTCGGCGACTGGCGTGAGGAAGTAATCCTCAGAACCCCGGACAGTGAATCACTTCGTATATATGTGACAGATTACCCGACCGACTACCGATTCCATACCTTTATGGAAGATCCAGCCTACAGAGTAAGTGTGGCTAATCAAAACGTAGCCTATAATCAGCCGGCAGAACCGGGATTCTACTTCGGTCCCGATCTTAGAGGAAAAAAATTCAGAGGGACACTCGTGAAATAATCATGATTTACAACAATCTGAGAACTTAAAAAATAATATATGAAAACCAGACATTTAGTAATATTAGGCATTCTTACATTGACGGCTTGCGGCAAAGGAGTACAAAAGGAAGCCGAAGAGGAAATCAATGATTCCACCACACCCCTTCACTTACTGAAGCCCGACTACAAGACCCCTTACGGTCAATTAAATCCAGACTCAGTGAAAGCGGATATCGACCGGGTCTTCTCATACATTGATGAAGCGACACCGGCAAAGATGACCGATGGGAAAGTGAATCAGGGCACATACCGCCTCACCAGTTATGAGTGGGCTGTTATGTATGACGCGCTTCTTGACGCCGCAAAAATCACCGGCGATAAAAAATACTCCGACTATGTTAGCGACCGCATACGCTTTCTTGCTGAAGAAGCTGACAAAGCAGTCGACGTATCGGAAGACGGTCAGCTCAGGCAGGTGAAGAATCCACTCACACTCGATGATGCGGGAGCCATGGCAGGCGCCTGGATGAGAGCGGCGATGGCAGACACAACCCTTAACATATCACCATATATCGAACAATACTGGCAGGTGGTGGAGCAAAGTCCCGTACATCTCTCCGACGGCACAATAGCCAGAAACAGACCACACTACAATGCAATATGGCTCGACGACATGTTTATGGCACTCCCGTCTATGGCTGTGAGGAGCCAATACAAGGATCATCCCGAACAGCTTGACGAAGCTGCCCGCATTGCATCCGGATTCTTCAAAAGAATGTGGATGCCGGATAAGAAGATCTTCCGCCACGGTTATCTTGAGGATGCAACACACCAACCCTCCATGGCATGGGGACGCGCAAATGGATGGGCGATACTCACATTATGCCAGCTTCTCGACTATCTACCGGAAAATCATCCCAAACGTGCAGAAATTCTTGACATTTACCGTCAGCATGCCGCCGGGCTTGCCGAGCTCCAAGGCATCGACGGCTTCTGGCATCAGCTGCTTGACCGCCCGGAGACGTATGAAGAGACTTCCGCGACAGCTATTTTTGCCTACGCTCTCGCACATGGGGTCAACGAAGGCTGGCTTGAAGCCACCACCTACGGTCCCGTGGCTCAACTCGCGTGGGAAGCCGTATCTACAAAAATCAATGAAAAGGGTGAAGTGGAAGGAGTCTGCGTCGGTACAGGAATGGGGTTTGATCCGGCATACTATGCATATCGTCCTGTCAGCGTAAAGGCCGCCCACGGATATGGGCCTGCCATCTGGGCGGGAGCGGAAGTTTACAGAATGCTTAAGGACAATCATCCATATGTCAACGACAGTGCCGTGCATTATTACGACATCGATCCGGAAGCCACAATGCCCCTCTTCAGTCTTGACAAAGACGGGAAGGCAATTGAAATCAGACACTGAAGTAATTTAGAATTGAGAATTTAGAATTTAGAATTGAGAACTTTGCTTAATTTTGAATTGAGAATTGAGAACTTTTCTTAATTGAGAATTGAGAATTGAGAATTTAGAACTTTGCTTAATTTTGAATTTAGAATTGAGAATTTTGAATAAATATTAAGAATAACATCAACATGAAAAAATATATTCTTGGTTTTGCAGCATGCACGATCGCATTGGGTGCAGCAGCCCAGACAGATGCTTACATCAAACTTCGTGATGAGAAAAAGACTCATCCGAGAATCGAGAGTATTTCATTTCCGGGCGACGCCAACATCAGGCATATGTATGATGCCATATACGGACACGGAGGTGTAATAGAAAACCCCTGGGTAGCCTACCGCATATATATGGACAACAGGCAGAGTCTCGACCTGTATGTGAAGCAGACTCCTCAGCTTGAGCTTGACGTCACAGGATTCTATACCACACCCGAGCAACTGAAGGAAGGATATGGATGCGACGTGCTGTGGGCTGGAAAATCCATAGCAGCAGGGTCCTTCAGAGGATGGCAGAACGGGGAGCCTGTCACTATCGACACAGTTGCCACCCGAACACAGAAGGTGATAGATGACCATACGATACAGGTCATTGACAAGGACTGGATGTATAACGGTCATCCTATCCAGATGACCCAGACCTACTCGATGTCGCCCAACAGCCGCGATCTCTTCGTAGAGATAAAACTTGACGGATATTTGCCCGGCGATGAGTTCTGTACCGGTATACAGAAACTTGAATCGGACAACGAGGGATTCCTGTCATCTGCAGGAAGGGCAGCCTCATGGGGAAGCAATATACCGGACAAAGGACACCCTGAGCTTGTGGAGAAAGTTGGGCTCGGGATAATAGTCGAGCCTGAGAATCTTGTATCGACTCTCGAAAGCGATCTGAACTATCTCATGTTGGTCCGTCCGAACGAAGAAGGAGTCATACGATACAGGGTCATTGCATGCGGCGACAGGGAGAAAGACGGATTCACAAACTATAAAGATTGGTCTGAATACATCAAAGCCTTAAAAAATATCTGACATGAAGATAATCAAACCGCTCCTCCACATGGGAATTGTGTCCTCCATGACATTGATCATGACAGCTCAGGACACCGTAAACTTTAACTTCGACTGGAAATTCCAGCCGGGCAGCAATCCTGGAGCCGAGTCTATTACCTTTGATGAATCAGGCTGGCAGACCGTCAATCTTCCACATGATTTCCAGATCTACCAGCCATGGGTGGAGCCTGAAGCCGGAGATACCGGAGACAAGTCCAATCTTATGGCGAACATAGCCAGCAAGCTCAGTTCGCGCGGGTTCAAGGAGATGGGAGAAGGCTGGTATCGCAAGACTTTTATTCCTGATCCGTCATGGGAAGGGAAACGCGTGCTCATCGATTTCGAAGGCATCATGCTCGTGGGCGACGTGTATCTGAATGGAGAAAGAATCGGTGGCACCGATTATGGATATCTCGGATTTGAGTCAGATATTTCAAAAAGGTTGAAATACGGACAACCTAATGTGATTGCTGTAAAAGCCGATACCGGAAAGCCGGAAAACTCCCGCTGGTACACCGGTGGCGGACTTTACCGTGATGTCAACATTAAGATCGGAGATCCCAAACAGTATTTCACCCGTAACTCACTTCACATTACTACTCCCAAGGCAGATACCGACATGTCTGCAGTAGTCGTAGATGGTGAACTCGCCACTTTCATAAAGACCGACAGCGTGACCGTAGGGATTGAGATTCTTGATAAAGAGGGTAAACAAGTCTATTCAAAGATAAGCAAGCACTGGTCACATCCGCGCCAGCATGTCAGGGAATTCAGACTCGACAGCATTTCACTCGATAATGTAACACTTTGGGACATTGACAATCCTTATCTTTACACACTCAAAGCTACCATCTACCGTCCAGACGGATCTATTGCCGACACTGCTGAAGAACGTTTCGGTATTCGCTCCATAGAGTTTTCACCCGACTTCGGCATGAAACTCAACGGAAAGAAGGTGCTTCTGAAAGGAATAGCCAACCACCACACCCTCGGTGCTCTCGGAGCCGCAGCATATCCGGCAGCAATGGAAAAAAGAATCAAGATGCTAAAAGACTTCGGCTTCAACCACGTCCGCACGTCACATAATCCATACAGCGAGTCTTTCCTCGACCTCTGTGATGAATATGGCATACTTGTGGTGGATGAACTCTACGACAAATGGACCCGGCAGTATGCCGGGGGACGCACACCCTGGGAAACTCGCTGGCAGCAGGACGTGCCGGAATGGGTGAAAAGAGACAGGAACCACCCGAGTGTCGTGTTCTGGAGTCTCGGCAATGAACTTCAACTTATTCCCGACCTCCCTTACAACGACTGGGGAGTGACACCTTTCAAGCTTCAGAAACAACTTCTCCAGAGATATGACAGCACACGTCTTGTGACCGTTGCCATGCATCCGCGCGGCAGGAACGAGCATACGGATTCACTGCCGGCCCCGCTGGTAGAGCATACCGACATAGCCGCTTACAACTACCGGTACATGTACTTCCCGGGAGATTCCAAACGCTATCCATGGATGATATTCTATCAGAGCGAAGCCAATACAAGCAATATGGGTCCCAATTTCTTTGAAATGGATCTTGACAAAGTAATAGGTCTTGCCTACTGGGGCATGATCGACTATCTCGGCGAGTCACAGGGATGGCCGGAGAAAGGCTGGACACAGGGTGTATTTGACATTTCACTTGAGCCTAAGCCAATGGCATATTTCCTTAAATCGTATTTCAAGCCTGATGAACCCCTCGTTTATATTGCCCCCTTTGAGACCACTAAGACTACACAGTGGAACGGAGTTACCATGGGGGGACGCAGATTTACCGACAGCTGGAATTTTGAACCGGGCAGTGAAGTAAAGCTATACACCTACACAAACGGCGATGAAGTCGAGCTGAAGGTAAACGGGAAGACGATAGGACGAAAGGCAAACGCAACCGACGATCCGAAGGCACGCAACCGCATACTGTGGGAAAACGTACCTTATCAGAAAGGCAAAGTGGAAGCCATAGCCTATAAAGACGGCAAGGAAGTGGCACGCCACAATCTGACCACATACGGCAAAGCCGGCAGGCTCACTGCAGTGCCCGACAATATGGAATGGAAAGCCGATGGCATGGACCTTCAGCATGTAAGGGTTGCGGCTGTCGACGGCAAAGGGAATACTGACAAGGGTGCTTCAGACGTACTGACATTTGAAGTATCCGGTCCTGCCGATATAGTTGGAGTCATCAACGGCAACCTTTCAAGCGATGAACTCATGACAGGCAACACCAGATCGCTTCACAACGGAACCGCTACCGTAATTCTCAGAAGCCGACGCGATGCAGGTCCTGTGACGCTTACGGTCAAGACTGATAACCTTCCGGTAAAAAAGCTGAACCTTCTGACCAAGTAGAATAATCAGACATACCGAATATCAAGACACCTCCCGGCATTATGCGGAGAGGTGTCTTTCTTTCATACTGTTTCAAAAAAGAAATCCGATTTAACAAATCTGTAATAAAACTTTAATATTATCCTATTGCTTCAAATTATAAAAGTAACTAAATTTGCACCGTTATAACTGACCATAATCAATGAAGAGACTCAATATAATATTTTCTTTTCTTCTTATTTTCTCTATCGGATTGCCGGCAATAGCAAATAACAAGCCTGCCAAACAGCAACTACTGAAGAAATACAAAGATGACCTGAAGACCATCTCCAACGCGCGTGACAGTCTGAGGACATTGTATTATATATTCGATCTCTCCGACAGGGCAGGGCAGATGAAATATGCCTGGGATATCTACTACACGGCAGGAAGGGCACAAGATGTCAATGCGCAGCTTGACATGCTCAGGAACCTCAGCACTTTTTATGCAAAAAACGACTCTGTCATAGATACTCTGCTTCATCTTTCCGACGAGATATCGAATGAGGAAGCCAAAGCTGCCACCAAGACATTTATACTGAACCAGCAGATCAACGTCAAAAGCCGCAAGCCTGACGACAACAAGCTTCAGACGATGCTCCTCGACAGCATCACGAAATCACATAATCTTGAAGGCAAGGATATCTATGACAAGCTTTCAATCCTCTATCAGATAATCCAATATCTCGGCGTTGACGCCGACGGCGTGCTTTTCAAGGAATGCCTGGACTCTTATTCAAGGCTAATCGAAGAGTTGCCGGCAAGTGATTATCCCCTTAAAAATCAATTCTACACTACGGCAGCCATAATTCATTCAAGAATGAACGGCAATCCGGAGAAAGCGGTGATGTATGACCGGATGCTTCTCGAAATCATAGAGCAGCTCCAGCAGATGTATGTCAAGAAAAAACGCACGTTCCGTAATTATGACACCAACAAGTTCATCAGCTACCGAAGAATGCTCAGTAATTATCAGGCTCTCAGTGATGAAGAAATCAATGAGATCCACGACAGCATCCAGGCTCTGTATGAAAGGAATTCAGACGTAAGAAAGACAATGGATCATGCCGGACAGGCATATGCGTTCTACTATGTGGCGTCGAAAGATTACAAACATGCCATTCCGGCAATCAAAGGACTGCTGACAAATAGTGACATATCCGTCTATCAGCGCCAGAAATATTATTCCATGCTTATGGAAGCTGCCAAAGCAGAGGGCGACATGGACACCTATATACATGCTATGGAGCACGTGATAAGCACAAGCAAAGACATAGACAGTCTCAGGAAAATAACAATGAAACGGGAAATCATGCTGCGTGACAGCGTCATCTCAAGACCTTTGCTGTATCCAGATTCTCAGCATCATCAGAATGAAATAAGCAGAAGGACAACCGGATCCCAGATCTCATGGATCATCGTTTCATCCGTACTTGCCCTGCTGCTCATCATCTACGCCGCGCTATATGTCAGACTGCGTCTGAACAAATCAAGTCACTGATCCACTTTCCAACTGCCCGGGTGCCGAACTCCGACTTACCGCCTTCTCCGAGATCCGGGGTCACAACCCTTTCCCGAATTGAAGCGTCGACAGCATCCCTCACAGTCCTGCCCTCCTCTTCAAGTCCGAAATGCTCAAGAAGCATAGCCACGGAAAGTATCTGGGCAAGCGGATTGGCAATATCCATCCCGGCCGCCTGCGGCCAGGAACCGTGAATCGGCTCAAATACAGGTGTGCTCTCACCCACAGAAGAAGATGGGAGCAGTCCCATCGATCCGCTTATCACACTTGCCTCATCAGTCAGAATATCACCGAAAGTATTCTCAGTGACGATAACATCGAAGAAGCATGGATCCTGAAGCATCTTCATAGCGGCATTGTCGACAAACATATAGTCGGTGGTGACATCCTGCCATTCCGACTCCATCTCCTTAGCGATCTTACGCCATAGACGGCTTGATGCAAGTACATTAGCCTTATCTACCACCGTGACGTGCCTCCTGCGTCGAGAAGCCAGTTCAAAAGCTACCCTCAGGATTCTTTCTATCTCAGGGCGTGTGTAGAGATTAGTGTCATAAGCCTTGTCATCCGACTCGAATTTCTCTCCAAAATACATGCCTCCGGTCAATTCACGCACACACACGAAGTCCGCATCCCTAACTATCTCGGCGCGAAGCGGAGACTTGTCGACGAGGGCCGGAAATGTCTGAATAGGTCTTATGTTGGCAAACAGCCCGAGTTGCTTGCGCATTGCGAGAAGCCCCTGCTCGGGACGCACTTTTGCATCAGGATTATTGTCATATTCGGGATCGCCCACCGCCGAGAAAAGGACGGCATCGGAATTCTTACACAGAGACAATGTCTCTTCGGGGAAAGGATTACCCGTAGCCCTTATAGCAGCCGCTCCCGCGAGTCCGTATTCAAACTCAAACTGATGGTCAAATCTCTTTGCCACAGCCTTCATCACTTCCACGCCGACGCGTGATATCTCCGGCCCGATACCATCGCCGGGCAATACTGCGATCTTAAGTTTCATATCTTTTCAATTAAGACCCCATCTCATAAAATTTCAGAGCCCCTGGGGTCGCTGGGTTGGAACGATTTTTGGCTTTTGGCGATGGAGCAT
>JAIDQZ010000039.1 GCA_029062005.1 Muribaculaceae bacterium | reverse complement strand
TAAGCACCACCAAACGACAGTGCAAAAGTAACAAATAAAAACGAAATATCAAAATGAAGCAACGTATTTACATTAGCTTACCAATATCGGCGGATCCGATCAAGGCAAGAGAGAAAGCCGACCTCATAAAAGCCAAGCTCTCACGCGAAGGCTACGATGTCGTATCGCCATTCGATGTGTATGCAGGGAAGAAACCCAAGTATGAAGATTACATCTGCTATGACCTCCGCGCGATGCTTGACTGCGACGCGATCCTCTTCTGCGAGGGCTGGGAGAAGTCGTGCGGATGTAATATTGAGCATGATGTAGCGATGCGGTTCAAGGCGTATGGGAGGAAGGAGTTTAAGATTATGTATGAGTGAGACAATCCCCGGCATCCTTTGTGGGTGTCGGGGATTTTGTGTCTTATACGATTTCCGCCGAATCCTTAATCCAATAGGAGAGTACGCCCGCTGAAAGTTTAGATCCTCTCGGGGTGCAGAAAACATCCGGCTGAAGTTCGTGGAGTCGGTTGAACTCCGCTATGATCTCTTTTCTCGGCATACCGGACTTGACTTTATCCATGACCCATTTGAAGGCAGGGGAGGACTCGCGCCAGGCTTCTTTCTTTTCAGTGATTGCGACCACCGATGCGGCATTGGCTGCTGACATATCAAACCCTTTCTCATTGCCCCATTTTTTCTGAATCTTACCGGAAACACGCGCTATCCGGTAGCCGTTTGCCTTTATTTCCTCAATCGCTGAGTCAGTCCCCGCCTGACAACGCTCAGCCCTTAGCGAGCGTTCCATTTCAGCGAAGGCGGCAAGCATTGTCAGCATCATGCGACCCATCGGTGTCTTGTTTTCTATCTTGTGTCCGTCAAGTGTGACAAGCTCCACGCCCTTCTCCATCGCGAAATCAACAAGTGCAAGCACGTCAGGCACAGAACGTCCCAAGCGGTCAAGTTGACAAGCGTAGATGATGTCGCCCGGTTGTGCGTCTTTAAGCACCTTGTAGATTTCACGCTCGGTGAATTTTGTATGTGAGGTTATCTTTTCATTAACAATCTCCACCGTCGAGGGGTCTATGCCGTGGCTCTTGAAATACTCGTTGAATGTATGTATCTGGCGGTCATAATTTTGTTTCTCGGTTGACACGCGGATGTATGCTATCTTTTTCATAATCTTTCTTCTTATGTTTATCACTTCACATTCGCTCCGTTCTTCAGTGCTTCGCCAAAGAAGGCGATCAGCCCCGGAATGATAAATATTGCCGCAAAAATATATTCAATGTAGAAATATATCAACATGCCTCCGATAAACGGCAGCACAACGATTACAAGTATGTTGAGCAGTATGTTGAGCCATTTTATTCTTGAAAGTCTCATATCGTTTAGATTTGTTCCCCTACTTTACAAACGAATTTCGGGGCCTGTGATTGTGTTTACTGTTTCTCTATCTCTTCAAAGTTGACTACCATCGGCATAAGCAACGTCTGTCGCATTTCGCCATTGAACTTGTTAACGCGGTTATCATAAGACCATACCTCCCCGTTGAAATCATCTTCGACCGCGAAATAAAGCAGATTGGCGTTGTAGGCGATCTTGATGTCTGTGTCGCATCTGTCAAGTGTGACAGTCAACGGCTCTTCAACTCTGAAATATGTTATCTCCCAGCCAGTGCTTTGCTCATAGATTGAGATTCTACCCTCATTACTATTTGTGCTCGCTTCCACAATGGCAATCCGGTTATCTCGTTCCGCTTTCGTTTTGCCTCTGTTTGCCTTCAGATAAGAGCGCAACGGCTTGATTGAGTCTTGCGCTATCATCATTATTGCGTCACAGTTCTTAGGTATCACGCGCTCGTAATTAGGGTATACCACATTGCGTTCCTGATACTGTGATCGCACTCCGTTTGCCTCGCAGGCTGTGATGTCGAGTTTGCCGTCTTTCTCCCATACTGCCACGTCTACCAGCTTACCAGCAAGCGCTCTGATCGCCTTCGGACTAATATTACATTGGAATGTCTTGCCGTTTCTCTTCTCCGGCCACACTCCCTCACATTTCGCGTCAATGACGTGAAGTATCACCGTGTTGCTCACAATCATCTTGTTGTTGCCCGGTTCTATGCAAACTCCCATAAGCTGGGAGTGATTCTTGTCAGCACAATTCCCTATACTCTTCGCTTCTTTCGGAATGTCGATTGTGAAGTAAGCAATCGGCTCGCCTTTCTCGCGCATCTGCTCTATGTCGCAGATGCAGTTGATTTCCTTAATGTTTGTTGTTGCCATATATCTTTGTTATTTATCGGTTATTCTTTTCTGGGCGCCTGCTGCTTATTTGTAAAGTTGATTTACAGTTTCAATCATCGCCATAACTTCGGCGTATGTTGGTGTTATCTCGCGTTTGTCAAGCATCTTTTCAGCTGGTATGATTTTGTTTAATACACTCTGTAAGGCTTCCGCCTGTTCGTTTGTCAATGTGATTGTTTTCATCGTCTTTGTCTTTTATTGATTGTTGGTTCCCCGCCGAGGTGCCGACCCTCACAAGTTCGCCGGAAGCGGGGAAAGTGGGTTAATTATGTTTCTTTAGTTGCTCGTTGCAGATGCAAAAATGTTCCTCGTTGCAACTTGCCGCGTTTTCACGCTTACAACCTTTGCAGATGTTCACACCGCGCAAATAAAGCGCGTCAACCTGTTTGAATGATGTTATTTTCATATCTCTTGCTTTTGTGCCGTGGGGCGGTTAGGGTTTTATATAATCTTCCATCGGAACTGCGGTTACTTCGTAGTATGCGTCAAGTTCCGGGAGGCTCATGCGTGAGCGCATCCAATCCACCATATTGCATCCATACCGGGCGCATGTCCTTTCTGCCTTCTGCATTCTCTTTACATTGGCTGTCGGGGCAAAGGCGTTATAATGTGCCTTGATTCGCTCGAACTGCCCCCAGATCTGTTTCAGTGTCTTTGTCTTCATCTTATTGGTGTTTAGTCTGTGATTCTGAAATAATATGCGTAATCTTCGCCGTCAAGGTGATCGTGTGCGTAGTTGTCAACTTGTTCCCACATCATGAAATAAAGGCGGCTGATCATATTAAGCGAACTATTCTCCGGCTCTTCCTCACGATAGAAGAACGCCCCCTTGTGATTGAGTACAAGCGCAAGTTCTGTAAGGTACTCAATATTCTTGTGCCATTCGCGGAATGCTCGCTTGAATGTGTCGATAATTGCTTCCGGTCCGTATAGGTCCGCTATGCAGAAGTCATTCCAGAACGTTGTCTTAGGCTCGTAGCCTATTTCCTTTGCCATACTCCATTCGGGGAGCTTCGGCATTGTGATTATGTTTTCTTTCGGCTTGTCGCCGGTCATGTCTATTGCATGTATTTCCATAAGGCTGTTATTTGAGGGTTAATGTTTATTTGTCATTGCAGCCATACCTTGAACGTAGGCTAATAATTCAGTCGGGCGCATATCGGGTGTTAGTCTTTCGCCTGGTCTGTCAAATCCGCTGATGCTTTCGCTTACGATTGCAAGATAGCATTTAGGGTAAATAGCGCCGCAAGTGAATACATTCACGGCTTCAGCGGTTATTTGTTTCGCTGTCTCTTTGACTTTGTTTATAATCCGTTCTCGTTTCATTCTTATTTGCGTTGTGACGGCGTTTTGTCCGTCGGTTGATAGTTTATATATCTGAGAGAAAATAAGAGGAGAGAGGCGGTTTTTAGCGGTCTGCCCAATAGGTGCGGAAACTTAACTTATCTTCGCCATAGCGTTTCAGATAGGCGTTACAGCGTTTCTCTATTGCTTCGAGTGCAATTCTATACCCGGCTAACAATCGCGCTCTGTCGTCGTCGCTGAGTGGCTTGAATCGCCCTTCGTCATACATTGATTGCAATTCGCTGTCATGCCATCCGAGAGCCTCACGGCAGTTTGTGGATTCCGGGGAGATGTCAAGCCATTTCAATTGCCATTGATTGCGCCCGTCTTTATTCCAATTGGCAAGCCATAGATATTTATAACCGCAATCTTCTCGTCCTGATCCGGGGTTGATGAAATCTTCAATCAATTCCCTGAAGCTGTCTGTATTTTCGCCGATAAAATAATCTCGCTTTGATTGCGCTGTTTCTGTTATTCTGCAATGCTCATCATATCCGGGTCCCTCGTCATGGTGCCAAAATTCCGTCTTTAGATCCGGTTTTTGAATTGCCACGATTTCACCGACTGAGAGTCTGATTACGACGTTGTAATTTTTGCAGTCATAACCTATACTTTGCGCCCATTCTTTGCGCTCCTTGTCGGTTAGGATATAATCCGGTGTTTCTGTCTTTCCGTCGCTGTCTGTGTCTGTCTTGTCGCTGTTAACGCCAATGTCGGATAACGTGACACTTGCCACACTTAACCCATAGTTATCAAACAGACCGCGCAAATTGTCCTCGTGTTTCTTCCGGCTGAAGATCCAGCCGGCGCCGAACGATAGCCGGGAATTGAACCGCCCGCCGATCATCTTGAACTCGTCTTGCAGCGCGCAATCATAATCAGCCTTGATTGCGACGGCTTTTTCCGAGTAGTCAATTAATTTAATATCTGTTTCCATATCTCATAATGTTTATTTGTTCCCCGGCTTGCACTTGCGGCATACGTCTAAAACGTGCTGGGGATTATTGTTTTTTAATGTGCTGAGTTGTAGATTTCCGGGGCTGATGTTACATTATAGATGTAAGACCCACAACGCACCAAAAGAGCGTTAACGCCGTAATATAGTCGCTTCATTCCGGTAATACTGCCGGACTTGTGGAAGTTAGGAAATTGGGAGATATTAACCGCTTCACCTTGTGTCTTTGTCATGTATTTTGTTTTCATAGTCGTTATTTATTAAATTCTACATTGAGACCGAGAGAGCCGAAAAGAGCCTCTAATTTGTCGCTTATAATCTCTACAGCCATAGCAAGAGAATCGACACTTGAATACGGCTTGCTTGCCACGTACAGCGCAAATCGGCTGAAATTGCGGTATCTATCCGGTTTTATTTCGTTGATTTGTGCCACGGCAATATTACCGTTGCAAAATTCGTAACCTTGGGGTGTTTGCTCGATGTTTATTTTTATTGTATGCATGATAGGATATTTTAAAGAGTGAATAAGAAAAGAAGGAGATAACAACCGGCTTTAATTGACAACTCCAGGAGAGCGACCCCGGCGGCAATGAAGCCGACACACGCCGCCAGGGCTTTTATTTTGCGGGTCATCATTTAATCATTTTTGCTATTTCTGATTCAGTTTTCCCGGTCAAGTCGTAGTAACTGAAAACATTGTCGGACGGGATCCGGAGAGCTTGACACGCTTTAATTGATTTGTCAACACTTAACAATATTTGCCCGTATTCACCCCAATCGTTTTCAACCCCGGCGCGCTCAGTAACCGCAAAGCAGTGGCGACGATTAAATGAAGGGTGCACGATCGGATAAATCATTTTAAGAAGGTTAAAAGGCTGTCCGGCTGATTTGATTTTAAGCGCAAAATTTATTTGCTCATCATCTTTATAGCTGAAATTTGCGCACCACAATTCAACACGCACCCCGGAAGCCTCAAGCCCCGAAACCACGTTAAACAAAGCGGCGGCGGCTTTTTCAATGTTAGCGGCTTTTATATCATAGCCCACCGCGCAATTATACACGATAGAAACCACTTTTTTAGGAGTTTTCACGCGCTTTTGGTTAATCATATTAAGCGGGTTTCCTGATAGGTAATTAGGAACATTAGGAGCAAAACCGACAACGGAATTATAAATAACTCGCTTCGGAGCCGTAGCAGTCGCACCGGCATTCATATATTTTTGCACACGGGCCGCGCCTTCACTCCAGCCCTGAAGCATCATGTTATTGGCAGCCTCAAAGTTTTTAGAGCCGTAAAATTTAACGTTATTGGTCATTTCAGAGGCTAACACCTGATCGGAGAAAAAACCACACGCGGAATTATTAGCAATGTAGGAAGACAACGCCCCCAGAGATTTAAATTTAAGGTTTATATTTTTCATTGTCTTATCTTTTTAAGCCCGGAGGCAGGAGAGACACCCCCGGAGATAGTGAATATTAAGCGGCTATTTCATTAAGAGCGTCGAACCAGACACCACACCCACGGCATTCAGAAGCAAGCATTTTAACTTGATCTTTTTCGACTCCCTTAATTAGGAGCATCGAAAGGCATTCAGCAGCGGAGAACATACCGCGCATTTTTGTAATATTGGCAATAGCACGATAAGAGGCTATTATTTGCACACCGCAAACAGAAGCAGCCCGGCGAACCTCATGAATAAAGTTAATTAAATCCTGGTCGTTATTTGCTTTTACTAACTCAATTTCCGGATCATATCCAACCGGAAGAACCGCAAAGCGGTCCAATGTTGCACCGTCTAAGCAATTGCGCCCCTCATATTCCATTGTAGCACCGCGGCCAATCGTATTCCCGGCAGCGATCACCCTGAAATTTTCGTGTGCCTCAACACGACCCACGCCCGGGAAAGTGAAATAACCATTAGCAAGCGCAAGATTGAGGACAACAGCCGCGCAAGGGTCGGAGGCGTCAAACTCGTCAAGCATATAGAGACCTCCACGAGTGAAAGCACGGTAAAATTCCGTTTCCTGATATTTGCCGGAAGCGTCAACAAATCCGGTAATCTGAAACTCATTGCAGATTTTCTGATCTGAGAAGAACGGAACACCAAGAGCGGCGGCAGCCTGTTTGCACAAGTGAGTTTTACCGGTCCCAGCCGGACCATACAAATACACGTTAATTCCGGCATTCAGAAGGTTAACGACCTTTGCAAGTTGCGCGTGTGCTTTTCCTTCAATCTCTCTTATCTCATTGGGAAATTGCACCCGGATAAGGTCAACAGCAGGAACAGAAGCCCCGGCAGCCTTCGCCGCCTCATCCACGAGACCAGCCGCCCAATTGTTGACAGCCGGAAGGATTGCACCGGCAACCATAGGAGCAAGCCCACCGACAGCAGCAGACAAGGCAGTATTAAGGCATTCCGACGCATCCACCGCGGGAAGCTCCACGCCTTCAGCCGGAACAGTGGCAGACGTTGACACCTCAGAGGCTGAAGCACTGGCAGCACTTGGAGCAGATGAAGACGAAGCACAGGAGGCAGACCCGCCGCGCGATCCAGCGGCAGCGGCAACACGCGCGTTATATTCCGCCGATCCTTCAAACTCGACAACAGCACCAGGAAGCACGGAACGAACGCCGGCCGCATCCGGTGAAGGAATTAAAATAGAGTTGTTGAACTGATGCAGGGAAACACCGGCAGCGCGGACAGCATCTAACGAGCCGTCACCGGATCCGAGAGACTGAGAGAAGAACAAAACACGGTTGGAGTTATCAGAGTAAGAAGCGATTCCTGACTTTTTGCCGTTCACGTAGCAACGGCGGAATGATTTTTCGGTAAGCATAATGATGATTTTTTAAATGATTATTTTGTTGTTTCGATTTTATTGCTTATCTTTGCAACTGATTTTTTAAATGATTTTGAGGGTTGAAGACTGGGAAGTTGTGAAGCCCTCATTTTCACCAGTCTTATTTAACCCCTTATCTACTTATATAACAACGGATAAGGGCAATTTGTTCTGTAAAAATCGAAAAAAGACACTAAAGTCACACATTTTTAACACTTTAAAAAACACTATTTTACAGACCACCCCGCCGAAGGGGTGCCGGGGGTACAGAGCCGACCGCCCACGGATTGCATACTGCGACCCAAAAAAATTTTTTTCACAATTTTTCAGCCCTCGCACACAATCAATTAACATTCAACCCATTATATCAACTATTAACATAGTTTTGTGTATATCCAGTGTAAGATTCAATCCTCAATATGCACCAAAATAACACTATGAATAACAATAAAATACAATGAAGTTAGTGAATAAGTGAATAAGAATTGTAAGAAATTAATAAATATAGTATATCAATATACTCTATATAAGATATGATATATAGAGTAGTAAAAATAAAGATTTTTCGTCAAAAATCACGATTATATGCACATAGCACTCTCCAAAACGATGATTTACAGATGATTGATTGAGGTGCATATTGTGGTGTAAGCACTTCATTGGAGGTCTGTTTCCGATAATTTAATAATTACTCTATTTTGCTGATATAATGATGATTGCACTATTTTATCTAAAGTAGTGCAAGCGATTTATTTGGATATTTCAATGTTATTCACTATCTTTGCGGTATGAAACGGATAGACGCGGGTCGCTCCCGTGTCGAAAGGGGCAAGCAGTTGGCCCGTCCGTTTCCTTTCCTCTCAACTGCGTAACCGAACAACTGCAAGTATGCCGATAAAACCCGAAAACCGCTCACGCTATCCTAAGAACTGGAAGCAGATTAGAGCCTCGATATTGGAGAGGGCTGACAACAAATGTGAGTTCTGCGGTGTAGAGAATTACTCTATGCGCCTCAATCCGAAAACGGGCAAGGAGGCGAGGATTATCCTTACAATCGCCCACCTCGACCA
>JAIDQZ010000038.1 GCA_029062005.1 Muribaculaceae bacterium | reverse complement strand
TGGTACTGCGAAAGCGGGAGAGTAGGTAATCGCCGCCTTACGGACCGGATCCCGATATCGGGACCCGGTCTTTTTTTTTGTATCCGTCTGTATCTATCTCTAAGATGCTTTGTTTGAGAATAAGCCTAATAATTGTGATAATTTTTTTATCCTTCGTATAAACTTAATTTTTGTTAGGGTGTTTTATATATGAAGCTTGAAAAAAGCCTTAATTAATATAATAAACCTATAAATTAATCTTATTAAAACTATGGCACAGAACACAGCGCCCCTTCAGGGCATTAAAGTCGTAGACTTCACAGAAGTTCAATCAGGTCCTTCATGTACACAAATGCTTGCTTGGCTTGGCGCAGATGTAATTAAAATTGAGCGTCCCGGTGTAGGTGACGCCACCCGTAAGGAACTTCAGTTCAACCCCGATCTTCCCAGCTATTATTTCCTTCAGCTGAACAGTGATAAGAAATCTCTTGCTCTTGACGCTAAAACTCCTGACGGCAAGGAGATTCTTACAAAACTTATCAAGGAGTGTGATATCTTCGTGGAAAACCTTCACCCGGGTGCAATGGATAAGCTCGGATTCAGCTGGGAGGTTGTTCATGAATTGAATCCTAAGTGTATATACGGAACAATTAAAGGTTTCCCTCTTTCTTCTAAATATAAAGATCTCAAGGCTTACGAGCCTATCGCACAGGTGACTGCAGCTGCTGCGTCTACTACAGGTTGGTATGATGGAGAATATAACATTCCAACACAGAGCGGCGCTGCACTCGGTGACTCAAACACCGGTATGCACCTTTTGATCGGTCTTCTCGCAGCGCTTCAGCAGCGTAACAAGACAGGCGAAGGATGTTTCGTATATCAGTCAATGCACAATGCATGTCTTAATCTTTGTCGTATCAAGACCCGTGACCAGCTCACTCTCGACAAGATCGGTTATCTGACCCAGTTCCCGCAGTATCCTAACGAAAAATTCGGTGACTGCGTTCCTCGTTCAGGCAACATCGAAGGTGGTGGTGTGCTTGGCTGGACCTACAAGTGTAAACCTTCCGGCGGCTATGATTCTGAGATCGATGCCAACAACTACGTTTATGTCATCCTTCAGAGAGGTGCAAAAGACTTTGAGCTTGCATGTCAGGCATTCGGTTTTGAAGACTGGTTGACTAATCCTGACTTCAACACTGCGGATGCTCGTGATAAACATAAACAGGAGATTTACGCTCGTATCGGCGCATGGTGTGCTGATAAGACCAAATATGAGGTCACTGAACTTCTTTCAAAGTATGGCGTACCTGTTGGTCCGGTATTGTCTACTAAGGAAATGATGACAGACGAAAGCCTCTATGACGGTAATACTCTCGTACGTATTAATCAGGGTGGCGAAATCGGTGAATTCGTGACTGTCGGTTGTCCGTTCACTATGAGCAACTATCAGCCTACATACGGTCCTGCTCCTGAACTTGGCGGAAATACGGAAGAGATCCTGTCTTCTCTGGGTTACACTGCCGAACAGCAGGCAGCCATGAAGGCTAACGGTACTACGGCTCCGATGCCTAAGCCTGCGGCAGCTCCGGCTAAATAATTGAAATCACTTTTAGATCAGGTCTTTAAGGAGATTCCTTAAAGACCTAATCTTTAATAATCATTTTATTCTCCAACAAGATGTATCATGATAAATCAAGATTCATCTATATAAATCCAAATATTAATCACTAAACCACTATATAATCAATTAAAATCTAAGTATTATGGAAAATACAGCAACAAAACCCGCCGATCCTACGGCTCCTAAGTTTCCCGAGCAGGTGACCGGCATGTATATACTCGCAGAGAGCCTCAAACGTCTCGGACTTATGGATGTCTACGGTCTTGTCGGCATTCCGGTTACTGAAGCTGCATACGCTATGCAGAAGATCGGTATCAACTACTATGGTTTCCGTTTCGAACAGCAGGCAGGCATGGCAGCCGCTACCCACGGTTACCTCACAAAGCAACCTGGTGTGCTTCTTACGGTATCTTCACTTGGATTCCTCAATGGTCTGACCGCCACGACCAATGCTACTGTGAACTGCTATCCTATGATTCAGATCTCAGGTGCATCCGATCCTACTATGGTCGACATGGATATGGGCACATACGAACAGCTTGACCAACTCAACGCCGCCCGTCCTTACGTAAAGGCTGCTTTCCGCTGCTCTCATGCTAAGGATATTCCTGCAGCTGTTGCCCGTGCATACCGCGCTGCTGTCAGCGGACGTCCCGGAGGTGTGTATATTGACATGACAACTCCTGCACTCGGCGAGATCATGGATGCCGCTGAAGCTGAAAAACTGTTCTATTCACCGGTTGACATAGCTTCTCCTGTAGCTCCTACACAGAGTGCTGTAGACCGTGCGGTTGAAATACTTACTTCTGCTAAACGCCCTGCTATCCTTCTCGGTAAGGGTGCTGCATATGCTCAGGTAGACGATAAGATCAAGGAGCTCATCGAGACTTATAAAATACCTTATCTGGCAATGTCTATGGCTAAAGGACTGATGCCTGACAACGGTGAATACAGTGCTTTGAGCTGCCGCTCGACCATTATGGAGAAAGCTGACGTAGTGATGGTGATAGGTGCGAGAATCAACTGGATGCTCTCGTTTGGCAAGGGAAAATGGAATCCCGAGATGAAATTCATTCAGCTTGATGTCGAGCCTAAGGAAATAGACAGAAATGTTCCTATCGCAGCTCCGGTTGTTGGTGACATGGGTCTTTCTCTCGATATGATCCTTGCTGGCTTGAAAGGCAAGACGATGCAGGCTGATCCTCAGTGGCTCGCATCGCTTCAGGCAGAATCAAAGGTTAAGAATGCCAAGTTTGCGACTCGTCTGACCGATGCTGCCAACCTGATGCCTATGACACATTGGACAGCTCTTTCTGTCGTGAAACCTGTATTGGAGTCAAATCCAGACGTGATTCTTGTCAATGAAGGTGCCAATACCCTCGATGACACCCGTGACTCTGTTGATATGTTCCTGCCACGCCATCGTATTGACTGCGCTTCGTGGTCTATCATGGGCATGGGTATGGGATCCGCGATCGGTGCAGCCGTTGCCACAGGAAAGAAGGTTGTCGCTGTTGAAGGCGACTCTGCTTTCGGTTTCTCTGGAATGGACTTCGCGACTATCTGTCGCTACAAACTCCCTGTGACTGTGGTTATCTTCAACAACGGTGGAATCTACAACGGTATAGGTGTCAATCCTTCGGGTGGCGACGCTCCCGCTCCTACCACACTTGACATCAATGCCAAGTATAACCTTATAGGGGAAGCTTTCGGTGCCAACAACTATCGTGTCGACAATCCTGCCGATCTGAAGAAGGCACTTGAGGAAGCTATAGCATCAGGCAAGCCCTGTCTTATCGATGTCCAGCTTGCAGACAATTCAGGTGCAGAAAGCGGTCATATCGGTTATCTGAATCCGGCTCCGCTTATCGAATATACTGTATAATCAAAAATTTATAATCACAAGATGCCGACTGCCTTTCGGGGTGATCGTCCAGAGTGGCAGTCGGATCTTTTATTAAAATCATTGTTTAAAATTATTAAAATAATTCTGCTATGGATATATCGCACGTTATTTTATACGCCATTGTGCCGATCATAGTGGTGATGCTTGCGGGCTACATTGCCGGTAAGAAGGGCGCATTCTCAGGTGAAGACGCCAAGAAGTTCAATAAGGTTGTGCTTGACTTTGCATTGCCGGCAGCCTTGTTCGTATCGATTGTTCAGGCGTCTCGCGCCGACCTTGTGAAAGATATCAAGTTGACAATAGTATCGACTATAGGTATCATGGCATGTTTCATGATTGTCTATTTTGTATTCAAATACTGCTTTAAGAAAAATACCGGCGCTGATGCCGCGGTATCAGCCCTTATCAGCGGATCTCCGACAATCGGATTCCTTGGTTTTGCTGTGCTTGAGCCGATTTTCGGCACATCTCCTTCTGTCGCACTTGTGGTCGCGATCGTCGGAATTGTAGTAAACGCCATCGGTATTCCTGTAGGTCTTTCACTGATGAATGCATCTTTGGAGAAGCAGAATCCGGGTACAACTAAAAAGCAAAGTGCATGGAAACCGGTGCTGCATGCTCTTGAGCAGCCTGTGGCATGGGCTCCTATCCTGGCTGTGATCTGGGTTGTGGCAGGCATTCCATGGCCTAAAGAATTAAGTCCTTCGTTCGACCTTATAGCCAAGGCGAATGCTTCAATGGCAGTATTCTCGGCAGGTATCACGCTTTCTGCAATTAAGATTCAGATAAACTGGCAGGCTGTGCTCGGGTCAATTATGAAGATGATCATGATGCCGGCAGTTGTATTGATTCTCGGTCTTATTTTCAAGATGGATCCCCTCAACCTCAAGATGCTTGTAGTCGCAGCTGCACTGCCGCCGGCATTCTCAGGTATCATTATTGCCGATGAATACAACACATATGTCGCCACAGGTACTTCGTCGCTGACATTGTCCGTGATCCTCTTCATCGGATTCTGTCCGTTGTGGATCTGGCTTACAAATCTTTGCCTTGTACATTTCTAAGGATCAAAGACCGGATAAGATATATTATTTATTCCAAAGTCCTATACCCCTCAGGGGCATGGGACTTTTTCTTATTTTATGTTAAAGGTCGTCGTAATCTCAAGTTTTTTTTGTAATTTTGCCGCGTATTATGCGACGATTTTTCTTAATATTGTTTTCGTTGTTGTTTCTTGCTCTTATGCTGGCACAGCCGTCGATGCGCACAGGAGTAGGTAACACGCCTGTTGCCGACTCGGAGCCGCAAGTGGAAGAGAAAAATCATTTGCCTGAAATCGTCGCATCAAATTTGTCTCCGGAAGATACTCTTATAGGAATTAAACCTTTGACCCGACGGAACATACAGATATTGTCAGATTCATCGGCGGTTGATATGCCCGATGCAGACTCCTTGTCGGTCGGAATGATTGATGTGGATTCTTTGGGTAATGACACAGTGTCGCAAGAGATATCCGACAAGTCGGCTATATCCGCGGACTCTATAGACGATGACCGCGACGATTTCACCCGTATCAACCGTGAGAAAGTGGATATCGAGACAGCCGTGGCTTTTTCCGCAAAAGACTCAGTAGTGCTTCTTGGAAACAATCTTGCATATCTTTTTGGCGAAGGAAAAGTAGAGTATGGGCAGTTTAAGCTTGACGCTGATGAAATAAAAATGGTTATGGACTCCACGACTGTCTATGCCACTGGACGTGTGGACAGCCTTGGAGAGCTTATTGGAAAACCCGTGTTCCAGGACGGAGGCGACACATACGAATCAAAGAGCATGTCGTTTAATTTCAAGAACCAGCGAGGTTTCATCACAGACATCGTGACAGAGCAGGGCGAAGGCTATCTGACCGGAGGACGTGCGAAAAAAATGGAAGACGGCAGCTTTTTTGCTGAAGATGCAATATATACCACATGCGACGAGCATGAACATCCCCACTTTTATTTTCAACTTACAAGAGGAAAGATCCGTCCAGGAAAGGATGTCGTGTCCGGACCTGTATACATGGTGGTAGCAGATATACCGTTGCCTCTTGCATTGCCCTTCGGCTATTTCCCGTTCAGTAAGGAATATTCATCAGGTATTATATTCCCGACTTTCGGTGATGACTATAACCGGGGCTTCTATATGCGCAACGGTGGATATTACTTCGCATTCAGCGACTATGTGGATCTGGCTGTCACGGGTGAGATATACACAAAGGGTTCGTGGGGAATATCCGGACGTTCTTCCTACAGGAAGAGATATAAATACAGCGGCTCATTCAATATTTCATTTCTGAATACGGTCACAGGCGACAAGGGGCTTCCGGACTATGCTAAGCAGAACAACTTCCAGGTGGTATGGAGTCATTCAATGGATCAGAAATCAAACCCAAACCTGTCGTTTTCCGCGTCAGTCAATTTCTCTACGTCAGGATATACCCGCAATGACCTGAATTCATATTATTCCAATTCTTTCACTGAAAACACCAAGTCGAGTACGGTCAATATGACCTACAGATTTCCCGGCACGAAGTGGACTGCGAGTGCATCTGCCAACATAAGCCAGCGCACGCAGGACTCTACACTTGCAGTTTCGTTTCCTAATCTCAACGTCACTTTGAGTCAGGTGGCACCCTTCAAGCGCAAGAAAGCCGCCGGTGCAGAGCGATGGTATGAAAAAATAAAGCTTAGCTATAGCGGACAGTTTCAAAACTCTCTTACGGCACAGCAGGATGTGTTTTTTAAGAAAAGCCTTATAAAGGACTGGCGCAACGGTATCAGGCACTCTGTGCCGGTGTCGGCTACATTTTCAGTGTTGAAATATATCAATCTGTCTCCTTCGCTTAACATGACTGACCGTATGTACACCTCAAAGATAAAGAGAGACTGGGATCCCAACAAGTCTGCCGAAGTGCTTGACACCTGCTACGGATTCTATAACATCTTCGATTTCCAGGCGTCTCTTTCAGCCGACACAAAGCTATATGGTTTCTACAAGCCGATGAAGTTTTTAGGCAACAAAGTGCAGATGATACGTCATGTGCTCACCCCCAGTCTTTCTTATAATTATACGCCTGACTTCAGTGCTCCGATGTGGGGAGCTTACGGTCAGTATTCATACGTAAACAATGCGGGAGAAAACATAACCAGAAAATATAACTATTTCCAGCATGGAGTAGTGGGGAGTCCGGGATCAGGTATGTCAAGCTCCGTAACACTCTCTCTGGCAAACAATCTTGAGATGAAGGTGCGCAGCGATCAGGATTCAACCGGTGTGAAGAAAATATCGCTTATCGAAAACCTGTCTTTGAGTCAGAGCTATAATTTTGCCGCAGACTCCATGAACTGGAGCAATCTGAATACATCGATACTGCTGAGGCTTACAAAAAGCTTCAATCTTAACCTCAATGCCACATGGGATCCTTATACTTATGCTTTGGATGCCAACGGAAACCCTGTCAAGGTCAACAGGACGCGACTGCAGGCAGGCAAGGGATGGGTGAAACTGACTTCTACCGGAACTTCGTTCAGCTATACGATCAACAACAGCACATTTAAAAAGAAGAAAAACGACAAGACACAGGCGAACACTAACCGGAATGATGACGATGATGATTATGATGAGGAAGACAGTGATGAAAGTTTTGCTGATCAGTCACCATCTCGCAGAAGGCGTGGAGACCAGGAGGATACAAGGCAGAATGATGCCGACGGATATTCTCCGTGGGAATGCCCGTGGAGTCTTTCTTTCAATTATTCTATAAATTACGGGCTGGGCACGTTCAACTACAAAAAAATGGACTTCAACGGTAAGTTCACGCAGAATCTGTCGATCTCCGGAAATATTAGACCTACCAAAAACTGGAACTTCTCTATGTCGTGCAGTTATGACTTCCAGGCTAAGAAGATAGCATATATGAACTGCAACATATCCCGCGACATGCACTGCTTCACCATGACATGCTCCATCATCCCTGTAGGCATGTATAAAAGTTTCAATTTCAATGTCGCAGTCAAGTCTTCGCTGCTGAAAGACATCAAGTATGACAAGCAGTCGTCGCGTCTAAACGGTATCAATTGGTGATTTTATTTGGATATATCCAAAAAATATATTAACTTTGTAGAGATTTATCGAAGCATGGCCCGTCAGATGCATCAAGTGATAAGGGATCTTCGCAGTAAGATTGCCTCGCTTGCCTCCCAAAGAGACAAAGCGGTCGATGAATGCACGGGGTTCAAGGAAGAAGTGAAAGAACTTAAACTTCGACTTGAGGAGCGGGAGCGTGAGCTTGTTGCAGTCCGTATGGAAGTAGACTTTCTTACGGTGTCGCATAGGCTTGCGGATTCACCTGAGAATCTTATCTCCGCCCGACGGCGTCTGCAGAGATTGATTGCAAAAATTGACAGATGCGTCGCTCTCCTCAAGGATGACGCAGACATCAGCTGATGAATTATAAAGATTTAAAAATCAATATAGAAGTCAATATTGCCGGTGAGAGGTTGTCTCTTAATGTTCCTTTTCCTCAGCAGGATTTCGTAAGAAGGACTGAATCTGAGATAAAGTTTCGACTGAAGGAGCTCGGGGAGAGGTTCCCCGGCAAAGGTCAGAAAGAATTGCTGGCCATGATGGTGTATCACTATGCCTCTAATTACTACAGTCTTGCTGAGACACGCGAGAACGAGGTGGAGGAAGCCGAGCAGCTGCTAAGGGAAGCGGAGAGTCTTTGCAGGAACTCTGACGAAGATACCGCGGATCAGTCGGCAGATGAGTTTGATGTTTATTGACAAATTGCTGAATTCTTTATTGTTCAAAGGCTGAATGTGGCCACTGAAGTCATCCTTCCGGCATCCATACGCAGGAAGGTTTTGTCGTATGCGTATGTGTGAGTGATGAGATTTCAACAACAATATATAAACTTTTCAAACATTAAGACATGACAGCGATATGGATCATAATAGTCGTGGTGGCCGCCGCAGCAGGATATGCGGTTGCGACTGCGATAAGCAGTAAAAGCGCAAGCAGCAGAGCGCATATGATTCTTGAAGATGCACGTAAGGATGCGGAAGTGATCAAGGAAAAGAAGATTATCGAAGCTAAAGAGCAGGAGGTGAAGATACTTTCTGACGCTGAGCGGAATGCCAATGCCAAAATGCAGAAGGCCCAGGCATCGGAGGCGAGAGCCAAACAGAGGGAGATCCAGCTCAATCAGCAGCAGTCGGAACTAAACCGCCGCAAGAAAGAGCTTGATTCCCAGAAGCAGAGTCTCGACACTCGCATAAACAATGCCGAGAACCTTGAGCGTACCCTTGAGGCTCGAAAGGGAGAGGTGGAGCATCTTCACCGTCAGGCTCAGGAGCAGCTTGAACACATATCCGGGCTTTCTGCCGATGAGGCACGCGAGCGCCTTATCGAAAGCCTTAAAGATGAGGCGAGGACAGCAGCGCAAGGGTATATCAACGATATCATGGACGAGGCGAAGCTTACCGCCAATAAGGAAGCCAAAAAGATTGTCATCCAGTCAATACAGAGGGTTGCTACTGAAGCTGCTGTGGAAAATTCAGTGACTGTATTCCATATAGAGAACGATGAGATAAAGGGTCGCATCATAGGCAGGGAAGGCCGCAACATCCGTGCGCTTGAAGCCGCTACCGGAATAGAGATTATTGTAGATGACACTCCCGAGGCGATAGTGCTGTCGGGTTTCGATCCGGTGCGCCGCGAAATCGCCCGCCTTGCGCTTCATCAGCTCGTGCTTGACGGTCGTATCCATCCTGCCCGCATTGAGGAAGTGGTGGCAAAAGTTCAGAAGCAGGTTGAAGAAGAAATCAACGAGACCGGCAAGAGAACGTGTATCGATCTCGGTATTCATGGACTTCATCCGGAACTTATCAGGATGGTGGGCAAGATGAAATACCGTTCATCCTATGGGCAAAACCTCCTTCAGCATGCTCGCGAGACAGCCAACTTGTGCGCCATAATGGCCGCCGAACTCGGACTTAATCCTAAAAAGGCACGTCGTGCAGGACTGCTTCATGATATAGGCAAGGTGCCTGATGATGATCCCGAGATCCCGCATGCTATATTCGGCATGAAGCTCGCCGAAAAATTTAAGGAGAAGCCTGATATATGCAACGCTATCGGCGCTCACCACGACGAAGTGGAGATGACAAGCCTTCTTTCCCCTATAGTTCAGGTGTGTGATGCCATTTCAGGTGCCCGTCCCGGTGCCAGAAGGGAAATCGTGGAGGCTTACATAAAGCGGCTCAATGATCTTGAGCAGCTTGCACTCTCATATCCCGGTGTCATCAAGACTTACGCTATTCAGGCAGGTCGAGAGCTGCGTGTGATAGTTGGAGCAGACAAAATATCCGATGAGGAAATCGACAGCCTGTCTGCAAATATAGCAAAGAAGATCCAGGACGAGCTTACTTATCCGGGTCAGGTGAAGATCACCGTGATACGCGAGACTCGTGCCGTGGCATACGCCAAATAACAGAGACGCGAGCCTATGGATGAAATAGAAATGAAGCCGGTTCCTGACTGTACGGAATGTGAGGGCTGCGACACCGGCGGATGCGGCGGATGCAACTCCCACAAGGTGATGGGCTGGCGTCGGGAACCCCGTGGAAAGCTATACGCCACCAACTGGCTTGGCGATATATCGACGGTAGCTGATTTCCCGGCTGTGCAGGTACAATTTAAAAATACGCGTGCCGGATTCTATCTCAATTCGTCGAAACTTAATCTTGAGATCGGCGACGTTGTGTCGGTAGAGGCTGCCAACGGACATGATATAGGTCAGGTGACTATGGTGGGACCTCTTGTGAGGATGCAGATGGTGAAGGCGAAGCTTGATCCTGATAATCTCGATGAATTGAAAAAGGTGTTCCGCAAGGCACGGCAGTCAGACCTTGACAGATTCAATGAGGCGAGAAGTAAGGAGCACAGCACTATGATACGTTCGCGTGCTATTGCTGAGGAACTTGGACTCAACATGAAAATCGGCGATGTGGAATATCAAGGCGATGGCAGTAAAGCGATATTCTATTATATTGCCGATGAGCGTGTCGACTTCAGGAAACTTATCCGTATTCTCGCTGAGGAATTCAAGGTCAGGATAGAGATGAAGCAGATCGGTGCCAGACAGGAGACGGGGCGTATCGGCGGTATCGGTCCGTGTGGCAGACCGCTGTGCTGCTCCAGCTGGATGACACACTTCGTGAGTGTGGGTACCGGAGCTGCCAGGATGCAGGATCTGTCGATGAATCCTCAGAAACTTGCCGGACAGTGCGCAAAACTTAAATGCTGCCTTAATTTTGAAATAGACGCATATGCGGAGGCTGTGAAACAGTTGCCGTCAAAAGACGAGGTGCTTCAGACAAAAGATGGCGACTACTTCCTTTTCAAGACAGATATACTGACAAGGACATTGACTTACAGTACTGACAGGAGGACCGCAGCCAACCTGACAGTGATTCCTGCTTCGAGGGCGTTTGAAATCATCGCGCTCAACAAGCAGGGTATTAAGGTTGACCGTCTTGGTGAAGAGGCAGAAGGAAAGCCACAGATGAGAGAGTATATAGATCTTACCGATCAGGATGCCCTCACCAGATTTGATAAGGCAAAGAAAAAGAAGAAACATAAGCAGAATCAGCATGGCGATAATGCATCCGCGCAGCAGGAAAACCGGAAACCTGAACAAGCCGGACAGGTAAAACCGGAACAGCGGCAGGATGGTGGCAAAAAATCAGGAAACCAGCGTCGCCAGAAGCGTCAGCAGCGCAATAAAGAAAATAAAACAAGCAGTAAGGAGACAAATGACGCCAAAGAATCTTAAGGGAAAACTGACAGATCCGGTTTTTCGTACCATAGGCGAGACCGCAGATGGAATGGGACTCGAAGTCTACGTCGTAGGCGGGTATGTGCGTGATTTGTTGTTAGGCAGGAGTTCTGCCGATCTCGATTTCGTGACGGTCGGTAGCGGAATAGAGCTTGCAAGAGCTGTGAGCTCACGTCTTGGAAGAAAAGGGAAACTGACGGTATATGCAACTTATGGTACTGCGCAGATAAAACATAGGGACAGGGAACTTGAATTTGTTGGAGCGAGAAAGGAGAGCTATACGAGAAATTCCCGTAATCCGATAGTTGAAGACGGGACATTGGACGATGATCAGAAGAGACGGGACTTTACGATCAACGCAATGGCGATATGCTTGAATGCCGATCGCTTCGGGGATCTCGTGGATCCGTTTGGCGGAGTGGCGGATCTTGAGGCAAAGCTGATTCGCACACCCCTTGATCCTGACATAACATTCAGCGATGACCCTTTGAGGATGATGCGTGCCGTGCGTTTCGCCACCCAGCTTGAGTTTGACATATTGCCCGAAACGTTCGAAGGAATCAGGAGGAATGCTGGCAGAATAAGTATAATAACTAAGGAACGTATAAATGATGAGCTCGGTAAGATAATGCGTTCAAGGCGTCCTTCGATAGGGTTCATGCTTCTTGATCAATGCGGATTGCTTGAGCGGATCATGCCGGAAGTTTATGCTCTTAAAGGGGTTGACACTGTCGGAGGTCGCGCCCATAAGGATAATTTCCTTCATACCCTTCAGGTGGTGGATAATGTGGCTGAGAGGTCGGACAATGAATGGCTCCGTTGGGCTGCTTTGCTCCATGATATAGCCAAGCCGGTGACGAAAAAATGGGACAACAATCTGGGTTGGACTTTCCATAATCATAATTTCATCGGTGAGAGGATGGTGCCTAAGATTTTCCAGTCAATGAAGATGCCCCTCAACGACAAGATGAAATATGTCCAGAAGCTTGTGGGTCTGCACATGCGTCCGCAGCAAGTGGGGGAGGAAGGCGTCAGTGATTCAGGTGTAAGGAGACTGCTGACAGATGCAGGAGAAGATGTGGAAGATCTGATGATACTTGCTGAAAGCGACCTTACATCGCGCAATCCTGTCAAAATAAGGTCAGCGCTCGATGGCTTTATGGCGCTGAGGGAGCGGATGAAGGAAATAATAGCTGCTGATGACTATAGAAAATGGAAGAATCCTATCAATGGACATGAAATAATGGAACGGCTCGGACTTCCGCCGTCGCAGGAGATATCGCGGCTCAAGCAGGTGGTCAAGGACGCGATTCTCGACGGGATCATACCGAACGATCATGATGCAGCATGGGATTATCTCGTGGCTCATATGTCGGATTCGGCTGATTCCCTGGATGCGGATGATAATATAATCGATGGGGTGAATAATAAATAAGATTAAAAGGGCGTTAGGCATTTAGAGATATGCTTTCGCTCTGTCGACAGTGTCTAACATTAAAATTGCTTACGAATATGTGTGGAATAGTGGGATATGTAGGAGAACGTAATGCCTACGATATTCTGATAAAAGGCTTGCATAGACTTGAATACCGAGGTTATGACAGCGCCGGTGTCGCCTTGGTAAGTCCGTCGGGAACGCTAAATGTGTATAAGGCGGCTGGGAAGGTGTCTAACCTTGAAAATTATTGTAAAGACAAGGATACCACAGGTGGTATCGGAATTGCTCATACCCGTTGGGCTACCCACGGCGAGCCTTCCGACCGCAACGCGCATCCACACTTTAGTGAAGATGAGGAGATTGCTCTCGTGCATAATGGCACTATTGAAAATTATAAGGTGCTCAAGGACGCTCTGATTCAGAACGGATGTAAATTTCAGTCAGAGACAGATACGGAGGTTCTTGTCCAGCTTATAGAATATATACGCACACACAATGACTGCACGCTTCTTGAGGCTGTGAAGGAAGCATTGAGGCAAGTGGTTGGAGCTTATGCGATAGCGGTCATAGAGAAAAATCGTCCCGATACTATTATTGCCGCCCGCAAGAGTTCCCCTCTCGTGATCGGTATCGGGGATGGGGAGATGTTTCTTGCATCAGACGCAACTCCGATAGTTGAATACACCAAGGATGTGGTCTATGTCAAGGACAATGAGATTGCTGTCGTTTCCAAGACACGGCCGCTGAAACTTGTCAATCTCAATAATGAGGAGACGAGTGTGGATGTGAAGACTCTTGAACTTTCTATCTCTCAGCTTGAAAAGGGGGGGTATCCGCATTTTATGCTTAAGGAGATCTTTGAGCAGCCTACCACACTACTTGACTGTATCAGGGGACGTGTGGTAAATGAGGGTAAGGATATTATCGTAAGCGGTGTCCTTGACAGCAAGGAGAAATTTATGAATGCCAAGCGTATTATAATTGTGGCGTGCGGCACATCATGGCATGCTTCCCTTATAGGCAAATATCTAATCCAGGATATGTGTCGGATCCCTGTCGAGGTGGAGTATGCAAGCGAGTTCCGCTATAGTAATCCGGTACTTGACGACAGGGATGTGGTGATTGCAGTGTCGCAGAGCGGTGAGACAGCCGATACCCTTGCAGCCATACAGATGGCACATGATGCGGGAGCATATGTCTATGGTATCAGTAATGTCGTGGGAAGTTCCATTCCCAGAAACACCGATTCGGGCACATATATACATGTCGGTCCGGAAATAGGGGTTGCATCCACCAAGGCTTTTACGGGGCAGGTGATGGTGCTCACATTGATAGCGATGGCAATTGCCGAGCTAAAGGGCACGATGCCGAAGGAAGACCTTATCAAGATAGGAGAGGAGATACTGAAGGTGCCTGATTATGTAAGGCAGACGCTCGAACTCAATGAACAGATTGAGCGACTTTCGCTTATTTTCACATATGCGCATAATTTCCTATATCTGGGAAGGGGCTACAGCTATCCCGTGGCGCTTGAGGGGGCACTTAAACTCAAGGAGATTTCCTATATCCATGCGGAAGGGTATCCTGCCGCCGAGATGAAGCATGGTCCGATCGCGCTGATCGATGCGGAGATGCCGACGGTGATTATAGCGCCCAACGACCATCTGTATGAAAAGATAGTCAATAATGTGCAGCAAGTAAAGGCGCGCCACGGCAGTGTGATCGCAATCGTTACGGAAGGCGACAAGGAGATAAGGAATATTGCAGACCACGTGATTGAAGTTCCTGATGTGCCTGAATGCCTGACTCCGATCATAACAAGCATTCCGCTTCAGTTGCTTTCTTATTATATCGCGATCAACAAGGGGAAAAACGTCGATATGCCGAGAAATCTTGCAAAATCTGTGACTGTGGAATGATTTGGCTAATTAAATGATAAATAATGTTATAAATAAAAATTGCCTGTGATGTTAAGTATGCGGGCAAAAAAAAATGAGTGTCCGCATGCTTTTTTTTTAAGAAAAATTTGGTGCATCGAAAAAAAAGTTATAACTTTGCACTCGGTTTCGGGAATGAATGTCTCAAGCGAATCCTGAAGACCACGAAATGAACATGATTGCCTCTTTAGCTCAGTTGGCCAGAGCACGTGATTTGTAATCTCGGGGTCGTTGGTTCGAATCCGACAAGAGGCTCAAGAACGATGAAATAGGGCGAATACCAGAGTGGCCAAATGGGGCAGACTGTAAATCTGCTGGTTAATACCTTCGGTGGTTCGAATCCATCTTCGCCCACAAATTTATGCGGAAGTAGCTCAGTTGGTAGAGCATTAGCCTTCCAAGCTAAGGGTCGCGAGTTCGAACCTCGTCTTCCGCTCCCAAATAGAAATCGCCCATGTAGCTCAGGGGTAGAGCACTTCCTTGGTAAGGAAGAGGTCGCGGGTTCAAATCCCGCCATTGGCTCAAAGGGGACTCGTGTAGTCCCCCTAAACGTAAAGAGAAATTTCAAACAAATAAAAATATAGCAAAGAACTATGGCTAAAGAAAAATTTGAAAGAACGAAACCGCATGTTAACATCGGTACTATCGGTCACGTTGACCACGGCAAGACAACTCTTACCGCTGCAATCACTAAGGTGCTCGCTGAAAAAGGTCTTTCCGAAGTTCGTTCATTCGACTCAATTGACAATGCTCCTGAGGAGAAAGAGCGTGGTATCACAATCAATACCGCTCACGTAGAATATCAGACTGCAAACCGTCACTACGCACACGTAGACTGCCCGGGACACGCTGACTATGTGAAGAACATGGTTACCGGTGCTGCTCAGATGGACGGTGCTATTATCGTGGTTGCTGCAACTGACGGTCCGATGCCCCAGACTCGTGAGCACATCCTTCTCGCTCGTCAGGTGAACGTTCCTGCACTCGTTGTTTTCATGAACAAGTGTGACATGGTTGACGATCCTGAGATGCTTGAGCTCGTAGAGATGGATATGCGTGATCTTCTCGCTCAGTATGAATATGACGGCGACAATACTCCTATTATCCAGGGTTCAGCTCTCGGTGCCCTCAACGGCGAACCTCAGTGGGTTGACAAGGTAATGGAGCTCATGGACGCAGTTGATACATGGATTCCGCTTCCTCCGCGCGATATCGACAAACCATTCCTTATGCCTGTTGAGGACGTGTTCTCAATCACAGGTCGTGGTACAGTGGCTACAGGTCGTATCGAGGCTGGTATCGTGAAGGTAGGCGACGAAGTTCAGATCCTCGGTCTTGGTCAGGACCGCAAGTCTACAGTAACTGGTGTCGAGATGTTCCGCAAGCTTCTTGATCAGGGTGAGGCTGGTGACAACGTAGGTCTCCTTCTCCGTGGCGTTGACAAGAACGAAATCAAGCGTGGTATGGTAATCTGCCACCCGGGCCAGGTTAAGCCTCACGATCACTTCAAGGCTCAGGTTTATATCCTGAAGAAAGAAGAAGGCGGCCGTCACACTCCGTTCCACAACAAATATCGTCCTCAGTTCTATATCCGTACTCTTGACGTGACAGGTGAGATCACTCTTCCTGAGGGAACTGAAATGGTAATGCCTGGCGATAACGTTGAGATCGATGTTAAGCTCATCACTCCGGTAGCTTGCGATCAGGGTCTTCGTTTCGCAATCCGTGAAGGTGGTCGTACTGTTGGTTCAGGTCAGATCACTTCAATCGTTGAAGATTAATCAATGATATATAAAGGGGTCTTGAAATATAGACCCCTTACATACGGGAATAGCTCAGTCGGTAGAGCACTGGTCTCCAAAACCAGGTGTCGGGAGTTCGAGCCTCTCTTCCCGTGCTAAAAAATAAAGAAAATGAACTTAGTTAAAGATATCAAGGAGTCTTATGACGAATTAGTGCATAAGGTTTCCTGGCCAACTCGAAAGAATCTCGTCAACAGCTCAGTGCTGGTGCTGATAGCTTCCATCATCATGGCAGTCTTCATTTGGGCGGTTGATAAGATTTTCAGTCTTCTTATGGAGACTATCTACAGTATCAGTTTTTAAATTTAACGTAGGCGTCAATGGCTGAAAAAAAACATGAATGGTACGTGTTGCGTGCCATTTCCGGTAAGGAGGCTAAGGTGAAGGAGGTGCTTGATGCAGCTATCAGGAACACAGATCTTGGCAAGTATGTATCGGAGGTTTTAATTCCGACCGAAAAGGTCTACGTTACTCGTTCTGGCAAGAAGGTAGCCAAGGATCGCACGCTCTTCAGCGGATATGTATTTGTCAAGTGCATATTGACTGGAGAGGTTCAGTATGAGCTGAGGAATACCAGCAACGTCATCGATTTCCTTCGTGGACGTGCCAAGAATTCCGAGCCCGAGTCGCTTCGTGAAAGCGAAGTGATGAATATGCTTGGAGCAGCAGATGCATTGAATGATTCTCCCGAATCTGTTGATGAGGTCTACTGTGAGGGCGAGGCTGTGAAAGTCACCGATGGTCCTTTCTCCGGTTTCTCCGGAGTTATCAAGGAGGTTAGTGGCGACAAGCAGAAATTAAAGGTGGAGGTCAAGATATTTGGTCGTCCCACTGATCTGGAGTTGGAAACTTCCCAAGTGGAAAGAGAATAAAGTTAAGAAGTCGTCTGGTGTTACGCAGTCGGCTTTTGTAATGAATTCTCAAGAGAAAATCAAATTTTAAAGTAATTGACAAAATGGCTAAAGAAATTGCTGGACAGATCAAATTGCAGATTAAGGGCGGTGCGGCAAACCCGTCGCCTCCGGTAGGACCGGCTCTCGGTTCGAAGGGTATCAACATCATGGAATTCTGCAAGCAGTTCAATGCCCGTACCCAAGATAAGGCCGGTAAGGTTCTTCCTGTGGTAATCACTTACTTTACCGACAAGAGTTTTGAATTCGTAGTAAAAACTCCCCCGGTAGCAGTACAGTTGAAGGAAATCACAAAGCTGAAGAGCGGTTCCGCACAGCCAAATCGTAAAAAGGTGGCTGAAATCACATGGGATCAGGTAAAGACTATTGCTGAAGACAAGATGCCGGATTTGAACTGTTTCACTTTGGACTCGGCGATGCGTATGGTTGCCGGAACAGCTAGAAGCATGGGTATCACCGTCAAAGGAGCATTCCCTGAACTTAACTAAAACTTCAATACGAAATGGGAAAACTGACAAAGAATCAAAAGTTGGCTCTGTCGAAGATTGAAGCTGGGAAAGCATATACTTTGGCAGAAGCTGCTGAAAAGGTAAAAGAAATCACCTTTACTAAATTTGACGCTTCATTAGATATCGACGTGCGTCTTGGTGTGGATCCGCGAAAGGCTGACCAGATGGTTCGTGGAGTGGTTTCACTTCCTCATGGCACCGGTAAGGAGGTAAGAGTTCTCGTGCTCTGTAATCCTGATGCTGAAGCTGCCGCTAAGGAAGCTGGAGCTGACTACGTAGGTCTCGACGAGTATCTTCAGAAAATCAAAGGCGGTTGGACTGATGTAGACGTTATCATCACTCAGCCTTCCGTGATGGGAAAGCTTGGTCCTCTCGGACGTATTCTTGGTCCCCGTGGTCTTATGCCTAACCCCAAAAGCGGTACTGTGACTATGGATGTCGCAAAGGCCGTGAAGGAGGTTAAGCAGGGTAAGATCGACTTCAAGGTTGACAAGACCGGTATCGTTCATGCTTCAATCGGCAAGGTGTCTTTTGACCCTAAGGCTATGAAGGAGAACGCTAAGGAGTTTATCAATACTCTCATCAAGCTGAAACCCGCTACTGCCAAAGGCACATATATCAAGAGCATCTATCTTTCAAGCACCATGAGCCCCGGTGTGAAGGTTGACACTAAGAGTATAGATGAATAACCCTCAAAACGACACTCAAGATGAAGAAAGAAGATAAGACCCTGCTGATTGAAAAGATCGGCGAGACTCTCAAGGAATATAGCTGTGTCTATCTCGTGCAGTCTCAGGGACTGAACGCAGAAAAGACAAGCGCCCTGCGTCGTGCTTGCTTTCAAGACGGCATCAAGATGCTGTGTGTGAAGAACACCCTTCTGAAGAAGGCATTTGAGGCAAGTGAACTCGACTACTCTGAACTCTACGGTCTCCTTCACGGAGAGACTACTCTTCTTCTATCAAATGTAGGCAATGCTCCTGCAAAGATGCTGAAGAAGTTCCGTGACAAGAAGGAAACTCTCCCTATGCTTAAGGGAGCTTTCGTAGAAGAAAGCGTTTATGTAGGTGAGGAAATGTTGGATACCCTCGCCGCAATCAAGAGCAAGAACGAACTTATCGCAGATGTTGTTGCATTGCTTCAGTCGCCTGCTAAGAACGTCATCTCGGCCCTCAACAGCGGTGCTACTAAACTTCATGGCATCCTGGAGACCCTTTCCAACAAAGAATAATCAAAATCGTAAAATAAACAAAAAACTATACAAAAATGGCAGATTTGAAAGCATTTGCAGAACAGCTCGTAAACCTCACCGTTAAGGAAGTAAACGAACTCGCTCAGATCCTCAAGGACGAATACGGTATTGAACCCGCAGCTGCAGCAGTTGCAGTAGCAGCAGGCCCCGCAGCAGGTGCACCCGCTGCAGAAGAAAAGACTAACTTCGACGTAGTGCTCAAGGCAGCCGGCGCAAGCAAGCTCGCTGTTGTTAAACTCGTCAAGGAACTCACCGGTCTTGGTCTTAAGGAGGCTAAGGAACTCGTTGACGGCGCTCCCAGCGTAGTTAAGGAGCAGCTCCCCAAGGCTGATGCAGAAGGCCTTAAGAAGCAGCTCGAAGAAGCTGGTGCTGAGGTTGAACTTAAGTAATCTTTCAATAGCAGCATAGCTCGATTCCCCCGCTTTTTGTGCGGGGGAATTAAGCTTTTTAAGCTCATAGTGCGCACATCCGAGGATGACTGACGGCTTGTCATGTCGAATGGCACCAAGGATTCCGCAGATTTTCAGATTCCTTTTTTGTAAAGGCAAGTCTGAAAATTCTTTGTGTATAATAACGTCTGTGTTTTTTACGATTTTATAATATTTTATAAGACGTTAACACTTTTTAAAGATTTAAGGCGCGGTTTTAGCTCCTTTGAATAGCTACTTATCCAAACGATTAATCTTATCAGAATGTCACAGAATACAATTGCAAAACCTCGTGTAAACTTCGCAACGGTGAAGAATCCCTACCCGTTTCCGGATTTTCTTGAGGTGCAGCTAAAATCCTTCAGGGATTTCCTTCAGCTTGACACTCCTCCCGAACAGAGGAAAAACGAGGGTCTCTACAAGGTGTTTTCAGAAAACTTCCCTATTGCAGACACACGCAATAATTTTGTACTGGAGTTCCTTGACTATTATATTGACCCACCACGCTATACGATAGATGAGTGTTTCGAGAGGGGACTTACCTACAGTGTGCCTTTAAAGGCAAAACTCAAGCTATATTGTACGGATCCCGATCATGAGGATTTCGATACCAGTATTCAAGATGTTTATTTAGGTCCTATTCCATATATGACCGATCAAGGCACCTTTATCATCAATGGTGCTGAACGTGTCGTTGTGTCCCAGCTCCACAGGTCGCCGGGTGTGTTCTTTGGTCAGAGCATGCATGCCAATGGTACAAAACTTTACTCAGCGAGAATCATCCCGTTCAGGGGCAGCTGGATTGAGTTTGCCACTGATATTAACAATGTGATGTATGCCTATATCGATCGCAAAAAGAAATTACCTGTGACGACTCTTCTGCGTGCCATTGGTCTTGAAAGCGATAAAGATATCCTTCAGGTATTCAATCTTGCCGAAGAAGTCAAGGTGACCAAGTCCAATCTTGAAAAAGTTATAGGCAGAAAGCTTGCAGCACGTGTGCTGAAGTCTTGGATTGAAGATATCAGCAGCGACGAGATCGGTGAGGTCATGACAATAGAGCGAAACGAAGTCGTGGTTGACCGTGGCAGCGAGATTTCAGAAGATAATATTCAGGCTATTCTTGATTCAGGCGTTAAGACCATAGTGCTTGAAAGAGAAGATGCCAATGCTACAGATTTCAGCATAATCTTCAATACTCTTTCCAAAGATAGCTCCAACTCTGAGACAGAGGCAATTCAATATATCTACAGGCAGCTCCGCAACGCTGAGCCGCCAGACGATGCTTCCGCACGCGAAGTGATTCAGAATCTCTTCTTCAGTGAAAAGAGATATGATTTAGGAGATGTCGGCAGATATCGGATCAATAAGAAACTGTCGCTTTCCACTCCTATGAATGTCAGGGTCCTCACTCGCGAGGACATTGTGGAGATCATCAAATATCTGATCGAACTTATCAACAATAAGAGCGATGTCGATGATATCGACCACCTCTCAAATCGCCGCGTGCGCACTGTCGGCGAGCAGATGTATAATCAGTTCAATGTAGGTCTGGCGCGTATGAGCCGCACTATCCGCGAACGCATGAATGTCCGCGACAATGAGGTGTTCACCCCCACTGACCTTATCAATGCCAAGACAATATCAGGTGTGATCAACACCTTCTTTGGAACTGACGCTCTCTCTCAGTTCATGGACCAGACCAACCCTCTTGCCGAAATCACACATAAGCGTCGTCTTTCGGCACTCGGTCCAGGTGGTCTGAGCCGTGAGCGTGCGGGCTTCGAGGTGCGCGACGTGCACTACACTCATTACGGTCGTCTTTGTCCTATCGAGACCCCTGAAGGTCCAAACATCGGTCTTATTTCCTCTCTATGTGTATATGCCAAGATCAATAATCTCGGATTCATTGAGACTCCGTACAGGAAAGTGACCGACAGTGTTGTAGACCTGAAGAACGAGGACGTGGTATATCTCACTGCAGAGATGGAGGAAGGGCTTAATATCGCTCAGGGCAATGCTCCTCTTAACGATGACGGCAGCTTTATCCGTGATAAGGTGAAGGCCCGTCAGGACGCGGACTTCCCGATCGTGCCTCCATCCGATATCCAGCTTATGGACGTGGCTCCGATTCAGATAGCGTCTATAGCGGCATCGCTCATTCCCTTCCTTGAACATGACGATGCAAACCGTGCGCTCATGGGTTCAAACATGATGCGCCAGGCTGTTCCTCTGATGAGAAGCGAGGCTCCTATAGTGGGTACCGGTATCGAAGGACAGCTTATCCGCGATTCCCGCACTCAGATAATGGCTGAGGGCAGCGGTACGATCGAGTATGTTGATGCTACTACCATCCGTATTAAGTATGACAGAAACGAGGATGAAGAATTCGTGGAATTCGAGCCTGCACTTAAGGAATACAGAATACCTAAGTTCAGACGTACCAACCAGGGTACCACTATCGACCTCCGTCCTATCTGTGAAGTAGGGCAGAAAGTTGAGAAAGGAGACATTCTCACAGAAGGATACTCTACTGAAAAGGGAGAACTCGCTCTCGGACGCAATCTGAAGGTGGCGTTCATGCCCTGGAAGGGATATAATTATGAGGATGCTATCGTGCTCAACGAGAGAATGGTGAAGGAAGATATCCTCACTTCTGTCCATGTAGATGAATATACTCTTGAGGTTCGCGAGACTAAACGTGGTATGGAGGAACTTACCTCAGATATACCCAACGTGAGCGAAGAGGCTACCAAGGATCTCGATGACCGCGGCATTATCCGCGTGGGTGCATATGTAGTGCCAGGCGACATCATGATCGGTAAGATCACACCGAAGGGTGAGAGCGATCCTACTCCTGAAGAAAAACTGCTTCGTGCAATCTTCGGCGACAAGGCAGGCGAGGTGAAAGATGCTTCTCTTAAGGCAAGCCCGTCACTAAAAGGTGTAGTGATCGGTACAAATCTCTTCTCAAAGGCTGTTAAAACTAAGACTTCACGTAAATCTGCCAACGAGCAGACCGAAGCTCTTGACAAGGAGTACAAGAAAAAACTCGATGAGCTTAAGGAGATCATGGTCGGCAAAATGGAGAAACTTCTCAATGGAGTTACTTCTGCCGGTGTGAAGGATTTTCTTGGTGACGAGGTTGTGCCCAAGGGTCAGAAATTTAATGGTGTTAATTGGGCAGACTTCAAATATGAGACCGTCAACCTGAGCAACTGGACCGACGACGAACGCATCAACGGCATGATCATGAAGCTTGTGACCAACTATGTGCGCAAGTACAAGGAGATTGACAGTGAACTTCGCCGTAAGAAATTCGATATCACGATAGGTGACGAACTTCCTTCCGGCATCATGCAGATGGCTAAGGTATATATTGCCAAGAAGCGTAAGATCGGTGTCGGAGACAAGATGGCAGGTCGTCACGGTAACAAGGGTATCGTGTCGAGAGTGGTCCGCCAGGAAGATATGCCGTTCCTTGAAGATGGTACACCGGTTGATATCGTGCTTAACCCGCTGGGTGTGCCTTCTCGTATGAACCTCGGTCAGATATTCGAGACAGTACTCGGATGGGCAGGCCGCGAACTTGGAGAAAAGTTCGCTACTCCTATCTTCGATGGCGCGAGCCTTGATGACCTCAATGAGTGGACTGACAAGGCAGGACTTCCGAGATATGGCAAGACCTATTTGTATGACGGAGGCACAGGCGACCGTTTCGACCAGCCTGCGACTGTGGGTGTGATCTACATGCTTAAACTGGGACACATGGTCGAAGACAAGATGCATGCAAGATCAATCGGTCCGTACTCTCTGATCACTCAGCAGCCTCTTGGTGGTAAAGCGCAGTTCGGCGGTCAGCGATTCGGAGAGATGGAAGTCTGGGCTCTCGAAGCATTCGGAGCGAGCCACATACTTCAGGAAATCCTCACAGTTAAGAGTGATGACGTCAACGGTCGAAGCAAAGCCTACGAGGCAATCGTGAAAGGAGATCCTATGCCTAATCCGGGCATCCCCGAATCACTCAATGTGCTTCTGCATGAGCTTCGCGGACTCGGACTCAGCGTTACCCTTGACTGATGATAGTTTGATCCGACCATAACAATTAAAACTCCCGGACCGGTGAGGTCTTGCCTCATCGGTTCCGGACAACATAGAAAGGAAACCTATGGCTTTCAAGAAAGACAATAAAATCAAGACTAACTTTACCAAAATAACGATAGGTCTTGCATCTCCGGAGAAGATCAAGGAAATGTCGAGTGGCGAGGTGCTGAAGCCTGAGACTATCAACTACCGTACCTACAAGCCTGAGCGTGACGGTCTTTTCTGCGAGAAGATTTTCGGACCGGTAAAGGACTACGAATGCCACTGCGGCAAGTACAAGAGAATCCGCTACAAGGGTATTGTATGCGATCGTTGCGGTGTCGAGGTCACTGAAAAGAAAGTGCGTCGCGAGCGTATGGGACACATCGAGCTTGTTGTTCCGGTAGCCCATATCTGGTATTTCCGTTCCCTTCCTAACAAAATCGGATACCTGCTCGGTCTTCCTTCGAAGAAACTCGATTCTGTCATATACTACGAGCGCTATGTCGTGCTTCAGCCAGGTGCGGCTGCCAATATAAATACGGATACCCGCGACGGCGAGAAGATCTCCGGTAAGGCACTTGAGCGTCTGGATCTTCTGTCGGAAGAGGAATATCTCGATATCCTTGACAAGCTTCCTGAAGACAACCAGCTCCTTCCGGATGATGATCCCAATAAGTTCATTGCTAAAATGGGTGCCGAGGCAATCTACGAGCTGCTTCAGAACATTGATCTGGAGAGTCTTGCCGCTGATCTTCGCGACCGAGCTCATACCGAAGGCTCACAGCAGCGCAAGACTGAAGCGCTGAAGCGTCTGCAGGTGGTCAACTCATTCCTTGCATCAAAAGATGTAAACAAGCCGGAATGGATGGTGCTGAAGGCAATCCCGGTGATTCCGCCGGAACTTCGCCCGCTCGTGCCGCTTGATGGAGGACGTTTTGCCACATCCGACCTTAACGACTTATACCGTCGTGTGATAATCCGCAACAACCGTCTGAAACGTCTTATCGAGATAAAGGCTCCCGAAGTGATTCTCCGCAACGAGAAGCGACTTCTTCAGGAGGCTGTCGATTCTTTGCTTGACAACTCACGTAAGGCATCCGCTGTAAAGAGCGATGTCAATCGTCCGCTGAAGTCCCTTTCAGATTCTCTCAAAGGCAAGCAGGGTCGTTTCCGTCAGAACCTTCTCGGTAAGCGCGTTGACTATTCAGCCCGTTCGGTTATCGTGGTTGGTCCGGAACTTAAGATGCACGAGTGCGGTATTCCAAAACTTATGGCTGCCGAACTATATAAGCCGTTTGTCATCCGTAAGCTCATCGAGCGCGGTATAGTAAAGACCGTGAAGAGCGCAAAGAAGATTGTTGACCGTAAAGATCCGGTAGTGTGGGATATCCTTGAGCATGTCATGAAGGGCCATCCGGTTCTTCTGAACCGAGCTCCGACACTTCACCGTCTTGGTATTCAGGCATTCCAGCCTAAGATGATCGAGGGAAAGGCAATCCAGCTTCACCCGCTCGCCTGTACGGCATTCAACGCCGACTTCGACGGCGACCAGATGGCTGTGCATCTCCCTCTCGGCAATGAGGCTATCCTTGAGGCGCAGATGCTTATGCTCGGCGCGCATAATATCCTTAACCCAGCCAACGGCGCTCCTATCACAGTGCCTTCTCAGGATATGGTGCTTGGTCTTTACTATATCACCAAGCTTCGTCCCGGCACTAAAGGCGAGGGTTCCAAATTCTACGGTCCGGAAGAGGCTGAGATCGCATACAACGAGGGACGTCTTGACCTCCATGCTCCGGTGTCAGTGCTTGTTGACGATGTCGATGAGCAGGGCAATCCTGTAAAGGTGCTTAAAGAGAACACTTCTGTTGGTCGTGTGCTGTTCAACCAGTATGTGCCGAAGGAGATCGGATATGTCAATGAGATCATCTCAAAGAAATCACTCCGCAACATCATCACGAAGGTCATCAAGACCTGCGGTGTGACACGTTCCGCACAATTCCTTGACGATATCAAGAACCTTGGCTATAAAATGGCATTCCGCGGCGGTCTGTCGTTCAACCTTGGAGACGTCATTATTCCTGAGGAAAAGGCTGAATACGTTGCAAAAGGCAATGCCCAGGTAGAAGAGATCATGATGAACTATCAGATGGGTATGATCACAGCCAACGACCGCTACAATCAGGTGATCGATGTATGGACGAATGTCAATAAGAAACTTGCTGACACCCTTATGAAGCATATGGAGGAAGACCAGCAGGGCTTCAATTCCGTCTATATGATGCTTGACTCAGGTGCCCGTGGTTCTAAGGACCAGATCCGTCAGCTTTCCGGTATGCGTGGTCTTATGGCAAAACCGCAGAAGGCAGGTGCTGAAGGTGGTCAGATCATCGAGAACCCTATTCTTGCGAACTTCAAGGAAGGTCTGAGTGTGCTTGAATACTTTATCTCCACCCATGGTGCCCGTAAAGGTCTTGCGGATACTGCGCTCAAGACTGCCGATGCCGGTTATCTTACCCGTCGACTTGTCGATGTTGCGCATGACGTGATCATCAATGAAGAGGACTGCGGCACGCTTCGCGGACTCGTCTGCACGGAGATAAAGAACAACGAGGAAGTCGTGGCTACACTTTCCGAGCGCATCCTCGGTCGTGTGTCTGTCCATGATGTGCATGATCCTCACGATGATTCTATTCTCGTTCATGCAGGAGAGGAAATCACTGAGGCAATTGCTGAGAAGATAGAGAACTCTGCGATTGAATCTGTCGAAATACGCTCGGTTCTTACATGTGAGTCAAAGAAGGGAGTATGCGCAAAGTGCTATGGCCGCAATCTTTCAAACCATCGTATGGTGCAGAAAGGAGAGGCTGTCGGCGTGATTGCGGCGCAGTCAATCGGTGAGCCCGGTACTCAGCTTACACTCCGTACGTTCCACGTCGGTGGTGTGGCGGGCAACGTGTCGGCTGTCAAGGATGTCACTGCCCGTCATGACGGTCGTCTTGAACTTGATGAGCTTCGTACAATCAAGAATAAGGACGGTGTGGATATTGTGGTAGGCCGTATGGGTGAAATGCGTATTGTTGAGCCCAAGAGCGGAATTGTCCTTACCAATGCCAATATCCCTTATGGATCCCGTCTTTATTTCAAGGATGGCGATATGGTGACCAAGGGCGATATGATCTGCGAATGGGACCCCTTCAATGCCGTTATCGTTGCCGAGGAAGGCGGTACTGTTCGTTTCGAGAATGTCGAGGAAGGCATCACTTATCGTGTAGAGTCTGATGAGGCATCCGGAATCCGTGACAAGATAATGATTGAGTCAAAGGATCGTAACAAAGTGCCCGCTGCGCGTCTGATCGATGCAAATGGCGACGAGATACGCAGCTACTCCCTGCCAGTGGGAGCTCACCTCATGATCGAGGATGGCGAGACTCTTGAGCCGGGTCAGGTATTCGTGAAGATACCGCGTGCAGCAGGTAATGCAGGTGACATCACAGGTGGTCTTCCGCGTGTGACCGAGCTCTTCGAGGCACGCAATCCGAGCAACCCTGCTGTTGTAAGCGAAATCGACGGTGAGGTTAAGTTTGGAAAGATCAAGCGTGGTAACCGTGAGATTTCCGTCACTTCAAAACTTGGAGAGACAAAGGAATATCTCGTGCCGCTTTCCAAGCAGATTCTTGTGCAGGAGAATGACTACGTTCGTGCCGGAACTCCGCTTTCTGACGGTGCAATCACTCCGAGCGATATCCTTAATATCAAGGGCCCGACCGCAGTGCAGGAGTATATCGTCAATGAGGTGCAGGATGTGTACCGTTCACAGGGAGTGAAGATCAACGACAAGCACTTCGAGGTGATCGTGCGTCAGATGATGCGTAAGGTCAATATCCTTGATCCGGGTGATACACGTTTCCTTGAGCAGCAGGTGGTAGACAAGCGTGACTTCATGGAAGAGAATGACGCCATATGGGGCAAGAAGGTGATCACCGATGCCGGTGACTCTACCAACTACCGCAAGGGTCAGATCATAACCCAGCGCAAACTTCGCGACGAGAACTCGTCATTGAAGCGCAAGGACCTCAAGACTATGGAAGTGCGCGACGCAATGCCGGCTACTTCAGAGCAGGTGCTTCAGGGTATAACAAGGGCTGCCCTCCAGACTTCAAGCTTCATGAGTGCAGCTTCCTTCCAGGAGACCACTAAGGTGCTCAATGAGGCAGCCATCAACGGCAAGACCGATTATCTTGAAGGCATGAAGGAGAACGTGATCTGCGGTCACCTTATCCCAGCCGGTACGGGTCTTCGCGAATATAACCGCATAGTGGTTGCCAATAAAGATGAGCTTGCCGCCATGAACATTACAGATGACTATGCTTCAGTAGTGGATGTGGAGGCTCGTGAACTTGAAGATGCAAAAGCATAAAAAATCCTATTATGAAATGAAAGGGGTGCTTATGGGCACTCCTTTTTTTGTTTATATAGAGATAATTATCTGATCCATGTGTGGAATTTGGGCGTATAATCCGTAATAATGGTATGCGAATCCTAAAGTACGGATCAAACTCAGGTACGCTGAATGACGTTTTATATATAAAGAATAATTTTATAATTTATGGAAAATATAGATTTGACAGAAATAAAGTCACCGGCAGATATACGTAAGATGAATCTGCCGGAACTTAAACAGCTTGCATCCGAACTTCGGACTGCACTTATAGATAAACTATCAGTACATGGAGGTCATGTCGGACCCAACCTCGGAATGGTTGAGGCCGTCATAGCGCTTCATTACGTATTCGATACTCCGGATGACAAGATTGTCTTCGACGTGTCTCACCAGACATATCCTCACAAGATGCTTACAGGACGTATGCAGGCTTTTACCGATCCGGCACATTACGACGATGTGACAGGCTACACTAATCCCGGAGAAAGCCCTTATGACCTATATTCTCTCGGGCATACCTCTTCCGCGGTTGCCCTTGCGGCAGGACTCGCAAAGGCACGTGACCTCAGGGGAGACAAAGAGAACGTTGTGGCTGTGATAGGAGACGGCTCTCTGAGCGGGGGTGTCGCATTCGAGGGTCTTGACTATGGGGCTACACTCGGATCCAACTTCATTGTCGTTGTCAATGACAATCAGATGAGTATTGCTGAAAACCATGGTGGAATATATGCCGACCTCCGTCTTCTACGGAACACAAACGGAGAGGGCGAGCCGAATCTTTTCCGCTCGATGGGGTATGCCTACCGCTATGTAAAATATGGCAATGACCTGAAGAGCCTCATAGAAATGTTCAGGTCAGTAAAGGATATAGATTATCCTGTGTTAGTGCATATCAATACAATAAAGGGTCTTGGTCTTAAACCGGCTGTAGAGGATAAGGAAGATTTCCATTTTTCCGGTCCGTTTGATCCGGAGACCGGTGCGCCGAAATATGAGGAGGCAAAGGATGCTCCTGAAGACTATGGAGATCTTTTCGCCAGAATTATGCTTTCCAAGATGAAGGAAGACAAACGGGTGGTTACCATCACGGCTGGAACTCCGGGTGTGTTGGGATTCAATAAGAGCCGTCGTCTTGAAGCCGGCAGTCAATTCGTAGATGTCGGCATCGCGGAGCAGTCAGCCGTTGACGTGGCAAGTGGTCTCGCAAAGGGTGGTATGCGTCCTGTGGCAGGTTTCGTCAGCAGCTTCCTGCAGAGGGCTTTCGATCAGTTCAGCCAGGATATCGCGCTCAACCGCCAGGCAGCAACATTTGTAGTGTTCTATGGCTCCATGTTCGGCATGAACGACGAGACTCATCTTGGATTTTTCGACATAGCGCTATTATCCAATATTCCGAATCTTCTATATCTCTCACCAGTTTGCAAAGAGGAGTTTGAGGCAATGCTCGATTGGTCTGTAAGGCAGGATAAGCTTGCTGTAGTGATCCGCACTCCCGGCTCGTCAGCTGTCTCCAATAAAAATATCAAGCTTCTTGATGACTACTCGATGCCTGAATATGATATTGTGCGACGTGGAGATAAGGTGGCCCTGATTGGAGCAGGCTCTATGTTCGCTTATATGTCGCTGGCAGCCGATATGCTCGCGGAGCAGGGGGTAAATGCCACGCTTATAAATCCGCGCGAGCTTTCTTCACTCGACAAGCGGGTCCTTGACTCTCTCAAAGATTATGAGGTGGTCATAACAGCTGAAGATGGAATCATCGACGGTGGCTATGGTCAGAAAGTGGCTTCGTATCTTGGAGAGTCTCCGGTGAAGGTAATCAACCTTGGACTTCCCAAGGAATTCCTTAACCGCTACAGCTACGCGGATCTCCAGAAAGAATGCGGTCTGACTCCCGACAGCATAGCCGCAACTGCAATCTCCGCACTGAAGAAATGAGAGTGCGGGTGTTAATAGCGTAGCCTTTCTTTAGGCACGGATCCAAAAATGGGGTCTTAAAGAAAAAAGACGCTTGAACCATGATTTCCATGATTCAAGCGTCTTCTATATCTTGGTTTTTATTTGTCCTGCTTGCGTAGGAAGCATTCAAGAGTGTTGACCATAAGGCAAGCACGTGTCATCGGTCCAAGCCCCCCAGGCACAGGAGTGATGACAGATGCCACATCCTTCACATTCTCAAAGTCTACGTCACCGCAAAGCTTACCTGTCTCCGGATTACGGTTTACACCGACATCCATCACCGCAGCTCCTGGTTTCACCATATCGGCGGTCACGAATTTTGGTTTTCCGATGGCTACTACGAGAATATCTGCCTCACGGGTCACCTCTGCGAGGTTCTTGGTGCGGCTGTGAGCCATAGTGACTGTGGCGTTATGGTCAAGAAGAAGTTTTGAAGCTGGGAGCCCTACGATATTGCTTCTTCCTATCACTACCGCTTTCTTCCCTTCTATTTCCACACCGGCTTCTTTGAGCATCATGATTATGCCTTGGGGAGTGCAGGGGAGGAGGCATGGCTGTTTTTGCCATAGCGCCGCTACATTGAGAGGATGGAATCCATCCACATCCTTTTCCTTTGCTATTGCCTCTATTACTTTTGCCTCGCTTATGTGTTTGGGAAGAGGAAGCTGCACCAGAAGTCCGTCCACATTGTCGTCTGAGTTCAATTCTGCAATCTTAGCAAGAAGTTCTTCTTCGCTGACGGTGTCTGGGTACTTAAGTGTCGTGTTCTTGAATCCTACTTCTCCGCAGTCGCGTGCTTTTCCCGTGACGTAGGAGACGCTTCCGGGGTCCTCACCGACAAGAATAACGACGAGGTGGGGCACTCGTCCATATTTTGCCTCACATTCCTTCACTCTTTCCGCTACTCCTTGCTTCACTTTCTTTGCAAGGGCGGTTCCGCTTACAATTTCGCCCATTTTTTATTAAATATGATGTTTACTCTGCAAAATTAGCGAAAAATTCTATTATGCGCAATATTTTAGATCTCAACTCAAAAAAATGGAATCTCAGTCAGTATCCCTCGGCCCCGGTCAAAGCACTGGAGTCGAAGCTGTCTTGTAGGTTCTGAAGTCTGCTTTTTGATGGTGCTAAGTCGAACAGAAGCAGCATCGGGAGTGTTTATAACTATATAATGATAATTTAACGTTTTAATAGAAATCATAATCCTTATGCTTGGATATATATCTGTCGGAGTGTTCATTGATGGAGGCTACTATGCCAAGGTGAACAGAGCCCTTAAGAAATCGGAGAATTCGATAATTCGCGTGAAGTCTCTGTTTGACTTCATAACCTTCCGTCTTGCCATGGAGGAAGACGTAGATCAATCAGACTGCCAGATCACAGAGGCCCATTATTTTCGTGGACGTTACCGCGTAAAAGAGGCTTATGACAAGAAACTCCTCTACAACGAAAGAAAATTTGAGGATTCCCTGATAGAGAATGACGTAGTGTTTCATTATAAGCATTTGCGTGAGGTAGAGAAAGACGGTGTGGTGCAGGTAGTGGAAAAAGGTGTCGACGTATGGTTTGCGTTGGAGGCATATGAGCTTGCGACTTTCCGTAAATTCGATTATGTCGTGCTTATCACTGGTGATGCAGATCATGAAATGTTAGTGCGTAAGTTGAAGGCGCTTAAGATAAAGACTGTCCTGTTGACGTGGAATCTTACTGATGTAGATGCAACATCTCCGTTGCTCAAGGAAGAGGCGGGTCATCATTGGGAGCTTTCGCATATAGTATATGATCATCCCGAACTGCAGCATGAATTGCTTTATAAGCTCAAGGATCCTGCATTTAATATCGGGGCGGAGTTCTAGAAAATAAGCATAAACAACTTCAATATGAAATAAAGATTTTAGGGCTTCCCATCGGGAAGCCCTTCTCATATTCAGATTAGTTAAATTGAATTATTTCTATCTTTTGGGTTTTGGGATCGCGGCGGAGTTGGTTAGGTCTCATATATCGATTTATTCAAAATCGTAAAAGGTTAGCAAAAGATTGTTTCAGGCGTTTCAGGTATAATGTTTAGGTATTGTATTATGGTCTCCGCCGCATCTATGGCCTTCACAGGTCCGTCCCATAAGTTCATGTATTAGGTTCGAATGTATTACGATATATTTTTCAAATCCATTGTCTCGTAAGACTTATCCTAAGAAATCTCTCTTGATTTCATTTGCAAAGTTAATACTTATTTCTGTACTTTCCAAATAACTTTTTTACAACGAAATTAAGAAACGATTTCAAAAAGCTACAAAAATATTAAAATATTTCAAAATTTTGGCAAAATGATATATTAAGTAATAAATTTGGCGATATTTCACAAATGTTGCATTTTATTTCATTAATGTTTCATGTTAAGAAACATATTTTTAATATGAAAAAAAAGTGATTATTATGCCGGATGATTCTATAGAAGGAGAAAAAGAGGGTGATGACTTGGTTAAATGATAGGGACACATGGCTTGTGCCGCGTGTCCCCTATGTATATCTGTAATAGTATGGAATCATTCCGATGGTTGGTAGAGAAATCTCTTGATGCTTCTTTTCGGTGTCTTTTCAAATTCTTTGTCGAAGATACGGAATTCTGATATCTTGGAATAGCCGGGCAGCTGCGGATTTAGTTTCTTGAGATTTTCGTCCATTACTGTGTCGATGTCTTTGCCCTCTTTTTTGATTGAGTCAAAATCCGGGAAGATAAGACCTACGAGCTTGCCATGGTCGTCGATGACTACAGATTCCACCACGTATGGCAGATTGTTGATCTTCTGTTCTATTTCCTCCGGATAGATATTCTGTCCTGAAGGACCGAGGATCATGGTCTTGGATCGTCCCATTATCCTTATATTCCCGTCTTTGTCGCATGTCACGAGGTCGCCTGTGTTCATCCAGCCGTCACGCATCACTTCCTTGGTAGCTTCTTCATTCTTATAGTATCCCTTCATTACGTTGTCGCCCCTTACCCAGAGGTTTCCGGGAACTATAGCCGGGTCTGGAGAGTCAATTTTTGCCTCCATTCTCTCCACTATCTTTCCAACAGTGCCAGGTTTTTCCTTGTCTGGAGTCTCATAAGTGATGAGTGGTCCGCATTCTGTCATGCCGTAGCCGACAGTGACGGGAAATTTGATTTTTGTCAGGAACGCATTGACATCAGCATTCAGTGCCGCACCTCCTATTATCACCTGTTTCACTCTTCCTCCGAGGGCTTTTTCCAATTGTTCCTTGATCTTGCGCAGTATGATGCCTTTTATGATAGGAAGCTTTAACAGGAATTTCATTCTGGGTTGTTCGATGACCGGGAATACCTTTGTCTTGACTATCTTTTCCAGCACAAGAGGGACTGTAATGATCAGTTTTGGTTGGATCTCGGCAAAAGCAGTCAGAAGCACGGCTGGTGAGGGCGTACGTCCAAGGAATGTGCAGTGACATCCTTTTGCAAAAGGATGTAGCATTTCAATCACCATTCCGTAAAGGTGTGCAAGCGGGAGCATGTTGAGCACGCCGTCGCTGGGCTTTAGGAAAGTGAGGAACTCCATACAGAATTTTATGTTGCTCCATATGGAACGATAGGGGAGCATGACGCCCTTGCTCATGCCGGTCGATCCTGAAGTATAGTTGATGACGGCAAGATCGTCAGGATTATCATGAAACCAGTGGATGTCGTTGGCTGAAAAACCGTGAGGGTATTTGTCGTTGAAAAAATTCTCGATATTTTCACGAGCCGTTGTCAGATTTTCCGAACGCGACAGAGGCATTCCGAGCTCGCTGATGAAGAGGACTCCTTTCAATGTTGGCAGATCAAGGTTGTCAAGGTGTTTCCAGATCGCTTCATCGATGAATAGAAGTTTCGCATCTGAGTGATTGACGAGATGATGGATCGTCTCAGGTTTGAATTCATGAAGGATCGGTACTGCCACTGCACCGGATGTAAGGCATGCGATGAACGCTATAGCCCATTTGGCTGAGTTCTTGCCGCATATTGCGATTTTGTCTCCCGGTTCAACTCCTGCTGCTTTGAAAAGGATGTGGAGTTTTTCTATTATCGAAGCGACCTCACCATATGTATGGGTGTCACCCTTAAAGTCGGAGAGAGCGGGAAGATCCCAGTTTCTGCGCACAGATGCTTCCAAAATTTCATTGAGCGAATCCGGTATGTTTTTGAAAAACTGGTCAGTGTCTGTTATCTCTACGCTAAAATGCGGTTTTCTTTCTTGGCTCATTGTAATTTGTTTAAGAAGTGAGGTTTATAGTGTAATTTTAGAGTGGAATCGATCCTTTCTCACTACATAAAACAAATAAAAGGCTCGCTTGTTTGCGAGCCTTTCAATATAAAGCACCTAAGAGCCTTTTTTTAGTCCTGGTTGAGGTTTACACGCTTGAAGTCAACAACTACACAACCCTTAACCTCGCTGTCGAGGTATTGACCTACTGTGAGTTTTGCATCGCGGTGGTACTCCTGTTCCATAAGGCAATTTTCCTTGAAGAACTTGTTGAGTCGGCCATTGGCGATATTCTGAATCATTGCCTCGGGAAGGTTGGCGGCTTTCTCAGCGCCTACCTTTGCAGCTATTTCAGCAGCCTTGTCAGCTTCTTCGCGGGTAAGCCAGCCTTTAGCGATGTTGCTCTCCACGTGATCTGCGCTGTCTACAAGATTCGGGTTGATGCCGGCTTTGCGGATAGCTGCCTCAACAGCTTTCTTCACCTGCTCTTCCTTAGTCTTTTCGATAGCCACACTCAGCTCGCTTTCCACTACGTGAGCATCTACATGGTCACGGTCGATTGCGATAGGATTCATGGCAGCTACCTGCATACAGATCTCACGACCTATTGCTGTGCTTACACCAGGAATGCTGAGTCCGACGATAGTGGCGAGCTTATTGCCGAGGTGTTCGTAGGCTGCCACTGAAGGAGCTTCAACACACTCGTATGCGCCGAGTTCCATCTTTTCGCCGGTCTTGCCGATTTCGTCTGTGACGAGCTCTGCTACTGTGCGACCTTCAAGGGGAAGTGCCTTCACTTCGTCGAGAGTCTTGGCGCCTGCTTCTACTGCGGCATCAAGAATCTTCTTGGTAAGAGCACGGAATGATTCGTTCTTAGCTACAAAGTCGGTCTCGCATTTGAGAGCCACGATAGCTGCAAATCCTTCCTTAGTGCCGGCAAGAACACAGCCTTCTGCAGCTTCGCGATCTTCACGCTTTGCTGCAACTGCCTGACCTTTCTTACGGATTATTTCGATGGATGCTTCGATATCGCCGCCTGTCTCGGCAAGAGCGTTCTTGCAGTCCATCATGCCTGCGCCTGTAAGGTTGCGCAGCTTTTTGATATCTTCTATAGATACTGCCATTGTTTGTTTAATGGTTTAGAAGTTTAGATTTTTTTGATGATAAGGATAAAGAAGAGATTCTCCCTATCTCATTTCTCACTCAGCGGGAACTTCAGCTTCAGGAGCCGCTTCTGCAGCGGGTGCTTCTGCTGTAGGTGCGCTGCGGCGAACACGACGACGCTTTCCGGGATTAGCCTCTGCGCCTTCTTCTTTTTCTTCTGCGTCAGCTTTTTCTACACTGCGTTCCTGAAGTCCTTCAGCCATAGCGGAGCAGAGAGCGTCAAGCACGATTTCGATCGAACGTGATGCATCGTCATTTGCCGGGATCACGAAATCTACATTGCTTGGATCTGAGTTTGTATCTACCATAGCGAATACAGGGATACCGAGACGGTTAGCCTCTGCCACTGCAATGTGCTCTTTCATTACATCGACAACGAAGAGTGCGCTCGGGAGGCGACCAAGATCGGCGATAGAACCGAGGTTCTTTTCGAGTTTGGCGCGCTGACGTGTGATCTGGAGTTTCTCACGCTTGCTGAGGTTGTCGAAAGTGCCGTCTTTTTCCATCTTGTCGATGGTGGTCATCTTCTTCACAGCCTTGCGGATTGTCGGGAAGTTGGTGAGCATACCGCCAGGCCAGCGTTCGATCACGTATGGCATGCCGATGGCTCCGGCTTTTTCAGCGATTGCTTCCTTAGCCTGCTTCTTAGTTGCTACAAAGAGCACTTTCTTTCCGCTCTTTGCAATCTGCTTGAGGGCTGCGGCTGCTTCGTCGATCTTGGCGGCAGTCTTGTATAGGTCGATGATGTGGATTCCATTGCGCTCCATGAAGATGTACGGCTCCATTGCCGGGTTCCATTTGCGCTTGAGGTGACCGAAGTGGCATCCTGCTTCGAGGAGTTGTTCAAATGATGGTGTTGCCATTTTTTTTCTTTTTTATTTGTTTACTTTCTTTTTTGGATTTAATCCCAATCATCCGGTAGGCAGAAGCATGAAATTGCCGTGCATCCGGATGATTTAGATACTAAACTCTATGCAGCTGTTTCCTTGCGGTAAATAAGATTAACGCTTGGAGAACTGGAAGCGCTTGCGTGCTTTTGGCTGACCCGGTTTCTTACGCTCTACAGAACGTGGGTCGCGTGTCATGAAACCTTCTGCACGGAGGGCTGCTTTGTCTTCAGGGTTGATTTTTACAAGGGCACGGGCGATAGCGAGACGAAGAGCCTCTGCCTGACCTTTGTAGCCGCCTCCGTCGAGGTGGGCGTAAATGTCATATTTCTCTTCGCAGTCGAGGGTCTTGAGCGGCTGCTTTACGACATACTGAAGAATTGAAGACGGGAAATATACGTCGAGAGGACGCTTGTCGATTGTGATCTTACCTGTGCCTTCGGTGAGGTAAACGCGGGCTACTGCAGCTTTGCGACGGCCCAATGCATTGATTTTTTCCATCTTCGTTTATTTCAGTTTGTTGATATCGATTACTTCCGGATTCACTGCCTCATGGGGATGTTCGCTACCGTTGTAGACGTAGAGGTTGCGGAGCTGAGCTGCGCCAAGCTTTGTCTTGGGAAGCATACCCTTGAGCACCTTGATGTAAAGTGGGTGCTTGCCAGCCTTGATAGTCTTCTTGAACGACTTGTTCATAAGATCACGCGGAGTGTAGACACGCTGACCGCCGGGGTAGCCAGTGTAGCGGAGATATTCGTGCTTATCCATCTTGAAGCCTGTCATGATGACTTTGTCGGCATTGATGATGATTACGTTGTCGCCGCAGTCCATGTTGGGCGTAAAGTCAGGTTTGTACTTGCCGCGGAGAATTTTTGCGACTTTGGAGCAGAGGCGTCCAAGGACCTGATCGGTGGCGTCGATTACGACCCACTTCTTGTTGATTGTTTCCGGAGTAGCGGAAAGTGTCCTATAACTTAAAGAATCCACTTTTTGTTTGTTTTATTTGATTTTTAATTTCCTGTTTTTGAACGTCTTCTGCGGTCTAAGACTCCGCTTCCGAGCGCTCTGTCTCACTGCTTCGGAAGACAGGGAAATCGGCCAAAATCCCTTTTCTGCCGGAGCTCGCAATGAGATCTGGATAAAATCGGCTCGCAAAATTACAAATTTTTTATGACATAGCAAAATAATTTTATTTTTATTTCACTAAAAAAGCTCATCCTTCCTTAAATTCGGATGAGCCTTTTAAGGTGTTGGGTGTTCGAAGCCTTAATCAGAGTCTGTATTCGAGCATGGTGAAGGAATAGGGCGGTATCCTTAGGTCGAATTTTCCGGTTGCCTTTACCGTTTCTGTTACCGGTACTACGGGTTGTGCTTCAAAATTGTTCTCGTCTTCCGGATTGCCTGAAATCACAGTTTTGGTAGCCTTACCTTTTGGCTTGAATCTTGAGAGATCGACGTGCGCGGTCTTCTCGTTGGCTGTGGCATTGCAGACCTTTACATAAAGTTTCCCCCTTTTTGTGTCAAGCACGACTGATTGCTCCTGAAGATATCCGTCTCCTTCTGATTTGTCCGGATTTTCAATACTTACGCAGTCTCCATAAAAATAATTACCTGATGAGTTGCCGAACATCTTCTGAATATAGTAGCTGCACGTCGGAAATACATTCTCATTGTCGAAATATATGAGGTCCGGATTCCAGTTTATTGCGTTTTTGCGGGCGAAGAGCGGAGCATAGGAAGTCATGTCCACGATATCACCGTTGCGTTCCACATGCAGGAGGTAGAGTCCCTCGGCAAGAGCATCTATCAGTTTTTTATCTTTTGCGGCATATTCACCGAGATAAACCTTTGTGTTCCCTTCTCTCGGATATGAATCATACTGGCGGGCTTTCATGAAATATTCATGCGGTTCATAATAGTGCTCGTCAAGGATTGGAATATCGAGTTCGTGTGCCAGTGCCCAGCCGTTGTCATAGTCAGGATTGCCGGGGTGAGATCCCGGACCTGCAGTTCCTACTATAATGATTTCAGGATGCTTTTTGGTGATGCGGTCATACATATATTTGAACCTCTCGTTGAATTCCGGAGAAATCTTTTCTTCGTTGCCGATGCCGAGGTATTTAAGGTTGTATGGTTCCGGATGTCCTCCTTCAGCGCGAATTCGCCCCCATTTTGTGTTTATGTCGCCGTTAGCCCACTCGATGAGGTCGAGGGCATCCTGTGTCCACATTTCCATATCTTCCATGTCGCAGGCATCCTGAGCCTGTTCGGGCCACATTCCCCATCCTCCGTTGGAGCCTTGGCAATTGACGCCTGATGGAAGGATCGGCAGAGGTTCCATGCCCAGGTCTTCGCAGAGCTGGAAGTATTCGGGATATCCGAGGTCGAAAGACTGGTGGTAGCCCCAGCAGTTTTTCTGCTGCTTTCTTGTCTCCTTGGGTCCGACGGTCTCTTTCCACCGGTAAGTGTTCCAGAATCCGTCGCCTCCGCCATGTACTATACAGCCGCCGGGAAACCTCATGAACTTTGGATTCAAGGCAGCCAGTGTTTCTACAAGATCTTTGCGTAGTCCATGACCCTTGTATGTGTCTGCCGGCTTAAGCGAGACCATATCTATATCTACAGCTCCAGGATCAAGAAGCAGCAATATGAGCGAAGCATTCGTGCATGTTTTTGATGGAGTCAGTTCGCCGAAGTATTTTTCCCATTTTTGGGAAGAGATGGTAAGGGTGGTGTCGGCGAGCAGTTCGGGATACTTTCCCCAGCCCTGTGGCTCCACAAGTGCCACGCGCACTGTCATGTGGTTTTTGCCTGCATTGCGAAGGAATACTGAAAAGTCATATTTATCTCCTCCCTTTACGGAGATTCCGTCAAATCCGTCGTTTTGAAGTCCGAAACCGCGCCAGCCCTGATAGTCTTTGAATTCGCGGGTACGTTCTGCCTCAAGCCTTATATAAGTCGGATTGTTGTGGTGAATGGGATCCTGCTGCTTGATGAGCATATTGCCGAGGGAGTGGCCGGGACGCGACATTTTCCAGGCTGTCCCCGGTCCCCATCCGTCATGTTCGATGGGACTGAACTCAAAAGATCCGTTCTGTATAAGTTCGGAGCTGAGTCCTCCGTCTGCTGATGAGCTGATATCTTCAAAGAATATGCCGATTAGATGATCGCTTATCGGCTTGCCCCCTGCCGGAGCCTTGACGGTTGAGGCTGAAAGCATCATGGCTGATGCAGCCATTGTGATAAAGCAAAGTTGTTTTTTCATGGGTGTTTGAATTTTCTGCAAAATTACAAAAATCCCGGTAATCATGTATTGTTATCCGTAGCATATGCGTTAATATGCGTATCATGGAGACTCAGGATCATCACAATGCGTTACATGTGCGGTTGAGACTATTATGTAGATGAAAAGGAGGGATTTCCCATATGGGAAATCCCTCCTTACATTATAAGGATATCACTCGAATCAGTTCTTTTCAGCTTTTGCAAGCTGCTCCTTGAGAGCCTGCAGTGCGCCGAGGTCACCGAGAGTTGTCTTCTCGATTGCGGGAGCCTCTACGCGTTCCTCTTCCTGACGGCGGGCATTGCGTTCTGCACGTTCTGCACGGTTTGCCTGACGCTCTGCACGCTGAGCTGCACGGGTTGCGTCTTCTGCAATGCGGCTATGGCTGAGGATTATGCGTTTGCTGTCTTTATTGAATTCGATCACCTTGAAGTTGAGTTTCTCGCCGAGCTGAGCTTGGGTTCCGTCTTCCTTAACGAGGTGTTTCGGAGTTGCGAAACCTTCTACGCCACCGTCAAGAGTGATTACAGCGCCTTTGTCCATAACTTCAGATACGGTGCCTTCGTGGATGCTGCCCACTGTAAAGCGACCTTCGAATTCTTCCCAGGGATTGGTCTCAAGCTGCTTGTGACCGAGGCTGAGACGACGGTTGTCTTTGTCGATTTCGAGTACCTGAACCTCGATTTCGCTTCCTACTGAAGTGAATTCGCTGGGGTGTTTTACTTTCTTTGTCCAGCTTAGGTCGGAGATGTGGATGAGACCGTCTACGCCTTCCTCTATTTCTACGAATACGCCGAAATTAGTGAAGTTGCGCACTTTTGCAGTGTGGCGGCTGCCGATAGCGTACTTGGTCTCGATATTCTCCCAAGGATCGTTCTTGAGCTGCTTGATGCCAAGGCTCATCTTGCGATCCTCGCGGTCGAGGGTAAGGATCACAGCTTCGATTTCATCGCCTACCTTGAGGAAGTCCTGAGCGCTGCGGAGGTGCTGGCTCCAGCTCATCTCGCTTACGTGGATGAGACCTTCAACACCGGGCTGAACCTCTACGAACGCGCCATAGTCAGCCATGACGACAACTTTACCCTTGATGTGGTCGCCAACTTTGAGGTTTGCGTCCAGATTATCCCATGGATGGGGCATAAGCTGCTTCAGACCGAGAGCTATACGCTTCTTTTCGTCGTCGAAGTCAAGGATTACCACCTTGATATCCTGGTCAAGCTTAACTACCTCATGAGGATCGCTTACGCGGCCCCAGCTGAGGTCTGTGATATGAACGAGACCGTCAACACCGCCAAGGTCGATGAATACACCGTAGTTGGTGATATTCTTAACCTTACCTTCGAGCACCTGACCCTTCTCAAGCTTGGAGATGATCTCCTTCTTCTGGGCCTCAAGTTCTGCTTCGATAAGTGCCTTGTGGCTTACGACCACGTTCTTGTATTCCTGATTGATCTTGACTACCTTGAATTCCATAGTCTTGTCGACGAATACATCGTAGTCGCGGATAGGACGTACGTCGATCTGGCTGCCGGGGAGGAATGCCTCGATGCCGAATACGTCTACGATCATACCGCCCTTGGTGCGGCTCTTGACGTAGCCCTTGATGATTTCGTCGTTTTCGAGAGCCTGGTTCACGCGATCCCAGCTGCGGGTCTGGCAGGCTTTCTTGTGGGAGAGACGAAGCTGACCGTTCTTGTCTTCAAGGTTTTCGATGAATACCTCTACTTCGTCGCCTTCCTTGAGGTCGGGGTTGTAACGGAATTCGCTTACTGGGATGATAGCATCGCTCTTCATGCCGATGTCAACGCGTACCTCACGCTTTGAGATGGACTTTACGGTGCCGGTTACAACTTCGTTGTCTTTTGCTGTCTTGAGAGTCTCGTCGTAGGTTTTTTCTACTTCCTCGCGAGTCTTCGAGCCAGCGGTTGTGCCTTTTTCGTAGGCATCCCAATCGAAATCTTCGATCGGGGTCTGAACATTAAGTTCGCTCATTAAAAAAGTTAG
>JAIDQZ010000037.1 GCA_029062005.1 Muribaculaceae bacterium | reverse complement strand
CATGACTGAGGTTTGTTTTTTACTTCTATAAAAATTTAACTTTCGGATTGAGGCGGCCATCACAGTCTCATATCGCCCCGCCGGCGCATCATTTGGCGGAACTTTTAAGGATGTGCCACAAATCGGATGCAAAGTTACAAAAAAAATATCATTCCGGCAAATATTTATGAGAAAAAATAAGAATTAAATTTGAATCCGGAATTTTAAGTTGTTTCTCTCCAAATTTTTCAGTGGTTTGCATGGTCCTGAGAAATTTCATTCCCGATTATTCAGTTGAAAAAGAGTTTAATTCAAGCTACTTCCTAATGCGCCGTCGGGAGTTACGGTCTGCATGACGACCTTCATGTCTCTGCATGTGCTGCTGTTATAGAACCTTATAGCAGCTTTTCCGTTTTCATCCGGATAAATTTCAGGATTCCAGTAAAGGGTGCGGCGATTATCCTCCTCAATGGGCATGACTGAATAGTCGGGAGAATAGAATTCCTGTGGAGTGTCGTAGCCTTGGATCTTCGTCTTTCGAATGCCTTTTCCCCCGTCTACCATAATTTTTCCGTCAGGATAGGTCTCAATCATAACCACACAACTATATTCAACGTCAGCGATACTCGGAGGGATTCTTTCCCAACAATATTTCCCTTTTAGTGCAACATCCTCACTTATAGATATGGATTTTATGGATTCAAGCCTGACATCCTTATACCTGAAGTATTCTTCCTGTGTCGGACCTGATATCCGTTCATAGTCTACTACTATCAATGGCATTTTTTGCTTATATGACAGATATTCTTCTCCATACCAAGGCACCCTTGTGAATTGAGGATTAAGTTTCATGATGAGTCCATGGATGTCACTGCCCGTATTGACATATTCACCCGCGTCTCTCAGTGCATCTATTTCATCATCTACTTCATAATATGCCACCGCTCTCTTGCGAGCCTGAGATCTCGCATCGTCAAGCCAGTTCTTTTTATGTTTTACCACAACTTCATCAAGCCATATTGATCTATCATCAGAATGAAGAGATTTATAAGCATCGATTTCGTTCTCATCAGAAGAGTCAATCGAATCATCACTGAATCCGGCGGATGAACCCTTCCTTTCGGATACAGACTGCACTTCCATTTCATGTCGGGCATATTGGCGAGGTCCCGGAATATATTCTTTGTCAAGTGAGATCTGACTGTCGATGAGTTTGCTGTTTTTTGTCGTATTGAGAATAAGCGACCACCGGTCTTCTATATTGGCTGTGAAAGAAAATCTTCCTGCTGAGTCGGTACGGGCGATATCCATAGGTGGAATTGACTTGTCTTCAAAGCTTTCTCCCTTCATTAAAAATGCCGTTACATCAATATCCGAGATAGGTTTGTTTGTCAGGCTACGTACTGTTCCTGTAATGTCAATTCCTTCATTTTCCGGCTTGAAGCGAATGTTGTCAATAGTTTTTTCTGTCAACGTTTTCCATGGGTACTTACGCCATCCCTGCACCATCATCAACAGATCGAGATCCCGTAGGTGAATGCTGTCGGAAGATTCGAAATAATATGTAGGGTTGGCTACGTATCCCTTGATATCGGACATAAGAAGAAGATCCGTTCGTATATCTCGTTTCCATTCTAACTCGTCTTTTCCATCCCTTATTGAAAGTGAAAACGGGGATCTTACCGGTTTGCCGTCGGCATCAGATATAGAAACCGACATGTTTATTGCTTCATGTGGATTATATTCCTTTTTATCAAATGTATATCTGAGATCAAGAAAATTTGTTGAATCAGGCATATTAAAGATCATTCTGTCAGCGATTTTCTTTCCCTTCATATCCGCAAGAGTCACTTCCGCTACGCCTGCTGACAGGGATTTTCTGTCGAATGAGATATGTACCGGTCTTCTGAACGATGATGCAATGGCACTGTATATCTTCATTTTCCCATGGCTTGTCAGGATGATTCCAACGGTATCAATCCTGTTGAAAACACCTGTCCTGTCGATGGTCACGGATACACTGTCTTTGTGCGAAAGATTGTCGACACTGATCGAAAACCCGTTTGGCGCGGTTTCAGGAAGCAAGAATTTCTTGCTCTTGCCGTTATGGTAAACAATAGCATATTGCTGAGTGCCGTCAGGAACCATACTGAACACACCTTTACCCCCATGATAAGTCTTGATTGAAGTCAAAGTGTCTTGATTGCCGCTGAATACATATCCGGTAATATCGATAGGATGACCATTTTTATCTTTTGCCTCGAAGGCGATCCTTGACTTAGCTCCTTTTATGAGATTGCCTCCTTCTGGATAAAATGATACATTGATGTCTTTCCCTTTTTCCGGTCTTTTACGAGAGTATGTGTATTGCCCGGATCCATATGTGCGCATATTGCGTTTTCTATAGCCGTTTTCAGGTTTCGATGAGTCAAAGACAGGTATTACCCTTGTAAAAGCGGTTTCTGGTCCGAAGTTCATCATGTATTTTGTATAGGCTCTGATCTCAAAAAAGCCGGAATAAAACGGTATGCAGTCGATTTTGAAATTTCCATGTGCCCTTCCGTCGACTATATTGAGGATTTTTGTATCGATTATATCGCCGCCCGGATTAAGCAGGTCTACATATAGTGTCTTGCTTATGTCTGTAGATGTGTTTCCGTCTGAATTGACAATATAGGCGCTAAACCATAGTGTGTCATCATGGTAATAACTGTTATTGTCAATATGGAGATACACTTTCTCCTTGGGAAGTATAGATGCGGCGATATCGGCAAAATCTGACTGTAGGTTTAATTCTTCAGCATAGGTGCTATTTTCGTGTTTCTTATATTTGCTTTTTGAGGCTGGTGTCAGGGCGAATGAATTAAAAACAGACGCTATTAAAACCATACATATCACTGCTGCTCTCATTTCCTTAGTCTTATAATGCAACTTATATTTTAATTCACTACAAAATATTCATTAAGAGTCTTAGCTTCCTTAAGATCAGGGGTAAGTACAAATCCGGATATCCTGAAAGTTGAGCATATGTCTGAGGTTGGAAATTCGACAGTGAATTCACCGTTTTCGTCAGTCTGGACACGTGGAAGCCACAAAAGTGTAGAGCGAAAATCCTCTATACCCGGTATGAGTTCATCTGTATCAGGAATGTTGAAGCGTCTCTTTGGGTAATATCCCCGGGCTTTCCAGATACCCTCCATTTCCAGAAGATCTTTTTCAGAATAGTTCGGTCCGGAATACACAGCCCATGATTCAAGTTCATAAGTATAACATTGCATTCTTTCGTCCCATCTCATTTTTATCATTTTGTATAGTCTGCCGCGTTCCGGAATTGTTATATTTTTGGGAGGTCTGACGGAATAGTAGGGATCATCCAATGGATGATGATTATAGCTGGGCAAGTAGTCGTTGAGAAAACCGCCTACATATTGTCCATCTACTATCTTTCCGCAACATACCCATGCGCTTTGACGGCTTAAAGCAAGACTGTCAAGATATCCTATTACTTTGTTGCGTTTTGGTTTGCGCTTCCATCCGGAGCCCTTTACAATGACTTCGTCAAGCTGTACTGTGTGGCGTCCGGAATAATCTGCGGTATCATCCCTCACAATATCGTCGTTTCGACGCATACCGGGATAATACTTCTCATAAGCATCTTTACGTATCCTTTCTATATCTTTGAATGAATCATCTATTTCCAGCCGAGGTTTTATATCTTCGGCTACCAAAGGTTTTAGAAGCAGATTTTTGTTTAGTGACGAGGCGATTGCGGGAGAAATATCGAAGTGCCCGTCTTTGCCGGTCGTTATTATATTCACGGCACCCTTTTCCGCAGTATCGTCAAATACATTTATATATTTGCCATTCAGTGGAACTGTATAATTTTTACTACCGGACCTCAGGACTCCGGAAGCGGCTCCGTCGGAAAGAATCGGTTCGAAATACTGCTCTTTCAGTCGGATTGAGTCATGTTCAAGTCCATATATCTGTGATATGATATCAACGTCAGACGGTGGATATGTATACAAGATGTCGGCTACGCTCATTGTTATTACAGCACGCACCGGATTCCCTTCTTTATCCGTGACTCTGACGGTAGCCTTTACTTTGCTTCTTTGATGATACTCAGTACTGTCAAGTGTCAGCGAGACACTCATATCATTTGTGTATAATGAGTCGGGTAAGTCTATGTAGTTGGCTTGCTCCCGCGCTTTTCTAAGAAATATGGGTGCTTCCGATAATTCACTGACTATAAGAAGCTTTTTCGGATATGTCTCTTTATCTCCCTTTCCTAACGATCCCCTCGTATGCATAAACATACGATATTCCCCTGGTTCCCAGTTATCTCCGATGTAAACATGCCCGTCACACATGCCGTTTGAGACCCTGTATTTCTCCTGCCAAACAACACTGTCGTTGGAATCTATGATCTCAACGAAAGCTGTATGCGAACGATCTGAAAGAAGCTTCGTGCTGTCGTCAAATACTACTCCCTTGAACCACATATCATCACAGTTTTCATATATACCCTTATCTGTGAAAACATGTATAAATTCTTTTCCCTGTATAGGAAAGAAAAGGATGGAAATCATCAGTAATGTTAAGCTTCTGCCGGTCATCAGAGTGTCTTAATAAGTTTCACTTCAATTCCTACGACATAATAATGCCGGTTATGTTTTAGATATCATTTGTCATATTAAAGGGTAAAAAGAATGAAGTTTTTCATTTTCATATTAGATTTTGTTGTTGAATTATAGAATACCAATGTTTTGTTAACGCATGTCTTTTTTCAATGAGGAGAAGATTTCAAGAATCAATTTTTGATCTTTGCTGTTGATTTGAAAAGTCCCGCTTTCAATACGGCAGTTGACGGTAGGTGCCGTGATTACGGAATCCTTATACACGAATCCTATACGTTTTCCGATTCTTCTTTCCGTGGCGTCCGCGAATGTCTTAATCTTGTGAGGCTTCAGTTTTCCGGTAATAACTATCTCATTGAGATCTGTTATGGTGTCAAGAACAATACATTCAAAGTCTTTTGTTTTGACAATAGCTTTTCCCTCTATCTGATTTTCAGGAATATCTGCCACCGGATAGAAGCCATCGGCTCTGTGAGCTGCCTGGCATCCTATAAAAGACATGCACAGGGAGATAACCATTATAGTAATTAAAAGAATGAATCTATTCATATTAAGAAATGGTCTTGACATAAGAGTCGAAATAGTCAATGCTTACGTGCGATTATGCATCAGTAGTATGCTTTTATCTCACGTTTACATAGAAATACACAACTTGCAAAGATAATAAAAAATATCAGATTAGGATTTGCTATTTATGAAAATCTTATCAGCTGCCCTTAATTATCAAACTAGTTTGATAATTTGGATACATTAAGTCATTTTTTTGAGGTTATAAATACCGTACTTGCCGGCGTTATCCTACGTACATGCCGACGATGGATAATGAATATAATTAAGATCCCATCTAATAAAAATGGGACCTAATATGTTAGTCAATTGGTAGAGAGGGGAGAGGATGCATCCGGATATGGCTTATTCGTCGGCAAGGTCGTCTTCTTCCTCGTAGGTGTCGCGGAGAAGATTGATCAGCATGACCATTCCGTGTGCGGTAGCCTGCTCTATCACATCGTTTCGGCTTCCTTTGAAAAGGCGGCATTCGCTGACAAGTTTACTTCCATATTTAGCTCCGATCCAGACAGTGCCTACAGGTTTGTACTTTGTTCCGCCGTCTGGACCGGCGATTCCGGATGTGGATATAGCGCAATCGCTGCGCATAAGATGAGCAGCACCTTCAGCCATGGCCTCCACAACCTCGCGGCTTACGGCTCCCTGCTGATCAATGTACTTTTGTGGTACACCCAGCACGTGAGTCTTCACATCATTGGCATAGCTGACAATACTTCCCAGGAAATAATTGCTGCTGCCGGGTTGCTGAGTGATACGATGGGCGATATTGCCGCCTGTACAGCTTTCAGCGCAAGCCACAGTGAGTTCCCTTTCTTTGAGAAGGGCTCCAAGAACTTCTGCCAGCGATTTATCTTCATCTGATATTACGTCTTTTGTAAATATATCACGAAGGTTCTGATGCAGGCGGTTCATCTGAAAGCGCAGTATGGCTATACCTGAATGTTTACCCGTGAGAGTGATCTTTGACAGGAGAAGGTTTGCCTCTATCGCAATCTTGATATAGTCGGGGAGATGCTTTTCAAAATGCTTCAGGATACTTGCAAGCTCGTCGCTTGTGTAGCCATACACAATGACATGCCTTTTTTCTATGTTTTGGACTTCGTTCATGATCTTCGTAATGTCCGTGTTATACTTCAACTTTTGAATATGGAGGCAACTCAAGAGGACAGAACTCCCCTTTAAGATATTTGAAATAGCCGGCAATAGCCACCATGGCGGCATTGTCTGTGGTAAAAGACCGTTTTGGAATCCATGCCTTTAATCCATGTCGCCTGCAGAAGCTTTCTATAGCTGATCTGACTCCTGAATTGGCAGAAACTCCTCCACCTATAGCAATAGCATTAACTTTACTCTCTTTAACGGCTTTCGACAATTTATCGAGAAGAATATCTATGATTGTCTTTTGAAGTGATGCAGCTAAATCTGCTTTCCTGTTCTCTATGAAATCAGGGTCTGTCTTGAGATTGTCCCGGATAGTATAAAGAAAAGATGTCTTGAGCCCGCTGAATGAATAATCAAGACCGGGAATATGTGGCTTTGCAAATCTGTAAGCATCGGGATTCCCCTCCGATGCCAGCCTGTCGATATGAGGTCCGCCCGGATAGGGAAGCCCCATCACCTTGGCGCATTTGTCGAAAGCTTCTCCGGCAGCGTCATCGATTGTTGATCCGAGAATATCCATATCAAAGGGAGACCTGACCAATATGATCTGAGAGTTTCCACCGGAAATCAAAAGGCATATGAACGGGAATTCAGGTACTTCCTGATCTTCCGATTCCTTGATGAAATGACTCAGCACATGACCATGAAGATGGTTTACGTCAATTGTCGGGATGTCAAGTCCAATCGCCATTCCTTTGGCAAAGGACGTTCCCACAAGTAGCGATCCGAGCAATCCTGGTCCTCTGGTATAGGCTATGGCATCAAGATCAGACGCCTTGATTCCGGCTTGCCTTAATGCTTCGCTCACCACCGGCAGAATATTCTGCTGATGCGCCCTGCTGGCAAGCTCAGGCACCACGCCGCCATATTGCTCGTGGACTTTCTGGCTCGCTATTACGTTGCTTCTCAATATTCCGTCGGTTATTACCGCAGCGGAGGTATCATCGCAACTCGACTCTATTCCAAGTATGGTAGTGCTCATTTACTATCTGATTGCTGTCTTGCTCTTCAAACTGTGTGTATGGTCATGAGAGCAATGCAAAGTTAACACTATTTTTTGAAAGATGCAAATGAAGTGAAGACAACTTTTTTATTAAAGGTTTAAACACTTAAACCATATAACCATCACTTGATCTTGCGAATGTTGAGTTTTTTAGTTTTAAATATGCATAAATCATGTTTTTTTATTAATTTTGTAGTTCATAGCTGCAAAAGGAAACCCATTCGAAGGTATGATATACTGAGAAAATGGGTTATACATGTGTAAATGAGCATATTGAATTCCACATATAAAGCGGTTAGGAGCATAATCATGATATTGATTATGCTTTTGGTTGTTGTATATGTCGGACTTTATGTGTCATTGTCAGTGCCATCTGTCCAGGACAAAATTAAAAAGAAGGTTTGTGATGAGACCTCAAAATTATTAGGGGGCTCGGTTACAATGAAGTCACTATATGTGTATCCTTTCAGTGAAATCATGCTTTCCGGAGTTACCCTTGACTCACCTTCAGGAGAACATTGTGCCAGAATAGGGAAAGTAGCAGCCGGAATAGATCTGTGGCGACTTCTGTCCGACCGGAAAATCGTGTTGAATTACGCAGAGATCATTGGTCTTGATTTTATGGTCTATCAAGATTCAGCAGGATCTCCGACGAGCATTCAGTTTCTCATAGACGCTCTTGCCCCGAAGGACAAGAAGAAGCCGCCGACTATTTTCGACCTGAAAATCCGAAATGTGGTTATCAGGGATTCCAAGGCAACTTTTCTGCGCAGATGGATGATAGATGAGTCAGGCAACCCATATCCATATGCAGAAATGAATATGGAAAAGATCCGTATGGATTTAAGCATTCCTGTACTGAAGAATGATTCAAGCCGGTTCATTATAAGGAACATGCAGTTTGATGTTACGCCTGATGTCAGTGTGAGGAGTCTGTCAGCTGACATTCAATATATAAAAGAATCCGCTTCGGATGGCGACAAAGTACTGGTGAAGAATTTCAATATTTCCTTTCCTCACTCATTTCTTACTGCAGGGGATATAATATTGAATACCGCAAAATTAAACGATATAGATGCAAAATTATCAGGATCGGTGTGTCCGTCTGATTTTTCCGGAATCCTTCATCCTTTGAAAATCTTTGACTCCGTATGGGATCTAAATATCATAGCAGGGTATAAGGAAAGAGGAATAGAAATATCAGATTTTTTAATCAGAAACGATGATTCGGATTCATATCTGACTTTTAAAGGTGAAATAAAAAACATTGACAACACTGACAGCCTGAATATTGATATTTCAGGTCTGAGAGGTGATTTTTCTGAGAAGATACTTTCAGGTTTCGGTAGTATTATTCCAAATATTACCGGGAAAGCCGATCGTATTCTTAGCTCTGCAGGGCGCGTACATCTTGATTTTGACGGATTCTTAAAAGATGGTGAGTATGCCGGAGGTAAAGGTTTGCTTGCTACTTCACATGGTAAGATTGAGTTTGATGCAGAATGTAAAAGACTGAGATCAAGAAAACCATTGATTAAGTTGATGGCTGATGCCGAAGAAATTGACTTGGGAATGCTGCTTGATACTGATAAGATCGGCGTAGTGTCGATGACCATTGATGCTGACATAGCAGGTATCGACAGGAATGCCGATGGATCTGTTTCGTTATCTTCTGATAATTTCGTGATGATGGGCAATAAATTTTCAGCAATTGATCTGGAAGCAAGAAAGTCTGACAAGGAAGTAGCTGTTGTTGTGGAAGCCTTATCAGGTGAAATGGAGATAAACATGGAAGGAGGAGCTGTTTTGGATGGACTGTCGACTTTGCTTCAGGTAGATGCTGACATAATAAATTTCATTCCATCCAGATTCGGTATGAAAGGGAAAATGGCAGACTGTGCGATGTCTGCTGTCGTTCATGCAGGGTTGAAGGGAAATACTCCCGACAATATCACCGGGGAGCTACTAATATCCGATATCTCATTGGATGGAAAAGACGGAAAGAATCTTACTCTATCAAGTCTGTCGGTTGATATTGATTCGATAATGTCTACTCCGGAAAAAGAGTATGCAGCAGGACGAGATATTAGGATCACAAGCGATTGGGTTGATGCCGATATACGGGGTGACATCAATCCAAGTACTCTTGCAAGGGAATTGAAAGGGATGATGGCTGCGGTATTCCCGACTCTTATGGATATTGATGCCTCAGGGATGCTGAATAGACAGGAAGAGGCTGAAAATGACTTTTCCTTTAATATGAATATTAAAGGAGTATCTGAACCATACGTTTTTTTCAATACTCCCGTGCGCCCTCTGGTGGATATTCCTGTCAGAGGATTTATTGACACAAGAAAAGGCAAAGGAGAATTTGACTTTTCAACACCACATCTGCAACAAGGGAAAAATAAACTCATACGCAATGCGGGTCTTTCCATTTCAGTAGATTCCTTTCTCGGCATGGCAAAGATGAAGGGAGAATTGATATTTCCGGCTAAAAAAGGAGATGTGGAACTTGCTGCCGACGTTTATGCAGTAAAAGATAAAATCAACCTTAATATCGGGCTTAATCCAAAAATGGAAAGTTCCATCAAAGGTGGAGTGATCCTTGACGCATCATTCTCTCGTATTCCGGATCCATTCAGGTCAAGAGGTGAACTTGCCGTTAATGTAAATATAATGCCATCAACCATCACAGTTAGCGGTACACCCTGGTCAATTGCCGAAGGAAATATTGATTATTCCGGCAAGAGGGTGTCGGTGAATAATTTTTTGATAAGCCATGAAGACCAATATGTTAAGATCAATGGAGTAGCATCTGAAAATCCCTATGATCAGGTGAAGGTGAAACTAAATGATATTGATCTTGAATATATATTTAATATATTGAACATCAATTATGTTTCCTTTGGAGGAATGGCTACCGGAGAAGTTGTCGGCAGCCAGCTTCTCACTAAAGCTCCTAAAGCGGAGACAGAATATCTTCATGTGAAAGGTCTCAGCTACAACGGTGCAGAACTCGGAGACGGCGATCTTGCATCGGAATATGATGCGGTAAGCCGTAAAGTCGGGATTTACGCCGTGATCAGGGAACCTCTGACACGGCAGAGGAAGGTAAGCGTCAATGGAGGCATATGGGTGACAAAAGATTCACTGAGTTTCGATTTTGATGCAGATAAGGTCAATGTCGGAATAATGAAGCCGTTTGTGTCAGCATTTTGCTCTGAATTAAGCGGCAAAGCCTCAGGCAAATGCAAGTTATACGGATCGTTTCAGGATATAGATCTGGCGGGTGCTCTATTAGCTGATACCCTTTCGATGAAACTTGATTTCACAAATACCTGGTATCATGCTGGCAATGACTCTGTTTTCCTTGGCAAAGGACTGATAAATATTCCTCCTCTGACCCTGTACGATGATGAAGGTAATACTGCTGAATTCAGCGGATGGCTGCGTCATACATATTTCCATAATCCGGTATTCAATTTCAAATTGCGTGACGCGAGGTCTCTTCTGTGCTATAATACAACAGAAGCCATAAATCCACTTTGGTACGGCACAATCTACGGTTCCGGTCATGCGCAGATTACAGGCTCCCCCGGAGTGGTTGACATAGATATGAACATGACTACTGAAGAAGGGTCAAAATTCTATTATGTGATAAGCGATACCGAAGATGTGGCGCAATATTCTTTCCTTACTTTCACCGACAGACGCAAAGCGCAGCTTGAGTCTGCAAAATCAGACAGCATTCCTGATTATCTCAAAAGATTTAGAAAAAATACAGAGGATTCGGAGGAAGGATCAAGCAATGTCATACTGTCGCTGAAAGGAACCGTGACGAATGACGCACTTGTCACGCTGGTTATGGATCCGAAGGCGGGAGACAATATAACAGCAAGGGGCGAGGGTGCGTTGCAGATGGATTATAATCTTGCCAACAACGATCTGCGTATGATTGGCACTTATATACTTGACGAGGGTAATTATAACTTTACCCTTCAGGATATCATAATCAAGAATTTCAATATTAGGAAGGGAAGTCTTATTAAGTTTGACGGGGATCCCATGAATGCAAACCTGGATATCGCCGCCACTTACAGAGTGAATACCAACCTTACCGATCTTGACAAAAGTTTTTCAAACGATAAGGAACTTAACCGTACGAATGTGCCTGTGGATGCATTGCTGATCGTAAAAGGTCCTATGACTAATCCTGACATCACATTCGACATTGAGTTGCCTACACTTACATCTGATGTTGAGAGGAAAGTGAAGAGTCTGGTGTCAACCAACGACATGATGAGCCGTCAGATTATCTACCTTCTCGCGCTCAACCGTTTCTACACGCCTGAGTATACGGGAAGCACAAGCAATGGCTCTGAGTGGTCAAGCATGGCGTCATCTACGATTTCTTCACAACTTAGCAATATCCTTAGTCAAATGACTGACAAACTGGATGTGGCGCCTTCCTTCAGAAGTGAAAAGGGCGACTTTACGGATATGGAATTTGATCTTGCGCTGTCGTCGCGACTGCTCAACAACAGGCTTCTTATCAATGGAAATTTCGGCTATAGGGACAAGAGCACAAGCAATACCCAGTTTGTAGGTGACTTCGATATAGAATATCTTCTTAACAAAAACGGGAATCTGCGGCTAAAGGCATACAATCACTTCAACGACCAGAACTACTATTTGCGTTCTGCTTTGACCACCCAGGGGGTAGGTGTGGTGTTCAGGAAAGATTTTGACCGGTTGTTCAGACATAAAGAGTGGAAAAAGGATGACGAGGAAGATGCAGTTGTTAAGGATTCCACAGCTAATGAAATGACCGAGAGTAAAAATGTGGTAACAGTGAATGAGAATGATACAATCGATAATAAAAGATAAGGAATATGATTTGGAGTCTTGGAGAAATTCTTGAGAAAATAGGCATAATATCCAATTCTATTGGATATGCTTTCAGTGGAGGAGGTGCCAGAGGATTCTCGCATATAGGAGTCCTTAAAGCGATGGAGCAGTTCGGTATTACACCCAACGTCATGTCGGGTGTATCGGCAGGCAGTGTCGCCGCAGTGATGTATGGAGCCGGACTTACGCCTGATGAAATGCAGCATTGTTTCGAAGACCTGACGAAAGTGAGGGAATTCGTGACATGGAAAGTTCCGGGTAATTCGCTTATGAAGATTGATAAGTTCGGTAAGCTAATTGAGTCTTGGTTGCCTGTGAGAAACCTTGAAGATCTAAAGATCCCGACAATAGTCTGCGCTACAGACTTTCAGCACTGCAAATCAATAGGTTGGGCGAGAGGTGAGATAGTGCCACGTGTCCTTGCCTCCTGCTCAATTCCTATTGTGTTCGAGCCGGTCAAAATCAACGGAGGCGTATATGTCGACGGAGGTGTGCTCCGTAATCTTCCTGCATGGGCGATAAGAAAATATTGCAAGACACTCTATGGCTTCAACTGCTCACCGTTCCATAATATTTGGAAGGATCCTACAAAACATAATCTCGTCGATATAGCTCTGAGAAGCTATCAGCTTATGTCGAAATCCAATATGGTGAATGATTCAAAGATGTGTGACGTGCTTATAAATTTAAGAGGAGCACATACTATTGGCACATTCGATGTTGCTAAGCTGCGACATATAGTCGATCTTGGATATGAGACAGCATGTCGTATTCTTGAGAAGAAACTTAGTTAACGGTCAAGAGGATATAATGTATTCATTTAACCCCTAAAAAATTAAAATATCAACTTGAGCTTGCAAAAGTTGAGTTAGTTTAAAATAAGAATTATAAGAATAGTAAATGGATAGATTGATAATATATCAGATGTTCCCTCGTGTTTTCAGTAATACGGTGCAGAATCCTATTCCTTGGGGAACACTGCAGGAGAATGGTTCGGGTAAACTCAACGATCTTACTCCAAAGGCACTTCGTTCGATCAAGGAACTCGGTGTCAATTGCATATGGCTTACAGGTGTGATAGAACATGCGACAAAGACTGACTTTTCCGAATACGGTATTAAACCGGATAATCCCAATGTGGTTAAGGGAGAGGCGGGTAGTCCGTATGCCATTAAGGATTATTATGATATTGATCCTGCCATAGCAGTCGACGTGAAACAACGCATGCGTGAGTTTGAAAACTGTGTGAAGCGCATTCATAAAGAGGAAATGAAAGTTTTGATCGATTTCGTTCCAAACCATACTGCCCGCGTCTATCACAGTGATTCTGCACCTTCCGGAGTTAAGGATTTCGGAGCGGACGATGACATTACGATGGGTTTCTCTCATGGAAACAATTATTATTATATCCCTTTCCAACAGTTTTCTCCTGATTTCCCACTGGATGCAGAAGGTGATTCTCCATATGTGGAATTCCCGGCTAAGGTGACAGGTAATGATTGCTTCACTGCATTTTGCGGAAGATGTGACTGGTATGAAACCGTGAAGCTTAATTACGGACATGATTATGGAGACTGGAGTGATCATTTCGATCCAATTCCGGATACATGGATCAAGATGCTTGCCATCCTCCGCTTCTGGGCTTCGAAAGGAATTGACGGCTTCAGATGCGACATGTGTTTCATGGTGCCCCTGCCATTCTGGCACTGGGCTATACCTCAAGTGAAGAAAGACTATCCGGGAATAATCTTTATTGGTGAAATCTATGATGTGGGACAGTATCGTCCCTTTCTGGAATATGGCTGTTTTGATTATCTATATGATAAGGTGAATCTTTATGACACGCTTGTTGATATAGAGATCCACAACCATTCTGCAGCAAGGCTTACGGGAGCATGGCAGACTGTTGACGGTATTGGAGACTCTATGCTGAATTTCCTTGAGAATCATGACGAGGTACGTTTCGGGTCCAAGGCATATGCGGGTAATCCTGCTAATGTGGTACCTTCCCTTATCGTGAGTGCAATGATTTCAAAAGGTCCTTATATGATCTATTATGGTCAGGAACTTGGTGAATCTGCAAAAGAGAATGAGGGTTTTGCCGGAGACAATGACAGGAGCACAATTTTTGACTATTGGAGCTATGATACTCTAAGGCGGTGGTGGAATTGTGGTGCGCCTTCTTTGAAGTTGCTGACACCTCAGGAAAAGTGGCTGAGAGGATTATATCAGAAGGTACTCACACTCTGCAATACCGAGCCGGCGCTGAGAGAAGGTGGATTCTTCGACCTGATGTATGTAAATCTGCAGCATGACGGGTTCAATCCGCATAGTGACTTTGCTTTTCTCCGTTACACCAAAGACTCCTTATTGCTGATAGCAGTAAATTTTGACAATATTCCGGCTGATCTCGATATAGTAATCCCAAGGCTTGCTTTCGAAATGGCAGGAATTCCGGAGGGATGCGTGGAGACGGAAGATCTGTTAAGTGGAAGGACTACAGTCTTGAATTTTTGTCCTGACCAAGCAGTCAAAGTACATCTGAATCAGAAAGACGGTGTTGTGCTCAAAATAAAAAGCGAAAATAAATGACTGAAGATCACAGAACAGTGATTATAGGAAAATTAAAGGACGCTCATGTTATGGCGTCCTTTAATTTATATCTTATAATGGAATAATTGTCTTATGGTTTAAATAGATATTGACTTGAAATAGACTGATTGTTGTGGATTCGGCGGATAGTATCTGCGAAAAGTTTTGTGACTGTCAATATTGTGGCTTTTGGATTTTCTTTACCATAAGGAATGGAATCAGTGAAGATTATCTCGGTCAGACCGCTTGAGAGAATACGCTCTGTAGCAGGATCACTCATCACCGGATGGGTGATAAGTGCACGAACTGAATTGGCACCTTCAGCAAGCATCAGATCGGCTGCCTTGGTTATTGTTCCAGCTGTGTCGGCTATGTCATCTACAAGTACCACATTCTTGCCTTTGACATCTCCAATTACCTGCATTTTTGCCACAACGTTTGCTTTGGCACGCTGCTTATGGCAAAGCACAAGAGGTACATCGAAATACTTCGCATAAGAGTTAGCTCTTTTTGCGCCACCCACATCTGGAGAGGCTATAACCATATTCTCAAGATGAAGGCTTTCAATATAAGGAATGAAGACAGACGATGCGTAAAGATGGTCGACAGGAACATTGAAGAATCCCTGAATCTGATCGGCGTGTAGATCCATCGTGATCAGACGGTCGATACCTGCCACGCTGAGAAGGTCAGCTACGAGTTTTGCTGCAATGGAAACCCTTGGCTTGTCCTTACGGTCCTGACGTGCCCATCCGAAATATGGAATTACGGCGTTGATGCTTGCTGCAGAAGCACGCTTTGCTGCATCAATCATCAGCAAAAGCTCCATCAGATTGTCGGAATTAGGGAATGTAGACTGAACGAGATATACTTCGGCACCTCGGATAGATTCATCGAAGCACACTTCAAATTCTCCATCGGCGAAATGCTCTATGTTCATTTTGCCGAGTTCAATGCCCAGATCCTTACAGATTCCTTCGCCGAGATAGTGGCTTCTGGTTCCTGCAAATACTTTGATGGGTGGAAGAGTATTGCTCATATAGCTTTATATTTTTTGCTCCTTGAGGAGCGTCGCGTTTTTTTCACTGCAAAATTAATCAATATTTTCGATTATCGCAACATGAAATACAAAAAAAAGCGGGACAACATAGTGTCCCGCTGAATGATCTGCAAATTTTATTTATTTACCAGATTATAACGCGCTCGGAGACAGGTCGGAACATCTTGTCGCCTTCCTTTATGCCGAATGCATTAAAGAAAGGTTCTATATTCTTCAGGGTCACGTTTACACGGTTTTCTCCAAGGGAGTGCACGTCGCCGCTTGTCAGATTGCGGATCTCTGCCTCGCGGATGTTCTGTGCCCAGAGGTTAGCGTAGTTCATATAGAACACCTGCTCGGGAGTCAGCCCTTCAATGAGTGCAGCCTCGCTTTCGACATCTACACCTTTCTTTTTCTGGCTGTCAAGGAATGCGGTCATGGCTATGCGCAGACCACCCTGGTCTGCAATATTCTCGCCAAGTGTGTACTGCCCGTTGGCAAAGAGCCCGGGGAGAATCTCAACTGCGCTGAACTGATCGGCAAGTCCCTGGGTTAGCTGGCTGAAAGCAGCTGCATCTTCCGGCTGCCACCAGTTGACCATGTTTCCATTTGCATCGAAGTTGCAGCCCTGGTCATCAAATCCGTGGGTCATCTCATGTCCTATGACCACGCCGATACCTCCGTAGTTTTCAGCATCACTTGCCTCCGGATCGAAGAAGGGAGCCTGAAGAATGCCGGCTGGGAACACAATTTCGTTGTTGAGGGGATTATAGTATGCGTTGATGGTCTGAGGTGTCATAGCCCATTCAGTACGGTCTACCGGTTTACCCCATTTCTTCAGATACTCTTTCTGCGCCCACATGCGTGCATTGTGGATGTTTTCAGCATAGCTCAGGTTAGGATCGATCTCAAGTTCGGAATAATCTTTCCATTTGTCGGGATAGCCGATCTTGACAGTAAACTTATTGAGTTTCTTGAGAGCCTCGACTTTGGTATCGTCGCTCATCCATTCGAGATGTATGATATGTTTGCCGAGTGCATTTCGGAGATTCTCTACCAGACCGATCATATAGTCTTTTGAGCTCTGAGGGAAGTATTGCTCCACATATAGTTCGCCTATAGCCTCTCCGAGATAACCTTCAGTAACGCCAAGAGCCTTCTTCCACCGCGGGCGCTGCTGCTGGACACCACTCATCACCTTGTTGAATTCAAAACCGGCGTCAGCGAAGTCATCGCTTAGGAAAGAAGCATAATCATTGACTACAAGCCATGCATAGTAGTCCTTGAGTTCACGGTCGGTAAGTTCAGCCGCAAGCTTGTTGGCAGCATTGAGAGAGCGCGGTTCCGTAACGATTATTATCTCGGGAGCCTCGATGTCCATCGTCTCTATAAAGAATCTGTCGAGAGGAAGATTGCTCCATTTTGCCTTTACGTCTTCATAGCTGAATGGATTGTAGAGTGCAGGAATATTTCTGCTTTCCTCACGCGTAAGGGCGGAGTCGGCAAGTGCTGTCTCTATTTTCATTACGCTTTTGACGATTCTCTTTGCGTCTTTTTTTGAGTATCCGGCAAGAGTCATGTACTTCTCTATGAGCTTCTGATATGCCTCGCGCACGTCTTTGTTTCTCTTGTCATTCAGCAAGTAATAATCGCGGTCGCCAAGTCCGAGTCCATTGCTTCCGAGATACATGGCATAGACCTGTGAATTAGCGAGATCTTCTTGCGGACCTCCGTTGAAAAGCGGACTGCTGTAGTTCTTATGCATCCAGAGCATTAGGTCGGTCATGCCATCGTGCTGTGTCCCTTCAATTTTTGAAAGAGCCGGTTTGACTGGCTCGGCACCGAGCTTATTGCGGCGTATGGAATCCATACCCTGTTCATAAAGGGTTGCCACTTTGTATGCATTGGTTCCCGGTTGAGGATTGGTAGCTGCAAGTCCGGTCACGATTCTACGTACACGATTGTTGCTTGAATCGTTCAGTATATTGAAAGCTCCATATCGGGAATATTCTGGAGTGAGAGGATGAGAATCCATCCATCCCTTGTTTACGTGTTTATAGAAGTCTGCCGAAGCAGGAGTGCTTGGATCGATTCCTTTCGGATCGAGACTTTTCAGGTGCTCGGCATGAGTGCCGAAGCAGAATCCTGCAGAGACGAAAATTGCAAGAAAATTTCTAAATTTCATTTCTCTTTTGATTTTAAATGTTTTATTATAGTTTTTAATTTTGATTCAGTTTCATTCCATTCCTGTTCATGGTCAGATAGCGGAGTGATACCGCCCCCGGCGAAAACGCAGGTTTTTGCCGGGTTGCATTTTGCCGTACGTAAAATGACATAGAAGGATTTGACACCATTAATATCATTAGGACCACAGAATCCACCATACAGATGCCTGTCGAAGCCCTCATATTCCTTTATCAGTTTCAATGACGTGTCTCTATCACTTCCACAGACAGCAGGAGTAGGCGAGAGGAGGGTGAGGATATCCATAATTGAGCATTCATCTCCTGAAGACAGCTTGGCAGATATAGGTGTGCAAATATGGCATATTGCGCCTGCATTTCTTGTGTAGGTATTCTCCGTCGTTACATCTGTGCATTTCTTTTCGAGATTTTTACAGATGAATTCAGTCACCATTTTTTGCTCATCGATGTTTTTTTCATCCCATTCGCCGGTTTGATCTGAAGGTCTTGTTCCGGCAAGTGACATCGTAGATACACATGGATCCTCTATTTTGAGCAATAGTTCAGGTGAGGCTCCTATCCATGTTCCGGTCGCTTCAGTGGAGAAGGCGAAGACGAATGCATAGGGATAAGCATTGCAAAGGGAGTGGAAGGTAGCGTTGATGTCTATTTTATAATCAAAACATAATGCTCTTGCTGCCACTGTTTTACCTCTTTCCCCATTCAATGACTTTATAATCGAGTCTATCTCTATGGCATGACTCTCTTTTGTGGTGGACTCAGGCAAAACAGATGCGACAGGTTCCATTATCCTATCATCCGGCAAGAAATCGAGGGGAATGGTCATCATTCCTTCCGCCGGATTATAAAAGGGAGCAACGACGAAGCCTTTCCCGAAACCATTAATTAGGGTTCGAGATGCTCCGATGATGAAATCATGAGCTCCGGGTAGTCTATATTTAAACCAGTTCACCGAATAATTCGAAAGGCTCTGCCTTTGTAATTTTTACATTGATGAAATCTCCGGGGTCAGCTTCGGAACCATTGACATAAATTTCCGGATCAACTTCCGGAGAGTCCCACTGAGTCCTTCCGATCCTGGTATTGCCTTCTATTCTGTCAATCAAGACCTTTATAGTCTTTCCGATCATATCTATATTACGACCGTAAGCTATTTCCTGCTGTATCTCCATAAGACGGTTTAGGCGTTGCCGTTTCACATCTTCCGGAATATTGTCGTCAAGATTTTTGGCTGCCCATGTGTCGTCTTCCTCGCTGTAGGCAAATGCTCCCATACGTTCGAATCGCTGTTCCTTTACAAAATCAATAAGCTCATCAAACTCTTTTTCACCCTCTCCCGGATATCCTACCATAAGAGTGGTACGGATTTTGAGACCGGGCACTCTCTTTCGCATTTCAGCAAGCAGCTTTCGGGTGGAAGCTCCATCAATATGGCGGTGCATGTTGTCAAGGACCTTGTCGGAAACATGTTGCAGGGCAATGTCGATATATTTGCAAACGTTGTCACGACGAGCCATCACGTCAAGGAGTTCCATGGGAAAATCAGAAGGATAGGCGTAATGGAGTCTTATCCAATCTACGCCTTCGATCTGAGCCATACGGTCTATCAGCTCAGGGAGTGCTTGGCGATCATATAAGTCGGTACCGTAGCTGCTGAGATCCTGTGCTATGATATTGAATTCTTTCACACCTTTACCTACGAGTTCATGCGCCTCTTCAAGAATTTCCTCAATGGGTCGCGACGTATGTCGTCCGGTTATAAGAGGTATGGCACAGAATGAGCAGAAGCGGTTGCACCCTTCAGAAATCTTCAGGTAGGTACTGTGTGGCGGAGTGGTAAGGGAACGTTCCCAATCCTTTGGACGATGATAAATTTCGTCGGTCTTATCCGGTAGATTATCAATTAAATCTTTCCAATCGTATTTGCCATACCAGACATCCACCTCAGGGATCTCTTTCTTAAGATCGTCCATATATCGTTGTGACAGGCAACCCATCACAACGAGTTTTCCTATCTTCCGGTGTTTCTTTCGGTTGCCAAGCTGCAGGATAAGGTCGATTGATTCCTCTTTTGCATCCTGTATAAATCCGCAAGTGTTAACCACAACCCATTCTCCGTTAGGATCCTCGGCATCGTGCCTTACTTCATATCCTTTTGCAGATAGTCTCCTGAGAAGACGTTCGCTATCTATGAGATTCTTGCTGCAACCGAGAGAAATGACATCAATAAGTCCTTTTTTCATAGTGCATTTATAAGGAGATTACTTCGTGGCGTTACCGAAAAGTGACTTCACGAATTCGTCGCTATGAAAAATCTGAAGATCCTCCATTTTTTCTCCTATACCTATGTATTTTACAGGAATATTAAACTGGTCGCTGATGCCTATCACTACTCCGCCTTTGGCAGTTCCGTCAAGTTTTGTGACTGCAAGTGCATTGACTTCAGTGGCTGCGACAAATTGCTTTGCCTGTTCGTAGGCATTTTGTCCGGTACTGCCGTCAAGCACAAGCAATATTTCCTGGGGCGCATCGGGCACGACCTTCTGCATCACTTTCTTCACTTTTGAAAGTTCATTCATGAGACCAACCTTATTATGAAGGCGTCCTGCAGTATCAATGATCACGACATCGGCTCCTTGTGCCTTCGCACTGCTCAATGTGTCGAAAGCCACGGCGGCTGGATCGCTGCCCATCTTCTGCTTTACGACGGGAACACCGGCGCGTTGACCCCATATGTCAAGCTGCTCAATTGCTGCAGCCCGGAATGTATCTGCTGCTCCCAGAATTACCTTGTTGCCGGCTGCCTTATACTGATGTGCGAGTTTTCCTATAGTGGTAGTCTTGCCTACGCCGTTGACACCTACCACCATAATGACATATGGTTTCTTGTCATCCGGAATTTCAAAGTCGCCGAGTTCCGGCTCCTTGTCCGGGCGGGAAAGCATCAGGGAAATCTCTTCACAGAGTATTTCGTTAAGCTCGGATGAATTTACATATTTATCACGAGCCACACGCTCTTCGAGTCTTTCTATTATTTTGAGGGAGGTGTCAACGCCTATGTCGGATGTGATAAATACTTCCTCAAGATTGTCGAGGACTTCATCGTCTACCTTGGATTTTCCGGCAACCGCACGTGTAATTTTGTCCCATACTCCTTTTTTAGTCTTTTCGAGTCCGGAATCGAGTTGTTCCTTTTTCTCTCTCGAAAAAAGTTTTTTGAAAAATCCCATATGTTTCGGTTTTGATACTGCAAAATTAGTGTTTTTTCTTGAGATGCACAAATTTCCCACCAAATATGTGTGGGTTATGAGTCTGATCGTGTCAGGCTTCAGAGTTTATTTTTGGGAGAATGGAAATGGAGCTTATAATAGAGTATGCGGGTTGCGGATGATGCGTTGGTTGGAACTTCCCCGGAAAGGTAGGTCAGGATCACGTAGCGCCGCTATGTAGGGTCCTTCCACTATTGCGTCGAGAAATGGAAGCGGGAGGGACAGCCTTTCAGATGCTTGGATTTCTTCAATCGTGAAGCCGGTATATAGCCAGACTTTATAGCCGGATTCAAAGATGGCTTTGGCAAGCGCAGCTATTTCTTCGGGATGATATAGAGGGTCGCCGCCACTGAGGGTAACATCAAAGTCTTCTTCCTCAATAACTTCCATCAGTTCTTCAAGTGACATGTCTTTACCGGCGTTGAAATCCCATGACTGGGGGTTATGGCAGCCTGGGCATGCGTGGCGGCAACCTGCAAAATAGATGGCGGTCCGGAATCCCGGACCGTCAACTGTCGTGCCTTTAATTATATCTAAAATTTTATATCTATGTGTCATATGGCTTGACTCTACGGGAGAATGCTCAAGCCGCAAGTCCCGACATTGCACAATATTACTTGTGGACTACACGGTCTTTAAGCTCTGCTAGTTTGCCGGAGTTCCAGCGGTCGGTGGTGCCGACAAGGTAGCCTGTGATGCGCTGGATGGTTTCGAATTTAGAGCCGCATTTAGGACATTCTTTCATTTCCATATCAGCATTTTCGTAGCCGCATTTGGGGCAATGGTTACGGTTATGGTTGACGGATCCATAGCCCATGTTGTATTTATCGAGCATATCTACGATTTGCATGATGCACTCTTCATTATGTGTGGCGTCACCGTCGATTTCAACGTAGAAAATGTGTCCGCCACGCGTCAGCTCATGATATGGAGCCTCTATCTTTGCTTTGTGGCGCGGGGAGCAGTGGTAGTACACCGGCACATGATTTGAATTAGTATAATAGTCCTTATCTGTAATACCCTTGATAACACCAAAAGACGTTCTGTCTCTTTTAGTGAACCGACCGCTGAGTCCTTCCGCAGGAGTAGCGAGCACTGAATAGTTGTGCCCATATCGCTCGCAGAATTCGTTGACTTTCGATCGCATATGTCCTACTATTCTCAGGCCGAGTTTCTGTGCTTCTTCGCTTTCACCGTGATGCTTTCCTGTAAGTGCGATAAGGCATTCGGCGAGTCCGATAAAGCCGATGCCAAGGGTTCCCTGGTTTATGACGTTTTCAATAGTATCTGTGGGTCCCAGTTTTTCCGCACCTGTCCATAGAGTGCTCATGACGAGTGGAAATTGTTTTGCAAGCGCAGTTTTTTGGAATTGATATCTATCGTCGAGCTGCTTTGCAGTAATTTCAAGAATGTCATCAAGTCGTTCGAAAAAACGCTCAATTCTTTCGTTTTCATCCTTTATTCCCATACATTCTATAGCGATGCGGACTATATTGACAGTGGAAAATGAGAGATTTCCCCTGCCCACCGACGTTTTTTTTCCATATCTGTTTTCGAATACCCGCGTACGGCAACCCATTGTGGCTACCTCATACTCGAAGCGTCGGGGATCATCGGCCCTCCAAAGTTCATGCTGATTGAAAGTGGCGTCAAGATTCAGAAAATTGGGGAAGAAGCGTTTAGCCGCCACCTTGCACGCAAGGCGGTAAAGATCATAGTTGGGATCTTCAGGAAGATAGCTGACTCCTCGTTTCTTTTTCCATATTTGGATAGGAAATATTGCTGTGGCACCATTGCCGACACCCTCATAAGTACAGTTTAGAATCTCCCTTATCACACATCGACCTTCAGCAGATGTGTCAGTTCCATAATTTATGGAGCTGAACACTACCTGATTGCCTCCGCGGGAGTGGATGGTGTTCATATTGTGGATAAACGCCTCCATGGCTTGGTGCACGCGTCCTACGGTCCTGTTTACGGCATGCTGTATAAGACGTGCTTCTCCGTCGAGACCCTCAAGATCTTTCTTTACATAATCCTCAACCTGCATATCATAATATTTAGACAGGTCTTTGCCGGTTAGCGATTCCAGTACCCGTAGCTCTTCCTTGAATGTGGTGCGGACAAATGGTGCGAGATAGAAATCAAAGGCAGGAATAGCCTGTCCTCCGTGCATTTCATTCTGAGCAGTCTCAAGTGATATGCAAGCTATAACTCCGGCAGTCTCTATACGCTTTGGTGCACGACTTTCAGCATGACCGGCGACGAACCCGTTGTCAAGCAAATGGTCGAGTGGATGCTGGACGCATGTTAGACTCTTGGTCGGATAGTAGTCCTTGTCATGGATATGAAGGTAGTTGTTCTTTACCGCCTGTTTCACTTCATTGTCGAGAAGGTAGTCGTCAACGAACGGTTTTGTGGTCTCAGAGGCAAACTTCATCATCATGCCTGCGGGAGTATCTGCATTCATGTTTGCATTCTCCCTTGTCACATCATTGCTTTTGGTTTCGATGATCTCCAGAAAAATATCCCGTGTCTTGGCACGACGTGCTATAGACCTCTGATCGCGGTATGCAATATATTTTTTTGCCACATCCTTGCGGGCCGATTTCATAAGTTCGATCTCAACCCGATCCTGGATGTCTTCCACAGTCATGCGTTCCTTCCCTGTCATACCGATACGGTCAGTGATCCTCTGTATGAGCGATTCATCCTCACCGTTTTTTGTGGCGAGCATAGCCTTACGGATTGCAGCTTTGATCTTTTCTTCATTATATCCTACTATGCGGCCGTCACGCTTTTGTATAGTCTGTATCATCGGAGTGTTTTTGATTGGATTTTCTGGTTGATTTTTTCGGAATGCAAAGTTACGCAAAAAACTTTTATTTACAAAAATAATCTCTAAAAAGTTTTCGCAAAAATTATTTTGGAAAACTTTTTAGAGATGTGTAATTTATAAACTATTGATTAATAATTATATAAAAAATATTTTGGATAACTTTGGATTTGATGTGGTTTTGCAAGTGGATGATTTGTGTGATTATTTGTCGATTGTAAACGAGTCAACATCAAGCCATCCGCTGTCATTGCTCTTCCAGGGACGAGTACAGAATACACCGACCTTTGCACCGATCCAATGTCCTTCTTTTACGTCCATCGGTCGTCCGAAATCTGAAAATTTCTTGCCGTCGAGACTATAACGGAATGTTACAGTGCATTTGTAGTCTGGTTTTGCCTTTGGATTTTTCTTGCCAGTCATCTTTACTACGGCCTGAAGCCAGACAGGACCATTGGAGTCGAGCCGTACAGCTGCTGTCTCTACTTCATCCTTACCTTTGTTTGCTCCTACGCAATCAGTCTGCACGAGATATATCCCGTCTTCGCGGCTTTCGAGTGCGAGTGTGGCGAAGTTGTAACCCATCACGGCAAGACCACCTTTTTCTCCCACCATCTTTTTCCCATCTTTTTCTCTTGGATAAAACGATACTTTGGCGGTAGCTGTGAAGTTCTCGTTGGGGAATTTCTGCATAAGCACATTCGGCATGTCGTAAAGATTCTTTGCTCCCGGAGTATTGTGCGAGAAAAGACGCAGCACGGAATTCTCCGCATCGCAGAAATACCACAGTGGTTGCGGATTTCCATTCCACTGCCATTGATAGCCGAGAGTTGTGGAGTCAAATTCATCGCTGTCCTGTGGTGTTGATACAGCATATTTTTTTCCCACATTAGGCTTTGTATATGTTCTTACTGGAATGCCCCTGCCATCGCCGTCCTTGTCAACACCGATTACCGGCCATCCGTCTTCTTTCCATACCATTGGTTCGAGATTTATCACACGACCGTACGGACCTTTGTCCTGGAAGTGTATGAACCAGTGTTCCTTTCCGTCGGGAGTATCTATCCACGCTCCCTGGTGAGGTCCGTTGATGTCAGTATTGCCCTGCTCCATGACATTGCGCTGCTCATATGGACCCCAGGGATTCTTACTGCGCATCACAACCTGCCAGCCAGTGGCAACTCCCCCTGCAGGAGAGAATATATAATACCAAGGACCTCTCTTATACATCTTGGCGCCCTCTATGGTTTCATTTTCAAGGTGACCGTCGTATATCACACGGTCTACTCCGATTACACCTGTCGCATCCGGTGTCATCTCTATCATGCCAAGTATGCTCTTTACTCCGGCACGGCTGCCTGCATATCCGTGGGCGATATATGCTCGTCCATCTTCATCCCAGAAAGGACATGGGTCAATTACACCCACAGCAGGATAAATAAGCCTAAGAGGACTCCATGGACCTTTCGGATCAACGGCATCTGCCACATATATGCCACGGTCAGGATCGCCGTACATCACGTAGTATTTTCCGTTATGATGACGAATTGACGGAGCCCATACTCCATTTCCATGGCTTACACCGTCGAATGCTTCGTCAGGGAGCTTGTCTGCCACTGCTCCGACAAGGGTCCAGTTGACAAGGTCGTTGGAGTGAAGGATCTGAAGAGCTGGCAAGTTTGCAAAGCTTGATGAGGTCATGTAGTAGTCGTCGCCTACACGGACAACGTCAGGATCAGAATAGTCTGCATTGATGATCGGATTCTGATACTTTCCGTTGCCAAGGTCGGAGACATATGCCTTGGAGACATCTGCGGAAACCGTTGGTGCCATTAGGCATCCGAGAGTCACAGCTGATAGAAAGAAAGATAATTTTGTCATAGGTTTATATTTTTGGTTAATTTATTTCCAATTGATCTCAAGGTCACGTAAGAGTGTGGAGGATGGTCCCGTTGAACCGGTATGCTGGATACAGAAACCGGTGTTGGAGCCACTATATTCAATCGGGACGATTAGCTCGACTTTATCCACTACATCATCGCAACATTTTCGTTCCGGCTGAGGAGCTTCAGTATAAGCTGTGGCATGGAATATACCGTTCGTGATGCCAACATTGATATGGCACGGGTTACGGAAGCAGTCACTGATCACTTCATCGGATATGACAGAAGTGTGACCGTCTTCATACTTTATAAGAGAAAACCTTACTGCACGGTCATGATCCGGTGTTCGTTCAATCCTAAGTGCATATCCATTAAGATTCAAGGGATCAAATTTGACGCATATGTCCATATACTGAGTTGTCGCACTGCCAAATCCCTGTCCGCCGCTTTTTGCGGGTTCTGCTATGAGTGATACTGTCATGTCGTGACATTCGTCGCGAACAGGAATATAACTCATTCTGGCACCTTTTTCATTTTGCACCAATCCTGTCCCCGTAGATGCATCAAAGCCCTTGCCATAATACCAGCCCGGACCGTCGGTCGCTTGCCAATCCACGTGAGATGTATCATAGGGTTTGAACACATCAAAGTTCCATATTCCCGGTATGCCGGTTTTCCATTTCCATATCGGAATGTCACTGAAATCGGTAGAGAGGTGCGATTCCGGAATTTCTTCAATCATACGTTGGTCTGAAATTTCAAACACTTGTGATGCCTCGGGCAATCCGCAATGCGAATCCTTATATTGCGGAAACACAATCGCGACAATTCCATATCCGAGATCTCCAGCTTTCGGAGAGAAAAATCTTCCTTTAGGAGCATCGGCATCTGACAAGGATATATATTTTATGCTGTCTTCATTATATATTCGAGTCCAAGATATTCCACTTACATCCTCTCCTTTTCCGGACAATGAATAGTCTACACGGAGTTTACCCTCCTTTTCATCATAGATTACTTTTGGCTTACGTTTGAATTTAGGAGCAATTCGGAGATTTGGCTCAATAGTAAGTGACAGATGACCGTTGAGACCATCTTGAGTCAAGATGGGAATTACGACACGTTTTTCTTCCGGCAGTTTATTTTTTGCCACGTATGTGATGCACTTCGTCTCACATGCAGGATATCCTCCCCACAGAAGTGGAGTGTAAAGGATGCGGGTCTCATCCCCGTTGAAAAGAAACTTTGGTCTTTCAGTCGTTATCCGGAGTCCAACAGGAAGCCCGGTCAATTTCATACCGGTTTCTGATTCTGTTTGAGCAACTGTCGCATTCAAATCTTTCGGATCCCAGCGGTCATATCCATTGAGAAGATTGGGAAGATTGTAGACAGATTGTCCTCGATGATCAAATTTATAAGCATTCCTCAAACCGGAACTGACGAGCAGGGGACCAAGCTCGGGTCGATCTGCGTCTATGATGTAAGGTCTGCCGTTAAGAGTGACGTTCTCCTGACGGCAGATTATATCCGAGGCATCGTGTGTCCACTTGATATCTATTGGTTTCTCTGAGTGGAATCTTGTGTCTATAACTGTGACCTGACCGGGAACTTTAGTGAAGTACTGAACGCCTGAACCGAGACAAGTTATATCGCAGTTAAGGAATACCGCTCCTGTCTCAGCCGTAGAATAGAAGGGTTTGCTGCTGAAAAAACAGAAACGGCAGTTTAGATAGACTGCCGAACCAGACAGAGCATCATCGGTACATTCGAAATAGCAGTTATCGTAAAGACTGCGCCGGGCCCCGACAAAAGGGCAAAGGTTTAGCCTGCTTATAAAACGGCAGTTTTCAGCAAACAACCTGTCAGTGTCCTCGCATATACCTATCTGTGCCTGAACTATTGCAGCCTTGCGTCTATTACGGTTTAATTTTATATTGCGAGGATAGACGAGATCCGTATTACAATAGTTTCCAAAGGTAATATTCCTGGTCTCCAGACTATAACCCGAGAAATGAAACATTGTGAAGTTGCCTTCAGCCCCTTGTGTCTGTCCTCTGTTTACCGCAAATACTATGTCTTCAGGATTGACTGAGAGACCGACGATTTTCAGTGATGCACATTTAATCCTTACAGCATATGGTGTGCCACCCTTGTCAGTCCTGACATCAGGATCGTCAGGATCGTCAAGCCAATAGACTGATGGAGCCACAAGAAGAATGGCATCTGAGCCGTTGGTATTGATTCGATCGAATGCTTCTACAGGGTCTTTGCAAGCCTCATCATATCCATAAATACCTTCAGCATCAAGCAAAACAGTGCTTTCTGAGAGAGTATATGTTATGCCATTGAATTCAATGTTGTTCTCCGCATGTGACTGCATTGACGACGCAAGAAAGATGCAGACCGAACATAGGAATCCGATGATATGGAAGAGGCTTGTTATATTCACAATGTTTAGGTTATATATTAAATTCGTTATGCCGGAGTCTGCTCCTGACTTTATTGATATAGTAAATAGGATTCAAAATTATTAAAAAAAACTGATGTATGCAAAAAAATCAGCAGTCATTTCATGATTAACGGATTTTTATTTATGGATTTGCATAAATGGAAATTTTGGTATAATTTTGCAGTAGAAGCCGGGTGATAATTCGTATCGAAGGCTTTAATTTGCAGAAGTAAAAGATGATACAATATAATCTGATGCCATGAATACGCAATTAAACAAAACATTCATCTATTTCATATGTTGTGTCTCGGCAATGGGTGGTCTGTTATTCGGCTACGATTGGGTGGTGATAGGCGGTGCCAAACCCTTTTATGAGACATTTTTCGGAATCAGTGGAGATCCCGCCATGCAGGGTCTTGCCATGAGTATAGCAATTGCCGGCTGTCTGTTCGGGGCTATGGTGGCAGGCTCATTTTCCGATCTTTGGGGTCGTCGCCCGTTGCTTCTTTTATCAGCTGTAGTATTCCTTGTCTCCGCCTATATGACAGGTGCTGTAGACACTTTTGTCCCGTTTCTTGTAGCCCGCCTAATAGGCGGGGTTGCCATTGGGGTTGCTTCAGGTATGTCGCCCATGTATATTGCGGAAGTGTCACCATCCGCCACAAGAGGCAGGATGGTTTCTATAAATCAGCTTACTATTGTACTCGGTATTCTTGCGGCTCAGATTGTCAATCTTCTTATAGCCGAACCGATGCCTGCCGGTATGGAATTGCCGCCAATCGATTCGTGGAACTGTCAGATGGGTTGGAGATGGATGTTCTGGGCAGAGGCATTTCCTGCAGCAGTATTCCTTTTGCTTGTGCTGTTCATTCCCGAAAGTCCAAGGTGGCTGATGATAAAAGGAAAGGATGAAAAAGCGGAAGAAGTGTTTGAGAAGATTGGAGGGAAAGGCTATGCTAAGGTTGAATTGGAGGCTATAAAGGCAGCCGGAAATTCAAATAATGAAGATAATAGGAGGCTTGCAACTATTTTTAGAAAACCATATCTTTCGCTTATAATTCTCGGAATAATAATTGCAGCCTTCCAGCAGTGGTGTGGCACCAACGTCATATTCAATTATGCCCAGGAAATATTCGCAAATGCCGGTTACGATCTTGGAGATATGCTTTTCAATATAGTCCTTACGGGTATCACCAATGTTGTATTTACGTTTGTCGCATTGTATGCTGTGGACAAGATAGGACGCAAGTTGCTGATGCTGATTGGATCCGGTGGTCTCTTTGCCATATATCTGATACTCGGAAGCTGTTATTATTTCAAGGTCTCCGGATTTCTTATGGTTATTTTAGTCATGCTTGCAATCGCTTGTTATGCCATGACACTCGGACCCGTGACATGGGTGCTTCTTGCAGAAATATTCCCGAACAAGATAAGAGGTGTCGCCATGGCGGTATGCACTTTTGCTTTGTGGACAGGATGCTTCACGCTTACATATAGTTTTCCGCTTCTTAACGCTTCTCTCGGAAGCTATGGCACATTCTGGCTCTATTCTGCAATATGCCTTGCAGGATTTTTATATTTCGGCAGGAAACTGCCTGAAACCAAGGGTAAGACTCTTGAAGAAATTGAAAAGGAACTGGTCAAGCAATGATTAATGATCAATTGTCAATGATTACGGCTTGCATCATAACAATATAAATTAAAGCACAATGGTAAAGGCTTGGAAAGAAAAAGTAGTAATTCCTACTTATGAAGTTGGAGAACAGGAAAAAAATCCAATATTTCTTGAAAACAGAGTGTATCAAGGCTCATCGGGTGCAGTATATCCTTATCATGTGATAGAATCCATATCCAATGAAAAATGCGATCATGAGTGGAATGCCGTCTTTCTTGAGAATGAATATATAAAGGTGATGGTGCTTCCGGAGCTTGGAGGACGCATCCAGATGGCGTACGATAAGATCAAGAAGCGTCATTTTGTGTATTACAATCATGTTATAAAACCGGCACTTGTAGGACTTGCCGGTCCATGGATATCAGGAGGTATAGAATTCAATTGGCCACAGCATCACCGCCCGTCGACTTATTTGCCGGTGGACTGCACCATAGAGGAACATCAGGATGGATCTGTCACAGTATGGGTAGGGGAGACGGAACGAATGTTTCATCAGAAAGGTATGGCTGGTTTCACTCTGCATCCCGGATGTGCATATCTTGAGATAAAAGGAGTGCTATATAATCCCACCGATCTGCCTCAGACCTTTCTTTGGTGGGCAAATCCGGCAGTGTCGGTCAATGACCATTACAGATCAGTGTTCCCGCCGGATATAAATGCAGTATTCGATCATGGCAAGAGGGCTGTATCATCTTTCCCGATAGCTACTGGAACATATTATAAGATGGACTATTCCGCAGGAGTGGACATCGCCAACTATAAGAACATATTTGTTCCCACAAGCTATATGGGTGTAAACTCAAAATATGATTTTGAAGGCGGATATGAGTTCGATACGGAAGCAGGAATGCTACACGTGGCAAGTCATCATGTAAGTCCGGGCAAGAAGCAGTGGACATGGGGAAATGGAGATTTCGGACGAGCCTGGGACCGTAACCTGACAGACGAGGATGGTCCATACATCGAGCTTATGGCAGGTGTATATACAGAGAATCAGCCTGACTTCTCATGGCTCATGCCGTTTGAAGAAAAAGAGTTCACTCAATATTTTCTCCCTTATCGTGAACTTGGCATGGTAAAGAACGCTGCGAGAGATATCCTTATGAATATTGATCCGGCTGAAGAGGGTAAGAGTGTGGAACTGCGTCTGTTTGCAACAAAAAAAGAAACTTTCCAAATAGTAATGCGAGGTAAGGACGGTGAGATTTTGTATGAGGAGACAAAAATGCTGTCACCGGAGAATGTCTACTCGAAAATAATTCCTTTGAAAGGTAATGAATTTGAAGGAATCACCGTAGAAGTGACATGGGGAATCTCTGGCAGACTATGTTGGCATTCTGAACCAGATGACATACGTCCCATTCCCGACGCTGCCGAGGCTGCCTTGTCTCCGAATGAAATCAAGACTAACGATCAGCTATATTTGACAGGATTGCATCTTGAGCAGTATCGCCATGCCACTTTCTCGCCGGTAGAATATTATGAGGAAGCGCTCAGGAGAGATCCGGATGATTACAGATGCAATAATGCCCTTGGTCTGTGGTACCTCCGTAAAGGTCGTTTTGATGTTGCAGAGAAATATCTGCTGAATGCTGTAAAAGTCATCACCAGACGGAATCCGAATCCATATGACGGTGAACCTCTTTTCAACCTCGGTGTCGCACTTAAATATCAAAGCAGATATGACGAGGCTTATTCAAGATTCTACAAGTCAACGTGGAATGCAGCATGGCAGGATGCTGGATATCTCGAATGTGCGAGAATCTCATCCATGCAAGGACGTATAGAAGACGCTCTTTATGAGACGGAGCGGAGTCTGAATCGAAATTGGCACAATCATGGTGCAAGGACATTGAGAGCATTGTTGCTTAATCAAATCGGAAGAAAAGAAGAGGCGATAGCTTTATGTGATGAATCGCTTGCTAAAGATCCGTTGAATTTGGGCTCACTATATGTAAAATATCATATATCCGGCGATCGAAAGGATAAGGATAGACTTATATCCCTGCTTCGCGGGGATTCTCATAACTATGATGAGCTGGCGCTGCTCTTTATGGAATCGGGTCATTATGATATTGCGTTAAGGATATTTGAGACATCTGAAGAGTGTGGAGCTCTGACGCTTATGACTTTATATTATAAAGGATATGCGCTATGTCGAGTTGGAAAGACTACGGAGGCTGAGGTAATGTGGAAAGAGGCAGCCGAAAAGAGTCCTGCAGGATGTTTCCCTAATTCCCTTTATGCCATAGTGGCATTACAGACCGCCCTTGTTTATAATCCTTCTGATTCGAATGCTAATTATCTTCTTGGTAATATTTTTTATGACAAGAGACAATATGAAGTGGCGCGAAACTATTGGGAAAAGGCGCTTGAATTGAATCCGGAATATCCTACTGTGTGGCGAAATCTCGCACTGTGCTGCTTCAACAAACTGAATGATGGAGAAAGAGCTGTGAGATATATGGAGAAGGCGTTTGATCTTGACAAGAATGACGGTCGGATCCTCATGGAGCTTGATCAGCTATACAGACGTCTTGGCTATCCACATGACTACAGGCTCCGTATACTTGATGAACATCTTGATCTGACCGAAAAACGCGATGACCTCGTTCTTGAGCGTATCACGTTATTAAATCAGACTGGACGTTTTTCTGAGGCTAAGGAATTGCTTGATAATCATATTTTCCATCCCTGGGAAGGAGGCGAGGGGAAGGTCTCTGGTCAATATCAGATCTCAAGGCTTGAGCTTGCGAAAAAGGCGATAGCAGATTCGAATTATTCAGATGCAGTTTCTTTGCTTGAAGAATGTCTTGAATATCCGGTACATTTAGGCGAAGGAAAGCTTTATGGCGCGCAGGAAAACGATTTCTACTATCTTCTTGGACTATGCCATGATGCACTTGGAGAATCGGACAAGGCTCAGGAATGTTTCAGAAAGGCTACTGAGGGTCCAACAGAACCCGCTGCTGCCATGTATTACAATGATGCGAAACCTGATAAGATTTTCTATGCGGGGCTTGCGTTCAGGGCACTCGGAGACGAGAATAAAGCTCGCTCATACTTCAACAAGCTCGTTAACTTCGGTCGTCAACACTATCATGATGAGGTAAAGATGGACTATTTCGCAGTCTCTCTTCCTGATCTTATGATATGGGACGGAGATCTGAACGAATCAAACCGAAAGCACTGTCTTTACATGCTGGCTTTAGGAGAATATGGACTTGGAAATTATAAGCGCTCTGATAAATACCTAAAGGAGTTGATGGAAATGGATATCAACCACCAGGGAGCTGTTTCATTCCAATCGCTCCAGAACCTTATGATATGAGTTGGATCATATTGATCATTGCCGGATGTATGGAGGTAGCGTTCACTTTCTGTCTCGGCAAGACCAAGACAGCCTCGGGGCATGAACTCTGGGGCTGGTGGTTAGGGTTTATGCTTGCTTTAGGACTGAGCATGTTTCTTATGGCGAAGGCTTCGGAGCGTCTTCCGATTGGTACGGTATATCCGGTATGGACCGGAATTGGGGCTGTCGGTGCTGTGCTTATAGGTATCATTTTCTTCAATGAGCCTGCCACTTTCTGGAGAATTTTCTTTATCACTACCCTGATACTTTCAATAATAGGACTAAAGGTCTTGGGATGAATATGGAAAGAAGAATGAGAAGGATCAGACAGCTACTGCCGATGGAAGAAAGCATCAGGATTCTTAAAGGCGGACGAGTTGCGGTGTGGGCAGTAGCCGGAGATGATGATTATCCATATACGGTTCCAATCAACTATGTCTATGCTGATGGCTTTGTTTATCTACATTGTGCACGGCAAGGACATAAGATTGATGCTATAAGGCGCAATCCTAAATGCTCGTTATGCATCATAGACAAGGATGACGTGGTTCCGGAGGAATTCACTTCATATTTCAGGAGCGTGATCGTATTCGGTCATGCAGAAATAATATTGGATCAAAAGAAGATTGAGGATGCCCTTAGTTTATTGTGCGAGAAATATTCTCCAGGAATTGATCCGTCACATGAAATCAATAAATTTTTAAAGAATGTATGTATCGTCAGGATTAAGATTATTGAAATAACCGGAAAAGAGGCAATTGAGCTTGTAGTTCCTGTTTCATAAAAATGTGCGCACAGGATAAGGCAATAAATATACCGAAGAATTCGTTATAGCTTATATCTTAATTGTATAAGTATGAAATATTTCAATGTAGTATTGTTTGCCGTAGTATGCCTGTTGATATCTTGTGACAGACATGATGACGAAGGTATTTATGTCCATAAGGAAATCGTGAAGGAATTCGAACCCCGATCGCAAGTAGTTGACTGGGGCAGTCTCACTCCTGAAGAAAGACGTCAATATCCCAGAAAAGGATTTGTGATCAATTCTGAAGCAGAGTACCCGAATGAGCCAAACATCAATATGACAGACTTAAAGTTGATGGATATTGATTTTACACGATACACGTTATTGGTTCACTATTTCATTATTCCGGGTTACGTAAAGAGTCACAGATTGTTCTGGTATTATGATAACGCTGATCAAATTTATGCATTTCAATCAGACTTCGATACTGTTTATCCCGATGCGAATTCAGATGCTGAAGATGATTGGTTTACCTATTATCGAGCTGCCATTCTTGTGAATAAAATAAGTTCGGACAGCAAGGTTTCCTTCAGATACAGTTATCATTGACCTCTTAAAAAATTTGGACGGTATAGTAAATGCAAATAATATTTTGATGACTTCTTATGAATAATTTTGTGTTTTTCCCAGCTACGAAGTATGTATTCGGGAGGGGAGTTGAGAATAAGGTTGCCGAAGAGCTTGATGCATTTGGAATGAAGAAGCCTCTTGTTGTTTATGGTAAGGGATCTGTCATAAAATCCGGACTTCTTGACCGTGTGAGGAAAAGTCTCGACAACGCCGGCATACGCTACGCCGAACTTGGAGGAGTTCAGCCGAATCCTGTTGACTCCAAGGTTTATGAAGGAATAGAGATCGCAAAAAGAGAAGGTATTGACTCTGTGCTTGCGGTTGGTGGCGGAAGTTCAATAGATACTGCCAAGGCAATTGCAGCTGCGATTCCCTACGATGGAGATTTCTGGGATTTCTTCTGTGGAAAGTCGAAAGTAAAAAAGGCTCTTCCAGTAGGTGTGGTACTGACTATTCCTGCAGCCGGCAGCGAAGGATCTGGAAATACAGTGATCACAAAACTTGACGGTCTGCATAAACTGGGAATGGGAAGCGATGTTCTTCGTCCTAAATTCGCTCTTATGAATCCGGAGCTTACATTTACTCTTCCTCCTTATCAGACTGCTGCCGGAATCACAGATATGATGGCTCACATCATGGAAAGATATTTTTCAAATACGCCCGAGGTGGAAATCACGGATCGTATAGCAGAAGGTCTTTTAAAAGCAATCATTACCGAAGCCCCCAAGATTATTGCGGAGCCTGAGAATTATGATGCTCGTGCAAATATTATGTGGAGCGGAACTCTGGCGCATAACGGTGTGTGCAGCGGCGGCAGGGAAGAAGACTGGGCTACACATGGTCTTGAGCACGAACTCAGTGCTGTCTACGATGTAACTCACGGTGCCGGTCTTGCAGTTATGTTCCCTGCTTGGATGACATATGCATTGCAGGAAAATCCCGGAAAACTCGCTCAGTTTGCCCGTCGTGTTTTCGACATTGATGAGGATGATGATTATAAAGCTGCTGACGAGGGCATTGAAAAATTAAAGAAATTCCTTTCATCAATAGGAATGCCTGTAAGCATGAAAGAACTGGGAATAGAAAATCCTGATGTGAAGCTGCTTGCTGAAAAAGTGACAGAAAACAAGGGTGAGGTCTTCGGTAATTATATCAGGATAAATAGGGACATAGCAGAGAAGATATACTGCATAGCAGCCCAATAATGACACATGGCTTAAATAATCCGAAGGGGCGGTCTATATGGCTGCCCCTGTCTTTTACTTTTTCCAGAATGCCGGAGTGAAAAGCAGAAGGATCGTATAAAGTTCAAGACGACCTGTGAGCATGATGAAACTAAGTATCCATTTTGCCGCATCGGGAATAATGGAATAACAGGAAACACCCTGTTCAACTTCAGTTCCGATTCCGGCGTTGGAGATTGCGGAAAGAGAATAGAAAAAGCTGTCTTCAAAGGGTACACCTATCACTGTCAGCAGAAATCCACCGATTAATATCACCAAAAAATATAGCGCAATGAATGCGAGAACTTTCATGACTATCACATAGGAAGTGCCTTTCCCGTTGACAGTCACGGTCCTTATGGCAGAAGGATACATTGTGCGGTACATTTCATTTTTCAGAAATTTGAAAAATATTATGAATCGGTCGATCTTTGCACCTCCTGAAGTGCTTCCTGCACATCCTCCGACAGCCATGAATATAAGCATTACAATAAACGACACGGCACCCCATTGCTCAAAGTGAGGTACCACAAGACCTGTTGAAGTGAGAATGGATACACTTTGAAAAAGGGGAATTATAGTCACTTCCTGCCAGGAATGTACGTGACGCATTGCTATTATGGAGATTGTGAACACAAGATAGCCAAAAATAAGTGTTCTGCAAAACCATTTGAAAGCATCGTTTTTTAATAGCTTTTTCCAATCTCCATATACCGATGCGAAAATGAGATTGAAATTGACACCTCCGATAAACATGAACACGGTGAGAATAATGATAATATAAGGACTGTTCCAATCTCGTATGCTTATATCATCGGTTGAAAATCCTCCGGTTGACATTGTGGACAGTCCGTGACATATGGCTTCGAAAAGATTCATCCTCGAAATCCACAGCAGCAATATACATGCTATCGTGAAGCAAATATATATTGCCCACAAAGATTTGGCAGTATTGCTCACTCTCGGACGAAGTTTATCATGTGTTATACCGGTTACTTCCTCGTTGAACATCAACATGCCCCCTTTGTTATTGAGCATTGGCACCACTGCGAGTGTGAACAGGATAATACCCAATCCCCCGATCCATTGAAGAAGGCATCTCCATAAAAGAAGTGAATGAGGCACATCCTTTAGGGAACTTAGCACGGATGCGCCTGTTGTGGTAAACCCACTCATTGTCTCGAAAAAAGCATCGCTGACGCTATCGTGTGTGCCGCATAGTAGAAACGGAAGCATGCCGAAAAGCGACAGAATCACCCATATCAGAGAAGTAAGAAGTATAGCCTCCCTTTTACCCATCTCCTTGCTCTTTGGCTTAAGGCTCATCAAGCCAACGGCGCAACCAAATGTTATGCCCATGGATATGACAATTGGTCTTATCTCGGAATCACCATAAATTATGGCGGTTAAAAGCGGAAACAGCATGAATCCGGAAAGGACCATAAGCAGCCATCCGATCGTGCGCAGGAGCATACGCATATTTACGTACGCATTATGTCTGAATTTTAGCTGAACCACCTTTCTATCTTTGAGATTGTGCCGCTCAGGCAGAATACAACTACCTTATCGCCTGCATGAATTTGTGTCATACCACCGATCAGCTCTGCTTTCCCGTCTCTCCGTATTAGAGCGGCAAGAGTCATGCCCCACGGAAGTTTTAGATCCTTTACAGGAGCTTTAGTGATTTTTGCTTTCTCCTTTACTTCAAGTTCACATACTTCAGCATCCGCCAAAGCGAGAAACTTCGAATTTGATTCGTCTGAATCAAGCAATATCTGAAAGATACTCGACGAAGCCATCAGTTTCTTATTGATTGAAGTGCCTATATTAAGACTCTCTGCCACACTATAGAACTGAAGGTTTTCCACATCAGCGATTGTCTTGGGCACTCCGAAATCTTTTGCTGTAAGGCATGTGAGAATATTGGTCTCAGACTTTGATGTCAATGCCATGAAAGCATCATATTGATACACATTGTTTTCCCTCAGCACCTCGACATCCCTGCCGTCGCCGTTGATGACTTCGATTTCAGGAATCTCGGTGGCAAGATACTCACACCTTTCCCTATCGATATCGATCAGGCGGATCTGATATCTGTCATGAAACTCGTAGCAGAACCGTAATGCGATCTGGCTTCCACCCATGATCATCACCTTTTTGATGATTCTTGTCTTTTTCCCGCATAGCTCACGTACCTCCTCCACATATTGTGGAGTAGTGATAAAATAGACTATATCGTCTTTTTCAATTGAGTTATTGCCACCCGGTATTACGGTTTCGGCATTTCTTTTGATTGCAGCCACATGAAAATGATGTGCCGACACTGGGAGTTCCCGTAGTTTTACTCCACAAAGCTGGGAATTATCACGAATCTTCACACCTATCATTATTAGCTGTCCATTTCCCATCTCTCCCCAATATCTTGCCCAGTTGTGGGAGAGAGCGAGATCTATAGCTTGTGCAGCAAGATACTCCGGATATATCAGAGTGTCTATTCCGAGTTCCTTGAGAATAAGACGATTCTCCTTCTTCATGAATTCGTAGTTGTCTATTCTTGCCACAGTCTTTCTGACTCCAAGTTTTTTCGCTATCGAACATGAAGTTATGTTTCTTGTCTCAAAAGGAGTTACACCGATATAGAGATCGGCATTATGAATTCCGGCTCTACGCATCGTCTCAAACGATGATGTAGAGCCACAGAGGGTCATCAGATTATAATGGGAGTCAAGTGAGTCAAGCTTTTGCTGATCGCTGTCAATGAGAATTATATCCTGATTCTCATTGCTAAGCATCTTGGCTAGGTGAGTCCCCACTTCCCCGGCACCTGCAATGATGATTTTCATAGATTACTGTTTTAAAACGGAAATCGCGGATCGGACTGTCTTTACGATTCCATCACTGTCATATCCACAATCATGCTTTAGTTCTGAGACGGTACCGTGACTCACCCACGAGTCTGGAGCTCCAAGCGTTTTTATTGTCACACTGCTATTGTTGTCTCTACACCATTCCGTGACTGCGCTTCCAAATCCTCCGGTCGAGACTCCGTCTTCAACTGTAATAATCAGTTTATGGCTATCAGTGATTTTTTTAAGGAGTGATGTGTCAAGAGGTTTCACCCATATCATGTCATATATATCGGTCTTGACACCATCTTCTTCAAGAATTTTTTTTGCTTTGACTGCATCATGAAGAGCCGGACCGACTGTGAGGATTGCAACATCGGAAGATTCTTCTTCTGCGTACACACGTCCTTTTCCTATTTCAAGCACTTTCATTTCAGTCTTCCATTCTTTAGTGGTGGCTTTCCCTCTCGGATATCGTATTGCCATCGGACCGTCTGAATTAAGCGATGTCAGCATAAGATTGCGCAGGGTCTCTTCATCTGCGGGGGCAGCAACCAACAGATTGGGGATGCATCGCAGATAGGCAATATCGAGAAGTCCGTGATGCGTCACACCGTCTTCTCCCACTATGCCGGCTCTGTCAATGCATAAAGTGACAGGGAGTCCCTGTATACATACATCGTTGACTATGTTGTCATAAGCACGCTGCAGGAATGTGGAATATATAGCAGTAAAAGGGCGTTTGCCGCCTGTGGCAAGTCCGGCAGAGAAAGTTACGGCATGTCCTTCAGATATTCCGACGTCAAAAGTTCTTTCAGGGTATTCGGCAAGCATTCGTGAGATAGAGGTTCCGCTCGGCATTGCAGCTGTGACACCCATCACACGGTCATCTTTTGCGGCTAACTCAACGAGAGTACGTCCGAATACCTCCTGCCATGGAAGGGGACTATCTGAAGAATCGTTGCATATTTTCTCTCCTGTCTCCGGATCAAACAGACCAGGGGCATGCCATTTGGCAGGATTCTTTTCTGCTGGTCCGTAGCCTTTCCCTTTTATTGTATTGAGGTGGAGCAGGCGAGGGGTCTGCATATTTTTTATATCAGTGAGGATCTTGACAATCTTAATCACGTCATGACCGTCAAACGGTCCGAAATATCTTATATTGAGACCTTCGAAAATATTCTGTTTTCCACTGACCAGACTTTTGACCGAATTGGCAAAGCGCTGTATTCGACCTTTTCCTTTTTCAGTGACAACTCCTTTGTTGCGGAAGGCATTGTATAGTTTAGCCCTCCATTTGTTGTATCTTGCCGATGTAGAGAGATCTGAAAGGTATGAATGTAGTCCCCCGACATTTGCATCTATACTCATCTCATTGTCGTTCAGTATAATGAGAAGATTATTAGGGTTATTTGCCACATTATTGAGTCCCTCAAAAGCCAGTCCTCCGCTTATGGAAGCGTCGCCGATCACAGCTACCGTCTTATTGTTTTCAAGTCCCGGAGTATTCCTGTCGGCTATTGCTCTGCCGAGGGCCGCAGAAATGGAGTTTGATGCATGTCCGGTGACGAAAGTATCATATTCGGATTCAAGTGGAGAGGGAAACCCGCTTATGCCTCCTTTCTTTCTTTGTGTAGTAAAAGCTTCCTTTCTTCCGGTAAGGATTTTATGTGCATATGCCTGATGTCCGACATCCCAGAAAAGGTGATCGGTCGGAGTGTTGTATACGTAATGAAGAGCTACAATTATCTCGACGGCTCCCATACTTGATGCAAAGTGTCCTGGATTTACCGAAAGATTATCTATGAGATAACGCCTTATATCAGAGCATAACTCGGGCAGCTGGTCGAGACGCAGTTTGCGTACATCTGCCGGCGACGATATGCTGTCAAGAAGTCCGTAGCCGTTGGTACGGACAGTAATATTTGGCGTTTGTACAGATTCTTGTTTCATTTCTTGCTATTTCTTATCACCCTTGACATATTTCTTATATAAGGGTACAAAGATAATGATACCGCTCATCGCCGCTATCAGGATGTTTTTCAGATTGAATCCGTTTGCGGAGGTGAGAAGACCAACACTGAGCCATACCCATAGGAGTGCAAGCATGGCGAGTCCTGCTATTCTTGCTGGTTTCATTTCAAATGCAAATGTAACTGCGTTTGAAATTTGTTGATTTGTAATAAGTTGTATTGTTTTTATTTTGATGTTCAAACATTGTTCAAGCATTTTGAGTTAATTGTTAATATTTTTAACATATGCCGAAGTATGCGGTTTTTGGGGTATTGCGTATTCGGATTTGTCGTTGTAATTTTGCGTCAGCATCGGTGGAAGCGATGTCTGAAAATATCACAGGAGTCACGTGCTGATTCTTGACTTTAGAAGAGCCAATTTTTTCCACCGATGCGGCTCTTCTTTTTTTGTCTCAGTCGTAAGACCTGCCGGAACTGAAGTATGGCAGGCGTAGGGGACGGAGAAGAAGATCGTCAGAGGAGCAATCCTCGCTTCCATGCACGGCGCGTATCGAATCCAAAGAGAGGCAGTGGGTGTATGGTCGCATTACCGGGCTACCACGGGCGTGTGTCAAAGTCCGGGCGCATTGGACGTAAGGAGGAAGCGCGACACAGACGGATGATTCGTCAAAGCCTCCAAGCGGGAGCTATCATCGGCACCCCGCCCGGCATACCCGTACGGCTTTACGCTGGATCGGATTGACGGTGGTCCGCAGGAAGTTAAACCCTTCCTTTAGGCGGACTATGCCGAGCCCCCCCCCCGACATTATCTGGTTC